>NZ_JAIOHK010000002.1 GCF_019913785.1 Altibacter sp.
AATTCAAATGTTAATGCGCCACTCGTAGAGGTAAAAACTGCAGATCCGTTAGCGGCAATCATTCCTGCTAAAGTATCTGTACTTGCGTTCAAGTTACTATCATATATCTGTGGAGAGGCAGTATTAGGACCATCATAAATATTAAGAACATCGAAGGTTCCAAATATATTAAACGACAAAAATTCAACTTCTAGATCCACACCGGTCAAGGTCGTTGTAGTGGTACATCCACAGTTAGGATAATCTCCTGAATTTCCTGATGATGTTGTTGTACAGTCACCACCCGGACCTCCATTTACTCCATCAGATGGGTCATAGAAAAAATCTCCAACAACAACCGCAAAGGTTTCGGTCGCTCCCGCTGTAGGGATAATGTTCGCCATCATATTGTTGTTCTGAGATGCAAAATGACGTTTTAATGCTGCTATTTCTTCAATAGTGAAAAGCTGATCAATTTTTCCTGTTTGATGACCCATCGCAGCATAGCGATCCAGTAAATCATCCAAAGAAATTCCAGTTTGAGAACTAGCTGCAACTGATGCCGCCAAAAGTTCTTGTTCAATTTCCAAAGCCGTGTTTGTATTCTTATTATACGGAGCCGGTTGGAAATACCTAGTAGTATTTACGTTTTCCATATTCCCAGCACTAAGCTTCTGTACTTTTGTTATCTCTGTCGCTTCCTTAGCGTCTATGGCCGTGGAAGTAGCAGATGATTGCAAATTCTGAGCATGTACTGTAGCCGTTAAGCAAAACAGTAAACACCATAAAAAAGTAATTTTTTTCATAATAAATTAATGGATTGATTATTGTTATCTTAAATATACTAAAGATTATAACATGTTCAAACAAAATTCGACAAGCAACGTTCTTTCCACGACCAATACCACATTAAATTTGTCAAAAAAAAGAAACCTGCCCTTTAGTATCCTTAAAAGCAGGTTTTTATAAATAATTTCAAGAAATTTTAAATCATTGTTTTTCCATAAAAGATTCCATGACCTCATTACTTACTCCCATATTCGAAAATCCTCCGTCGTTGTATAAGTTCTGAAGCGTGACCCGTTTGGTCAAATCACTAAATAAGGTCACCGTATAATTGGCGCAATCCAAGGCAGTAGCGTTTCCTAATGGTGACATTTTTTCTGCATACGCTATAAAACCGTCGAAACCCTTCACACCTTGACCGGCTGTTGTTGGCGTTGGAGATTGAGAAATTGTATTCACCCGTACTTTTTTATCCTTTCCGAAGAAATAACCAAAACTCCTCGCAATAGATTCTAAATAGGCCTTATTGTCGGCCATATCATTGTAATCGGGAAATACACGTTGCGCCGCCATATAGGTGAGTGCAACAATGCTTCCCCATTCATTCATCGCATCTTTTTTATACAATACGTTCATGGTCTTGTGAAATGAAACCGCCGAAACGTCCCATCCTTTATGAGTCCAATCGTAATTCTGGTCTGTGTATTTCATTCCTTTTCGAACATTCACCGACATACCAATAGAGTGTAGTACGAAATCTAATTTCCCACCCAAGATCTCAGTAGCTTTATCCACTAAGTTTTCAAGGTCTTCCATACTCGTAGCATCGGCTGGAACAATTTCCGACCCTGTCTTTTCGGCCAAGGCATTTATTTGTCCCATTCGCATAGCAATGGGCGCGTTGGTAAGTACAAACCTACCTCCTTCTGCATGCACCTGCTCTGCTGTTTTCCACGCAATAGAATTTTCGTCCAATGCCCCAAAAATAATTCCTCTTTTTCCTTTTAATAGATTATAAGCCATATCTTCTTAATTAGTATGAATGCTCTTTTGTATATTTTACCGTTGAAAACAAAGATACATTTAATTCAATAATTCTTTTGCGTGGGCAATTGCCGAATCGGTCACTTTTTTTCCTCCAATCATCTGCGCTATTTCTACAATACGCTCATCTTCGTTTAGTGTTTTCAATCTGGTAACTGTAACCGCTTCATTATCTTCCTTGTATACCTTAATATGATGTTCGCCTTTGGCGGCGATCTGTGGTAAATGCGTAATACTGAACAATTGCATGGACTTACTCATCTCGCCCATAATAGTTGCCATCTTATGTGCAATCTCCCCCGAAACACCCGAATCAATTTCATCAAAAATAATAGTTGGCAACTTCTTATACTGTGTCAATACTGCCTTAACCGCCAACATGATCCTGCTTAACTCTCCGCCCGACGCCACCTTTTTTAACGACCCAAATGGTAAGCCTTTATTTGCTGTGAACAACAAATCCAAGGTGTCGGTGCCTATTCTTCTAAATGCTTCTGAAGGTGTCAACACAAACTGAAACTGTGCATTGGGCAGTCCTAATTCCTTTAAAAACGATTCTAATTTCTGTTTTAACTGCGGAATGGCTTTTAGGCGTTTTTCATGAAGTGTTTCGGCCGTTTGTAAGGCACTCCTTTTGGCTTCTGAAAGTTGTTTCTCCAGTTCCAAAATACGTTCGTCCATGGTAAGGGTTATATCAATCTTTTCTTCTAATTCGGTCTGAAGCCCTAACAATTCTTCAACCGTAGCCAAACTGTGTTTTTGTTGTAACTTATATAAGGTCTGCAGCCTATCATTTACCTCTTGTAACTTCTGCGGGTCTGCTTCAACATTCCCAACCAATTCCTCGACTGTTTGTTCGAGGTCTTCCAATTCAATAATAGCACTGTTCAATCTATTCCACAAGGCTTCATATTCCGAAGAAAAACTACGCAGTTTTCCCAAGCTAAGTCTCGCCTCCTTAGCCGTGTCCAGTGTACCAATCTGTTCTTCAGAAAATAACCGATGAATCTTCGCAAGCGACTCCTGAATTTCTTCCGAATTATTTAAAGTTGCATAGGTTTCTTCCAACTCCTGTTGATTCAATCGCTCTAAGTCGGCTTCTTTTAATTCGTTGTATAAAAAGGTATTATAGTCCAATTCTTTGGTTGCAGTTTCCTTCGAATTCTTCACTTCCAAAAGTGTTGTCGACAACTTCTTAAAAGATTCCAATTGCAACGCATACTCCCGTAGCAACCCCAAATTGTCTGCCAACACATCGATGACCTCCATTTGAAATGCTTCGGAAGATAAAGTAAGGGTTTCATGCTGACTGTGTATATCCACCAAATGAGGTCCCAAGGCCTGTAGTTGATGCAGTGCAACCGGTGTATCGTTTATAAACGCTCTGGATTTTCCACTCGGTAAGATCTCACGACGAATAATTGTATGCGATTCGTAATCCAGCTCGTTTTCCTCAAAAATGGGTTGTAAATGGTAGTGATCAATGGCAAACTCGGCTTCGATGACACACTTTTTAGTAGCATCTTTAACACTGCTTACATCTGCCCGTTTGCCCAATACCAAAGATAAAGCTCCAAGTAGAATCGACTTTCCGGCACCGGTCTCACCCGTAATTATGGTCAGTCCCGAATTAAAATCAACACGGATATCATCGATGAGTGCATAATTCTTTATGGCAAGGGTTGTAATCACAAATGGAATTTAAAGGTATAAAAGCAGCGCGCTTATATAGCTTCTAAAGTAACAGAGTTTTGATTCTCTTGCAAGAAAAAAGAAAGGATGTTTAAAACTTAATTTCAGTCCAGTTGTTACGCTTGGTAGGAGCCATTCGATTTAAATTCTCGATCAAGGCGGCTATTTCCACCTGAGGTCCTCCACTAAATACCGCCTGTATCTCGTCGCTCTTGGCATCAAAAAAGGTACGTAACAAGAATGAATTAGGTCTACGGTCATTAATGCCTTTTAAGGTGGCGATGGCATCGATGATCTTCAACTTGGCGTCTCTTTGATTCTGACTCATAAGATCCAAGCCGTTGAGATGGTATTCATACATGGCAGTATGGAATTCTTTATAGACCGAAGACAACATAGCATCATTATATCGGTAACGGGATTGGTTGCCGTCTGTAGGTCTCCAGCCTGCATAATTGCTCGATGCGGCTGTATTAATAATTTGCTTTGCTACTTCAAAATATTCCTTTCCACCATCGGGTTCAAAGGTATCTGCATCCAGGCCAATGATCGTATACACATGATAGGCGATCACCGATATCAGGTTCGATTCGAACGTATTGATATTAAAATTGAGTGGTTGAAATTCGGTATACTTAAAACTGAATTGTCGGTCGTTGTAATTGTAAATCGGACTATCATAGGTAGACCCGAATATAGGTCGTGAAGACTGCACCTGAATCGATCCGGTAAAGGTATCTCCGCTGTATTCGGAAATCACGATCGACATATTACAATCGATACGTTCCTGGTTCAGATAGACCTTATCCGTCCATTTTGTGTTGTTTAAAAACTCGGTAAGTTGTTGTTCCAATGTCGCAAATACCTGCTGATTGGGTTGACCTGTCTGTTGCGCATCAATGACAATGGTACAGTTTAACTCTTGGGCCTGTAACGCATAGGTAGAAATTAAAAACGAAAGAAAAAGGAATAATCTACGCATGAAGTTGTTTTATAATATGTTGTAAAATGTCTTTTGCTACTTCGGTTTTTGGTTTAACTGAAAAAGGGATCACTTTATTGCCCTTTGTCACCAAAGTCACTTTATTGGTGTCTGACTTAAATCCGGCACCTTTATCATTAAGCGAATTTAATACAATTAAATCTAAATTCTTTTTTTTGAGTTTGCTTTTTGCGTTTTCCAATTCATTCTCCGTTTCCAAAGCAAAGCCTATCAACAATTGTTTTTGTTTAATCTTCCCCAATGAAGCTAAAATATCGTCGGTCTTCTCCAGTTCAAGGGTAAGAACCGAATCCTTCTTTTTAATTTTTTGATCGGCCACCCTCTTGGGGCGATAATCGGCTACCGCGGCACTCAAAATAGCCACATCACAGTTGTCAAAATGCGCATGAGTTGCTTCGTACATTTCTTTGGCCGAGGTCACGGGGATGAGTTTCACCGCATTGCGCTTCAAATGTACATGTGAGGGTCCCGAAACCAAAACCACTTCAGCTCCCAAATCGGCCGAAACTTCGGCCAATGCATAGCCCATTTTTCCACTGGAATGGTTTCCTATAAAACGTACCGGATCAATGGCTTCGTAGGTGGGTCCGGCCGTAATCAAAATCCTCTTTCCACGTAGTGGTAAGGATTTCAGAATATCATTTTCAAGGAATGAAACAATGTCTTCCGGTTCGGCCATACGCCCTTGCCCCACCAAACCACTTGCCAACTCACCAAAGGTCGCGGGAATTTGAATATTTCCGAAGCTACCCAATATCTCAAATGTCTTTTTGGTAGACGGGTGTGTATACATGTCCAAATCCATGGCTGGCGCGTAATACACCGGACATTTCGCCGAAAGATAGCAGGCCAACAATAGATTATCACAGGTCCCTTGAGACATTTTTGACAAGGTATTTGCCGTAGCCGGAGCTATTATAAAATAATCTGCCCAAAGGGCTAACTCAACGTGGTTATTCCATTGGGCATTTTCATCTTCTTCGTTCGTAAATGAAGAAAAAACTTCGTTCTTTGAAAGTGTGGAAAGGGTTAAGGGGGTTACAAATTCTTTAGCTGAAGGCGTCATCACTACCTTCACATTGGCACCCGCCTTTACTAATAAACGCACTAGAAAAGCCGATTTATAAGCGGCAATACCGGCTGTTACGCCTAGTAGTATATTTTTACCGCTTAACACAGACATTTTTAATTATTTATCGAGTTCGCTCTCTTGAGTGTTGCGATAGTAGATCTTATTCTCCAACCACTCTTGTACGGCCAAAGCATGTGGCTTAGGCAATTTCTCGTAGAACTTGGAAACCTCAATCTGTTCTTTGTTCTCAAAAATCTCTTCCAGGCTATCGTTATAGGTAGCAAACTCATCTAGCTTCTCGAGTAATTCCTTCTTGATATCACCATTGATTTGCGTAGCTCTTTTGGCAATAATCGAAATAGCCTTGTAGATATTCCCGGTTGGTTCATCTATAAGGTTTTTATCAATAGTAATCGTATTGATAGGTGCTTCAGAATTTTTAATATCGCTCATAAATTCTATTTTAAACTTGTCGTTTCTTCTAAGGTTCGTAATCGTAATTGTATGTCTTCCGAAATCTTGTCGGCATCTGCCTTCAGGTCACTGTCTTTATAATATTTCGCAAAATTATTGTAATACACCTGCGCTTGCTCCAATCGTTCAGGAACTAGTTGAGGAATACTGTTTATCGCCAGTTTATAGGCGGCTTCTATCCTTCCGAAGAAAGCTTCTTTACGGAATTCAGACCCCGGATTGTCGGTGATAAAATTATCGAAGGCCGCGATGGCTGCTTTATAATCGGAGATACGAAGATATTGCTTCGCCACTTCAATTTCTTTCTTTTCTTTTTTGTAACGCAATTCCGAAACCAAGGTATTGATCTCTAATCTATGTTCGGAATTGGGATATGAATTGATAAATTTTTGCAGTTTTTCTAAACCGGTATCGGTATCTTTTTGATCCAATGAATAGCGCGGGGACAATTCATAATAACTTCTCGCCGAACGGTAGGAAGCCAACTCTACACTGTCACTCTTCGGGTAGGAAGTTTCAAAACGCTCAAACTGATAGCCTGCCAAATAAAAGTCCTCCAAATTATAGAACGTATTTGCATACATGAACATCAATTTCTCTGCCTGTGGTTTTCCGCGATATACCGGAACAATCTGCTCCATCAATTGCAATGCTTTTTTATATTTTCCTATTTGGTACAATGAATCTGCCATGGCATACTTTTGCCCCGAATCATCGCCACGTAGCACCTTTTGATACTGGCTACAGGACATAAATAGTAAACTTACAAATAGAATTAAAAGGCTGGCTCTCATATATTTAAAAAACATCGTGCAAAAGTAGTGAATTATACGTGATAATAAAAACTTATTATCTGGCTAAAATAGGACAAGAAACACGGGTGATCCCACATGTTTTGAAAAAATTAACGCACCATTTCCATTTTCTGAATTAAAAACCATCTACAAAAGCATCAATTTTGGCGCGCAATGCCTCGCTAACGCCAACCAATGGCAAACGAACCGTGGCACCACAGATCCCCAATTTATCGAATACCGCTTTGATCCCGGCCGGATTTCCTTCGGCGAAAATATAATCGATCGCCGGTGCTAATTTGTAATGGATCTTATAGGCATCATCTACCTTTTTATTCAATCCCAAATGTACCATTTCGGAGAATTCCTTCGGAAATCCTTCTCCTATGACCGAGATAACCCCAGCTCCGCCGGCCAAAATCATAGGTAGCGTGACCATATCATCGCCGGATATTACTAAAAATTCCGCAGGGCAGCCGTTTATCAATCGCATGGCTTGTACAATATCACCTGCTGCTTCCTTGATCGCAACGATACTTTCAAAATCATTTGCCAGCCGAATAACGGTTTCGGGCAACATATTAGAAGCCGTACGACCGGGCACATTGTATAGGATAATAGGCTTTGGGGCCATTTGGGCGATGGCCGCGAAATGTTGATAGATCCCCTCTTGCGTAGGTTTGTTATACATGGGAGATACCGATAGAATCGCGGTAAAGTCCGACAAATCACGCGTTTGCATCTCCTCAATCACCTCTTGCGTATTATTTCCACCAATTCCCAACACCAATGGCACTCGGTCATTGTTCGTTTCCACTATGGTATCGATCACAAGCTGTTTCTCCGTTTTAGATAGGGTGACGCTCTCGGCCGTTGTCCCCAGGACCACTAGATAATCTATTCCATTGTCTATATTAAAGTTTACCACCCGCTTCAATCCGGCCACATCCACTTTAAAATCTTCCGTAAAAGGAGTAATCAAGGCAACACCGGTTCCAATTAGTTCTTTCATGATATCTTTTTTAGAATCTTTAAATATTTTTTTAATTCGGTTTTGAATGCCGAAATCTCCTCTGGTTCGATTTCAATAATCAAATCGTAGAACCTTGGATCGGCTCTCGCGACTCCCACTTTAAACTTTGCCTTGCTCGCAGAAACCATAAGGTCCAAAAATTCATGCGACCCTTTGTAATAGCCTATCAATACATCAAAAGGCATTTCGAGGAATTCGCGGGCATTTTGATTGTGAATTTCCCCTTTCCAGGTAAAGTCTTTGTGATAGATTTGGTTTTGACGTAAGGATGGAAGTTTCTGTTTGGTTGGCAGAAATGAAAATACCTTTACATCCTTGCGTTGAATTCCTAAAAGCATTGAAAAATCATACAATTCTTCAAAATCCTGAAACTCGCTTTCGTCCACCAATAATCCCAATTTTGTAAGAGGTTCGTTTACCTGTGACGCATCCCTTTGCCGAATGTTCCTTTCGGTCTGCTTTTGAAGTGATTTTTGTTTGAGTTTTTTGAACATGAATTCTCGCCTACCAGGCTGCAAAATTACGTAATTAGAGTATTCTTTCCCTGAAGTTTAAGAAATCATTTGCAAAAATTCGTCCTCACTTATAATAGGTATTCCCAAATCATCTGCCTTTGTTTTTTTACTCGGCCCCATATTCTCTCCGGCGACGATATAGTTGGTCTTACTAGAAATAGAACCCGAAATTCTACCTCCGTTATCTTCAATCAATTTCTTTAATTCGGTTCGTGATACCTTTGTAAATACACCTGAAACAACAAAGGAATTACCCGTTAATTTATTGGTCTGATTTGCCAGTTTCTCTGCCGAAATTTCTAGCTGAACTCCATAACTTTTTAATCGTTCAATTATCGATCTGTTTTTTTCTTCGGAAAAGAAAGCAACGACACTTTCGGCAATGCGATCACCAATCTCATCGACCTCGATCAATCCTTCAGCCGAAGCTTCCGCCAAGGCAGTAACACTTTTGTAATGCTTCGCCAGTTTCTTTGCAACGGTTTCCCCAACATATCTAATTCCCAAGGCAAACAAGACCCGCTCAAAAGGAATTTGCTTGGAAGCCTCAATTCCGGCCACAAGGTTTTCGGCACTTTTTTGAGCCATGCGTTCCAAAGGAATCACTTGATCAATAGTAAGTTCGTATAAATCGGCATAATTTGAAATCAAACCATTATTCACCAAAAGAGCGACCGTTTCAGCGCCCAAACCTTCAATATCCATGGCTTTCCGAGAAATAAAATGCTGAATACGACCAATAATCTGTGGCGGACATCCTTCGGCATTCGGACAATAATGTTGCGCTTCTCCTTCCTTTCTAACCAATGCTGTTTGACATTCGGGACATTCGGTAATATATTCTGTTGGTGTCGACGCCTGACTTCGGAAATTCATATCCACAGCAATAATCTTAGGAATGATCTCTCCCCCTTTTTCAACAAATACAGTATCACCTTCCCGTATATCAAGCTTCGCGATTTGATCTGCATTGTGCAAGGAGGCGCGCTTCACTATTGTACCTGCCAATTCAACGGGTTCCAAATTTGCCACGGGCGTGATAGCACCCGTACGGCCTACCTGGTAGGTGATCTCCTCTAAGATCGTAGCAACCTGTTCGGCCTTGAACTTATAGGCCATGGCCCAACGAGGTGACTTAGCGGTATACCCTAACTCTTCCTGCTGTTGTATACTGTTTACCTTTACCACAACGCCATCGGTTTCGTAGGGTAATTTGTGACGCTGCACATCCCAGTAGTTGATAAAGGCCAATACCTCATCCATACTTTTGGCGAGTTTGGCCTCCATAGGAACTTTAAAACCCCACTCACGCGCTTTTTTAAGACTTTCGAATTGCGTCTTTATAGTAGGACGTTCTTCTTTGATGCTATAGAGTAGACATTCCAAAGGTCGCTTGGCTACTTCACTGCTATCCTGCAGTTTTAAACTACCCGAAGCCGTGTTTCGGGGGTTTCTATAAGGCTCTTCCCCAATATCGATCCGTTCGGCATTCATCTTTTCAAAACCGGCAAAGGGCAATACAATCTCCCCTCTAATTTCAAACAAGGGAGGATAATCCCCTTTTAATTGAAGCGGTACCGACTTGATGGTTTTCACATTGGTGGTAACGTCGTCACCCTGAAAGCCATCCCCTCGCGTAACAGCTCTTACCAACTTTCCTTTTTCATACGTCAGGCTCATCGATGCACCGTCGTATTTCAATTCACAGGTGTATGTCACCTCTGCATCAATTACCTTTTTGATGCGCTTTTCCCAGTCGAGTAAATCCTCTTTCGAATAGGAGTTGTCCAAGGAATACATACGGTAGGTATGTGCTACTGTTTCAAAGTTTTTGGTCACTTCTCCCCCAACCCGAAGCGTAGGTGAATTGGCGTCATAATACTCCGGATGAGCGGCTTCTAGCTCCTGTAGTTCCTTTAATTTAATATCGAATTCGTAATCGGATATCGTTGGATTATCAAGAATGTAATAGTTGTAATTATGTTCACGAAGTGCATCGCGTAGCTGCTTGATCTTTTGTTCCATGTTCATACAACAAATATAAAAATTGTATTGCTTCTGGATTGGGTAAAGTTCATTGAATATTAACAAAAAAAGGCTCCCCATTTGAGAGCCTTTTTATTCAATTACATTCAGAATTAATCCTCCAAAAATATTTTACGCGCTAGTGCGGCACAAAGTCCTCCTGCAACAGGGGCTACTATAAACAACCACAATTGCTGCATCGCCATACCGCCTGCGAATAAGGCCGGACCTAAACTTCGAGCCGGATTCACCGAAGTTCCCGTAATAGGAATCACAACCATATGAACAAGTGCCAATGAAATACCGATAGCCAATCCTGCCATCATAGGTGATGCATTCTTCGCTGTGGTCCCAAAAATAACCATTAAGAATAAAAAAGTAAATACAAACTCCGCGATAAAGGCAGATTTCATATCGTATTCGCCTAGGTAACCGGTTCCCCATCCATTACTTCCCAAGCCCCATTCGGGCATGACAAATCCGGCACTGCCGGTGGCCAGTACATATAATAATCCGGCCGCAGCAACGGCACCTATACATTGTGAGATCACATAGCCAAGCGTGTCCTTTCCAGAAAGCTTACCTGCAGCAAGCATAGCGATAGAAATAGCCGGATTGATGTGACATCCCGAAATTGGCCCGATGGTATAGGCCATCACAACAACAGAAAGTCCAAATGCCAGAGCGATCCCAAGTAAACCAATTCCTTCAGGTCCCGATTGTGACACACTAGCAATAGTCGCTGCACCACAACCAAATAATACTAAAGCGAAAGTTCCCAGACCTTCCGCAAAATACTTTTTTGATGATTTCATACAAGTTGAGTTATTAGTTAATCTCCTAAATGTACTTTATCATATTTTTTTAAGGGTGAAATTGTTGAAAAAAGGGTAGAAATAGTTGATAACTTAGAGCTTAGGCCCTGTCCTCACTAAGCCAACTAGGAATATTCGGGGCTTTAAAATTTGACATTTTTTGAAGTAATCCGGACACGGTAGTATCTACCAAAAGCAACTCGTAATTTTCCAAGGAAACAAATCCTTTTCTCACCATGGTTTCTAAAAGTTGTAATAAATCATTGTAAAAACCATTACAGTTTAACAGTCCGATAGGCTTGGTGTGTAATCCCAGTTGTAGCCATGTAAGTATTTCGAATAACTCTTCGAGGGTCCCTATGCCGCCGGGTAAAGCAATAAAACCATCACTGAGTCGCTGCATTTTTAGCTTGCGTTTGTGCATATTCTTCGTGGTGATCAACTCGGTTAATCCCAAATGCACGACTTCTTTTTTCTTTAGAAATCCGGGGATTATACCAATTACTTTCCCATTGTTATCCAAAACCGATTTCGCCAAAGTACCCATCACGCCAATCTTTGCAGCACCGTATACCAAAGTAATGTCTCGCTCTGCAAGCATGCTACCCAGCTGCACAGCTGCATCGGTAATAGCTTGATCATTTCCATCACTACTTCCGCAGAAAACACAAATGGTTTCTAGTTTAGGCATGGTTAAAGGCTTTTATCATTCGATCTTTTCCGAAAATATCTTGCTTCACTTCAATTTGCTTAAATCCTTCTTCGCGAAGTAAGCTTACCATTTCTTTACTAAGATACTCATTAATCTCGAAGTAAAGAATACCTCCGGGATTCAAACCGGTTTTTGCGAGTCGGGAAATCTTTCGATAGAACAGTAAGGGATCCGAATCTGAAACAAAGAGCGCAATGTCCGGTTCATGCTGAAGTACATTTTTTTGCATGGCCGCCTTTTCCTGTTCCCGAACATATGGCGGATTGGATACTATTATATCGAATTGCTTCGGAAGGGTTGTCAATTCTAAAACATCTTGCCGTTTTAAATCGACCTGAACCTTATTCCGAATCGCATTCTCTGAAGCTACTTCTAGTGCTTCCGAAGAAATATCTATCGCCGAAATACGTGTTTGCGTTAAATGGTGGGCAAGGGATATGGCAATACAGCCCGATCCGGTTCCAATATCCAATAAGGTACCGGGCGTTGGGTGTTGGGTACTAGAATCCTGAATAATCCAGTCCACCAGTGCTTCGGTTTCGGGACGAGGTATTAAGGTATGCCTATTCACTTTAAAAAGTAAGCCGAAGAATTCGGCTTCTCCTATTATATATTGAATGGGTTCAAATTTTTCTAAGCGATCCATTGCTTTCGAAAATTTTAAAACCGCTTCTTCAGTAAGCTCTTTCTCGGCTTGCAATGTGGTTTCCAGACGTGTCATCTTCAGAATGTGTTGCGCCAGCAAGCTAAAAAAAGATTGAAGCTCTTCCTGTGGATATAGCGAATGTAGGGCTGAAAAAAAATCGGATTTTAGTAAAGAAACCTTCAAACTTATAAGTCTTTTATCATATGAACTCCACAGGCGTGATGACCTGTATCTCCCATGGGGCCGGACAAATATTGAAATCCGTAGCGTTGGTACAATTTCTGGGCTGCTTCCATATACGACATGGTTTCCAAGTAGCATTTTTCGTATCCCATTTCACTGGCTTTTTGCAAACAAATATCGATCATTTGAGTACCTAGTCCCCTCCCTCTTGCTTGGGGAAGAAAATACATTTTTTGCAATTCACAAACCTTGCCATCGTAATTATCCAACTGTGCAACACCTCCTCCACCAATGAGTGTTCCGTTCTCTTCCAGCACAAAATAGGCGGCATTTTTTTTATCATAGGCTTCAAACATGGCATTCAAGGCTGCATCGGCATAGGCAGTGCCCACCTTTGGTACACCAAAATCCTCTAAGACACCGCGAATGATACTGGCAATTTGTTCGTTTTCTTTTTTTTGAATCGGTCTAATAACGGCTGTATGCATCTAACTAATTACTTGTATTTTTGCGAAGTGAAGATACACGAAAATTATATGATGCGTTGCATCCAATTGGCCAAAAATGGACTGGGTACTACCTATCCAAATCCGATGGTGGGTTGTGTCATTGTTCACAGTGGTCGAATCATTGGCGAGGGTTGGCATATGAAAGCCGGAACAGCACATGCCGAGGTAATCGCTATTGAAAGTGTGGCAGATACATCCCTATTACAAGCGGCAACCTTATATGTGTCTTTGGAACCTTGTAGTCATTTTGGTAAAACACCACCTTGTGCCAATCTTATAGTCTCAAGCGGAATCAAAAAAGTGGTTATAGGAGGTATCGATCCCAATCCAAAAGTAGCCGGTCGTGGTATTCAGAAACTGATGGAAGCCGGTTGCGATGTTACCGTTGGTGTGTTGAACGACGCCTGCGAAGCACTCAACAAACGCTTTTTTACATTTCATCAAAAAATACGTCCTTTTATTGTACTAAAATGGGCACAGACGCAGGATGGGTTTATGGCCCCTAAAAATGAGCTTAGAAGTGCCGAAAAAAAACCGTTCTGGATTACCAATGCCTATTCGCGACAGTTCACCCATAAAATGCGTTCGGAAGAACAGGCACTCTTGGTGGGTACCCATACGGTGCTGGCAGATAACCCAAACCTCACTACAAGAGACTGGCAAGGGAATTCCCCGGTTCGAGTGGTGTTGGATCGAAATTTAAAGATTCCCAAGGGTGCTTCGGTATTCGACGGAACCGTGAAAACAATTGTTATTACTGAAGTGGAGACGAATTCAACTGAAATGCTACACTACGAAACGGCAACCTTTTCAGAAGACCTTCCGAAGCAGCTCTGTGCAATTTTGTATCAACACAACCTGCAATCGGTTATAATTGAGGGTGGTGCCCGAACGCTTCAGTCATTTATCGATGCGCAGCTTTGGGACGAAGCGGTGGTTTTTACAGGAGCTGTGATATTCCAAAACGGATTAAAAGCACCTACATTTTCAGGAAAATTAATTTCAGAAATCACTTTAAAGGAAGATATTATGCATCGTTATAAAAACCTAGCGGATTGATCTATTTAGCACTTAGCATTTTAGCCTCTACGTTCATCTTTATCATTTTTAAACTGTTTGAACGTTTTAAAATAAATATTTTTCACGCCATAGTGACTAATTATCTAGTCGCCTGTGCTTGCGGGTTAATAGCCTACGACGCACCCCTCATCCTATCTGAGTTGCCACAATTTGATTGGTTTTACTACACCCTGGCATTGGGTGCCTTTTTCATTGGAATCTTCAACCTAATGGCGATTACAACGCAGCGCAGTGGAATTTCGGTAGTATCGGTTGCCACCAAAATGAGTTTGGTTATCCCAATACTGTTTGGTCTTTTTTACTACAAGGAAGCCATGGGAATTTTAAAAGTTGTTGGCATTTTGATGGCCTTAGCGGCGGTATACCTTACTTCAATTAAGGCCAAAGAGGGCTTGAAAATAAAAAAAAGGAACCTCATTTTTCCTGCATTGGTTTTTTTGGGAAGTGGAATTATAGACACCTCGATAAAATATTTGGAAGAATCTTATGTCGCCGAAAAAGATGTCTCGCTATTTAGTGCTGTGGTTTTTTCGGCTGCAGCGTGTATAGGGCTTGTCATTTTAGCCTTACAGGGTGTCGCCGGAAAATTTAAATTTCAGTTTAAGAATGTGATAGGTGGTATCGCCTTAGGAATTACAAATTACTTTTCATTGTACTTTCTGGTGTTAGCACTAAGGAGTGGAATTTTAGAAAGTTCCGGAATTTTTACGGTCAACAACGTGACGATAGTACTATTGTCTACCCTATTGAGTATCATACTGTTTAGAGAAAAGTTGTTGCCAAAGAACTGGATTGGTATTTTATTAGCCGTTGTGAGTATTCTTCTTGTAGCACTTGCCCGAATGTAATGACACTTCAAAAAGACACCTATAAAACTATTAGCAAGGCTTCTCCTGAGGTACTCTTTAAAGACCGTGGCAGCAAGTTTTTTGGTTTTGCGTTTCCTGTAACTACCGAAGATCAAATTAAAGAGCACATAGACAGACTTAAAAAAGAACATTACAATGCACGGCATTGGTGCTATGCTTGGCAGTTAGGCAAAAACTACGAAAACTATAGGGCGAATGACGACGGAGAGCCATCAAACAGTGCCGGTATGCCCATCTATGGACAATTGCAATCTTTTGAAGTCACCGATGTATTGGTGGTGGTGGTACGCTATTTTGGAGGCACCAAGTTGGGCGTGGGTGGATTGATCAAGGCGTATAAAACTGCTGCACAAATGGCTTTGGAAGCTTCACACATTGTAAAAAGAACAATAAACGAGCATTTCTATTTACAATTTGAATATCCGGAAATGAATACGGTCATGCGTATCTTAAAAGACGAAAATCTTCACATCGTAGATCAAAAAATGGAATTAAATTGTCAGATCGAAATTTCGGTACGCAAAAAAGATGCAAATCGCATCTTTGATCTTTTCGAAAATACCTACAAGGTAACCATCAAAAAATTAGCTATTTAGTCTAAGGTTTCTTTCAATTTATTCAACAGATAATCAGGTGCCTTTTGTAATTTTTTTGTGGTGCTATTTACAAAAACCAAGGCGGTAGCTGCCGATACCAAAAGTTGACCCGATTCATTGTGTATTTCGTAGTCGAATTCAATTTTAAAAGTAGGAATTTTCCTTAGCCTAGTAGTAACGGTCAAAAGATCGTCATAATAGGCCGGAGCTTTATAATCAATATTCAAGTTAATTACCGGAAGGTGTATGTTGTTCGCTTCCATCCATTTATACGAAAAGCCCAATTCCCGTAGCCATTCGGTTCGTCCTTGTTCCAAAAATTGTGCGTAATTTCCGTAGTAGACAATTCCCATCTGATCGGTTTCCCCGTATCGGACTCTTAATTTTGTAAGATTTTTTTTCACAGATTTACTTTTAAAAAGGGAACTTTTTTTCGTAGCTTTGGACTAGTTACAGTATGCGAAAAAAAACTACAAATTCAATACCCATTCTATTTTTTTTTTCATTTTTTTGTTCACATATTTGCAATGTTAATAATTTGTTAGAGGAATCACTTTTTCTCCGTTTTTATTGACATCTTATAACTAACTAATACTTCAACAACCACTATGAGTAAAACTGCGGAATCGGTTTGGAAAAATTGTTTGTCCTTTATCGAAGATAACATTACTTCGCAAGCATACAAAACCTGGTTCGAGCCTATCAAAGCAGTGAAGCTTACAGACAACGCTCTGAGTATTCAAGTTCCCAGTAAGTTTTTCTACGAATGGCTGGAGGAGCATTATGTGAAATTGTTGAAAGTTGCCCTCACCAAAGAATTGGGTGTTACAGCCAAGTTGGTCTATGTGATCAAAATGGAAAATACTTACGGGAACAAGCAACCATTTACCGAACGTATCCCCAGCTCTAATAGGAGTCAGGTACAATCACAGGAGGTCGATGTACCTTTGAAGAATAAAAGTCCGGAACTTAAAAATCCGTTTGTCATTCCGGGTATACGCAATGTAAAAATTGAATCACAGCTCAATCCCAATTATAATTTTGAGAATTTTTTAGAAGGCGAATCCAACCGTTTGGCACGTTCTGCAGGAATGGCAGTCGCAAACAAGCCTGGTGGCACTTCGTTTAATCCTCTGTTGGTCTTTGGTGGTGTTGGATTGGGCAAAACACACTTGGCACATGCCATTGGTGTTGAAATTAAAGATAAATACCCCGAAAAAACCGTTTTGTATATTTCTGCCGAAAAATTTACACAACAGTATATTGAATCGGTCAAAAAGAACAACCGAAACGATTTTATACATTTCTATCAGATTATCGATGTGTTGCTTGTAGATGACATTCAATTGCTTTCAGGTAAGGCCGGAACGCAGGATGTCTTCTTCCATATTTTCAATCACCTACATCAAAATGGCAAGCAAGTCATTCTAACAAGTGACAAAGCACCCGTCGATATGATCGACATCGAACAACGATTGTTGTCGCGTTTCAAGTGGGGTCTTTCTGCCGAATTGAACCACCCCGACTACGATACCCGTGTGGCCATCATAAAGAATAAGTTATATCGTGACGGAGTTGAAATGCCTGAAGATATTGTAGAATTCCTAGCAAACAATATTAAAACCAATATTCGTGAATTGGAAGGAGCGATTATCTCATTGATTGCTCACTCTTCCTTCAATAAAAGGGAGATTACCATCGATCTTGCCAAGAAGATTGTCGACAATTACGTAAAGCACACCAAACGAGAAGTTTCTATCGATTATATTCAAAAAGTAGTAAGTGAATATTTCCAGATGGATGTGGATACGTTGCAATCTAAAACCCGGAAACGCCATATTGTTCAAGCGCGCCAATTGGCGATGTTCTTCGCTAAAAAATTCACCAAAGCGTCTTTGGCGTCTATTGGTTCACAAATTGGACAGCGCGACCACGCCACTGTTTTACACGCTTGTAAGACCGTTGACAACTTATCGAGTACCGATAAGCAATTCAGAAAATACGTAGAAGACCTCAACAAAAAGCTGACACTATAAGGCCCTTAATTGCCTTACATTTTATAGCTTGCAATTATGAAAACAAAAGTTTTAATGGTTTGCCTCGGAAACATTTGTCGTTCTCCCTTGGCCGAAGGAATTCTAAAATCAAAAGTCGATCCCTCAAAAATTATAGTTGAATCTGCCGGCACAGGTGGTTGGCATGCAGGAGAACTACCTGATCCCCGAAGCATTTCCATTGCCCAAAAATATGGTTTGGATATTACGGATCAGCGCGGAAGGAAATTCTCTGCCTACGACTTCGAAACATACGATTATATCTTTGTTATGGACAATTCGAATTATCGAGATGTGGTACAACTCGCTAAAGACGAAATTGAAAAACAAAAAGTACAACTCATTCTTGATGAAATTTTCCCCGGTGAAAATGTAGACGTCCCCGATCCTTACTTCGGAGGCGAGCACGGATTTGAAAATGTGTATAAGATGCTCGATGATGCCTGCGAAAAAATAGCAGAACGGCTTTAACTTTTATTATCGGAGGCTTTTCAGTACTTTAGACCTTGAAAAAATTATATGTTATGAAAAAGTATGTCCCAATACTAGTATGCCTTCTCTTTTCCGGATTCTTTTATGCCCAAATTGATTTTGTGCCTTTTGCGGATGGGTTTAACAGTCCCGTAGATCTTCAAAATGCAGGCGATGAACGTCTCTTTGTGGTAGAGCAAGGCGGAAGGATTAAAATTTTAAATCCGGATGGAACCACAAATCCAACACTATTTTTAAATATTTCAACACTTGTCTCTACCGGAAGTGAACAAGGACTCTTGGGCCTGGCATTTCACCCCGATTACACGAACAATGGTTATTTTTATGTAAACTATACAAAGACAAACGGCGATACTCGAATCGCGAGATATTCGGTTGACCCGGGAGATCCCAATGTGACCCTCCCAAATTCTGAATTGACCATAATAGAATACAACCAGCCTTTTAGTAATCACAATGGGGGCGGAATTGCTTTTGGCCCAAATGATGGCTACTTATACATAGCTGCCGGTGATGGCGGAAGTGGTGGTGACCCCGGAAACAGGGCCCAAAACACCGCACTACTATTGGGCAAATTGTTGCGAATAGATATAGACAATCCAATGCCTCCTAACAATTACGGCATCCCACCCGATAATCCCTTTGCGGGAAGTGTAAATGATGCCGAAGAAATTTGGGCTTATGGCTTGCGAAATCCATGGCGATTTTCATTTGACAGTGCCAATGGTGATGTATGGATTGGCGATGTTGGTCAGGCTGACGTAGAAGAAATAGACCGTGCCGGTAGTGCCGAAGCGGGACTCAATTACGGGTGGAGATGCTACGAAGGCTCTGTCCCATTTAACACAACAGGTTGCCCCGACCCAAGCGAGCTTACCTTCCCCATTGCCGAATACAGTTCGAGCACCGGGAGTGGAAATTGCTCTATTACCGGAGGTTATGTATATAGAGGCACCGATTTTCCTATTCACAATGGGCTGTATTTTGCGGCAGATGTGTGTAGCGGGCGCGTATTTACGGTAGATAGTACCGGCGATCTAACCGACTGGGGCACCTTTGGTGGATCGTGGGTGTCATTTGGTGTCGATTATCAAAATGAATTGTACATCGTCGATATTGGTGGTCGCGTATTAGCGTTTGATGGTGGTGATTTAGGGACAGCTGATTATGATATGGAAGAAGTAGTTATGGTTCCGAATCCTGCTTCGGAGTATGTGAACTTCAGTTTTAAATCTGATAAAATAGCTACAATTACAATCTTGGATATGAAGGGGAGTGTTTTACTTTCTGAAGAAAATATCCTTGCTTCAGAAAAAAATATTTCAGTGACGAATCTTTCACAAGGTATTTATTTGGTGAAAGTTATTTCTGAAACAGGAGGTACACAACTAAAAAAGCTGATCGTAAGATAGCGTACTTTCATGGCACCTGAAAAAGGAAACTTGTATTTAATCCCATGTACTTTGGGAGATACGCCTCCGTTAGAGGTGCTTCCGCTTTTGGTAAAAAAAGCAGTAGAACAGATCGATCATTACGTCGTTGAGCATGAAAAAAATGCCAGACGGTTTATTAAAAGTTTGGCACCTCGAAAGTCACAACCCGATTTACACATTCAGCTTATCAATAAGTTCACCAATGAAAGTGAGATCCCTGATATGTTAACCCCTTGTCTCGAAGGATTTGATGTAGGTGTAATCTCCGATGCTGGCTGTCCCGGGATTGCAGATCCGGGAGCCGCTGTTGTGGCGCAAGCGCATTTACAAGGAATTAAAGTGGTTCCTTTGGTTGGCCCCTCATCGATATTAATGGCTATGATGGCCAGTGGCTTTAACGGACAGAATTTTGCCTTCAACGGTTATTTACCCATCGATAAGCGAGAACGAAAGGATGAAATCAAGCGGTTAGAACGCCTTTCAATGGAACGTGAACAATCGCAATTGTTTATTGAAACTCCGTATCGCAATAATCAACTTATGGAAAGTCTGTTAAGTTCGCTACACAACGATACCCAACTATGTGTGGCCTGTGATATTACACTTCCTTCCGAATACATCCTTACAACCTCGGTGGAACGGTGGAAAAAAATAAAGGTGGACCTCTCGAAGCGACCCACCTTATTTATTATTCAAAAATAAATTTTTCTTATTTCACTTTTGCTTTTCTACTGGCAACAATATGGGACGTATCATAGCCCGAGAATTTCTTTAAATAATATCGTATGGATGTACCGTTGGCATCTTCAAATCGCTGCTCCCCTCCACTGCGCAAGAATTTCTTAACATTCCCTGCTCCTGCCAAGTGTGCTGCTGCTAGGATGCCGGATTCAGTAATCTTTACGCCTCCAATATGGCGTCCATTGTATCGTTTAATGTCTTTGCGCAAGATCCATTTATTACGCGCTGTATAGGCTGTAAAAGCCTTTTCCTGTAAAAAGGTATCTTCTAAGAATTGTTCAGAATTCTTAATACCGATCATATGTAAAGTAGATTTACCGAATTGGTATTTCCCCATATAACCAAATTGGTTGATGATACTATAATTTCCTCTGGATTCTTTAAAGCCCAAAGCCTCTTTAAACCCAACATAGGTTTTCCCTAAGAATAAGTTATAGGACATCGGTAGCGTGGTTTCTGAAACCAGTTCAAATTCATTTGGAACCGTATAACAAAGTGCAACACCTTCCAACTTATAATGAGAAAGGTCAATGCGTTCGTTAAACGAAAAACCTGTCGCCACGAAAATAGCAACTAGCAGTAAAACGGTAACTCGTAAATGACTCTGTTTCATTTGTTTTTAAAATTTAAGTGAAATCACTAACACTCTTATTTTCAGCCTGCAAAGGTACTAAATAATTCAAAGGTTTTCTGTAAACCCTGTTAAAAATTGTTAAATTGGCAAATTTTTGGGTTAAAAGCGCCTTTTTATTAACAATAATTTAAGGAAAGGTAAACGAATAAGTGACATGTTTTAATCTTATAGACGTACTTTAATTAACAATGTTACATGTAGGTTTCGCTTTTGAGAAAGAGCCGAATAGCCCATAGATATGTAGCTGAAGGAGAGTTGCTTATAAACTAAAAGTGCGAAAAAAGTTAAAAACTAAGTATTTTAAGAAAAAAACAGAAGTTGTGGGAGGCAGATTATCTATTCACCCCATTAGCATTCACCCAACGAACGTATGCTGCCTTATTCACGTTGTGTTGCGTCAAGGTTTTGGCAAATTTGTGATACCCAAAGTTCGTCACATCCGCAACAAAATAAAAGTAGTCGTGCTTCTCTGGATTGAGTACCGCTTCTATGGAAGAAATATCGGGCATAGCAATTGGTCCCGGTGGTACGCCCGCATATTTATAGGTATTATACGGGGAGTCCAACTCAAGGTCCACATATAAAACCCGTTTGATAACTTGGTCAAAGTCATTTTCCGATTTCTTTTTCGCATAGATCACAGTAGGATCTGCCTGTAACAACATTCCCCTATTCAATCGATTGATATAAACACCCGCCACACGCGGACGCTCATCGGATTTTGCCGTTTCCTTTTGAACTATGGCCGCCAATGACATCACCTGTTCATTGGTCAATCCAACGGCCTTTGCTTTTTGTAATCGCGACTCGTTCCAAAAACTCTTGTATTCTTTCAACATTCGGTTTCTAAATTCCACAGCCGAAGTATTCCAGTACAACTCATAAGTATTGGGGATGTACATCGAAAGTGCTGTATCGGTATTGAATTTCGCTTCGACTAAAAAATCTGGATCGCGCATTGCCGCGATAAGCGATAAACTATCGGCTTCTATCTGATTTGCCATATGACCGGCGAGATCTTCTAAACGCTCCTGATTATTAAACTTGATATCGATAGGAATATTCTTTGAACGTATGGTGTTGACAATATCATTATTATTCATCCCCTTTTTAATAAGATAGTGTCCCGGTTTGATATTTGCCGGATATCCCTTTCTATTCGCAACCGCTTCAAAAGCAATGGCGTCGTCTAATAATGGACGCAATTCGTCCAACACATCACTAAACCGAGCCCCAGTTGGAATATACACATGTGCCTCTTCATTATTAAAGGCCGTATTCGAAACAAAAACACTGTTGTACACATAGTAGGCGAATGCCGCCATCGCAGCCAAACCAATAAAAACGATGGCTATTATAATCTTTTTAATCATGGGCTAGTAGTTGATATAGGTATTCGTTTTTATAGGTTCCTTCTGAAAAAATCCAATCCTTTTTAACTCCCGTTTGTATAAATCCGAGTTTTTCGAATAGCTGGATGCTCTGTTCATTTCCTTCGGTAATATTCGCATATACCTGATGCATCCGCAAATGAGTAAAGGCATAATTACAAAGCAGTTGAAGCGATTGTGCCGCATACCCTTTGCCTCTGTCTTCCGACTTAAAAATAACAATGCCTATACCTACTTTATTGTGTTTGGGGTCAAAATCGAAGAGATCGACAAATCCCAACGGGCGTTCTGCTCCTTTTTTGCATATGACCAATCGCAATTGTTTTACTTCGTAAATATCGCGATGCGCATTTTTTAAATACTGCTTCAAAACAAATTTTGAATAAGGTGTCGTGGTATTACTCACTTCCCAAAGCGATTCGTCATTCTCAAGTTCGTACAAGAACTCAAGATCGGAAGGCTCCAAAGCCCGAAGTTTGATTTCTTTTCCTTCAAGACTATTCATCACTCCATATACCTTTATAAACCTGCTTTGCAGGTCCGATTAACCAAATATTTTTATAACCGGTTGCTGTTTTGTCAAAAGTTACCTGCAGCATCCCGCCGGGCGTTTTTAAGGTTACTTCGTTGGTGGAAGTCAGCCCGGTTTCATATAATGCGAGTGCCACCGCCGTAACCCCGGTCCCACACGACAAAGTTTCATCTTCAACCCCACGTTCGTAAGTGCGAACTGAAAAAATGTCATTTCCATTTGACTCCACAAAATTAATGTTGGCACCTTCTTTTCCATAGCGGGCATTTCGAATCGACTTCCCTTCAGCAAAAACATTATAGGTATCCAAGCCTGAAACGAGTTGAACATGGTGTGGAGATCCTGTATGTACAAAGCTGTGGTCTTCGTCTATATATACCTTATTCACATCGTTCATTTTTAATGAAATCGTGTTACCCTTAATGGTAGCCTGGTGTAATCCATCTACTGCTTCGAAGGTAGCGTTTGTTTTAATAATGCCCAGCTGCTTCGCAAAATGCGCAATACAACGACCTCCATTGCCACACATAGAACTTAAATTTCCGTCGGCATTATAATACACCATCGAAAAATTGGCCGTGGGATGTAGCTCCAAGAGTATGAGTCCATCTGCCCCTATGCCAAATTTTCGGTCGCACAATTGACGAACTAGTTTGGTATTATTTTTGGGGAAAAACTGTTGACGATTATCAATCAGCACAAAATCGTTCCCTGTTCCTTGATATTTATAGAAGGTAAATTCCATGAAGACAAAGGTATAAAAAGCGACGTCTACTTGAGCGATTTTTCACTTGTTAAATGGAAGTTAATTCTGAAACAATTAAGAAATATTATCGTCTTTTAATAGTTAAATTTAATGTATAAAACGAAAATGGATATGAAACAGACACTTCGATTATTTTTAGTAGCAGTTGTTGCAGGTGCAATAACATTGGGAGGTTATAAAATGTTTGTCGAAACTAGCGATGTTTCCATCGTTTCTGAAAATGAAACCCCTTCTTTTATTCCAACCAACTTTTCAACCTTTACAGCTCCGGCAGGTAGTATCGATTTTACCGAAGCCGCCGAAAAAACGGTAAATGCCGTTGTTCACGTTAAAAATAAAACCATTACTACACAGCCCAGAAGTTTGATGGAGTACTTCAGCGGTCGCGGAATCGCACGCGAAATGGTAGGTTCGGGTAGTGGTGTAATTATTTCCCCGGATGGTTATATAGTTACAAACAATCACGTGATTGCAAATGCCTCTGAACTTTCGGTGACGCTAAACAATAACAAAACATATAATGCCGAATTGGTCGGTACCGATCCTAAGACCGATATTGCATTGATTAAACTGGACAGCGACGAAGAATTCCCTTATGTTCCTTTCGGAAACTCAAACGATATAAAATTAGGAGAATGGGTCTTGGCTGTTGGAAACCCTTTTAACCTTACGTCTACTGTCACTGCGGGGATCATCAGTGCCAAAGCCAGAGATCTTAATGAATTCGATGGCAACCCACAATCTTTTATCCAGACCGATGCAGCCGTAAACCGCGGTAACAGTGGTGGTGCTTTGGTCAATACGCGCGGAGAGCTTATAGGAATCAATACGGCCATTACTTCCGAAACCGGATCGTATGTAGGTTATGCCTTCGCTGTTCCCTCAAATAATGCGAGAAAGGTAATTGAAGATATTATGGAATTTGGTAACGTGCAGCGTGGTATTTTAGGGATTACGGGAGCTACGCTCAATTCGGCCATAGCAAATCAAATAGGTGTGGACGAGTCGGAAGGAGTTTATGTCAACGGTATTGAAAAAGGTAGTGGCGCCGAAAAAGGCGGTATTTTAGAAGGTGATATTATCAAACAATTGGATGGATATAAGGTAAGTAAATTCTCCGATCTTGCAGGATATTTAGGCTCCAAACGTCCAAATGATGTGGTAGAGGTTACCGTGATGCGCAATGGAAGAGAACGCAATATTCCGGTGACACTCATAAAATTAGAAACTTTCGAAATTGATGATCTTGGATTAGAAGTGAAAAATGCTACCCAATCCGATCTACGTGCGCACAATGTATCAAATGGTGTTATCGTGACCAGATCACTTACTAAGGAAATGGCACAATACGACCTTTCGGGCATTATTATCACAAAGATCAATGATGAAAAAATAAACGATATAGACGACGTAAAACGAATCATGAATGGGCGTAATTACAAGGTCCCAATTAAAATGACCTTTGTCGATAAACAAGGACAGTTAAACTCGTTCATCTTCAGGTAGTCTGTTTCTTTCTGAAGAAGATACCCCTCTTTAAATCAATTTTTTAGAGGGGTATTTATTTTTACAAATATGCTTCAGTAGCTGCTCGGAAATAGTTACTTTTGCAAAAAATTTTAACCCCTTTAAACTATACAACTATGAGTTTTGATGACGTTTATGAAAAAGAACTGTCTTTTCAAACCGACCGCCGAAAAGCAACGGTAGAATTTATTAAGATTGTTAGTGACCTTTGGTATGACAAGGCCATCGAATTGGTGCTTTTCAGAAACCAATTGATCGATCGAAATGTTAGCGAGATTTTAAATCTGCACGAATATGCCGGCGAGTTTGTCCAAAAACCAATTTCTATTTTTGATTCGGTAGAAATTGCCCAAGCCATCAAAACTCTCGACCTACCGCCTGCAAAATTGGATATTGGCAAATTAACTTTTGAGTACCATTTGGAAGACAATCGTTATGAAGATGCTATTGCCTTTGTAAGTGATAAATTAAAGGACGCGAAAAAAACAAACAATATCACTCCGAAAGATGTGGTTTTGTATGGCTTCGGAAGAATTGGTCGCTTGTTGGCAAGAGAATTAATGACCCGTACCGGACAAGGGAGTCAGATGCGGCTACGCGCTATTGTAACTCGTGGAGCCATTGATCAAACTGTATTGGAAAAAAGAGCTTCTTTACTTCAGTATGATTCGGTTCACGGCGATTTTCCGGGTACCGTTCGTACCGATCTTGAAAACAGTGCACTTATCATAAATGGAACCACGGTTCATATCATTTCAGCAAATAATCCGGAAGAAATTGACTACACCAAATACGGGATAGAAGATGCCTTGATTATTGACAATACAGGTGCCTTTAGAGATCATGAAGCTTTGAGTCGACATCTAAAGGCAAAAGGAGCCGCCAAGGTATTACTAACGGCGCCCGGAAAGGGAGTGCCAAATATTGTACATGGTGTAAATCATAGTGAACACGATCCAAACAAGGTTGATATCTTTTCGGCTGCGTCCTGTACTACAAATGCAATTACTCCTATTTTAAAGGCTATCGAAGATAGCTTTGGTGTAGTACAAGGGCATTTGGAAACGATCCATGCCTATACCAACGACCAGAATCTGGTAGACAATATGCACAAGAAGTACCGTCGTGGTCGTGCTGCTGCCTTAAACATGGTAATTACCGAAACCGGTGCAGGAAGTGCGGTTACAAAAGCACTCCCTTCGTTTGAAGGAAAGCTCACTTCTAATGCGATTCGCGTTCCTGTCCCAAACGGATCTTTAGCGATCTTGAAATTGGAATTGGGAACACAAACGTCCATCGATGGGATAAATTCGGTGATGAAAAAATACGCCTTGGAAGGCGATTTGGTAGAGCAAATTAAGTACTCTTTGAACAACGAATTGGTATCCAGTGATATCGTAGGTTCTTCGGCACCTTCTATTTACGACAGTAATGCGACCATCGTTGCCAACGATGGTAAGAACGTGGTGTTATATATATGGTACGACAACGAATACGGATATAGTCATCAGGTAATTCGATTGGCTAAATATATTTCGAAAGTAAGACGGTATACCTATTATTAATAGTTGGATTGATCTAAAGTTTAAAAGCCCATTGAGAAATCGATGGGCTTTTTTTAGTATCCCTTCGGAAATATTTACATTTATCCTATGACTATACTTCAAGCAAAACAAGAACACCTCTCCCAGCTTGTACCTCTCTTTGATGGTTATCGTGTTTTTTATAAGCAACCATCCAATCCCGAAGCCGTACGAAACTTTCTATCCGAACGCTTCAAAAAAAATGATTCGGTCATCTTCTTAGCGCGAGATGAAAACGGCAAAGGATTAGGATTTACACAGCTATACCCAAGTTTTTCATCGGTGGCCATGCAACGCACCTATATCTTAAACGATCTGTATGTTGAAGCAGCAGCCCGCGGGAAAGGAGTGGGTGAAGCACTTATGACGCAGGCAAAATCATTTGCCATTCAGGAAGGAAGTCGGGGCTTAACGCTTGAGACAGACCACGACAATCCTGCTCAAAAATTATACGAACGGTTGGGGTGGAAAAAAGATACGCACGTTTTTCACTATACCTGGGAGATATAATTTCAACGAATTCATTTACTTTTACACTTTAATTTAAAAGCTATGGACCACTTAACTAAACTTGAAGAATTACTCGATCAGGCCAATATGGACATCAAAAATGGCCACTACGATGAAGCCACAAATAAATTGGAGAAGATCATCGATATGGATCCAAATTTCGGAAAGGCCTATAATCATCTAGGCTATTTGTATGAAGTAAAATTCAAGGAATACGAAAAAGGAGAAACACTCTATAAATTATGTCTAGAAAAAAGTCCGATGTATCCTGCCGTTTACTACAACTACTCCATCTTGTTATCTACTTTGGGTAAATATGAGGAGTTAAAAGAATTATTGGATCAAGCGATCAATATTCCGGGGATTACAAAATCGACCATTTATAATGAATATGCCATTATGTTCGAGCAACAGGGAAAACTGACCGAAGCAATCGATTATTACAAAAAAGCGGCTATGAATACCTTGGACAAGAACGTCTTAGAACGGGCCAAAGGCTCCATAGAGCGCTGTAAGATGAAACAAGAATTTTTGTAAAATGCGGATTGACATCATTACGGTATTGCCCGAATTACTCACAAGTCCATTCGAAGCCTCTATTTTAAAGCGTGCTATAGAAAAAGGTCTTGTGGAAGTACACACTCATAATTTGAGGGACTTTTCTACCAACAATTACAAACAAATAGACGACTATCAGTTTGGAGGTGGTGCGGGGATGGTTATGATGATCGAACCTATTGACAAATGTATTTCGATGTTGAAGTCTGAAAGAGAGTACGATGAGATCATATATATGACTCCGGATGGTACTACACTTACCCAAGGGATTGCCAACGAATTATCCTTGAAGGAGAATATCATTATCCTTTGTGGTCATTATAAAGGAGTGGATCAACGGGTTCGGGATCACTTTATCACACGAGAAATTTCCATAGGAGATTTTGTGTTGAGCGGAGGTGAATTAGCTGCGGCCATAGTCTGTGATGCAGTGATTCGATTGATTCCAGGTGTATTAGGAAATGAAACCAGTGCTTTGACCGATAGTTTTCAGGATAATTTACTGGCCCCTCCCATTTACACGCGTCCGGCCGAATACAAGGGGTGGAAAGTCCCAGAAGTTTTATTAAGCGGAAACACTGCAAAGATTGAAGCATGGCGTGAGCATGAGGCACAGAAACATACGGCAGCGCGTCGACCCGATCTATTAGATTAAAGTGCCGCGTTAGGGATTGAAGCAGGCTATCCTGCCTGCCGGCAGGCAGGCATATAGCGCGAAAAGCCCGACCTTGCCAAAGGCAAGGAAACGCCCTAAATAAAAAACAGCTAAACAGTTGTAACAATAAAGAAATTGCTTATTTTTGCAACCGATTTGATTCAACCTCTGGCGAGAAACGTGTATGTTGCTTTAGATAAATTATAAGTTAACTTAGAAAATGGAAGAGTTAGTAAAATTTGTACAAGACGAATTTGTAACAAAAAAAGAATTCCCGGAATTTAGCGCAGGAGATACCATCACGGTGTACTACGAAATTCGCGAAGGTGAAAAAACCAGAACTCAGTTTTTTAGAGGTGTGGTAATACAAGTAAAAGGAACTGGGGTCTCCAAAACCTTTACTATTAGAAAGATGTCTGGCACCATAGGCGTGGAGCGTATTTTCCCAATAAACTTGCCGGCACTTCAGAAAATTGAAATAAACAAGACAGGTAGTGTGCGTAGAAAGCGTATCTACTATTTCAGAGGTCTTACCGGTAAGAAAGCTAGAATTAGAGAGAAAAGACTTAAATAGTTTTTCAACCATAAGTATAGAAAAAGGCGATCTGTTTCAGATCGCCTTTTTTATGAACAAATGTTAATAACGGCAGTTTATAAATAGTTAATATTAAACAGGTTATAAAACTTGTTTTTTTAATTTTCTGTATTACATTAGCAGTATCAAAATGGTGTTACAGCCGGATTGACAATAAAGTAACGTTCTTTATATACTCTGATTAATTGTTGAAACGCTAACGATCCCTGCGATGGTTAGGGCGGAGATTAAAAAGAGTTCGAGACTGTTTTTTGAGACACAAAGTGACTTCGGTTACTCAATCGAAAAAAACAAATCTCTTGAAACAAATCACAACTGCAAGGGTATAATAAACTTGCCTTGATTCGCCTTCGGTGAATAGTTGGTAACGGTCTGTTTCACAAGGAGCCATAACAATGTAGCAATACAGTGTTATGGCTTTTATTGTTTTTAGGCCTTCTTATTAAAATATAACAATTTGCCTCTTTTAAAAGCTTGTTCAAATCGCTATATTTGCAGCTCTATTAGCAAACCTAATATATACCCTTTCCTTAACAAGACACTCAATGACAAAAGCCGCTAAGATTATTTATACCAAAACCGATGAAGCACCATTTCTTGCAACACATTCCTTACTTCCCGTTGTAAAAGCATTTACAGAACCTTCTCAAATTGTCATTGAAACTCGAGATATATCTTTGGCCGGTAGAATATTGGCAAGCTTTCCCGAATTTCTTTCGGAAGACCAACGAGTCAATGATGCCTTATCCGAATTAGGTGAACTAGCAAAGAGACCCGAAGCGAATATCATCAAACTCCCCAACATTAGTGCTTCCATCCCACAACTCATGGAAGCAATAACCGAACTACAATCGAAAGGCTACCAATTACCCGATTATCCGGAAGAGGCAAAGTCGGAGGAAGAAAAACAAATAAAGTCAAAATACGATAAGATAAAAGGTAGCGCTGTAAATCCGGTGCTTCGAGAAGGAAACAGTGACCGGCGGGCACCAAAAGCGGTAAAAAATTATGCCAAGAAGAACCCACATAGTATGGGTGTTTGGAGTGGCACATCAAAAACGCATGTAGCTACAATGGAGGCGGGTGATTTTAGGCATACTGAAAAATCTGTTACGATAGGAAAAGATGATAATCTAAGGATAGTACTCACAAAAAATGATGGTACCGATGTTATTTTAAAGGAATCGATTCCTGTTCTTGAAGGAGAGATCATAGATGCGTCTGTGATGCGCAAAGCAGCTTTGCTTGAGTTTCTGAAAAGAGAAATTCAAGATGCTAAGCGTTCCGGTATCTTGTTCTCATTACATATGAAAGCTACCATGATGAAGGTAAGTGACCCCATAATATTTGGTCATGCGGTTCGGGTTTACTTTTCAGAATTATTCGATAAATACCAAGACACCTTTGAAGAATTGGGCGTAGATGTGAAAAATGGATTTGGAGATTTAATCGGTAAGTTGGATGAATTATCTTCAGAAAAAAGAGCCGCCATTAAAGCCGATATTCAAAGGATCATGACCTCCAATCCAGATTTGGCCATGGTGAATAGTGATAAGGGCATTACCAACTTACACGTCCCCAGTGATGTGATTATTGATGCCTCCATGCCTGCCATGATACGAAATTCCGGTAAAATGTGGGACGCTGAAGGAAAAACTAGAGATACCAAGGCGGTGATTCCGGATAGTAGCTACGCCGATGTATATCAGGTGACCATTGATTTTTGTAGACAACACGGTGCCTTCGACCCTACTACCATGGGAACAGTACCAAATGTGGGATTAATGGCCCAAAAAGCTGAGGAATACGGTTCGCATGACAAAACCTTTGAAATTCCTTCAGACGGTCATGTGTTGGTAGTCGATACAGATGGAACCATCTTGTTAGATCATGAGGTCTCCAAAGGAGATATTTGGCGTATGTGCCAGGCAAAGGATCTACCCATTCAAGATTGGGTTAAATTAGCAGTGAGCAGAGCACGTGCCACCGGAAATCCAACGGTCTTCTGGTTGGATGAGGATCGGGCTCACGATGCAGAGATTATTAAAAAAGTTAAAAAATACCTTCCGAATCACGACACAAACGGTTTGGAGATTAAAATTCTTTCTCCTAAAAAAGCAACAGAATATACCTTAGAGCGTGTAAAAGCCGGGCTGGATACTATTTCAGTGACAGGTAATGTACTCCGGGATTATTTAACAGACCTCTTCCCTATTTTAGAATTGGGAACTAGCGCTAAAATGCTATCGATAGTTCCGTTGATGAACGGTGGTGGGTTGTTCGAAACAGGAGCAGGCGGTTCGGCTCCTAAGCATGTAGAACAGTTTGTAGAAGAGGGCCATTTACGATGGGATTCGTTGGGTGAATTTTTGGCCATTGCCGTTTCCCTGGAACACTTGGGAGAAACCTATGGTAATGAAAAAGCCATTCATTTAGCAGAGACCTTGGACGATGCCACCGAAAAACTACTGGAGAATAAAAAAGGCCCGTCTCGTAAGGTAAACGAATTGGACAATCGCGGTAGTCATTTCTATCTAGCCCTATACTGGGCAGAAGCTTTGGCACTACAAACGAAAGATGAAACACTTAAAGCACGGTTTACGCCTATTGTCAAAAGCCTTTCAGAAAATCAAGAAAAGATACTTGCCGAATTAAATGCGGCACAAGGTCACCCCGTGGATATGGGTGGTTATTATTGGCCGAATGAAAATAGGGTACACAATGAAATGAGACCCAGCAAGACCTTTAACAGTATACTTGCGAGCATCCGCTAAAAGTTTGTTAAAAAGTCTTCAGACATTCAGAAGGCTTTTTTTTATTGGTATTTTTAAAAAAAATGTGATTGAAAAAGATAGTTTTTGTTTTTCTCCTCTTCGGAAGTGTTTCTCTTTGTGCCCAACAAAAATTTACGATAAGTGGAACGGTTTCCGAAGCTGATTCGGGTGAAACACTAATTGGCGTAAATGTGCTCATTCCCCATCTACAAGCGGGAACCATTACCAATGAGTACGGTTATTATTCCATTACACTTCCGGCAGGCACCTACGAAGTGTCTTTTAGCAATTTGGGATTTACAACGCAGACCTTTGTAATCGCACTTGATAAAAATATGCTAACGGACATTTCTTTGGAAACTAACACCGAGCAACTTAACGAGGTGGTTGTAAAGGCCGATATAGAAAAACTCAATATTCGAAAACCACAGATGAGTGTAAATAGTCTTTCTATTGAAACTATCAAACAAATGCCTGTTGTTTTAGGTGAAACCGACGTGATAAAGGCCATTACCCTACTACCGGGAGTAACCAGTGCCGGTGAAGGCGCCAGTGGTTTTAATGTTCGAGGGGGTGCAGCCGATCAAAATCTCATTCTTTTGGATGAAGCTACCTTATATAACTCCTCGCATCTGTTTGGTTTCTTTTCGGTTTTTAATCCGGATGCCATAAAAGACATTACCTTGTATAAGGGGGGTATTCCATCCCGCTATGGCGGGCGAGTCTCTTCGGTTTTAGATATTTATCAAAAGGATGGCAACAAAAAAGAGTTACACGCCAAGGGAGGTATTGGCTTGGTATCTAGCAGGTTGCTGTTGGAAGGTCCCATAAAAAAAGATACAGCCTCCTTTCTTATAGGAGGCCGAAGCAGTTACGCACACTTGTTCCTGCCGCTATTCAACAATAATAACGTCGCCTATTTTTACGATCTCAATACCAAGATCAGTTTTCAACCCAACGCAAACAACCGTCTTTACTTGTCGGGATATTTTGGCCGCGATGTCTTTAGTATAGCCGATAGTTTTTCCAACAGCTTTGGGAATACCACCTTCAACCTGCGCTGGAATCATTTATTTTCTGAAAAACTATTCAGCAATCTATCCTTGATCTATTCAGATTATTTCTACGGACTAGAATTAAAATTCGTGGAATTTGACTTTGACAGTGGTATTAGAAATGTAAATCTTAAATACGACTTTACGCATTTCATTTCTGAAAAAATAGATTTGCGCTACGGGCTCAATAGTATCTATTACAAATTTAACCCGGGAGATATTCGACCTACCACTGAAACTTCAGGAATTAATCCATTTAAATTAACCGATAAATACGCCTTTGAGAACGCGGTGTATTTAGATGCCGAAATCGAAATCTCGAATAATCTGGCCATTCAAGCAGGCCTGCGGTTATCTAGTTTCAATCGATTGGGTCAAAATGAATTGCAATTATATGCCAACGACAACCCCATCCTTTTTAATGAGGCTTTACAGATTTATGAAAAGGCAGTCCCAATAGACACTGTGAGTTTCAAACGAGGAGCAACCATTCGATCTTTTGCCAATTTGGAGCCTCGATTTGCATTGGCTTATCAGCTAAACGAAAACGCTTCAGTAAAAATGAGTTACAATAGAATGGCGCAGTATATTCATCTTATAAGTAATACCACCTCTCCAACTCCTTTCGATATCTATGCGCCTAGCGGCAAATACATCGAACCACAACTGGCAGATCAGGTCGCTTTGGGATATTTTAAAATTTTTGACAGATACGCTTTAGAAATAGAGAGTTTTTACAAAACGGTGAAAAATAGATTGGATTATGTGGACGATGCGGATCTTATCGCCAATAATGCCGTAGAACAAATTTTGTTGAACGGAGAAGCACGTGCTTACGGACTTGAATTCCTTTTGCGAAAAACAGAAGGGAAACTAAAGGGTTGGATTGCCTATACCCTTTCAAAAAGTGAACAAAGAACTCCGGGAAGAACTGCTTCGGAAATTGGTATTAACAATGGAGCCTGGTATAATTCACCCTGGGACAAAACACACGACATTAGTATTACCGGGCAATACGAACTTTCGAAAAAGTGGTCATTTGGCGCAAATATGGTTTATCAAACCGGGCGACCATCAACCTTTCCTACGGGACAATACATTTATAATGATATTGTGATTCCTGTCTATGAAGCACGTAACAGCAGTCGACTGAGTGCTTATCATCATTTGGATATATCGGCTACATGGATCCCAAAACCGACTTCAGAAAAACGCTGGAAGAGCGAATGGGTGTTCAGCATTTACAATGTATACAACCGTAAAAATACCGCATCTCTGTCCTTTAGAGAGAATACTGATATAAATCAGAATGAAGCTGTTCGGTTGTCTATTTTTGGGATTATTCCGGCGATTACTTACAATTTTAAATTTTAGATGATGAAAAAGAACTGGTTGTTATTATTATTTTTGGGAGTGATCACAGCCTGTGAAGATGTGGTTGAAATTGATTTGAACGAAAGCGATCCCAAACTAGTTATTGAGGCCAATATTAATCTCTTGGAAGATGGGACCAGTGTTGCAAATGTGATCTTAACGCGAACTGCCCCATTCTTTGATCAAGCAGTTCCTCTTGTCACGAATGCCTCCGTAACCATTACCGATGAGAACGGAATTGTATATCCGTTTCTTTATACCGAAGATGGAATTTATCAAGGAAATCTAATTCCGCAACCGCAAGTGGTCTATACGTTAGAAGTAATCGATAATGGAGAAATCTACAGGGCTTCAGAGCAATTGGTTACCGGCCCTGCACTAGAAATTGTAGAACAGAATAACGAAGGAGGATTTAGCGGAGAAGAGATTGAACTCAAAGTCTATTTTACCGATCCGGGAGATGAAGTGAACTATTATTTTTTTGAAGGATTATCAACTCGAGGCGACCTGCGTGACACCTTTAATGATGAGTTTTTTAATGGAAACCGTATCTTCGGATTTTACTACGTTGAAGATCTAGAGCAAGGTGACGAAGTAGTATTCAATTTGTATGGAGTCGACGCACAGTTCTATAATTTTATGTACGTCCTATTACAACAAAGCACCGATCAAAGCGGCGGCCCATTCGAAACACAACCCGCCACGGTGCGAGGGAATATTATAAATGAGACGCGTTTCGAAAATTTTCCATTGGGTTATTTTAGAATTTCTGAAGTATCTACAGTTACCTATACAGTGGAATAACAAACAGATTGAACCTAGGAAAGGAGCCGATTTATTTCTTTTCCGCACATAGAACCTTGTACAAAAAATGTAAATTTGTATATGAGCTTTACCAAAACAACCGAAGCAGTTTCAAATCACGATCATTTAGAAAGAATGAGTATTGCTGAGTTGTTGCAAAATATAAATTCAGAAGACAAAACGATTCCGGAAGCAGTAGAGAAGGCACTTCCACAAATAATTGCATTAACCGAAAAGGTAACAGAAAAATTAAAATCCGGAGGTAGGTTGTTTTATATTGGAGCCGGCACCAGTGGTCGGCTGGGTATATTGGATGCCAGTGAATGCCCGCCTACTTTTGGAGTATCACATGACTTGGTAATTGGTTTGATTGCGGGCGGTGATAGTGCCATACGAAAAGCGGTTGAATTTGCCGAAGATGATACAAATCAAGGATGGATCGATCTTCAACACCATCACATTTCAGATAAAGATATTGTAATCGGAATTGCCGCATCGGGAACCACCCCTTATGTGATTGGAGCACTTCAAAAGTGTAATGAACAAGACATTGTCACCGGATGCATTACCTGTAACGAGGGTAGTCCTTTGGCGATAACCGCAAAGTACCCTGTTGTAGTAATTGTTGGTCCTGAATTCGTCACCGGAAGCTCGCGAATGAAAGCAGGAACTGCCCAAAAATTGGTGCTAAATATGATTTCAACGGCAAGTATGATTCAGTTGGGACGTGTACAAGGAAATAAAATGGTAGAAATGCAATTGAGTAATAATAAATTGGTAGACCGAGGTACAAGAATGATTATGAACGAACTCAATATTTCGGAAAGTGAAGCTCAAAAACTGCTTGAAAAACACCAAAACGTTCGTTCCGCCATTAATGCATATAAGAAATGAAGCATACCGACAAACAAATGCTAGTCTCCGGAATCAAAAAATTGGCTTTGGCACTACCCTTGCTGATTTTAAGTCCGTATTTATTGACTCTTTCATTTATAAACAAGGATAACTTTATGTTCTACCTAGCCTTAATCTTAGGACTTATCGCAGGTGCCGCAGCCATTTATCTGTGTTTTAAAGGCATCAACACCATAATTAAATCTATGTTTGGCTAGTCACGAAGTTTATAGGTTTTCGCCTTTATCAGACAAGCTTTTAACATCAAAGACGTGCACCGGACCATCAGAATTGGATACGACGAGTCGTATCTTATTACCCTGTTGAATCGCCATAACTTTTCTAGCATCACCAGAAGTAGCAAATCCGGATACTTTATAAGGAATCGATGAGAATGTCCCATTTTCAAAAGACAGGACACTTCCTTTGGAAGCATCATAGCGCACGGTTTCCACTTCTACATTATACAGGTTACCCACTGTGATTACTTCCTTGTTTCCATCTCCATTTAGATCAATAAATTCGAATCCACTTAAAGGTGACAGTTGAGACTGCCATGGCAATTCTTTTATTTCAAAGTTTCCATTTCCTTTATTTTCTATAAATACACTATAGAGCATATTGGCCTTATAGTGTAGTGCTTCATTCAATTTCTCACCATAAATATCCTCTAAGGTCGCATTTGCGAACGATCGATAGTCCTTGAATTTATCTTTAATAAAAGGCATTTGTTCGGAAGAACACTCACGTCCACGAGAAGGCACTAATTTTCCGTGATAGGTACCACTTAAGACCACATCATAGGTTCCATTGTCATCAAAATCATGTGAATAAATATGAAACTCCTTTTTGCCACCAACTTTAAATTTAGCATTCAGGCCAAGATTCCCGGCAAAATAGTCCATATCTCCGTCGTTATCTATATCATATTGTGCAAGACCAAACCAGAGGCCGGTAGTTTCAGTTAGTCCATTAACTTTGGCTTCTGTGAAATTTCCCTTATCATTAGCAAATACTTTAATAGGTGACCACTCACCAATGGTGATAAGGTCATCATCACCATCGTTGTCATAATCGGAAAATAAAGCGGCAGATACTAACTGGTTAACCGGAATTTCTATTTCTGAAAAACTACCGTTGTCATTAATTAAAATATAGGACTTTGGTGGCATAGGATATTTATCAGGTATAATTCTGCCCCCAACAAAAAGGTCCAAATCACCATCACCATCAACATCGGTCGCAGCTATTGCTTGCCCGCTAACGGTAATTTTAGGCAACTTACCCGAAGCCTTACTAAAGTTTCCTTTTCCGTCGTTAATATACAGACGGTCTTGATAATTTGCATGTCCTTCCAACAAATGCGCTCCACCACTTACCACATATAAATCCATATCGCCATCGCCATCGCTATCAAAAAATATGGCACCGGTATCTTCGGAACTCGCATCTTGCTTCCAAGCACCATCCTTTTCAGAAAAACCTGAGCTATTTTGAATATACAAAGCACCGGCTTGACCTGCACCGCCACCAATGAAGATATCTTCATTGCCGTCACCATTCACATCGGCCTTAGCCATGGCTGGACCAACGGTAGACTGTGAATGAGGCAGTAACACCTGTTTGTAATAATCGTTGAATTTGTCTTCTTTATGCGTAAAACTTATGCCCGAATTGGGTACCGGCTTTACTAAGGTCGGTTTAACATCCGGTTGAGTGACAGTGCCTTTTTCCGAAGTATTATAATCTATAATATGAGTCTTGTTCGCGTCCAGTGATGGAATCACAGTCTGCTTCCCATCCGGCCATATAATTGATACCGAAGCAGAGGCAGCCTTATTCAAACCAAAAACCATAGGAGTGTCAACCGATGAAAGGTACCCTCTCGAGGTGTATAATTCAAACCATTGTGCTCCGGACGGAGTAACAACTTCCACTTTGCTTCCAATTGCCTGCGGATTCTTTTCAGGGCCTTTCAACACAAGCTTGATACTATTACCACCATTACCATTTGAGGCCAAGCTTTCGTATAGTGTAGCATCGCTGTCCATATTATTAGTGACAAAATCCAGATCACCATCGTTGTCGAAATCGGCTGTGGCAACACCATTGGAATTATATAGACTAGGAGGAGCCCACTTACCTGAAGAATCTTCGAAGTGTGCACCTCCTGTATTTTGATAAAATATATTTTCGGAAATATCGCTAGGCACAATTTCAAGTAGGTCTTGTAAGCCGGTTTGTAAGCCTGCTCTCTCACGCTTATTCACTTCAACTTGAAGGTCGCGATACAGAAAATTCTCCTTTATCCCATTGGTTACAAACAGATCCTTGTCACCATCATGATCCATATCGAAGAACAGTGGCGCCCAACTCCAGTCGGTTTTAGCCGTGCCCGAAAACTGTCCTACCTCACTGTAACTATCATTCCCATTATTAAGTTGTAATGTATTGAACATATACTGCGTATGGTATCCATTGTTCTGAAGCCCATGAAACTTAGCCACATTCATAGATTTCATATAGGCTTTGGATCGAAAATGATCGCTAGGGGCCATATCGACGACATAAACATCTAAAAGTCCGTCATTGTTTATATCGGTCATCTCATTCCCCATACTGTTAAATGAAATATGGTTAAAATAGGTATCTATTTCATTTTTGAATGTTTTATCTCCCTGACTAATACACAATACGTCTGGTTCCTCAAAATCACTACTAATGTAAATATCTGGGTAACCATCACGGTTTATATCACCAATTCCTATTCCGTGGCGATATCCAAAATTCAGAAGGTTTGCCTCCTTAGATTTATCGATAAATTTTCCATTAACATTTTCGTAGAAGACATCGGTTGTTATTTTTCCAGATTTTATATTTTTCATATGTTGCGCAGCATCTCCCGCTTTAAAGCCTGGCGTAGGGTGATTGAGTAAATACATGTCGAGATCGCCGTCGAGATCGTAATCGAAAAATGCCGATTGGATAGAATATCCTTTACTTTGAAGACCATACGCTTCAGCCGATTCAGTAAAGGTATTGTCCTTATTGTTTATATAAAGGCGATTTGTTCTGTTTGTATCATCCTTTGATGGTCCCGATCTACATACATAAATATCTAACCATCCATCTGTATTGATATCGACCATGGTCACACCTGTGCTCCATCCTTGTAATTTTGAGATTCCTGAAGATTCAGAGATATCTTTAAATTTTAAATTCCCTTCGTTTAAATAAAGTTTATCATCTGAAGAATTACCCGCAAAATAAATATCCGGCAAGCCATCATTATTAATATCTCCAGTAGCTACACCACTCCCATTGTATATGAACTCATAATTTAAATAATTAGCATCCATCGTTTCCTTGACAGTATTCTTGAAGTTAAGATGGGTTGCTTCTGAAGTATGCAGTGTAAAAAGAGCAGCTATTTCATCTCCATCATTCTTAGATGAATCGATTTTTGCTGTAGTATCTGAATTTTTCTCTCCACATGAAAATAGGAGAACAAGTGTTAGTAATGCCAATAATTTTTTCATGCTCGTATAGGTTAAAAGGCGAATTTATAATCGGAAGTCTAAAATAAGAATTTTGACTCAACTTTCCTCCTTTGAGTCTATCGAATTGTACAATTAGATTTTCTTTCAGAATATTTTGAAGGTTTTGGTTGCCAAGCCACTTGTGGAAGTTCACTTTGTCATTTTGCACTTGGGTATTGATCGTAGTCGAAGTGGAGATGCATGAAACAAAAAAGTCCCTCATCAAATAAATGATGAGGGACTTAAAGAAGGCGGCGACCTACTCTTCCACAAGTGTAGTACCATCGGCGCAAACGGGCTTAACTTCTCTGTTCGGAAAGGTAAGAGGTGAGCCCCGTCGCTATAACCA
>NZ_JAIOHK010000003.1 GCF_019913785.1 Altibacter sp.
TTGTTGTGGTATGTATTTCCTATCGACCCGGAAATATCATGGGAGGGACATTTGTCAGGCTTTGGTGTTGGTGTAGTATTTGCCTTGCTGTTTCGCTCTAATCCAATTGAAAACAAGAAATACGCCTGGGAACAAGAAGATTATAATCCCGATACAGATCCTTTTTTAAAGCACTTTGATGAAAATGGAAACTTTATAGAAAAACTTCCGGAAGTGCCGGAAGATATGGAGGAGCCAAAGGTGATCGTGCGCTATACCATTAAAAAAGATACTCAGACTTCGGAAGATGAAAAACTATAATCGCTGTCGCACCGTTTCGTACAAAAAGGCGCCACAAGCCACCGATACATTTAATGAATTAATTTCTCCTAAAAGCGGTAGTGCCGCTTTTTCATCAACCAACTGTAAAACTGAACCTGAGACTCCCTTTCCTTCAGATCCCATAATAAAGGCTAATGGCTTTTTAAGATCACAAGAATAGATACTTTTTCCTGTTTTTTCTGTCGCTGCGATGGTAGTAATTCCGGATCCTTGTAGGTAAAAAAGAGCATCCTTTATATGGTCCACTTTACAGATAGGTATTTTAAAGATCGCTCCTGCCGAAGTTTTCACAGTATCCCCGGTCACGGGAGCACCTCCTTTTTTCTGAATAATAACCGCATCCACACCGGTACACTCGGCCGTACGGAGAATGGCACCAAAATTCCGTACATCACTGATCTGGTCTAAGACTAGAAAAAGAGGAAATTCCTTTTCAGAAATAACTCTTTCAACTACTTCCTCTAGTGAACTAAAGGTGATGGGAGAAGTAATAGCAACAACCCCTTGATGGTTGCCACGGGTTAATTTATTTAGTTTTTCAATGGGAACATGGGAGATCGAGGCATCCTTTGATTCCAACTCTTTTAGGATGGCTTCAATCTTTGGATTCGAGATTCCTTTCTGTACATAAAGTTTATCAATGATTACACCAGATGAAAGGGCTTCTTGAACGGGATAAATTCCAAATATAGTAGTTTGCTTGTGATCCATTTTAAGGAGGGGGATTAGATGTATGGATTGCAAAAATAGGATAAAAAAAAGAGGCAGTTAAAAAACTGCCTCTAATAATTTTATGGTAATAGAAAATAAGGTGCTTATTTAACAACCTTAACGATTCCTTCAGTACCACCAATGTTTACTTTTACGAAGTAAGCTCCACTTGCATAGCTAGACATATCAACAGTTGAAGATACAGCGTTTACTTTTGCATTGTATACTTCTTGTCCTAAGATGTTGAAGATAGCAACAGAAGTAATAGCTTCATTAGCTTTCAAGTTTAATATGTTACTTACTGGATTTGGATAAGCAGCAAAACCTTTTGCAGCCAAATCGTTAACACCTAGTGGTGGATCCATTGACACAAAGCTGTCTTGGTAAGTAAAATCATCATACCACATCTGGTGGTTAGCGTTGATAGAAAATAAATCAAGACCACCTAAGCTAGTTGGATAAGTACCTGCGTTATCAGTAAATGCAGTTCCAGCTGGAATAGCAACGTTACCATTAACACCAAACTCCCAAGTAGAAGCACCAATACCAGCACTAATATCTACGTTCATAGCAACATAGAACCACTCATCGTGAGGGAAGTTGAAATTAACTACTCCTAGAGCAGAATCATCGATTTCACCTACACCAGGATTAGCGTTGTCTTTGTTGAAGTATATGTTACCAACAATCCACTCACCAGGTCCAATTGGAACGGTTCCTTGAAGGTTGTAATATCCTTCTTTTCCTGAAGGAACATATGCCCAAAAGCTAAGACCCCAAGTACCAAATATTTTGTTACCTAAGTCTAATACAGCATCAGTAGTTGTGTCATCCGGAACATATCCAGACAATGAACCACCGTGAGCTTGTGCAGAAGAAGACATGATAGCACAACCAGCACCGCCACCGCAGCCCCAGTCAGTCCAATGACCACCAGAAATTGGTTGACCATCAGTATAGCTTTCCATGTCATCAGTAAATTGCGCATTTACACTTACCATTGCGAAGGTAAATAATACCGCTAAAAAATAATTTTTTTTCATGATTTATAATTTTTTTATATTAATAAGAATCAAATCTACAAATATTTTTTGACTTTTTTATGTAAAGTCCTAAAATATATTATTTTTTTCCTTGATACACGCAACGAATTAATATTTATGTATCTGCACTGGTTTTAATTGAAAAAAGCGAGCATCTAATTCGATACTCGCTTTTAAAAATAAATTATATTTCTTCTTTAAGCTATATCACTTAGTTATTAATGAAAATAGTTTTATAAAGAAAAGGTGATGCGTAAAAATCACTAGTTGCAATTGTGGCGCCTGCATTGGTATTAGTAAATACTCTTCCATCGGCCAT
>NZ_JAIOHK010000030.1 GCF_019913785.1 Altibacter sp.
ATTAGTCCTCCTTTTCTTCCTACTAATTAACGGACATTTAATTTGATAGATTTCTACTTTTAAGTGGTCAATCTATATCTTGGACGTACAACTACTCACTACTCACTACTCACTAATCCACCTCCTTACGGTTTCCCGCAATAATTACTTCTTCTTTTAGATTAGTTTAGAAGCTAATTAGAATTTAAAAGAAAAACCATGCGAATAAATTGGTATCAATGCAAGCACTGTGGCATCGCCATAAAAAAAGAATCAACGCCCAGCAGCGCCGGCTGCTCGGTAAAATCATTTCATAGTTGGTCCAAATTAGGAGAGGTGGGTGACACCAATTATAGTTGCAGAAAATGCGGTACCACGATCCAAACTAAAAGTACACCTTCTAGCTCAGGATGTCCTCAAAGTACTTTTCATTCTTGGTCGAAACTTTAATAATAATCTTCCTAAAATTGCGTACCTTCGAGACTCTCCCTAATTAGTTTATTTTAACCCTGGTGTCCTTTGCCTAGGCAGAGGAATGTTTTATATTTGATATCAAAGATTTATAAAAAGAGTTTAATCATAATTTTCCACATTGAGTTCGAACCAAATTGACCAAACAGATTTAACCTTTTTTACTAATGAAGATGGACATTCCTTATTAAGTAGGTTTCAATCTACATTAAAAGACACACAGTTATTTGATGTTCTTGTAGGCTATTTCAGAGCCAGTGGATTTTACCAATTGTACAAATCACTAGAACCAGTAGAAAAAGTAAGAATTCTTGTTGGACTCAGTGTTGACCGTGATTCGTATGACATCATGCAATACCATGAAGAAATTGGCGCCATTGATTTCGAATCTCACCAGCGCACGAAAAAGAAATATCAGGAAAATCTAAAAACTGAAATTGAGACGAGTCAAGAAAATGATAACAAGCTTGAAATTGGAATCAGAAAGTTTATAGAGTTTCTGCAAACCGATTGCAAAGATCCTGAAATGGATAAAGCCTTTCATGGAAACGGAAAGAAACTAGAAATTAGAGCTTATCCCTCGAAAAATATTCACGCCAAAGTTTACATAGGGAAATTCAAACCAGAAGATAGAGATTATGGCTTTGTAATTACCGGTTCAAGTAATTTCTCTGAATCAGGCTTTGTTGCTAATCGAGAATTCAATGTTGAATTACGCACAAAGCGAGATGTTCTTTTTGCAGAAGATCAATTCAATTCTTTATGGAAAGAATCTGTTGACATTTCCGAAGACTTTATTGACACGATTACAACTAAGACCTGGTTGAACGATCAAATCTTACCTTATGAATTGTATTTGAAACTTATCTATGAATATTTAGAAGAAGATATAAATCTAGAAGACCAATTTGAACCATTCCTTCCAGATGGTTTTATGAAACTGAAATATCAGCAGCAAGCCGCTATTCAGGCCAAGAAAATTTTGGAAACCTATAATGGTGTTTTTCTTGCAGATGTGGTAGGACTAGGAAAGACTTTTATAACCGCTTTGCTTTTACAACAAATTCAAGGAAGAACCTTAGTGATTTGTCCACCAGTATTAAAAGATTATTGGAAAGATTCCTTGTTCGATTTTGGTATTAGAAGCTTTGAAGTAGAGTCACTCGGGAAACTGGAGCATATAATTAAAAAAGGTCTAGACCGCTACGATCATATAGTGGTAGATGAAGCCCACCGCTTTAGAAATGAAGGCACACAGTCCTACGCCAATTTGTTGGACATCTGTAGAGGTAAAAAGGTGATTTTAGTAACTGCTACACCACTAAATAATACTGTTGACGACATTTTTGCACAGCTTAAATTATTTCAAGCTCCTAAAAACTCAACTATACCCGGTGTGCCTAATCTTGAAAAGTTTTTCGCTAGTCTAAGGACTAAGCTTTCAAAAATGGAGAAAGACGATCCTGAATACAAAAAGCTTATTAAAGAAGTTTCAGATGATATCCGAAATAGCATTTTACGTTATGTAATGGTTCGAAGAACTCGATCGGATGTTATGACCTATTTTCAAGGAGATATGAAAAAACAGGGCTTATCTTTTCCTGACTTGGACAATCCCCGAAAGATAGTTTATGAGTACAAAGGAGAGTTAGAAGAGATTTTCAAGGAGACTATCGTAAAGCTACATGAGTTTATTTACGCACGATATACACCTCTACTCTATTACATTGGGAATAAAAATCTGAGTGAATTCGAAAAGCAACAACAACGAAATGTTGGTGGCTTTATGAAGGGAATCCTAGTAAAAAGACTAGAAAGCAGTTTTCACGCTTTCCGCCAAAGTGTTGACCGTTTTATAATCTCTTATGAAAAGTTCATTGACATGTATCATGCGGGCACTATTTACATCAGTAAAAAGGTAGATGTCTATGATTTAATTGAGAGTGATAACATTGAGAGACTAGAAGAATTTGTTGATGATGAAAAAGCACACAAATACGATTCTAAGGACTTTAAAAAGGAATTTGTTACTAAACTTGAATTCGATTTAGAGATTTTAAGAAGTGTCCAGAAGCTATGGAAAAAAGTCAATTCTGATCCTAAACTTGAACAGTTTATTCGGGATTTAAAAAGCACAAAGGAACTTAAGAGTAATAAGTTGGTAGTGTTCACAGAATCGAAAGAAACAGGAGATTATATTTACGAAGCTCTGATAAAGGAATTTCCAAATCAAGTGATGTTTTATTCCAGTAAAGGTGGTCGTCATTCAAATGACACGCTTACTTCCAATCATGTAATTTCTCGTGATTTAATTACGGCAAATTATGACCCTAACAGAAAAGTTAAAGAGCAAGCCAATGATTTGAAAATCCTAATTGCAACGGATGTATTAGCTGAGGGTATCAACCTTCATCGCTCCAATACCTTAGTTAATTATGATTTGCCTTGGAATCCAACTCGTGTTTTACAAAGAGCTGGTCGTGTAAATCGTTTGGGCAGTAAATTCTCAAAAGTTCACATATTCAACTTCTTCCCTACTACACAATCTGACGAGCATCTAGGTCTTGAAGTGAACATTACCAACAAAATCCAAATGTTCCATGACATACTTGGTGAAGATGCTAAATATTTGAGTGACGGAGAAGAATTTGGAAGTCAAGAATTGTTCAACACTTTGAACAGCAAAAAAGCTTACACAGGAGAAGATGGAGAAGGCGATTCTGAATTGAAGTATTTAGAATTGATGCGAAAAATTCGGGATGACAATCCTGACCTTTTTGACAAGATTAAGAACTTGCCTAAAAAGGCACGTTCAGGATTTAAAAAAGAACTTATCGAAACAGACCGTTTGGTGACCTTTTTTAGAATAGGTAAACTCAAAAAATTCTATTTAAATCAAGAAGGAAAAGCAAGTGAAGTTACCTTCTTTGATGCTGTGCATGAATTGGAATGCGATCCAAAAACCAAACGAGCTCAAATACCAAATGATTACTACCATTATCTACAAACCAATAAAACTCGGTTTGAATTGGATACCACCATTGGTGATGAGCCAACCAAAGGTTCAGGTGGTCGCTCCAATGCCAAATACATAGAAACTCGTTTAAAAGACCGCTCATTTAAAAACTTCAAGGGCTTTACGGATACCGATGACGAGTTTATCAATGGAGTTAAAGAAATGCTGTTACAGGGTACCATAGCAAAAAAAACAGCTCAATTGATTAAGAAAGAATTGGAGAAAACACTAGACCCAATAGTCACGCTTAACATTTTGAGAAAACATATACGATTGATTGCCATTGAAGGCAATAATAACGCAAAGAAATTTCAGAAAAGAGAAGTCATTCTCTCTGGCTACATTATTAAATAGAAATGGACAAAAAAGCAGCCATAAATCTAATAGAAGATACGTTCAATGCTCATTTTAGCGAAGAGCAGTTTACCCTTTTTGCAAGGAACCTACTGAATGATCTTGAGCCAAAAAGTAATGCCTATAGTGGTAATTACATTTGGGACGATTACAAAGACCACATTAACACCTACAAGCGAATTGGCAAGTACGTTGACCCAGAAGGCGAAGCATTAGATGTGCTTATTGTGGAGGTAAAAAGTGTACTTAAGTTAGAAAGGGCTCGTACAGCTTTACGAAACTTTGTTATTAAGCATTTGAGCAAGTTTGAAAAGGACTATGCATTGGTCGCTTTTTATTCCAAAGAAGATGAAGGCGCAGATTGGCGTTTTTCTTACATCAAGCTTGAATATCGATCTGAATTAGATGAAGCAAAAGGCAAAGTAAAAACCAAGAAAGAATTCACCCCAGCCAAGCGTTATTCATTTTTAGTGGGTGAATACGAAAAAGCCCATACCGCCAAAAATCAGTTACTTCCTTTACTACAGAATATTGCCAACAACCCTACGGTTGAAGAACTAGAAAGTGCTTTTAGCATTGAAAAGGTTACAGATGAATTCTTTAACCAATACAAAGACCTTTATGTAAAACTCTTCGAGCATTTTGAAAATGACACGCATATTAAAGCAGAGTTAGCCAAAGCAAACATTGACAATGCACGATTTACAAAAAAGCTGCTAGGGCAAATCGTATTTCTCTATTTCTTACAGAAAAAAGGATGGCTGGGTGTACCAAAAGACCAAGTATGGGGCAAAGGTCAAAAACGTTTTATTCAGAATTTATTTGACCAATCTCAAAGTGAAAACGCAAACTTCTTCAAAGACAAATTGCAGTTCTTGTTTTACGAGGCTTTGGCCAAAGAGCGAAACAACGATAACTCGTTTTACAAAAAATTCAATTGCCGTATCCCATTCTTGAATGGTGGTTTGTTTGAAGCCGAATATGATTGGCAAAATGCCAATATTTCCATTCCTACCTCACTTTTCAGAAATGAGGAAAAAAATAAAGCTGGAGACATTGGTACAGGAGCTTTGGATGTGTTTGACCGTTACAACTTTACAATTAAGGAAGATGAACCACTTGATAAAGAAGTAGCCGTTGACCCTGAAATGCTAGGTAAGGTTTTCGAGAACATGCTCGAAATAACTGAACGCAAAAGCAAAGGAGCTTTTTACACCCCTAGAGAGATTGTGCATTATATGTGTCAGGAGAGTTTGATTCATTATTTAGATAATTCCTTGAATGATACAACTGCAAGTTATCAAGCTATAGACAGCAGTCAACCAGCTCTATTTCCTGGCTCTACAGATAAAAAAGGTAACCTTAAAATAGAATTAGAACACAAAGGAAAAGTTACAGTTCCAAAAGCAGATATTGAAACTTATATTCGAGAAGGTCATTTTGCCTTAGAAAACGACCAACGTGTAGCGAATACGGGTAAAGAGACCGCAGCTTATAAATACCAATTACCTGAAAGCATTCGTCAACATGCGGAACTGATTAATACCAAATTAACCGAAATACGCATTTGCGACCCTGCCATTGGTTCGGGTGCTTTTCCCGTGGGTTTATTGCACGAATTAGTGAATGCCATGTTGGTGTTAAAACCGCACTTTAGTGATAAATACTTAAAAGAAAAGTTGGTAAAGCTTGGTTTTGAGAATAATGGCGAAACACTGAGCGTAGTCGAAGTGAACGAAAGCCGCTACATCTATCGATTAAAACGCCACATTATACAGGAAAGCATTTATGGGGTAGATATTGATGCATCTGCCATTGACATTGCCCGTTTGCGTTTATGGCTCTCTTTAGTGGTAGATGAAGATGATTTAGACCCAATTGAGACCCTACCAAACCTTGACTATAAAATTGTTTGCGGCAATTCACTGATTAATTTTCCCGAGAATTGGAAAAGTTCAGTTTCTGAAATAATTGAATTAATGAAAGACCAATTTTTCAATGAAACAAATGCCGATATTAAAAAACAGCTGAAAATAAGTATCGATGACGTAATTGCGGATAGAATGTCATCATCCGAAAAGACTTTTGGTATTCAGATTAATTTTGATTTCAGACTATATTTTTCTGAGGTTTGGAATGAAAAAGGAGGGTTTGATGTGGTAATTGGCAACCCACCATATGGTGCTAAGCTAACTGCTGAGGAGAAAAAGTTTTTTAAGGGAGAGTATTCTGATGTTCATATGCGTACTCCCGACACTTTTAACTATTTCATTTCTAAAGGCTTTAGACTGCTACACAATGGCGGTGTCTTGACTTATATCGTTCCAAACAATTTGTTTTTTCAATCTGAATACGAAAAAACAAGAAGGTTTCTTTTGTCAAAAAATCAATTTCATATTGGCATTAACTTAGGTGATGGCGTGTTCAATACGGCTACAGTCCCGTCCAGTATATTTTTATCTTCAAGACAGAATAGAGGAATAAATAATTATTTCTATTCGGATATCAGAAATGTGAATAAAAAACAAATCGACTTCAATTCTATATTTAAGAAAGAATCAATTTCATCAACATTAAAAGTTCCTGCTTCTGTTTTTGGTATTACTCAAGAGGAGTTTGGCATTATTGAACAACTAAGGTCTGTATCAGTAACTATCGATGATATTGCCGAAGAAATGGCAAGTGGTATCTCAACTGGAGGTGATAAAATTTTTAGAGTTGCAGATGTATTAGCTGAAGAGCTGAAATTAGAAAAAGACCTTCTAAAGCCAGTATTAGTTGGTGGAGAAATTGATAAATATAGACTTCAAGATACTCACCATTCTGTTATTTATACTGATCGAGCTACTCAAATTAAGGATTTTAAAGCTACTGAAGCATACCTGTCAGAGTTTAAGGATAAACTTTCTAAAAGAAGTGAAGCAAAGTCAGGAGTGATGCCTTGGTTTGCCTTAAATAGACAACGGTATCCAAATTTATTTGAGGAGGATAAAATCATTATGCGCCAAACCTCTGATAAAATAAGGGCAACATTTGACCAAGATGGATACTATGTCATCGATAGTATTCTAGTTTTTAAAAAGGATAGCAGCTGTGATTTTTCATATAAATATCTTCTTTCAGTACTCAATTCCACTGCTTTATATTTTCTCTATGCAAAATTCACTCAAGAAGGTGGTCGGACTTTCGCTCAAGTTAAACCTTTAAATGTAAGGAAGTTGTTCGTCCCAAAAGCAAATCAAGATAATCAAAAGTCAATATCCTTACTTGTTGATTATTTGCTCTTTTGGAATCGTTATAAGGAAAAAAACTCAATAGAATCTCAGCTTTTTGAATCAGTACTTGACACAACCACTTTCGAGCTGTTTTTAGGTGAAGAACTTAAATCGGCAGGCAAAGAAATCTTAAAGCATTTGGGAGATTTAAAACCCATTACAGATCAGATGAGCGAAGAAGAAAAGTTAGCCATTATCCAAAGTGAGTTTGAGCGTTTGTATGACCCCAACCACCCTGTCCGCTATGCCATAGAAACCTTGGATAGTATTGAAGAGGTTAGGATAATTAAAGAGGCGTTGAAGTAATTATGAATAGAAATATAATATACTATGACTGGGTACCATTCTTTGGAGCTATTTGCGAGAAAATTTTAGAATTTACATTAGAGCCAGCAACTCAAGAAAAGAAACTTATAGAAGCAGCTAGTAAAACTTTTCAGCCTGACCATGCTATATTAAAGTACTCAACCATTGATCCGTTTTCATACATTTATGCTTTAGCGCAACGTAGCACCAAAAACCAAAGGAAAGATACCTTTACTAAGGCTAAAGATGCATTTGGACTTGATGTGGAAATACCAACAGATTATATTTTTCCAACACCAACGCCCAATACTTTAAGTCTTTTTTACTCAAAAGGCAATTACATTAATAAAGATGGCAATACTGTTGGTAATGAGTGTTTATGGAAATTGTTTGTTCAGATTTTTCAAGATGAGCGGATTGATGAAAATGACTTTGGTAAGGTATTGTCCATAAAAAACGTGGGATTCACCAAGATGAGTCAAGCAATGTTCTTGATAAATCCGATAAAGTACATTCCATTCGATACACAAATGAATTCTTTGCCTGTTCCTGATTTAGCCGATTTGAAGCAAGTTGTTTCTAAAATAGACCAAGCAGGTTTTTCCTTTTATCTAGATTTAATTAAAAAGCTCCAAAATGCTTTTTCTGGCTGTGAATTATATGAAATAAATCTACTGAACGTACTAATAAATTCAAGAGACCGAGATCAATTGAAGGTTTCTAATAAGTATTGTCAGATCAGTAGTTGGGCTGATGGCCAAGAAGACAGTGACTATTTTTCAGATTTTGTGTCTCAAAATGCTGTATGGACTGGAGGCTCTGCCGGAAGAACAGGTGCCAGAGTTTATCCATTAACGGATTTTGACCGTGGTGATATCGTACTTGTAAGAAGAGGAACTAAATGGCTCGGAGGAATTGCGATAGTAGTAAATAATGAGTATTTGCCAGATGGATATAGTGATGAAAGTAAAATTCAAATTGTTTGGCTGGTTAAGCAAAATAAGAAAATTGAAGGCACAGGTTTAGGTCAGTGGGATGGCTTCAGTAACGCATCCGATAATACCATACAAAAATTCAGGGAATTATACCCGAGGACATTTTCTTTTCTCGATTCAATTAGAACAATTCAAAAAGTTATGATAAATCATTCAGAACAAAAATATAAGAACCTGATTTTGCAGGGTCCTCCCGGGACAGGTAAAACTAGACTTGCTAAACAAATAGCAGAGTGGCTAACAAATGATGAAGAAAAGTCTAATTCACTGATAGAAGCTATCGACAAACAAATTTTTCAAAAAGAGCCTGAGGTAGAAGATAACGAACAGATTAAACTGATTCAATTTCACCCATCTTACACCTATGAAGATTTTGTAAGAGGAATAAGAGTCGGCACTGAAGGGGAGAAAATAAAATATGATGTTGAGAACAGAATTTTCGCTTCATTTGCTGAAGAAGCGGCAAAAACGGAGAACCAAGACAAAGCATACGTACTAATAATTGATGAAATCAACCGAGCAAATCTCACCTCAGTTTTAGGTGAATTAATATATGCCCTTGAATATCGAGGCAATAATGTGAGTTCATTGTATAAACTAAAGGATGGCGACCATGAAATCATGTTGCCTCATAATCTTTACATCATTGGTACTATGAATACAGCCGATCGAAGTGTTAGCCATATAGATTATGCTATTCGTAGAAGATTCACTTTTATTCCTGTACCATCCCATGACTTAGCAATTATCCATGATAAAGCAAAATCACTTTATGCAGCGATAAAGCAAATATTCGATGAACATACTTCGCCAGAATTTGATCAAAACGACATTCAAATTGGCCATAGTTATTTCTTGGTTAATGATGATGAAATTGGAATGAAGTTGAAGTATGAGATAAAACCATTACTATTAGAATATATTAAAGATGGCGTATTACTTGAGTCTGCGCGGACAAAAGTGAAAGATTTGAATGCCTGAATCCATCATACATATCAACGAAAATAAATACTGTTATGCTTTAACGGAAGAAGAACTGGTTGCATTACTCAAAACGCCTAATAAGTTGGTTGAGTCAATTGAAATTCCAAACAAAAGATTTCAAACAGGTTATTTTATTGGCCTAAGTTGGTTGGCGGATACTGAAAAAGTGTTGTATGTAACGCCAAAGTTAGATTCAACTTCTCGGCAAATAGATTACTTGAGCATGCTCTCAGAAAGTTTAAAGCATCCTGAAATAGTCAAATATGCGGATGATTTATTCAAAATTGAATTTGACCAACCACCGATTAAAATCAATCAGCAGCAAGATTTAATTACGCCTCTTATTGTTGTTTACTTTCTTCAAATAGTGCAGGTAATAATACGCAAAGGGCTCAAAAAAGGATATTTCAAAGTTGAGAAAAATCTTTATGGAAAAGTGAAAGGAAAAATTCGAGTCTCACAAACGCTGAAACAAAATGCATTCAAAAGCAAAAATCTGAATACCATCTGTTCTTTTAATGAATTTGGGCTTAATCATCCTGAAAATCGGATTTTGAAAAAGGCACTTCTTTTTTTGCGCAGGTACTTAAAGATGCGTCAGCATAAGGATAAAGGATTGGAGGCCGTTTTGAATTTCATACTTCCGGCATTTGAAAAAGTGAACGAAAATATTAGTAACAGTGAAGTGAAGTCTGTGCGTCACAATCCTTTTTATTCTGAATATTCAAAAGCTGTAGAATTGGCGATAATCATTTTGAAGAGGTTTGGCTTCAACATTAACTTTATAAAAGAAAATGAGGAGATCGAAGTTCCTCCATTCTGGATAAATATGCCATTGATATTTGAATTGTATGTCCTTGGTAAACTCAAAGATGCTCTAGGTAGAAAAGATATCATTTTTCAATCTAGCGCGAATTATGGAGAGCTTGATTTTCTACGGGTCACTAAGGGGAAAGAAATGGTAATTGATTCAAAATATAAGCCTCAATATAAAGACGGTCGATATGAAATAGAAGACATACGCCAATTGAGTGCATATGCAAGAGATAAAGGGACGCTAAGTAAATTAAGTATTCATCCTTCGGAATGGGGTTATACCATTTTAAACTGCCTTATTGTCTATCCGGATCAAACAGCCGAAAATTCATTGACAGAATGCAACCTTTATGAAACTCCAATTAAACAATTTGAGAAATTTTACCGAGTTGGAATCTCGATTCCAGAAATTCCTAGCAAATGAAAATCAAAAAAGTTGAGATAAAAAACTACAAAGCCTTCTACGGTAATAACGAGTTTAATGTAGCTGGAAAGAACCTCTTCATTTATGGAGAGAATGGTAGTGGAAAAAGTTCATTTTACTACGCTTTAAAAGACTTCTTTCAATCTTCTTCAGAAATACTGGATTATGATGAAACGGAGAATATATTTCTTACGAAAGCACAAAAAGGAAAAGGCTTTATTAAAGTTACGTTTAACCCTGATAAAGACGGAACAACAACCGACAAAACCTATACATTAAATAAAAGAACAAAAGACACCTATATCGCCGGTGACACCAGTATTCGGGATGCCATAAAACTTAAAAGTTTTTTGACCTATAAACATCTTTTAGGTATCCATAGCATCAAAAAAGACAATGAAATAGATTTGTTCAATCTCTTGATTAATGGCGTTTTGAAGCACTTTAAAAGTGTGGCAATTACTGGCACAAAAGAGTTAGGCGAGCTTTGGGAAGATGTAGAAAAAGCAGTTGCCAAATCCACTCAGGGACGAATCTATAACATAACTAATAAAAAAGCAGATGTAGATAGGGTGTTTAATGTTTTCAACACAGCATTTAAGAGATTATTTCAACCCGGGAGTGTGGAAAATATTCTAACCTATGCTCAACCGATTTTAGATAAATTCGGACACAATATAGTACTGGATTTACATTATACTCAAGCGAAGCCAACTGTCAAATATAATGATATAGAGCGAAACCATGTTAGAGTAAAAATAAAATATCAAAATAAAAATATTGATAAACCCCATATTTTTTTGAACGAAGCACGGTTATCTGCAATTGCTATTTCTATTTACTTGGGAATGATTAAAAGACATATTCAAGGATTGCCTTGCAAGATTTTGTTTTTGGATGACATTTTCATTGGTCTTGATATTGGTAACAGGCTTCCTTTATTAAAGATTTTGGATGATGAGTTTTCAGCTTATCAAATATTTATTACTACTTATGATAAGCCTTGGTATGAGTTCGTGAAGTCAACCTATTTGAATGGGAACAACGCATGGAAAAGCTATGAATTTTATGCCCGAAGGACAAGAAAAGGATTTGAAGTCCCAATTGTTAAAGAGAATCATTCAAACTCTCATATCCAAAACTATATAGATAAGGCAGAAGAATTTTTTAATCAAGGCGAAAATAAAGGTTCGGGAGTATACCTTAGATCTGCTTTCGAATTTATCCTAAAAACTTTCTGTTTTAAAAAGAAAGTTCCAACTCCATTCTGCTTGGATAACTCTAAAATGAAAACCAATGATTTCTGGATTTCTGTAAAAAAGTATAAAACAACACATCCAGCTTGTGGATTAACATCAGCTACGACAACTCAGATTGATCATTATACCAATTTAGTCTTGAATCCATTGAGCCATCACGACATGAATAAACATGAGATAAGGGCTGAGATACAAGGTGCTATTACTGCTCTTAAGAATTTAAAAACAGAATTAGATGTGTAGTTTTAAGAAATAAATTAATGCAGCGACTACCATTCATACCCGATCAAATTTATAATCGCAGAGCCGATATTCATGCCCGGTATGGAGGAAATTGGCAAAGTGGTATCTGCCCTTCCTCTACCTATCCGTATATTTTTATTTTTTCTGGGAAATCGGGTAAGCAACATGGCTATCAAGATGGTTGGGACAATCCAAATGTATTTTCCTATACGGGAGAGGGCCAATCGGGAGATATGGAATTTACACGTGGTAACTTGGCCTTAAAGGATCACCTACTAAATGGTAAACGTGTTTTCTTATTCGAGAGCGAGGAAAAAGGATTTGTTCGATTTATCAGTGAGGTAGAATGTTTTGATGTCGATTATTTTGAAACGCATGACACCTTAGGCAAAACACGTATTGGTATTAAATTTTTCTTTAAGAGAATTGGGGTTTCACTTCCCCTTATTCCCAATAAAACTAGACAAGTTTCTGAACCGCCCTTATTAGTAGATTATGCTGTTACGCCACCCAACGAAACGGAACGAAAAGGATTAGTTACGTCTCGCGTGGGGCAAGGAGCCTATCGTAAACGGATTATTCACCGTTGGGAATACCAATGTGCCGTAACTGGATTTGATAAACTAGACGTCCTAATAGCCTCTCATATTGTACCCTGGTCCAAATCTAATGATAATGAGAGATTAGATGTGCATAATGGGCTCTTGTTATCCCCAACCTACGATGCCCTATTCGACCGCCACTTAATAAGCTTCGAGAATAATGGTAAAATTATTTTATCCAACGCGATTGAATTGCAGGCCTATGAAAAAATTGGGGTACACGGAACAGAGAAAATAAACAAATTAAGCCCATTTAATTTGGGCTATTTAGATCGCCATAGAGACCAGTTCAATGAAAATAGTTAAGGTAGTCTGCGGAATCATATATTTTCAAGATAAGATTCTGCTTGCTCGTAGAAAAGAGGGTAAAAGCATGGCCAGTAAATGGGAATTTCCCGGTGGTAAAGTGGAAACGAATGAGTTAGAAATCGAAGCCTTGCAACGCGAGCTATTAGAAGAATTTGGGATGGAAGTGATTGTAAAAGAGAAATTTGCAAATAATATCCACGATTATGGAACCATTTCCATTAATCTTATAGCATATAGCTGTGATTTTATAAGCGCCACTTTTAAATTGACAGATCATGATGCCTATGCATGGGTATCCCCTGTAGCACTCCACACCTATGACTTGGCAGCAGCAGATATCCCTTTTGTAGCTTTGATAAACCAATCATAACCTCAAAAAAAAGGGGACCCTTTCGAGTCCTTAAGAAGGAACGTAGCACCCTGTCATTCTGAGGGAGTACAGCGACCTCAATACCCCAGTAAAGGAGTAAAAAACATGCAGTTAGGAAATTTAAACTCTTATCTGCTGCCTGCTGGCAGACATGACAGCAGGTTTTCACGACATAGGTTTGTCTGTAGGATCCTTTTCTTCAGTATAGACGGCAGTTTTTCGTTAAAAATTCGCGAAGCCTTGTAGGGAATTTAGAAAAACTGCGGCGGTTTTATCGACCCAAGTCGATGAAAATACCTATGAAATCGTAGATTCACGAACTCAATAAAATATTAGCGTGTGAGTAAAAGGATAGAGGGGCATTTTCTTTGCAACTTTCTTTTTGCCCTGAAAAAGAAAGTTGAATTAAAAATTGATTACGATTCAGAGCAAGCATAGCGACTGAAGAATCTAGAGATTCCTCTCCGCCGCGGCGGATCGAAATGACAACCGCATGTCATTCAGAGCGAAACAACGTAGAGCGAAGAATCTCACAATTAACACTCCACCTATCAAATCGGGACCATATAGATAAAGCTTCTCGATACATTTTTTCGCGCTGCGCACTCAAAAACACTCGAAGTGACACTACTGTGACTTTGCAAGAACTCCAAACTTCGTGCTTCTAGCTTCCAACCACTCACAACTCACAACTCACAACTCACAACCCACAACTCACAACCCACAACTCACAACCCACAACCGACAACCCACAACCGACAACCCTCAACCCACAACCCACAACTCACTCCTCACTCCAAACCTCACATTTTAACGAACCCTTAATACCAAAACAACAGCCATTTTTATATCTTTGAATCCTTAGGCATGGTCAAACTCATTACGATAGCATTTTCTACGCTGATTCTTTTTCAAAGTGTCAATATTAGCTTTGTAGATATTTCAAAGTTCAATACCCTATTGCAGCACGCCGAATTCCATCAAAAAGCCTATGGCGATTCCTTTATGGATTTCCTCGCCGAGCATTATGGTGACACCGAATTTGGTCACGAAGCAGACCACGAAGAACACGACGACCTACCCTTTAAGCACAACCATCAAAGCTGTGTGCACAACACGGTTACCTTTACCCTTCAAGCCTGGAGCTTTGGTCTAGCATACATGCCCTACTCCGAGGTTCCTTTGAATTTCTTTTATACCGAATCATCCTCCCTTTTTGAAAAAGCTTCTGTTTTTCAACCTCCAAAGTTCGCATAATTCATACCTGATTTTAATCATTTTGTAAAAAGCGGTGAAACACTAGCTTTTGAATCTTTTTATCGTACGAATTATGTTAGAGCACATCATAAAATTTAGCTTAAAGAATAAGCTCATTATCCTCCTATTTATAGCCTTTATTGCCGGTTTCGGAATTTATTCCCTCACCAAAGTGCCCATAGGTGCTGTCCCCGATATCACCAACAACCAGGTACAGGTCATTACTACCTCTCGCAATCTGTCCACCCAAGATGTAGAGCAGTTTATCACCTATCCCATAGAGCTCGAAATGGCCAATTTACCGGGGGTAGTGGAAATCCGTTCCGTATCGAAATTCGGCCTCTCTGTGGTTACCATTGTTTTTGAAGACAAAATGGGAACCTATCTGCCGCGCCAACTCATAGCCGAAAAAATTAAATCGGCCGCAGAGAAGATCCCCGAAGGCTTTGGCTCGCCCGAAATGGGCCCCATCACCACAGGCCTGGGAGAAATCTACCAATACATCCTCGATGTCGAACCCGAGTTTAAAGACCACTACACCACCACCGAGTTGCGTACCATCCAAGACTGGATCGTAAAACGACAGCTGTCGGGCATTCCGGGTGTTGTCGAGGTCAATACCTGGGGCGGCTATTTAAAGCAGTACGAAGTGGCGCTCAATCCGAAGCAACTGAATGCCATGAACATATCGGTGGCCGAGATCTTTGAAGCCCTAGAAAAAAACAACAGTGTGGCCGGTGGTGGCTATATTGAAAAGACCGACAAAGCCTTCTTTATTCGTGGCGAAGGATTGATAGGCTCCCTAACCGATGTCGAAAACATCGTTGTTAGAAATGACGGTGTGCCCATTTACATAAAGGATGTCGCCAAGGTGGGCTTTGGCAGTGCCACCCGCTTTGGTGCTATCACCGGTAATGGCGAAGGCGAAAAAGTACTCGGACAAGTAATGATGCTGAAGGATGGGAATTCGAAAGAAATTATCAATGCCGTAAAAGAGCGAGTGGCGCTCATACAAAAAACACTCCCCGAAGGCGTTTACATCAACGGCTTTTTGGAACGCACCGAACTCATAGACAAAACCACCTATACCGTTGCCGAAAACCTCATCCTCGGATCGCTTATCGTCATATTTGTAGTGGTATTGCTGTTGGGCAATTGGCGTTCGGGCCTGGTGGTGGCTTCGGTAATTCCACTGAGTTTACTGTTTGCCATTTCGTTTATGCACATCTTTGGGGTAGATGCCAATTTGATGAGCCTGGGGGCTATTGATTTCGGGATCATCATTGACGGTGCCGTGATTATCGTCGAGTTTATCGCCTTTAAAATCATGTCGCAACATGGGTCGATTATAGGCTTAACCAAGGTCGAACGGCAAACCAAGATTGATGCCATTACCTTAAAAAGTGCCTCCAAAATGATGAATTCTGCCATCTTCGGGCAACTCATCATTCTTATCGTTTTTATCCCCATTCTCTCGTTGAGCGGTATTGAGGGCAAGATGTTTCGGCCCATGGCGCTCACCTTCAGTTTTGCACTCATCGGAGCCATGATATTCTGTCTGACCTATGTTCCGGTGGTGTCTTCCCTATTCTTAAAACCGAAGCCACAAAACGAAAAAGGCATTTCGGCACGCCTGCTTAACTTCTTAAACAAAGTCTATAGGCCCACCATTCATTGGGCATTGCTCAATAAACGCAACGTCATTATTATTTCCAGTGTATTATTGGTATTCAGTATTTGGATTTTTAGCCGAATGGGAGGCGAGTTTGTACCCACCTTGGACGAAGGCGATTTTGTGATTCAACCCGTTCTGGAAACAGGGACCTCCCTGAGTAAAACCATTGAGATCACTACCAAGATTGAGGATATTTTGCTTACCAATTTCCCCGAAGTGGATCAGGTAGTCACACGAATTGGTGCTGCCGAAATTCCCACCGACCCCATGTCTATGGAAGAGAGCGATGTGATCATCAGACTAAAACCTAAGAAGGAATGGACTTCGGCCAAAACCAAGGACGAATTAGCCGATAAATTCAAAGAGGCACTCACCGTGATTCCGGGGATGGATGTTGAATTTACCCAGCCTATCGAGATGCGCTTTAACGAGTTAATAACCGGTGTTAGAGCCGATGTGGCTGTTAAGATATTTGGCGAAGATCTAACTATTTTGGCTTCTAAAGCGGAAGAAATAAAACGCCTGATCCAAAATGTGGAAGGTGCTTCCGATATCATTGTGGAAAAGGTGGAGGGCTTACCGCAAATGAGCATCACCTTTAACCGAAGCAAAATTGCACGCTACGGCCTAAATATATCCGATCTGAATAGAATGATTTCTATGGGATTTTCGGGCGAAACCCTGGGACAGGTTTTTGAAGGTGAAAAACGCTTCGATCTGGTGGTCCGACTCGATGAAGCCCATCGTAAAAACCTGGAAAGCATTCAAAACCTATATGTCGATACCCCCGGTGGCATAAAAATACCCATGAGCGAATTGGCCGAAATAGAATACACCACCGGACCTGCAAAAATATCCCGTGATGACACCAAGCGCCGTATTGTGATTGGTATTAATGTACGGAACAGGGATTTGCAATCGGTAGTGGACGATGTGCACGCCATCATTGATACCAAGGTAAAATTACCTCCGGGCTATACCATTACGTATGGAGGTCAGTTTGAAAACCTGCAAAGTGCTAAAGCACGTCTTATGGTAGCGGTGCCGGTGGCCCTAGTGCTCATTTTTATACTGCTTTATTTTGCCTTTGGCTCGGTAAAAGAGGCCTTGATCGTGTATTCGGCCATTCCGCTGTCGGCCGTTGGCGGTATCCTGTTTTTATGGATCCGGGATATGCCTTTTAGTATTTCGGCAGGGGTTGGTTTTATTGCCCTATTCGGAATTGCAGTACTTAACGGTATTGTCCTCATCGAACATTTTAAAGAACTCAAACGCGAAGGCATAGTCGATGTGGAAGAACGTATAAAACGAGGCACCACCGAGCGGTTGCGACCGGTGATACTCACGGCCGCTGCTGCCGCCTTAGGCTTTTTGCCCATGGCGATATCAACCAATGCGGGTGCCGAAGTACAACGCCCCCTAGCCACAGTGGTTATTGGCGGATTGATTACTGCCACCATCTTAACCCTAGTGGTATTGCCGGTACTATATGCCTGGTTTGAAGAAAAAAAGGAAATTAAAATGAACAAAAAAGGAATCATTACTAGCCTTGTTGTGTTGCTCTCATTCACCATGAACGCACAACAGAAATCATTGACCATAGACGAAACTATTGATCTGGCGATCGAAAACAATGCCGATGTTAAGGCCTCGTCTCTAAAAGTGGATGAAGCCGATGCACTGGTTGGAAGTGCCTTCAGTTTTGATAAAACGGCGCTCTATTATAATTATGACGAAAGCAATCTGGCCATCAATGGCGAGCCTCTAAGGGTGTACGGAATCTCGCAGGACTTTAAATTCCCCACCGTTTATTTTGCCGAAAAAAGGGTGAACAAGGCGCAGTTTAGGGTGCAACAATCGCAGCACAACATCAAACTGCAGAGCTTAAAGCGAGATGTGTATACGGCGTATTATATGCTGAGCTATGCCAAAAACAAGGCAGAAACCTATCGGTTTTTGGACAGTTTGTTTCAGAATTTCTCCAAAGCGGCAGCACGTCGTTTTGAGTTGGGCGAGACCAATTATCTTGAAATGATTACTGCAAAATCCAAGCAAAAACAATTAGAGAACCTCTACAAACAGGCACAGCAGGAAGTGGTTATAAATACCGAGCTCCTAAAAAAAGTAGTGCAGGCAGATTCGGTTTCAATAGTAGATGAACCTCTTGAGAAGTTAGCTTTGCAAGCGCTCCCCACCGAAGAGCATATTGGTTTACGCTATTTTGAAGATGCGAAAGATTATTACAAGGCATTGCATCAAAGGGAAAAACAAAGTCTGTTACCCGATTTAAATGCCGAGTATTTTCAAGGCTCCAACAGCAATTTGGATGCGACCATCAAAGGCTATCAATTTGGAGTGAAAATTCCCTTGTTGTTTTCGGGTCAGGCTTCAAAAATAAAGGCTTCGAAGATTGCACGAGAGATCGTTGAAGAGCAGCAGCAAGATTATAAGGTAAAACTCAATGCCGAATATAGATCCTTGTTAGCAAAGCTTCAGCAGTACGACGATGCCATAGGCTATTATGAAACCCAAGGGAAAACGCTTTCCGAAGAAATTATAAAAACCGCAGCACGCAGTTTTAAAGAAGGTGAAATCGACTTCTTTCAGTACCTGCAAAGCATTGAAACCGCTAAGGACATTGAGCTGAGCCACCTTGAATATCTCAACAATTTCAACCAAACGATTATTGCCATTAACTATTTAATTTTATAAATCCCTCAAAAATGAAAAACATATATATAGTATTAATTTCACTGGTCTTTGTCGCCTGTGGAAATTCAGAAAAAACCGAAGAAGACACTGCTATAAGCACTTCTGAAATTACGCTCACCCAGCAGCAGTTTGACAGTGAACAAATGCAGCTAGGCACGGTGGCGGAACAGGCGTTTGACGAGACCGTAAAAGTCAGCGGTATGATAGATGTGCCTTCTCATAACAAATCGACCGTGAGTACTTTTGTGGGTGGTTATATCACCAATACCCCTTTGCTTATTGGGGACAAGGTTAAAAAAGGGCAGTTTTTGGTGTCCTTGGAAAACACCGAGTATGTTGAAATTCAGCAGCAATATCTGGAAGTTGCCGAGCAGCTTAGTTATTTAAAATCGGAATTCGAGCGTCAAAAAACACTGTATGAGGAAAAGATAAGCTCTCAAAAATCATATCTGCAGGCCGAAAGCACCTATAAAAGCGCGTTGGCACACTACAATGGGCTACGCAAAAAATTGCAGATGATGCATATTAATCCGACCTCGGTGGAGCAAGGAGCCATAACATCTACCATTAGTTTGTACGCCCCTATTGACGGGTATGTGACCAAGGTGCATGTGAGCAACGGCACCTATGTATCGGCTGCCGACCCAATCCTTGAACTCATTGACACCGATCATATTCACTTGGAATTGTTTGTGTTTGAAAAGGATATTCTAAACGTAAAAGAAGGGCAGCCTATTCGTTTTAGAATCCCCGAAGCATCGGACCAAAGCTTTAATGCCGAAGTGCATTTGGTGGGTACTGTTATAGACGATAAAACTCGCCGGGTAACCGTGCATGGACATATTGATGACGAACACACCGGTTTTATTGTAGGGATGTTTGCCGAAGCCGATATTTTGATAGAAAAAACAAATCGTTACGCCCTGCCTAAAGAAGCAGTGATTGAGGTTGACGATGACTTTTTTGTCCTGGTATTAAAGGAAAAAACCGATGGTGCATTCCATTTTGAAAAAGTAAAAGTTACCATTGGGAAACAAACCGAAACCTATATGGAAGTGATAGGCGCTGAAGGTTTAAAAGACAAGCAGCTATTGGTAAAAGGCACCTATATGTTGCTTACGGAGGGTGAAGGAGGACACGGGCATTAAAAAGGATAATTTAGTCGGTTTGAGAAATGACTAAACAAAGCCTGCCGTTAAGCGCTAATGAATTTTGTGCATCTCCAAAGCTGAAATAAACTACGCAATGTGGGAACAGGATTCATTTTCTATTCGCTTCGCAATAGAAAATGGGACATAAAGGGGACCGAGCGTATAGAAAATGTCCGGTGGACATTTTTAGCGAGGGGCCAGCCGGCGCGCAGGCGCTGGCTTCCGGGTACAAAAAAACCAGTTACATCCTGTAACTGGTTTTCTTAGTAGCGGGAACAGGACTCGAACCTGTGTCCGCCGCGGCGGATATGAGCCCAATGAATTAGTTGAAATCTACATGCTTGCTAATCCATGCTCGCCCAACTCCAGTCTTTAAGAATGACTCATACTCCAGCGCCTTTTGCTTATTATTAAAAAATTTCACGTAGACCACTCGCCATGGGCGATAGCGAACTGTCCATCCTTTTTTACCCAAAACATTATGTGATAAAAACCTGGATATTAAATTTCCAGTACATCCAATATATGTTTTAGAAAAAACATCAGACCAAAGGATATAAACTACAAATTCAGCCATAAAAAAACTCCCCAGAGTTATCTGGGGAGTTTCTAGTAGCGGGAACTGGACTCGAACCAGTGTCCGCCGCGGCGGATATGAGCCCAATGAATTAGTTAAAATCTACATGCTTGCTAATCCATGCTCGCCCAACCCCAGTCTTTAAGAATGACTCATACTCCAGCGCCTTTTGCTTATTATTAAAAAATTTTACGTAGACCACTCGCCATGGGCGATAGCGAACTGTCCATCCTTTTTTACCCAAAACATTATGTGATAAAAAC
>NZ_JAIOHK010000004.1 GCF_019913785.1 Altibacter sp.
TCCTGTCTCCAACTATATAATACAGGCACCACAAATAAGGTAATTAACGCGATCAGCATTCCTCCAAAACTGGGGATCGCCATTGGGATCATAATATCACTACCGCGCCCTGTCGATGTTAAAATGGGTAATAAGGCCAAAAGGGTTGTGGCTGTGGTCATCAAACAGGGGCGAATTCGTTTTTCCCCTGCCTCCAGGACGGAGGCGCGTACTTCTAGTTTGTTCTCAGGAGTATTTCTTCTGAATGTCTGGGTTAAATACGTCGCCATCACCACTCCGTCATCGGTTGCAATACCAAATAAAGCAATAAATCCGACCCAAACCGCGACACTGAGATTGATAGGATTCATTTGGAATAAATCCCTCAGGTTTTCACCAAAAAAGTTGAAGTTTAAAAACCACGATTGCCCGTACAACCAAATCATAATAAAGCCGCCGGCAAAGGCAACTGCGATACCCGAAAATACCATAAATGAAGTAGCCACAGAGCGGAATTGAAAGTATAAAATCAAAAAGATGATGAACAATGCCAATGGCACAACGACCGATAGCGTTTTTTCGGCACGTAATTGATTTTCATAGGTTCCTGTAAATTGATAATTGATTCCTTTGGGCACCACCAATTCTCCTGCGTCTATTTTTTGTTTGATCAAGGCCTGAGCATTTTCAACCACACTAACTTCGGCAAAACCTTCCATCTTATCGAAGAGTACATAGCCTACCAAGAAGGTATCTTCACTTTTAATGACCTGTGGGCCCTGTTCATAGCGAATGGTCGCTAATTCCCGCAAAGGCACCGGACTTCCCGATGAAACAGGGACATAGATTTGCTCTAAATCGGTTGGATTGGTACGCATTTCCCTTGGATAGCGTACGCGTACTCCATAGCGTTCTCTTCCTTCCACGGTTTGCGTCAATACCATACCGCCAACGGCCACTTTAAGTACGTTTTGCACCTCTTCTATGGACACTCCATAACGGGCTATTTTTTCTCGGTCAATATCAATAAGCAAATAAGGCTTCCCTACAATCCGGTCGGCAAAAACGGCTTCTTCCTTAACACCTTCTGCCTGCTTTATAATATTCTCTAACTGTATTCCAAAGGCTTCAATTTGCTTTAAATCCTGTCCTTTCACCTTAATACCCATGGGTGCCCGCATGCCCGTTTGCAGCATGACCAATCGTGTTTCTATGGGTTGAAGTTTTGGAGCCGATGTGACTCCGGGCAGCTTAGTAACTTTAACAATTTCGTTCCAAATATCATCAGGAGACTGTATCTCGGGTCGCCAGTTACGGTAGAACTCACCATTGCGATCTTCTATGAGAAGCGATCTTTGAATCTTGGTAAACGAAGCTACTTCCGAGTTGTTTGGATTTGCGAGAAAACGGCCATCTTTTAATTCGAATAAGCCTGCGTTGTTCACCTTATAACGTTGGCGTTCTCCATCTTCGTTGAGCATGTATTCGGAGGTATATTGAATAATATTTTCATACATGGACAAGGGTGCTGGATCCAAGGCCGATTCGGTACGACCCGATTTACCTACTACGGTTTCAATTTCGGGAATACTGGCTACCGCCATATCCAATTGTTGTAGGACACGCTTATTTTCTTCGGCACCCGCATGTGGCATGGAGGTAGGCATTAAAAGAAAGGTCCCTTCGTTTAAAGAAGGCATAAATTCTTTGCCCGTGTTTTTCATAATTAAAAATCCGGCGATAATAATTACTGTTGGGATGGACAAAAAGAACAATTTATTGGCGAGTGCCCATTGTAAAATACGGCTGTAATTCCGTATAAAAAGGGAAAAGAAGCCCAGTAGCCCAAAGCAGATCACCCCCACAAAAATTAGATTCCAAAAGATACTTTTATCCACTCCCAAGGGTCTCCAATATTCAGCTAGTAAAAAGACAATGGCTAGAGCTGAAATTCCAATTTGTAAAAGGTTGGATTGTTTTTCAAGTATGCGCTCTTGTAATTTTAACAATCCAATAACTCCAAATGCTATGAGTACCAGCGCGATCCAATACCCATACAGTACGGCAGCAATACCCGCTACAATTAATAGTATATGGATGGTATAACTGAAATTCTTTTTAATGCTCTTTTTTCGAAATAGAAATGCAGCAAAAGGTGGGATTAAGAATAGTGCTACGATAATTGATGCCGTTAAGGCAAAGGTTTTGGTAAAGGCCAAGGGTCTGAATAATTTCCCTTCTGCTCCAATCAAGGTAAATACAGGAATAAAACTTATGATCGTCGTCATAACTGCCGTTACGATGGCGCCGGAAACTTCGGCAGTAGCATTATAAACCACCGTGTTTATCGGTAGTTTTTTGCTGTTTTCTTCAAGGTGCCTGATAATATTTTCGGAGAGTATGACTCCTACATCGACCATGGTACCAATCGCAATGGCGATACCCGATAAGGCTACGATATTGGCATCCACATTAAAGAGTTTCATGGCGATAAAAACCATTAAAACGGCCACGGGCAACAATCCGGAAATTAGTATGGAAGCTCTTAGGTTAAATACCATGATAAGAATGACTAGGATGGTAATTAGGATTTCTAGGGTTAAGGCTTCGTTTAAGGTACCTAAGGTTTCTTGAATAAGTTCTGTTCTGTCATAAAAAGGAACAATTGTTACTTGCGAAGTGCGTCCATCACTTAGTTTTTTTGACGGTAAACCTGCGCTTAGTTCGTTTATTTTTTCTTTTACGTTGTTGATAACCTCCATGGGGTTAGCTCCGTATCTCGCTACCACAACAGCTCCCACCACCTCGGCTCCTTCCTTGTCCAATATCCCTCTGCGGCTTGCCGGACCCAAGGATACATTCCCTATATCCTTGATCTTGATAACCGTATAGTCTTCCGAAGTTACCTTGGCATTCTCGAGATCGGCTATGGATTTTATATAGCCCAAACCTCGGACTAAATATTCCGCCTGATTAATCTCCAATGTCTGTGCTCCAATGTCTCTATTGCTCTCCTTAACTGCTTTTACTACGTCGTTTAAACCAATATTGTATTGACGCATTAATTCGGGATTAACATCAATTTGATATTCCTGAACATAACCTCCAATAGAGGCGACTTCAGACACACCATTGGCGGCAGACAGGGCATATTTTACATAGTAATCTTGAATGCTACGCAATTCATGTAAGTCCCAGCCACCGGTGACATTACCATCTTCATCACGCCCTTCCAAGGTATACCAAAATATTTGTCCGAGTCCCGTGGCGTCCGGACCCAATGCGGGATTAACGCCTTCGGGTAGTAACCCAGCGGGTAAGGAATTTAATTTTTCGAGGATACGACTCCTACTCCAATAGAACTCAATATTTTCTTCAAAAATGATATAGATACTGGAAAATCCAAACATGGAAGAACTGCGAATGGTTTTCACCCCCGGAATACCCAATAAAGAAGTGGTCAGCGGATAGGTTATTTGGTCTTCAATGTCTTGCGGTGACCGTCCATCCCATTTGGTAAATACAATTTGCTGGTTTTCGCCAATATCGGGGATGGCATCCACTGCCACAGGATTGGTCGGCAAAAATCCGGTATCCCAGTTAAAAGGAGCATTTACGGTTCCCCACCCCATAAAAAGGAGGAGTAGTAAAACTGCAACGAGTTTATTCTCTATTAGAAATTTGATGCTTTTATTTAGCATACCTATTGATTATTAAACAATTAGAAATTGGTGTTATGAACACACCGGATACAACAAAACATCCACATTACATTGTGTAATAGGATATTGCAGATAATTGTTTTAAATCAAATTAAATAGGTCTCGTCAAGCTTGTAGATTTGCCTGACTATAATAGGAGGGGGGTATTCAGAAAAAGCGGTAACCTTTTCTTCTAGTCCTTCAAAGAGGTTTTTGTAGGTATAATAAAAAGAAGCAATAAATACCTGTTGGTCAAATGAAATTTTATCCGCCGATATTTTTAACTCGTCTTGCCCATCAACCATAAGTTGTTTATCCGTACAACAATCCTTTTTAGTAATGGAGCAATCTGAAGTTGGGGTGGTCTTATTCATTTCCATGCCACAAGATTTTGCTTCTTTGAAAATGGCAGTATCGACCAAGGTATCTCCACAAAAGTGCATATCCACAGTAAATGACATCGTAGAGAACAAGACTACAAAGGCCATGAACAAAGACATTATTTTATGGAATAGTTCTTTCATGCGTTTCACAAAGATAGGAAAATTTGATTTGTACGGTTTTATTTAACAGAACTTTAAACCGTATTTCGCGGTATGTCTGGTACATAAAGGTGCGTGCTAAAAGGGCCTAGGAAGCCAATATTTATTACTTCCCGATACAAAAATTCGCAAAGATATTGCCCAACAGATCGTCGTTGGTAATCTCACCTGTGATCTCACCAAAATAATACAAGGCTTGTCGAATGTCGATGGCAAGCAGGTCACCACTGAGGCCACTGTCTATCCCTTCCTGCACTTTTATGATCTCTTCTAAGGCTCTTAAGAGCGCATCGTAATGTCTGGAGTTGGTAACAATGGTTTCGTTATTTCGCAAGGCTCCCGTATTTACAAAGTCGAGCAAGACCTTTTTTAAGGCATCCACTCCTTGCCCGGTTTTTGCTGAAAGTAAATGAAGACCTTCAATTTGTGAGGCAAGTTCGTTAATTTCTTCCTCCGAAAGCATATCCACTTTATTGGCTAGCACCACCAAAGATTTTTGTGGAAACTGATTCCTAACTTTTTCAATATCCTGCTTTAAGATGGAAATGTCACGCTGAACTTGTCGAACTGTATCGTTTTTGCTGTCATCAGACTTCGACAGGCTCAGTCTGACAACGGAAGCATCAAAAAGATAAATGACCACTTGCGCCTGTTCCATTTTCTGAAAAGTCCTTTGAATCCCCAAGCCTTCAATGGTGTCTGTGGTTTCACGAATACCGGCGGTATCTATAAAGCGAAAACCTATCCCGCCAATGGTGATTTCATCTTCAATAGCATCACGGGTGGTACCCGCAATGTCACTTACAATGGCGCGCTCCTCATTTAACAAGGCGTTTAATAAGGTCGATTTCCCCACATTGGGTTCGCCTACAATCGCTACGGGAATACCGTTCTTTAAGACGTTTCCGGTTGCGAAGGAATCAATTAATCGCTTTAGGACCTTTGTAATTTTAGATATTAGCTTCTGAAATTCTTCCCGATTGGCAAATTCTACATCTTCTTCGGCGAAATCCAGTTCCAATTCTATAAGCGAAGCGAAATTCAGCAACTCCTCCCGAAGCCTTTTTATTTCATTCGAAAAACCCCCTCGCATCTGCTGTATTGCCAGTTGGTGGGATGCTTCCGAATCACTGGCAATCAAGTCGGCTACGGCCTCTGCCTGACTCAGATCCATCTTTCCATTTAAAAAGGCGCGTAGGGTGAATTCCCCCGGACTAGCCATTCGGCAGCCGTTTCGCAGGCATAATTGAATGATTTCTTGTTGAATATAATGACTTCCATGGCAGGAAAACTCTACCACATCTTCTCCGGTATAACTATGCGGATTTTTAAAAACAGTCGCCAATACTTCATCGATTACGCGTTCCCCGTCTTTTATATGTCCCAGATGCACCGTGTGGGTTTTTTGCTTTGCCAATTCCTTAGCGTGAATGGAATGAAATAGCCCAGAAGCTATGGTAATAGCCTCCTTTCCCGATAGTCGGATAACGGCAATGGCTCCAGCTCCCGCAGGGGTGGCTAAGGCTACTATAGTTTCTTGGTGGGTCATGATTGCAAAAGTAAACAATTATCGCATAGCCAAAATTTTGTAACATTTTTAAATTGCAAACTACTTATAGAGTATAATCAATAAAATCAATCAAAATGGAAGTTTTAAATCACACCGAAAAACGCACCGATAAAAACTTGTTGGTGATCGCACATTTATCACAATTACTAGGCTATGTGATCGGATTTGGAAGTTTGATCGTTCCCTTGATTATTTGGCTATCCACCAAGGACAAGGTGGCGGGTATGGACGAACACGGAAAGGCCATCGTCAATTTCCAAATTAGCTTGTTACTCTATATCATTATAAGTATTCCTGCTATATTGTTATTAGGCCTTGGTATTCTTACTTTGATAGGCGCCTGCTTATTAGGTTTTATTCTCCCTATTGTCAATGCCATACGGGCGAGCAATGGTGAGTCTCCCAGTTTGTTTATGACTATCCGATTTATATCATAAGCTATGAAAAAGAAGAAAACCCGTCCATTGGCGGGTTTTTTGTTTTGGTGCAAATTTGTGTAGCTTAGTACTCCTATGCGACTAGAAAATATAACAATGCTGCTGCGACAACCGTATCCTTTTTATCTGAAAGGAAATACCCTATGGATCATAGCCGCTATTATTTTTCTGATGTCTTTTATTTTTAACTATTTTTTCCAACCCTTTAATGTATACACACCGGAACACAAGTTCAATTACTTTTGGATTTCAATAATACATTCGGTTACCCCAATCATAGTGCTACTACTTTTTTTTATTGTCCTTAGATTAATTTTAAAGATGGAAGATGTGTGGACGGTAGGGAAAGAAATGCTAGCACTGGTTTTAGCATTTTTATGTGTTGGCATTGGGCAATTCCTTATTAGAGATATTATATATGACAATCCCAATAATTGGTCATGGGGCTATTTTTTTGAAGAAATTCGGAATACATTTTTAGTCGGAATTTTATTCGTTAGTATCCTGGTGCCTCTAAATTGGAACAGGCTCTACCGCCATAATTCGTCCATGGCTACTGCATGGAACAACAAACGGAATTCGACAGCAACAACTAAAGACAATGCTTCCGTTTTTATAACAACTCAGGTAAAAGCAGATAATTTTGAATTGGATGTATCGCGCTTTCTTTTTGCGAAAGCCGAAGGAAACTACTTAGAAATATTTCAGAAAAAGAACGACTCCTTCGAAAAGTTAGTAAAGCGAATTCCTATCAAAGAATTTGAAGCGCAACTGGGTTCCTATCCTGCAATTCTGAAAACACATCGTTCCTATTTAGTGAATCTAAATGAAATCAACGCTGTAGCAGGTAATGCGCAGGGCTATCAGTTGAGTGGAACAGATTTTCCCGAAAAGGTACCCGTCTCCAGAAATAAGATCTCCGTCTTCGAAAAGAGAATGCAAGCGCTTTAATCCTGCTTTGTTATTTGTCCCAAATCCTTGATACTCGTCACATCTACTCCTTTTGCATTGGTATTACCTATACTTTTGAATTGACCATGTACATGCTAAAAGGTTTCCCTTTTTAATCGACAGCTATGAATCTAAACAAAACGAACTTTATGATTATTGGAATAGCGGTTTTTAACCTCGCTATTCACCTGCTATTTCATGCTAATCTAGAATACCACCGCGATGAACTGCTTTATTTTTCATTGGGCAATCATCCCGATTTTGGGTATGCTACGGTGCCTCCTTTAATTGGGTGGATAGCATGGTTTATGCATTCGGTCTTTGGGTATTCCTTGTTTGCCGTAAAGCTGTTTCCCGCAATTTTAAGTGGCGCGTTGGTTGTGGTTGCAGCAAGAATCACCAAAGAATTGGGCGGTGGAACCTATGCCCAAATTCTAACGGCGATCGCCATTGTTTGCATGCCGGTAGGGCTTCGGGCATTTCATCTGTTTCAACCGGTACCTATCGATTTATTCCTATGGACGCTGCTGCTCTTTTATACCCTGCGTTATGTGAACTCACAGGACAAGAAATATTTGTTGTTGTTAGGAATTGTTTCAGGAATTGCATTGCTCAACAAATATCTAATAGCGCTACTTATACTTGCATTGTTATTTTCATTTGCGATTTCCGCACAACGAAGTATTTTTAAAAGAAAAGCGCTTTACGGCGGATTGGGTATTGCCATTCTTATCCTGTTGCCCAATCTCATTTGGCAAATTGCAAACGACCTTCCGGTTATTGGTCATATGCAGGCACTCCATGATAATCAGCTGGTCTATGTGGACCGAGTTGGATTTATTATGGATCAACTACTAATGACCTTTTCGGTGTGTTTTCTGGTCCTAATTGGATTTATTTCTTTACTTCGGAAAAAACAGTATCGCTATTTAGCCATCACTTCGGCAATGGTTTTATTAGTGCTGTTTTTGCTGCAGGGTAAAAGCTATTATACCATAGGTATTTTTCCCGTGCTAATTGCGGCCGGAAGTGTATCGATTGAAAAGTATACCTCCAACAAGCTAGTCAGAATAATAGTTCCCACCTTTGTTGTACTGATAACGCTTCCGGCACTTCCCATGGGATTGCCAATATATTCTGAAGCTGGTTTGGTACGCTATTTTCAGGAATTAGAATCCAAATACGGACTAGAAATCGGTCGCCGATTTGAAGACGGCACGGTACATTCTTTGCCCCAAGATTATGCCGATCAATTAGGGTGGGAAGAACTTACCTTAATCACTAGTAAGGCCTATCAAGCAATTCCTGAAAAAGACAAGGCTGTTATATTTGCTGAAAATTACGGTCAGGCAGGAGCCATTGCCGTCATAGGAAAAAAATATGGCCTCCCCGAACCCCTTAGTTTTCACGAAAGCTTTTTCTATTGGGTACCGGATCAATTTGAACCGCCTATCGAATATATGATTTATATAAATGATGAAATGGGAGACGATGTGGGTGCCGCTTTTGAAAAAATAGAGGTCGCGGGACAAATTAGCAATGTAAACGCAAGAGAATATGGAACGAACGTATATGTATGTTCAAAACCAAGATTACCATTTATCGAATTGTGGCAGCGGGCACGAGAACGCGAGACAGATCCCTTCTAAGAAAAAAACCGCCAAAAGGCGGTTTATGTTTTAAGTGAGTAAGGAATAGCTAGTTATTCAGCATTACCGGCATCACCAACATGGTTACCTGTTCGCCTTTATCTAAACCATCAATTGGGGTTAAGATTCCGGCTCTGTTCGGTAAACTCATTTCCAAAGAAACTTCATCACTGGTGAGGTTGTTGAGCATTTCGGTAAGGAAGCGTGAGTTAAAGCCAATTTGCATATCGTCTCCCTGATAATCACAGGTAAGGCGCTCTTCGGCCTTGTTGCTGTAATCAATATCTTCGGCCGAAATATTCAATTCGGCTCCCGCAATCTTTAGACGGATTTGATGCGTCGTCTTATTCGAAAAGATCGATACACGTCGCACACTGTTCAAAAATTGATTTCGATCAATACTCAACTTATTTGGGTTTTCCTTCGGAATAACTGCTTCGTAGTTCGGGTATTTCCCATCGATCAAGCGGCAGATCATTTCAGTCCCATCAAAGGTGAACTTCGCATTGCTCTCATTGTATTCGATCGTAACCGAATCTTCACTACCGGCCAAAATTCCTTTTAGTAAATTCAACGGTTTTTTCGGCATAATGAATTCGGCGGTCTGGGATGCCGAAACATCCTCACGTGTATATTTTACCAATTTGTGTGCATCGGTGGCCACAAAAGTCAAACCTTCGGTAGAAAACTGAAAAAAGACGCCGCTCATTACCGGTCGAAGATCATCATTGCCGCTGGCGAAGATAGTCTTGCTTATTGCAGTGGCCAAAATGTCCCCTTGCAATACCGTTGAACTTGGATCTTTTAATTCGACCGCAGTGGGGAATTCTTCACCATTGGCGTAAGCCAGGGCATATTTCCCATGGTTCGAACTAATTTCAACCGTATTGTTTTCTTCTATGGTAAAAGTAAGTGGCTGCTCCGGAAAAGTTTTCAAGGTATCCAACAGCAGACGGGCCGGTATACAGACACTGCCTTTTTCACTACTCTCTACATCCAACTTTGACGAGATAGTTGTTTCTAAATCGGAGGCCGAAACATGGAGTGTGTTTTTATTCAAATTGAATAAAAAATTATCTAAAATAGGAAGTGTATTATTATTGTTAATAATGCCCCCTAGTACTTGTAATTGTTTTAATAAATACGAACTCGATACGATGAATTTCATTGAATCTCTTTTATAATAATTGACTTATCTCTCTACTGCGACTACATACAGCCCAACTACAAATATATTTCAATTGGCACGAGAATGAAAACTAACTTATTAACATTTAGGAGGCGTATTTACGCTTTCTGAAGTATAGGTACACCATCCCAAAAACTGCTAATAAGACCAATGGTAACAAGAGGTTAACGAGCTGCCATTGGGTACGCTGCTCAACGGTTTTTTGCGGATCGAGAAAGGGGACGGCAATTTCCTTGGTTCGAATGTTTATAAGTCCGCTGTCGTCCAACAAATAATTCACCGTATTCAGCAAGAATTCCTTGTTTCCATACATGGCATTGGTCATTTTGTCGAAGCCCAATTCCAAGGGACGATTGCGATCTAACTGATTCACAATAATATTTCCGTCACTAATCACCACCATTTTTGTCGCTCGGCTTTTGCTTCGGTCATTCTCTAGAGAAAACGGCTTTATCCTATTGGTAAATACCGAAGGAAATTCGCCTTCCAATAACACAGCCAGCGGCGTTTCACCGGCAGTAAATTCGGTGGGATTAGGCCCTTCATTTACAATTTGAAGGTTTTTCGGGATTTCGGTATCAAAATCAATTTCAACAGGTAGTCCCACCAATTTGCTTATGGGAGAGGAGCTGAGCAATACCGTTTTGGAAACCGAATTAGCCAAGGTATCAATACCACTGGCGTATTCGAACTTCACGGCTTCAATATTGGTGACAATAGGATGCGGATTCCCACTGGCGCTTAGCGGATTATAAAACCACGGATATCGATTAAATTGGGCATCGTTCTCATTGCCTGTCGCCAAGACAATAGGCGCAGAATAGACATCTTTGACCAAGTTTGAATTAATTCGGACACCATATTTAAAGAAGAAATCATTTAGATTGAGGTCTTTTCCAAAGACGAAGGACTTGCCCGAAATGGAATCCTGCTGCATTTCGGTAGCATCGACTAGCCAAAGCGATGCGCCGCCGTTCATGGTAAACTGATCCAAAATATATTTTTCCGAATCAGTAAAGGCTTCGGTAGGCCGGGCAACAACGATGAGATCGAATGTCATCAATTGTTCCAGCGTCTTTTTCGGATTAGCCGCTACCGAATCTAAGGTAAAAGGAGCAATAAAGTAGTAATCCCGAAGCGTCGCAAAGAAATCGGCTATATACCTGTCATCCAATTCTCCATTGCCTTTCAATACGGCAACCTTGCGTTTTTTAGGATGCACCAATTTATTAAACCCATCTGCAAAGGCGTATTCTAAGTTTTGGACGGAGTTGTTTATACGTTCTTCGGAAGTGGTTCCCAACTGATTTTTGAGCAATGGTATCTTTACTGTTTTCTCGTTGTAATAGGCAAGCGCCCAGGGGTAGACCAATTCGGTGCTTATCTTACCGCTTTCCTTTACTTCTACCTGTGCGGCGGTTAGGCCGAAATTTGCCAATTGTTGCTGAATGGCCTCGGTATTTTCTTCACCCTCCAAGGGATTCAGGAATTCGTACTTGATATTCGGATTGTAGGCCGAAAATTCTTCCAATAACTGTTTGGTCTCCACTTGTAGGCGTCTAAATTCAGGAGGAAAATTACCCTCTAAAAAGACATCTATTAATATGGGCGAATCGACCGTTGCAATAGTTTCTTTGGCCGCTTCAGAAAGCGTATAGCGTTTATCCTGCGTAAGGTCAAAACGCTTGTATACGTAGCTGCCAAGCACATTCAATACAATGAGCCCGACTATAAGAGCTACAAATTGTGTGTTATGTTTTTTTGATAAACTCAACGTTTTTTCTGAAGTTTTAAAACAGTTAATACTACAAAAAATACTGTCACACTCATAAAATAGATCAAGTCTCGTGAATCCAATACACCACGTGAAACACTGTCGAAATGTGCCTTCATCCCTAAGCGCTCGATAGGAAATTCAGAAACCAAGGTTGACAAACCTTCAAATCCGTAATACAAACTAAAACACAGAAATACCGCTATGATAAATGCGACGATCTGGTTTTGCGAAAGGGTGGAGGCAAATACACCTACAGCCGCATAGGAGAACACCAAAAATAATAATCCGATATAGGAACCCAGTGTACTCCCAATGTCCCAATTTCCGGGTGGATTTCCCAGTTTTGAAATCGTTAACACGTACAAAAGCGTGGGCAGTAGCGCAATGAGTATCAAAACGACTGCACCCATATATTTTCCAAGAACGATGTTTCGAAGTGAGATGGGTTTTGTCAATAATAACTCTAAGGTGCCCATTTTCATCTCATCGCTAAAAGAGCGCATGGTTACAGCAGGAATAAGGAAAAGCAACACCCAAGGGGCTAATTCAAAAAAGGCAGCAAGATCGGCAAAGCCCGCGTCGAGGATATTGTAATTTCCTCCAAAGACCCAAAGGAATAGCCCGTTTATCACAAGGAATACAGCAATAACCAAATATCCTATCGGCCCTGAAAAAAACGAATTTATTTCTCTTTTAACGATTGCTATCATAGCGGCTTTTAGGTTAACGAATGGAGCGTATCCACGCTCCAGGCTTGTGCTTTAGAACGAAACATGGGTTTGGTTGTTGTCCAAACCTCTATAAAAAGCTCGCTCGTTCGATATGCTTCGAGATCACTTTCAGATTCCCATTTGCTGTATGTAAAAAAGCGGGTAGCATCTTGTTTATCACCGTACAATTCTAAAAACTTACAACCCGGAAACCGACGGATCTTTTCTTTGACGCTTTCAAAATTAGCCAAAAAGGGAGGCACCTGCTCGGGTTTAAATTCCATTTTTACAATTCTTGTAAACATACTATTCAAAATTTACGGTAACACTATCACGGTAAGCGAGTCCGAATAAGGTAGAAGCACTACCCACAGTACTCGGGTTACTTTTATAAATGGCAAGTTCTAAATAATTGGATGAATTCCAAAGCGCTAGTTTCTTACCGTCTTCTTCTCGTTTTTCGGCGGGTAGGTCAAAATTTATCGCATCGCTATAATTATCATGCACCTGTGAAAAAGTAGCTGTTCTTGCAGTGATCTTAAAGTTTCGGCCCTTGCTAATCTCCTCAAACAAGGAGCGCGTAATATTGCAGATCACATTTCCATAGTTGTCAATATAAATAATATTTCCAATGATCTGGTTCGATTCCAGATTCACCACCGGACGAATACCCGTGAGTTCTTTTATTTCTGAAATAGTTTTGCCAATAACCTCTAAGGTACCTCCGCGAGCAATATGGCAAGCCACTTTTACAAAAACATCGAGTACGGGAAAATTACTGTTTACCCGATCGTGAATATTGATTTCTACAATTTTTTCCGGTTTGATTTCCGAAGCCAACATCGAAATAATGCCATTGTTGGCACAAATAAAATAATGTCCGTCAAGAAATACCGCAATATGTTTGTTTTCAGGATTTAACTCACTATCGATACCAATAATGTGAATACTACCATCGGGAAAGCTTTTGTAGGCATTCTGAATGATATAAGCCGCCTCCGTAATATGAAAGGGAGAAACCGAATGTGAGATATCAACAATCCGCACTGTTTCCAATTCGGTATAAATAGCCCCTTTTACCGCGCCTGCAAAGTGATCTTTCTCTCCAAAATCGGTTGTAAGCGTTATGATGGGCATAGATGAATTGTTGATATTTTGTTCGTGAAACTACCACAAAAATAGGTTACTTTTGTGAGTAGCAAAACAATTTTTCACATTGTATTCATAAATTTAATTTTCCCGCTTTTGAACGAACTTATTATCGAATTAACTGATATTAGCCCCCGAGAGTTTTTCGGCCTTCAGAATGCCAATATTGATCTTCTTAAAAAATACTTTCCCAAATTAAAATTAGTAGCACGTGGCAGTAAAATTAAGGCCTACGGCGACGAGGAGGTTTTGGAAGAATTCGACAGACGTATTTCAATGTTACTGGAACACTTTGGCACCTATAATAAAATTGACGAAAATGTAATTGAACGGGTCTTACTCAGTCGCAGTAAGGACGATTATGAAACCTCGGCGAGTAGTGGCGATGTTTTGGTGCATGGCGTTAATGGCAAATTGGTCAAGGCACAAACGGCCAATCAGCGTAAGCTGGTAGAGAAAATGCAGAAAAACGATATGGTGTTTGCAGTAGGACCCGCCGGAACCGGAAAAACCTATACCGGTGTTGCCCTAGCGGTGAAAGCCCTCAAAGAGAAACAAGTAAAACGAATCATACTAACGCGGCCTGCAGTAGAAGCAGGGGAAAATCTGGGTTTTCTTCCGGGTGACTTGAAAGAAAAGCTGGATCCGTATATGCAGCCGCTGTACGACGCCCTTCGAGACATGATTCCATTCGAAAAATTAGAATCTTATATTGAAAACGGAACCATCCAAATCGCACCCTTGGCGTTTATGCGTGGGCGTACCTTGGACAATGCCTTTGTGATCCTTGACGAAGCTCAAAATACCACACATGCGCAAATGAAGATGTTCTTGACTCGTATGGGTAAAAATGCCAAATTCATGATCACCGGCGATCCCGGACAGATCGATCTACCACGACGGGTCATTTCGGGACTAAAAGAAGCCTTGTTGGTGTTGAAAGATGTAAATGGGGTTGGTATGATTTACCTGGACGATAAAGATGTGATCCGTCACCGCTTGGTGAAAGAAGTGATCGCTGCCTATAAGAACATTGAGAATATTGACTAAGCATGAGTACTACCATTACAGCAACCAACTTTACATTTCCCGGACAGAAAAGCGTATATCATGGAAAGGTTCGTGAGGTGTATACCCTGAAAAATGATGTGTTGGTTATGATCGCAACGGACAGGCTGAGTGCTTTTGATGTGGTGATGCCGAAAGGAATTCCGTATAAAGGACAAATCCTGAATCAGATCGCCACCAAGATGATGCGCGATACCCAGGATATTGTACCCAATTGGCTGCACGCTACTCCCGACCCCAATGTGGCTATTGGCGAGGCCTGTGAACCCTTTAAGGTGGAAATGGTCATACGTGGATATTTGAGTGGTCATGCCGCTCGCGAATACAAAGCCGGGAAACGAATGCTTTGCGGCGTTGCCATGCCTGAGGGAATGATAGAAAACGATAAATTTCCCCAACCCATAATCACTCCGGCTACCAAGGCGGAGGCTGGTGATCACGACGAAGATATCTCCCGGGAAGATATTTTAAAAAGGGGGATTGTTTCGGAAGTAGATTACCTTCAGTTGGAGGACTATACTCGGAAATTATTTCAGCGAGGTACCGAAATTGCAGCCAAAAGAAACTTGATCCTTGTCGATACGAAATACGAATTCGGTAAAACAAAGGACGGGAAAATTGTGTTGATAGATGAGATCCATACCCCCGATTCTTCGCGTTATTTCTATGCCGAAGGCTATTCTGAAAGACAGGCAAGGGGAGAAGCGCAGAAACAACTCTCCAAGGAATTTGTACGACAGTGGCTAATTCAGAATGGTTTTCAAGGATTGGAGGGGCAGCAAGTACCCTTTATGAGTGATGCGTATATTGAAACGGTATCGGAACGTTATATTGAATTGTACGAAAACATTACCGGAGAAACCTTCGTAAAAGCAGATGTTTCGAATATTTTGGAGCGTATAGAACAAAATGTACTGAACTACCTTTCCGCCTAGTTATTACTTCTCTTTAAAATTAAAGCTATACACGTAGCCTAGACTGAGCTCGGTAAAATCTGCCTGACCCAGGTTGGCATTTATATGAATCCCGGCATAGAGATTATGAGCGGGAGCCTTGTGGGTGCCTAATAGGTAGTATTTGAGTCCGAGTCGTGAGGAAATCGCATTCTTTAATTTGAACTTGGAATCGAATTCTCCCAATTGCCAGGTTTCTGAAATATCAATTGGGGTGTTGTCCCATCCTTGGTTGATACGCCAATCGATTTTATAACCGGGTTTGTGGAAGTTCACACCAAGCTGCATGTCGATCCCAATATGATTCAGTAAAAATTCGCCATTGAGTAATAATCCTATATTTGAGGCATTCCAGGAGGGGTGCTCCTTGTAACGTTCGAATTCTCTACCGTCTTGTACCAATGAATAATTTCCTTGTATATAATCGTAATAGTGTTCATAGAATCGGTAATACAAGCCAAGGCCTAATTTAAAATTATTGTTAAACACCTTGCCGTATTCGGCCGATACGGTGTACACCGCCTTTTTATCATTGAAAACCAGCGCCAAGACATTGTTTCCATATCCCGTTCGCAAGGAGAAATAGTCGTAAGTACTTCGATTGAAATTGTGTCTTGCAATTGCTTTCGAGCCTAACTCACGCGCGGAGACATTTTTTAAATCGGCCGAAACATTTAGTAAGAATGAGTTGTAACCTTGGTTTGGTAATTTTGTATGACCGTTTGAATGATGAAAATAACCGAGTCCGATTCGCCAATCGATTTTTTCGGTCTTAAGGAAGTTATAATGCATAAACACCCGAAAGGCCCAGTTGAGATCGGTCGAAACAGCCTGGTTGTTATAATTGGTCAGAGAATCATACTTTTTTGTAAAGTATGACATTCCGGTCCCTATCTGTACTTTTAAATTTTTCTTTCTGAAGGCATTAAACTCCATAAAGGGCAAGAGTGTGAACGAGCCTCCCAAGCTGTCTTTGTTGCCAAAATCGGTATAGCCAAAATTGATCCCGGTTCTGAGACCTTTTAATCGTTGTGCCCATTCCTGAGGATTTGTGTGTTGTTCCCATCCTAGACTAACACCTAACTGTGTTTGAAAATTGCGATCGGGGAAGTTGGAGTTGGACTCGGGCGTAAAGCCCATCATGAACTCCGGCGTAATTACAAGAGGTCGCGACGTACCACTCGATTCGGGTTGTTGTGCAAATAGACAACAACTGAATAAAAGGATAAAATAAACTACTTTTTTTTCCATTTAGCGATGCAAGTAACAATTTCTGTGGTGATTTTAAAAATTTAAACATTATTTTCGTCCCTTAAAGGATTCAAAGCGTTGAAAATCATAGACGAGTTTATCGCACAGTTGGCCTCCGCCGCTTGGGGCTTGCCCTTATTGATTATTCTTATTGGAGGGGGGCTTTATTTAGTTTTCAAGATTCGCTTTTTACCCTTTCGCTATTTGGGGCACGCCGTTGCAGTGCTAAGAGGGAAATATGATAAAGAGACCGATGCAGGTGAGATTACTCATTTTCAGGCGCTTACTACGGCGCTTTCTGCTACTATCGGTATGGGAAATATTTCGGGGGTGGCACTGGCTATTTATATTGGTGGCCCGGGAGCAGTATTCTGGATGTGGGTAAGTGCGGTGATTGGGATGTCTACAAAGTTCTTTACAGCGACCTTGGCCGTATTATTTAGAGGAAAGGACAGTAACGGTGATATACAGGGAGGTCCTATGTATTTTATTATGGAGGGCCTGGGCAAGCACTGGAAGCCTTTGGCAGTCTTTTTTAGTATTTCAGGTCTGATTGGGGCTTTGCCTGTCTTTAATGTGAATCAGTTAACGCAGGCCATCAATGATATTTTATTGAAACCGGCGGGACTCTATACCGGACTCATGAGTAATTTGGTCGTTGGGTTGGTATTGGCAACCATTACAGCAATTGTTATTTTAGGCGGCCTGTCCAGAATTAGCAAGACGGCATCTAAGTTGGTGCCGGGGATGGTAGTGCTCTACTTTATCATGGTGCTTTTTATTTTAGGAGTACATATTGATGTGGTTCCAAAATATTTTGCACTAATCTTCACCGATGCCTTTTCGGCCTCTTTTTACGAAGGAGATGCCTTTTTGGGAGGTATTTTGGGAGGCCTGATACTTTTAGGGATACGCAGAGGTGCCTTTTCTAATGAGGCGGGAATTGGTACAGCTCCTATGGCACACGGAGCTGCTAAGACCAATGAGCCCATTCGGGAGGGCTTGGTGGCCATGTTGGGACCGGCAATAGATACCTTGGTGATCTGTACCTTAACGGCCTTGGCCATTTTGGTGACTGGCGTTTGGCAGTCTAGTGATGCCAATGGTGTTACGCTTACGGCAAATGCCTTTATGGAAGCCATTCCGGGTTATGGAAAATATGCACTTTTGTTATGTATTGCCGTATTTAGTATTTCTTCGCTGTTTTCCTATTCCTATTACGGTACAAAATGTATGTCGTTTCTATTTGGTGCCAAGAACAAATCTATTTATAACTATTTTTATATCGCCAGTATATTGTTAGGGGCTACTACATCATTAAGTTTGATGGTAAATCTAATTGATACCTTCTTCGCTTTTATGGCCATACCCACAATGACGGCAACCGTTTTATTGGCGCCAAGGGTAGTGAAGGAGGCAAAGATCTATTTCGCCAAGCTGAAAAAATCTAATTAAGACTGTCCAATTTTTTCTGAAGTAATTGTGTAAATTTTTGTGCTCCATCCGGATTCAAATGACTTTGATTCCAATAGTCCTTTACCTTAAAACCTAGGGTGTCTTCCTCATATAGCAGGAATTCAATATTTGAATATTTATTAGAAACTAGTTGCAAGATACTATCCCGTCGCGCTAAGATTTCCGGGACACGCACCGGCAGATAACTTTTATACATGGGAGCTGTACAAATAATCACTTTTAGATCCCTTTCCTTCAAATAATCGAGGAAATCAAAAAAGAGGCTTGTATTTGTGGCAAAGATTTCGGGCTGAGGCGTCAGATTTATTTTAAAACGCTTTTTGGCTATTTCGTCTTCGTTATACTTCAAATTCATAAACAGTCCTGAATAGTTTAAAGTATCAAATCCGAAGGAATTAAAACCGGCCGGGTCTTTCCTTTCAATATAATGGTCGTATATTTTTTCTGAATAAAAAGGCGGTAATGATAGATAGATCAATCGGTCTTTGAAATAGGTATTTCGTTCAAAACAATTTACACCGTAATACTTTAAATAAACTGGATGCTTCCAGAAGTCCTTTGAATTATGTGGTAACTCAAAGTGGCTATAGGACACTTCCAGTACAACGGTTTTTAAGTTAGGGAGTTTCGGAAGTACACCTTGTAAAAGTTTAAAATCGGTATTGTGATGTTGATCCCCAGACGCCAGATTAATAGCGGGCTGTTTCAGCAAGGCGGCATTGACAGCATCTTTCATTTGGGAAGACCCCAATACCAAGACTTCGATCGTTTCTGCTTTCGCTTTTAATAAGGCACTGTTCTTTTTATATCCCGAGGGAAGATTAAGTGTAAGGTATTCCATCACGGCATATCCCAATACCACCGGAATAAAAAATAGGAGCAGGTATGTTATAAATTTCTTTGGCATTAAAACTGAAAATAAATAAATGCCTCTTTGGGTTCGGCATAGCGAATTAATAGTATAATTAGCAGGTAGTAAATGGCCCAACGAATAGGTTTGGGTATGCGAATCTCTAATTTTTGAAGCGGAAATTCCCACTTTCGGGTGGCCATCTCGGCAATAAGCAGTGCCAGGAGATAGAGTAGCTTTATACCTATCAAGCTGGATATGGCAACATCTGGCGTTATGGTAAAAATTCGTTTGAGAATGAGCCAGGCCTCCGAAATGTTTTCGGCACGAAATAAAATACCCGAGATGGTAAACATAACAAACACATACGCCAATGAAAGCACCCGCGGAATCCTTTGCAAACCTTTGAGCAGTGTTCCCTTTTGTTTAAATAATGGTGCTCGTTCGACAACGATTACGATTCCGTTGAAAATACCAAATACCACAAACGTCCAATTGGCGCCGTGCCAGAGTCCTATTAAAAACAAAGTGAGCAGCACCCCGATTACCCGCATCGATGCGGTAACCGGAGTTACACTTTTCACAATGGGAGCATAGACATAATCGGTGAACCAGTTGGTAAGGGTAATATGCCATCGTTGCCAAAGCTCACTAATACTTTTCGATAAATAAGGCAGGTCAAAGTTCTTACTAAGACTAAATCCGAAGAGCTTCGCGGTACCAATGGCAATATCGGTATAGCCCGAAAAATCACAATATACCTGAAAGCAGAATAATACTGCCGCAAAAATAAGCATTAAAGCACCATAGCCTTCCGGATTGCTGAAAACCATGGTAACGGCAAGGCCTAGTTTGTCTGCGACCAATATCTTTTTAAACAGGCCCCATAGAATTTGGCGCAGGCCTTCCTTGGTGCGCTGCAAATTAAAACTTCGCTCCTTTTCAAATTGCGGCAATAACTTATTAGCACGTTCAATAGGACCTGCGACCAGTTGTGGAAAGAAACTGACATAACATAAAAATTCCAGCAAATTATAAGTGGGCCGGATCTTTTTTCGGTATACATCAATTGTATAGCTCATGGTTTGGAAGGTATAGAAACTCAACCCTAGTGGGATAATCACATTCCAAAATGTATAGGTTTGCTGTGTGTTTTCGATGGAGAACAATTCGTAAAAGCTGCTGATAAAAAAATTGAAGTACTTAAATATGACTAAAACGCCTAGGTTCCAAAAAATGCTCGTCCACAATATAAGCTTGCGCAGGGATACTTTCTCACTCCGCTCCAATATACGTCCGGCGACATAATCAACCAGAGAACTTGCCATTAATAAAAATAGAAAGCGCCAATCCCACGACCCATAGAACACATAGCTCGCCACCAACAAAAGCAGGTTCTGTGCTTTTCGTCTTTTGGTGCCAATACCCCAATACGCGAAGTAGACAATCACGAGAAAAAATCCAAAATCAAACGAATTGAACAGCACGCAGGGGATGTTTTGCTGCTAAGATAAAAAAAGGCTACCGTTTGGTAGCCCCTTCAATTTATTGTTTATGAACACAGTTATTCAAAATAACTAAACGACTGATCTTTTTTGATGGTCAATAAGGATTCGTAAATTAATTTGATAACATTTTCAACATCCTCCTGATGTACCATTTCAACTGTGGTGTGCATATACCGCAGCGGAAGTGAGATCAAGGCACTTGCCACACCGCAATTGCTGTAAGCAAAGGCATCGGTGTCGGTTCCGGTCGCCCTTGATAAGGCAGCCCGCTGAAACGGAATCTTCTTCTTTTCGGCCGCGGTAACGATCAATTCCCTAAGTTTTTGCTGTACAGCAGGTGCATAGGCAATAACGGGTCCGGCTCCAATTTCGGCGTGCCCCTGTTTTTTCTTATCGATCATAGGTGTAGTAGTGTCGTGGGTCACATCGGTTACTATGGCAACATTGGGTTTGATGCGTTCTGCGATCATTTCGGCCCCACGCAAACCAATTTCTTCTTGTACCGAATTGGTTATATACAATCCAAAGGGTAATTTCTTTTTGTTTTCATGAAGTAATCTGGCGACTTCAGCGATCATAAATCCACCCATACGATTGTCCAAGGCACGACAGACGAATTTGTCTTTATTAAGAATGTGAAATTCATCCGGATACGTAATGACACATCCCACATGGATACCCATTTTTTCTACTTCTTCCTTATCCTTGGCACCTACATCAATAAAAATGTTGTCCGGTTTCGGGGCCTCTTCCTTCGCCTTATTGCGCGTGTGAATTGCCGGCCAACCGAACACTCCTTTTATAATGCCTTTTTTGGTATGAATATTTACGATCTTGGAAGGTGCAATTTGATGATCACTACCACCATTTCGGATCACGTATAGCAATCCGTTGTCACTTATATAATTGACATACCAGGAAATTTCATCGGCATGTCCTTCGATCACTACCTTATAGCTTGCCTTCGGATTGATAACTCCAACAGCGGTACCATAGGTGTCTGTGAAAAACTCATCCACATACGGACTTAAATAATCCATCCATAATTTTTGGCCATCCCACTCATAACCTGTGGGGGCGGCGTTGTTCAAATAATTCTTTAAAAAGTTAAGTGATTTCTTTGTTAGGATGGATGCCATAGGGTGTTTTTTTATAGAATTCCAAAATTAGCAATTTATTGTAAAGTAAGCCTTGCAAAATGTTTATTTTTGGAACGGTTTTAGTTATAAAAGAACTTGAACTATGAGAATGAGAATATCAATAGCCCTATATATTTGTTTGTTGCTTTGCGCAATAGGTATGACCGCTCAAACGGGAAAGGATTATACCGAACAAAATAATGATACAACCGAGGTCTTATACTATATTATTGAAGGCGACACCATTGCGAGAGAGGCGATCGATCTGGACGAGGTGATTCTGCTGAACAAGCTGGAGTTCAACTCGAAGGAAGACCGAAGGCGCTATCTTATATTAAGGCGTAAGACCCGAAAGGTCTATCCGTATGCCAAATTAGCTTCCGAACGCTTGACCACCATGACCGAACGATTAAAAACGATCGAGAAAAGGCGGGAACGTAAGAAATATACCAGACGAATACAGAAGTATATAGAGGAAGAATTTTCGGCAGAGCTTAAAAAATTAACCCGTACCGAAGGCCAGATACTGGTAAAGCTCATACATCGCCAAACAGGGCGAACGGCTTTTGCCTTGGTCAAGGAGCTCCGTACCGGTTGGCGTGCCTTTTGGTATAACACCACGGCAAATGTCTTCGATATTTCTATCAAGGAAGAATACAACCCCTTTGATATCAAGGAAGACTATTTGATCGAAGATATTTTAGAGCGGTCGTTTCAGGCCAAAATTCTAGAACGGCAGAAACCGGCATTCCCCATAGATTATTTAGAACTCACCGTCTATTGGAACAAGAAAACTGTTAATAAGTAAATTGCTTTATCATTTGCGCAGTATTTTGATTTCCTTTATATTAGTAGTTCGCTCTTTTTGTTTTTGGGTGTTGCTTTCCTTTGTTTCGCACAAAGTAAAGCCGGGCTTTCCGCTCTATCCCTACATTGCTTTGGCAAAGTAGGGGATGCCGCATCAATCCCTAACACAAAATTTTGCAACTTTTTTTTACGGTAATTAGGTCGATTTCAGGTCATTAATTATTGTTAATAAAAAAGATTTAAAAAATAGTTGTTTTGATTTGGTGTAACGAAAAAAACGATTGTATATTTGCACCCGCTAAAACGATGAGTGACTATAAAACATGATTCGTGAAGGTGAGAAAAGAGTACGAAATAAGTTCATTGGAATATTGAAATTGACAGCGTATGGATTACAAATGGAAACGTTTGTGATCTATATTGAAACTAAACTAAGATAAGAATTCTTGAGATTTTTTTGAGGTAGAGCTTTTCGGTTAATCGTATATA
>NZ_JAIOHK010000031.1 GCF_019913785.1 Altibacter sp.
TATATACGATTAACCGAAAAGCTCTACCTCAAAAAAATCTCAAGAATTCTTATCTTAGTTTAGTTTCAATATAGATCACAAACGTTTCCATTTGTAATCCATACGCTGTCAATTTCAATATTCCAATGAACTTATTTCGTATTCTTTTCTCACCTTCACGAATCATGTTTTATAGTCACTCATCGTTTTAGCGGGTGCAAATATACAACCTTTTTTTAACCTGCAATAGTTTTTAAAAATTATTTCAAGAAAAATTTCAGATCGTTTTATTTACTGCTTTTTCAAAACCTTATTTGTCCTCCAAAGCGGCTGCAAAGATACGCTGGTTTTCCACTTCCACAAGCTAAATCAATTCTTTTTTTGAAGTTATTTTCCTTCATTATACTAAGTCTTTGAAATGCTCATACTTAACAATAAAAATAATGCTGTCATCTATTATACCTTTATATATATACTATTTTTTTGCGCTAGGGATTGAGCGCATTTTGTATGAGCTCTCCCAATGCTAAATTGGGAAGCGAGAAGCGAAAGCCCGCCGTCCAGTGCTGCCGTCCAAAATACCAATAAACTTGATGAATGTTACTGCAGCATTGGAGGGAGCGCCCCTATTCAAAAAAGAAATATAATCCCCGCCTTCCATATTGTAAAACGCAGAAAGTCGTAGTATCTTTGCACCTGCTTGCCGGAAATGGCAGTTCTAAAAAATAATCTATGATCTCGATTAGCTTACCAGATGGAAGTGTAAAGCAATTTGATGCCGGAGTCACACCTATGGATGTGGCAAAAAGCATTAGTGAAGGCTTCGCAAGAAACGTGATTTCGGCTTCGTATAATTCGGAAACGGTGGAAACTTCAACGCCATTAACAACCGATGGCAGTCTGGTGTTGTATACCTGGAATAACGATGAGGGTAAAAAGGCGTTCTGGCATTCTTCTGCACATATCTTGGCACAGGCATTGGAGGAATTATTCCCGGGTATCAAATTAACCATTGGCCCGGCTATAGAAAATGGCTTTTATTACGATGTAGATTTTGGTGCTGAAATGATTTCTGAAAAAGACCTGCCAGCCATTGAAAAAAAGATGCTGGAAATTGCCCGAGGGAAATTCGAATTTTCCATGCGGGAGGCAACCAAAGCCGAAGCACTTGAGTACTATAAAAAGCAAGGAAACGAATACAAGGTTGAGCTTATTGAGAATCTGGAAGATGGCACTATCACCTTTTGTGATCACGCTACTTTTACCGATCTCTGCCGGGGTGGACACATTCCGCATACCGGTATCGTCAAGGCAGTTAAACTAATGAGTATTGCCGGAGCCTACTGGCGTGGTGATGAAAACAACAAACAGCTTACGCGTATTTATGGGATTAGTTTTCCGAAGCAAAAAGACTTGACCGAATACCTGGAATTATTAGAAGAAGCCAAAAAAAGAGACCACAGAAAGTTGGGGAAAGAGTTAGAATTGTTTACCTTCTCTGCAAAAGTAGGACAGGGATTGCCATTATGGCTACCTAAAGGAGCTGCTTTACGGGAGCGACTTGAGTCTTTTCTGAAAAAAGCGCAAAAGAAAGCGGGTTACGAAATGGTCGTTTCACCGCATATTGGTCAGAAGGAATTATATGTTACCTCGGGACATTTTGCCAAGTATGGGGAGGACAGTTTTCAGACTATAAAAACTCCGAACGAAGGTGAAGAGTTCATGTTAAAACCCATGAATTGTCCGCACCACTGTGAGATATACAAGAGTAAACCATGGTCGTATAAAGATTTGCCGAAACGATTTGCCGAATTTGGCACTGTTTATCGATACGAACAAAGTGGCGAATTACATGGGCTAACCCGAGTACGTGGCTTTACGCAGGACGATGCGCATTTGTTTTGTACGCCGGAGCAATTGGATCAAGAGTTTATGAACGTGATCGATCTGGTTTTATATGTTTTTGGATCCTTAGGATTTGAAAACTTTACAGCGCAGGTCTCTTTGAGAGATCCCGAGAAACCGGAAAAATATATTGGCAGTCTTGACAATTGGGAAAAGGCCGAAAATGCCATTATTAATGCAGCCAACGCCAAAGGCTTGAATTATACCATAGTTCCGGGTGAAGCAGCATTTTACGGTCCAAAATTGGACTTCATGGTAAAGGATGCACTGGGTAGAAGCTGGCAACTGGGTACCATACAGGTGGATTATAACCTTCCTGAGCGTTTTGAACTGGAATATAAAGGTAGTGATAACGAGATGCACCGTCCTATTATGATTCATCGGGCACCCTTCGGAAGTATGGAACGCTTTATTGCCATTTTACTGGAACATACCGGTGGTAATTTCCCCTTATGGTTAATGCCCGAACAGGTAGCTATCTTGTCATTGAGTGAAAAATATGAAAAATACGCTCAAAAAGTTTTAGATTTGCTTGAAAATGACGAAATTCGCGCCCTTGTAGACAATAGAAACGAGACTATTGGGAAGAAAATACGGGAGGCAGAAATGAACAAACTACCGTATATGTTGATTGTAGGAGAACAGGAAGAAAAAGACGGAACGGTTTCGGTAAGGAAGCACAGTGAAGGAGATTTGGGTAGTATGACGGTGGAGGCCTTTTCGGAAATGATAAAAGAAGAAATAAAAAAGAACACTATAGAGTTCAACGTTTAATTAAATATTTTTAGCCATAGCAATACGAAGAAAAAGAAGTCGAGGCCCTGCGAGGGTGATTAAAGAAGATCAGCACAATATTAATAGAAAGATACGTGCAGAAGAAGTACGTCTTGTTGGAGATAATGTAGAAATTGGAGTATATCCTCTTAAAAGAGCATTAGAAATCGCCGATGAGCAAGAACTGGATCTTGTAGAAATCTCTCCCAATGCGAACCCTCCGGTTTGTAAGGTTATGGATTATAAAAAATTCGTCTACGAGCAAAAGAAGCGCGAAAAGGCGATGAAATCTAAAGCGACCAAGGTGATCATAAAGGAAATTAGGTTTGGTCCTAATACCGATGATCACGACTATGAATTTAAAAAGAAACACGCCGAGAAATTTTTGAAAGATGGTGCCAAATTAAAGGCATACGTTTTCTTTAAAGGGCGTTCTATAATTTATAAAGACCAGGGCGAAATTTTATTGTTAAAATTAGCTCAGGAATTGGAAGACTACGGAAAGGTAGAACAAATGCCAAAATTAGAAGGAAAGCGAATGATTATGTTCATCGCACCTAAGAAAAAATAATGCTTCGACTACGCTCAGCAAGCTAGAGCAATATGTGTTGAAGAGAAAGATAATAAGAAAGCGAAGTAATAAATAAAAAGTAGGAAACATGCCGAAACAAAAAACAAAATCCAGTGCCAAGAAGCGTTTTAAGCTAACGGGAACGGGTAAAATCAAAAGAAAGCATGCGTTTAAAAGTCACATCTTAACAAAGAAGTCTAAAAAACGTAAGCTTGCATTGACTCATGATACTTTGGTACATGCAGCCGATGAGAGTAATGTTAAACAAATGCTTCGATTGAAGTAAGGGTTTAACCGGTTAAAACAAATTAATAACCCTGGAGTATGGCAAAATCTTTAAATAACTACGAAAGTAGCCTGAGATTTTAAAAGTGTTGAAAGACCGCCTGCTACAAAAAACAAGTAAATTATGCCAAGATCAGTAAATTCAGTTGCTTCAAGAGCCAGAAGAAAAAAGGTGATGAAGCAGGCCAAAGGTTACTTTGGAAGACGTAAAAATGTATGGACCGTTGCTAAGAACGCAGTGGAAAAAGCAATGTCGTATTCGTACAGAGACCGTCGCACAAAAAAGAGAAACTTTAGATCCTTATGGATTACCCGTATCAATGCGGGTGCACGCCAGCATGGAATGTCTTATTCTCAGTTTATGGGGAAACTAAAGGCTAATGATATCGAATTGAACCGTAAGGTCCTTGCCGATTTAGCCATGAACCACCCGGAAGCTTTTGAAGCTATCGTAAACAAAGTAAAATAAGATAATACTAACAAATTATTTCGCTTAAAAACCCGCTCAAATCGAGCGGGTTTTTTTTATGCACACCAGTCAAGACATTGGTACAACGATACTATACGACAAAGTTTGTGTATCTTAGTTAAAATCTTTACGATGAAACCTACCATCGTTTATATAGCTTGTTTTGTGTTTCTCCTTGGAAGTCCGCTACTGGCCCAAAAAGGAACAGGAAAGATGTATCGCATCGATCGGTACGAATCCATATACCTTCCCTTGGGTAAAATATCCTTTGCCGATACCATTATTCAATTTCGCTTAGGTGATCCAGGTCCGTTGGAAAAATATACCGATAGTCAGCAATGCCTACATGAACCTAATTATACCTATTATAAAAACCCCGACTTTTTGTCCTTGGGTTGTGGCGGAACCGTTACGGTTGGTTTTACCGATAATGGTTTTATGAACCTTCCCGGTAAAGATATTTATATTTTTGAAGTAGGACCATCGCGCGAAGCGGCCAAAGTAGAAATATCACAAGACGGAATCGAATGGATATACGGCGGAAAGATATCCGGTGGAAAATCAAGCATCGACCTGAGCGATGCAAATGTTCCTGCTGAAGTTGTATATTATTATTTACGTGTGACCGACCTGAAAGAGGTATGTAAAAGCAAGAGTGCGGGAGCCGATATCGATGCTATCGGCGCTATTAACAGTGTGATAAAACTAACCATCAATGCCGACGTGCTTTTCGATGTGGCCGAATTCAAACTGAAAGAATCGGCTTTTAAAACGTTGGACTCGCTCAGTAAGACCATTCAACAAGTGGATAAAGCGACTATTTTGATAGAAGGTCATACCGATGATGATGGCTCTGATGAATATAATTTAAATCTTTCGGAAAGCAGGTGTTACAGTGTGGTAGACAGAATCCGCGCTTTGTTGGGTTATGAAGCGCTATATGATTATGAAATCAAACCCTATGGTGAAAGTAGGCCCAGAGTTCCAAATGACACTCCGGAAAACAAACAAATTAATCGGCGGGTTGAAATTACTGTATTGCCTCCAAAAGATTATTTTGAAGGATTACAAAAAAAGAATTAGGTCTTTTGCTTTTTTTTCTTCGCAGCGGGGAATAACACATTGTTTAATATAAGTCGGTAGCCGGGAGAAGTGGGGTGTAAGGCCAATTCGGTTTTGGCATCTCCTACTCTGTGCTGATAGTCTTCGGGGTCATGCCCTCCGTAAAACGTAAAGAATCCCTTCCCCTTAATTCCGTGGATATATCGAGCTTCCCCATTCGATTTATTTTCACCCATGACCAATACGTTCGATTTTACCTGATCGCGATCATACGAAGTAGTTTGCCCCATAAATCCTTTAACGAGCGCTGTGTGATTTTGTACCAACATACAAGGAATGGGATCCCATTTGGCCGAATAATCCATCAACGAAAAATAATCAGTTTCCTTTGGAATACGCCGCTTGGTTGTCATGTCTATGGATGAAAATTCGTACTCCATCGGATTTCTTTCCAAAATAAAATTCTTAAAAGCAAAAGTTCGACTATAGTCAATTTTACTCTGGTAGCCTGGTTCACTTGGATCACCGTCGAACATGGGTTCGCAAATATCAACTCCTTCTGCTGCGAGGGCTATATCAAAACTATCGGTAGCACTACACATCGCAAACATAAATCCTCCGCCTATTACATAATCCCGTATTTTAAGGGCTACATCTCTTTTTGCTTCGGAAACTTTTGCGTAGCCCATTTTTGAAGCAAGTGCTTCGGCATTCTTCTTCTCTTCAATATACCAAGGCGCAAAGCGGTATGCCCGATAGAATTTTCCGTATTGTCCCGTAAAATCTTCATGGTGTAAGTGCAGCCAATCGTATAGTAATAATTGGTCTTCCATTACTTCTTCATCATAGACTATATCATAAGGGATTTCGGCATAGGTAAGTACCATGGTAACGGCATCGTCCCAGGGTTGATTCCCTTTTGGAGAATACACAGCAATTCTAGGTGCTTTTTCCAATGAAACCGCCTCCATATTTTGCGAAGGGCTACTAATTTCAGCTAGAATTTGTGCTGTTTTTGCATCGGAAAGGACTTCGAAGGAGACTCCGCGAATTTGGCATTCCTTACGAATATCTTCAGCATCGGGTAAAAGAAACGATCCACCCCTATAATTTAGCAACCACTGTACCTTTACCTGTCGCTCTAGCGTCCAATAGGTGATGCCATAGGCCTTTAAATGTTCTTTCTGACCTTCGGCATCCATAGGGATTAAAATATAGGAAGCGGAGGCTTGCATAGAGAAACACAGGACAAAAACAAGTAATATGATTTTATTCATTTTATAAATATAACTATTTCAAAAAGATTCCTGCCGTTGCAGGAATACTATAACGGCAAATTTTAAGCCACATTTGAATTGTATTTTTTTTAACGGAAACTTGTGTTTTTAGAAGGGTACATCGTCATCACCATCGGCAGATGATAAATCATCGTTCATAGTACTACCGAAGGCTTCCCCCGGAGAGGGTAAATGACTTGTCTTAAAGGTATCATCATTAGCTGCATCGTTCATACGTGAGTGGATCTCGGTTGGGAAATCGAAGGTTTCTAGGTTTTCAAATCTTCCTAAATGGCCCACAAATTTCAACTTTATTTCGTCCAATCCACCATTACGGTGTTTGGCAACAATAAATTCGGCTTGACCCGCAGTAGGTGTTCGCTCTTCATCATCCCATTCATCAATCTTATAATATTCGGGACGGTAAATAAACGAAACTATATCGGCATCCTGCTCGATGGCGCCCGATTCCCGAAGGTCGGACAATAAGGGGCGTTTGCTGCCACCACGAGTTTCTACCGCACGGGATAACTGCGACAAAGCGATCACAGGGACATTCAACTCCTTTGCCAAGGCTTTTAAGTTTCGTGAAATAGTCGATATTTCTTGCTCACGGTTACCACCTTTCTGACTACTACCCGCCGTCATTAATTGGAGGTAATCGATCATAATGAGTTTGATTCCGTGTTGCGATGACAATCTACGTGCTTTCGCTCGAAGATCGAAAATAGATAATGAGGGTGTATCATCAATAAAAAGCGGAGCCTTTTCCAAGCCCTTCACTTTTACATTGAGCTGTTCCCATTCGTGTTTCTCTAGGTTTCCGGTACGCAGCTTTTCTGAATTTAAACCGGTTTCCGAAGAAATCAAACGCGTGATTAATTGTACAGAAGACATTTCTAAGGAGAAGAATGCCACCGGAATATTATGTTCAACCGCAATATTACGTGCCATTGAGAGCGTTAATGCCGTTTTACCCATACCGGGACGAGCCGCAATAATAATCAAATCACTCGGCTGCCATCCTGAAGTTAATTTATCGACTTTGGTAAATCCTGATGGAATTCCAGAAAGACCTTCTTTATTGGCAATTTCTTCAATTCGCTTTTTGGCTTGAATTACTAAACTTTGTGCTGTTTCGGAAGAGCGCTTAATATTTCCTTGAGTAATATCGTATAATTTCGATTCGGCATTGTCGAGCAGGTCAAAAACGTCGGTAGTTTCATCGTAGGAGTCTTCAATAATTTCATTTGAAATCTTAATTAGACTTCGTTGAATGTATTTTTGAAGAATGATACGGGCGTGGAATTCAATATGTGCCGAAGAAGACACTTTTTGAGTTAATTGAACCAGGTAATATTCGCCTCCAACCCTATCGAGCTTTAGCTCCTTCTTTAATTGGGAAGAAACAGTTAATAAGTCGACCGGTTCGCTATTTTCGAATAAGGTATGTATGGCTTCAAAAATATGTTGGTGGGCTTCTTTGTAGAAGACTTCGGCGTGAAGAATATCGATAACCTCATCTACCCCTTTTTTATCAATCATCATTGCCCCTAACACAACTTCTTCTAAATCAGTAGCTTGCGGGGGTAATTTTCCCTTTTCAAGCGAAATCACTTGGGAAGTGCGCGCAGAATATGAAGTGTGAGGTTTCAATTTTTCCATTAGGCGAATGTAAAGAAAATGTTATGAGGAGCGACACTAAATAATAATTCGATGTTCACCGGTCATTAACATTTGAGCTGTTGACAACTTAATATTTTTGTTAATAAGGTACAAAAAAATCTGAAGCGAACACCTCAGATTTTTGAAAGGGTTGGTATTGCTGAAATTAGGATTTATAAACACCCATTTTCGAATATTTATCCATGCGTTTATCGACCAAATCTTTTGGTGATAAGTCTTTTAATTCGGCATATACTTTAGCGATCGCTTTAGCGACCGTGATATAGGTTTTTTCTCTATCACTGTGTGCACCTCCAAGGGGTTCTTTAACGATCTCATCAATTAATGTCAGCTTTTTCATATCGGTAGCGGTAAGTTTTAACGCTTCTGCTGCTTGCTCTTTAAATTCCCAGCTTCTCCAAAGAATAGAAGAACAACTTTCCGGAGAAATCACCGAATACCACGTATTCTCTAACATCAATACGCGATCTCCTACTCCTATTCCCAAGGCACCTCCACTGGCACCTTCTCCAATGATTACAACAATAATAGGGACTTTCAAGCGGGTCATTTCCAAAATGTTTCGGGCAATCGCCTCCCCTTGTCCGCGTTCTTCAGCTTCTAAGCCAGGAAAAGCACCCGGAGTATCGATCAGGGTAACAACAGGAACTCCAAATTTTTCGGCCGATTTCATAAGGCGAAGCGCTTTGCGATATCCTTCGGGATTTGCCATTCCAAAATTTCGGTATTGACGTGTCTTTGTATTGTACCCTTTTTGTTGTCCAATAAACATATAACTTTGATCACCAATTTTTCCGAGGCCACCAACCATAGCTTTATCATCCTTAAAATTTCGGTCTCCGTGTAGCTCTAAAAAGGAATCCCCACAGATGGCCTTGATATAGTCCATGGTATAGGGACGGTTGGGATGACGAGACAGCTGAACGCGCTGCCAAGGACTCAAATTCTTATAAATATCCTTTTTGGTTTCGGCGAGCTTTTTTTCAATCTGCTTACAGGTGTTTGATACATCTACATCACTCTCTTCTCCAATCTGGCAGGCTTTTTCGTATTGCTCCTGAAGTTCTTTAATAGGTAATTCAAAATCAAGATATTCCATAGGGATCTCTTTGAAAGTTTTTTTGGTCTAGCTCACAAAGATAAAACTTTGTTTTTAGGTATTGGTAAATCGTCTTTTTTTTCTTTCTAACTTCAGCTTGATAAAACCATTAACAATTACGGTAATCACAATAATTGCAGCACCATAATAGAATTGTAGACTCATATTTTCCTTTTCACCCAAGATTAGCAGCGCCAGAATAATTCCGTACACCGGTTCCATATTGATGGAAAGCATTACAGTGTAAGGGCTTATCCACTTCATGACATGTACCGAGGCGATAAAGGCATAGGCTGTACAGACGGATGCAAGTAATAGTAGAAAGATCCAATCGTTTGATGAGAGGATAAAAAATTCGGACGTATAGCTACCACTTAGGGCCAGATATATTGTAATACATAGCATTCCGAAGAACAATTCGTATAAAGAAATAGCTGAGGCTTGATATTTTACAGCAAACCTTCCATTTATCACTGAAAACAGGGCGCCTAAAAATGAGGAAGTCAATGCCAATATAATGCCCCATACATATTCGGTTTCCACATTAAATATGATGTAAAGGCCCAAGACGACTAGGAGTCCGAAGAACACTTCGTACCCAATTATCTTTCTTCGATACAGTAGAGGCTCCAATAAAGAAGTGAAAAAAGCCCCCGTGGACATAATAGCCAATGTGACCGACACATTGGAAGCCTTGATTGCTCCAAAGAAGGCCAACCAATGTAGCGCTATAATCAGGCCTGCGAGAAAAAACCCGGCCAGCGTTCTATACGAGAACCGCAGGTTAATTTTAGTCAGCCTTATATAGATATAAATAAATACAACCGCCAGCAGCATCCTATACCACACCAGGGGAATTGCATCTATGGATATAAGTGCTCCCAGAACAGCGGTAAAGCCCCAAATAAAAATTATGAAGTGTAAATGAAGGTAATTTAAAAGCTTATCGTTTCGCATTTCGAAGCAAGTATATGGCTAGTATACCAAAGATAATGTTTGGAAACCAAGTAGCAACAAAAGGTGAAAAACTACTTTGTTCGGCCATAGTACCAAAGATTTTATCGAAGAAGATAAAAACCATACCAATTCCAATCCCGATAGCTAGATTCACTCCCATCCCACCACGGCGTTTCATAGAAGAAACAGCCACAGCAATAATAGTTAAGATATAAGCCGAAACTGGTAAGCTCCAACGTTTATATCTCACTACTTCGTAACGGTTGATATAGGTAGAACCTCTCGCCTTCTCACGAGCAATAAAATCATTGAGTTCGGTAAAGTTCAAGGTTTCTGCAATGTATTCCACCGGAGTTAGATCTTCCAATTCGAAGCTGAAGGTTGTGTCGAGTTTTGCCTCATTTTGCAGGATATCTTCGTGTTCTCCAATAATTCGTTTGTTGTAGTTGAACAAGGTGTACGTGCTATCTTTCTCGTTATATTTAATACGCTTCGCATCGATTTTATACCTCATTTTGTTGTCTTCAAAATGCTCGAGCGTGAAGTTATTTCCCGACTTTTCGTGTACATTAAAGTAACTTACATAGATATAGTCATTGTCATTGATCTGTCTGTACACATTGTTCTGTTGCCTATCTTTTTTGTTATTCTTCAGATATTTAAAAGTAAACTCATTAAAGCCTTTACTAGCCATGGGTGCGAGATACATGCCCAAAATTAAGGCGCCTATGCACACGATGGTTGCCCCTATCATATAGGGCCGAAGAAATCTATAGTAGGAGACCCCACTACTTAAAAAAGCAATGACTTCGGTGTTATTTGCAAGTTTCGAAGTGAACCAGATGACTGATAGAAATAAAAAAAGGGGAAACAGCAGGTTGGCAAAATAGATGGTAAAGTCTAAATAGTATAAGGCTACTTCAAAAAAAGGAACTTCATTTGCCAATATCTTATCGATCTTTTCGGCCAAGTTCACTGTAATCCCAATAGGTATAAAAAGTAAAAGCAGCAGCAGAAATGTCCCTAAATACTTTCGTAAAATATATCTATCGAGTATACTGAGCATACAATTACAGGCGTTTATCCATTTGTTCGACCATGGTTTTCTTCCAGGAGGCAAAGTCTCCTGCTAAGATATGTTTTCTGGCTTCACGAACCAACCACAAGTAAAACCCTAGGTTGTGGATGGTCGCAATCTGCCGGCCTAGCATTTCATTCACAGTAAATAGATGACGTACGTATGCTTTGCTATAGGCTGAGTCTACCCATGTGATGTTCATTTCATCCAAGGCAGAAAAATCTGCCTCCCATTTCTTATTTTTAATATTTATAGTCCCGTGTGCTGTAAACAACATTCCATTCCTGCCATTTCTGGTGGGCATAACACAGTCAAACATATCTATTCCCAAGGCAATGTTTTCCAAAATATTGATCGGGGTTCCCACACCCATAAGATAACGCGGTTTATCCTCCGGAAGTATTTCGGTAACCACCGCGGTCATTTCGTACATTTCTTCTGCCGGCTCCCCAACCGAAAGGCCGCCAATAGCATTTCCTTCGGCTCCTACCGAAGCAATATATTCGGCAGACTGTTTTCGAAGGTCCTTATACGTACTTCCTTGTACAATTGGAAAAAAAGATTGTGAATAATCATATTTGTACGGCGTTTTCTCTAAATGTGTGATACAACGATCCAACCAACGGTGTGTCATATGCATAGATCGTTTGGCGTAGTTATAGTCACAGGGATACGGTGTACACTCGTCGAATGCCATAATAATATCGGCCCCAATGCTACGCTGTATTTCCATCACATTTTCGGGGGTAAACACGTGGTAGCTGCCATCGATATGCGACTTAAATTTAACGCCTTCCTCCTTTATTTTTCTATTGGCTGAAAGGGAATACACTTGATATCCGCCACTATCGGTAAGCAAGGGCCTGTCCCAATTCATGAACTTATGGAGACCTCCCGCCTTTTCCAGAATGTCGATTTGGGGCCTGAGATAAAGGTGATATGTATTTCCCAAAATAATATCGGGGTTGATGTCTTGGGTCAATTCACGTTGATGTACCCCTTTTACCGTGCCCACGGTGCCCACTGGCATAAAAATAGGGGTTTCGACCGCCCCGTGATCTAATGTAATTGTTCCTGCGCGGGCGCTGCTGTTGACGTCTTTACCTTCTAACTTGAATTGCATTCACTTCTTTTTCTGAAAGGGCAAAGATAAGTTTATAATTCTGAATGCCGCATTCTGATTTTAGAATTGAAACGCATGTTAACTAATATCCGCAATTCGTTAATAACTGCTGAAATTTCAACTTGTACCACCCTTTTAATTGACTTACTTTTGCCACATAAATTTACATTTCGACATGCCAAATACATCCAAGCTTAACGATTTAATAATCCAAGTTCGCAGAGATATTCTAAGACAAGTACATAAAGTGAATTCGGGTCATCCGGGAGGTTCCTTGGGCTGCACCGAATTTTTTGTTGCCTTGTTTCAAGTCCTTATGGACCGAAAAGAAGGATTTCATATGGACGGCATTGGAGAAGATATCTTCTTTTTATCGAACGGCCATATTTCACCTGTCTTTTATAGTGTTTTAGCACGTTCGGGTTATTTCCCTGTTGACGAATTAAACACCTTCAGATTGCTGAATTCACGTTTACAAGGGCATCCCACCACGCACGAGGGCTTGCCGGGTATACGCATCGCATCGGGTTCGCTGGGACAAGGGATTTCGGTATCCATTGGTGCCGCCGAAGCAAAAAAATTAAACAATGACAAGCATCTGGTGTATACACTCTGTGGTGATGGAGAATTGCAGGAAGGTCAGAACTGGGAGGCCATAATGTACGCAGCCGGTAATAAGGTTGACAACCTCATTGTAACTGTTGATCTCAACGGACAACAGATCGATGGGTCTACCGATACAGTGCTCCCACTGGGAAATGTACGAGCAAAATTTGAAGCATTCGGCTGGGAAGTACTCGATATTGAAAAAGGCAATGATCTGGAGGCCATCGTAAGCGGTATGCAGGCGGCAAAGGCAAAATCGGGTCACGGAAAGCCGGTATGTGTATTACTTCATACCATAATGGGGAACGGTGTAGATTTTATGATGCACACACATGCATGGCATGGCAAAGCTCCTAACGACGAACAATTAGCGATTGGATTAGCTCAAAATCCTGAAACAATTGGCGATTATTAATTTCTGAAAAAAATAGCATGAAAAAATATACAGATAGTGGTAAAAAGGATACGCGATCGGGATTTGGAGCGGGTCTTACTGAATTAGGTAAAACCAACGATCAGGTGGTGGCCCTTTGTGCAGACCTGACCGGCTCTTTAAAAATGGACGACTTTAAAGCCAACCATCCGGAACGCTTTTTTCAAGTGGGTATCGCCGAAGCCAATATGATGGGAATAGCTGCAGGAATGACGATTGGTGGAAAAATTCCTTTTACTGGAACCTTTGCTAATTTTTCTACCGGAAGGGTTTATGATCAGATTCGCCAAAGTATTGCCTATAGTCACAAGAATGTAAAAATATGTGCTTCGCATGCCGGACTCACCCTAGGTGAGGATGGAGCCACACATCAAATTCTTGAAGATATTGGCCTAATGAAAATGCTGCCCGGCATGACAGTGATCAATACCTGTGATTACAATCAGACCAAGGCAGCAACCATCGCTATTGCAAAACACAAAGGTCCGGTATATCTCCGCTTCGGGAGACCAAAAGTTGCCAACTTCACGCCCGAAGATCAATCCTTCGAAATTGGAAAAGCCGTTCATTTACAAGAGGGAACTGATGTAACCCTAATCGCCACCGGGCATTTGGTTTGGGAGGCATTGCAGGCTGCTGAAACACTTCAGAAGCAGGGAATCTCTGCCGATGTTCTAAACATTCATACCATAAAACCGTTAGACAATAAAGCGATTCTATCAAGCGTTAGTAAAACAGGATGCGTTGTCACCGCCGAAGAACACAATTATTTAGGCGGCCTTGGTGAAAGTGTATCCAGAGTTTTAGCCGAAAATACCCCGAGTCCACAAGAATTTATAGCTACACAAGACACCTTTGGCGAGTCCGGTACACCCGAACAGCTAATGGAAAAGTATGGTTTAAATGCCGAAGCAATCGTGAAAGCGGCACTAAAAGTGATTGCACGCAAGTAAATCTTTTTTTGCCATTGCCTCCGGTAAATCCAAATCAAAAAAAAGCCTCGCAGTTGCGAGGCTTTTTTATTTCAATTTAGTAAAGCGATTATATATTTTCATCTAAATAATCTGGTATACCATCGTTATTGGCATCCGTAAAAGTCACGGTGGTTATCGTAATTTTTCCGGTTGAATCATCGACTTCTCTTTTTACTTCTACTTCATCTTCGCCCAAAATTGGCTCAGGCTCTCCCTCATCTATAGTATACACAGTGACAACGATTTCATCTTTGGTAAGTCGTCCATCATTGTCGTCATCTACATCGGCAAAATTCGGATTTAAATCATTATCGGTATCATCGTCCTCTTCAAGTCCGTTCCCATTAATGTCTTCATATATCGAAGGAACACCATCGCCGTCTTGATCCCCTTGTTCGGCCTTGTAAAGTCGGAACGTAAATATTAATTGTGCATAAACGCCTATGCCGCTTCCAGGAGGAGGGCTTGAAAAGTATCCCAATCCCGAGGGAATAAATACGGCTCCTGCTCCATAATCTTCAAAGTCTACCGTTCCATCGGCATTGATTATTGGATCTCCAACTGCGGTTTTAAATTCAATCAGTGCATCCTGTAAACCATCAATAATTCCGGTTAGGTCAAATCGAACAGGTTCAACAGAGCCGTCAAACAGCACATTATCTAACTGCCTTCCCTCATAGGACATGGTCCCAATATCCGGAAACTGAATTTGCTTTCCTCCACCTTGTTTCGCTATTAAATAGTACAACGTATAGGTAACATCATCGTCTACTCTGTCTTGAACCGTTTTAGTTAAAACTTGATCTATTAATGGAGTCTTATTCGCATTGTCACCAATAAGGCTATCGAATCGAATAATATAATCGAAATCGGCCGATGGGTTTTCAAATTCTTCATAATTATAAAAATGGGTTTCCAAAAAGGCTTCAATACTGGCGGTAGCATCTATTGACTCTTCTCCCCGGTCCCTGGGCGGAATTCGTTCTACGCCATCATCTTTCTTACACGAATAGACAACTATTGCTAACAAAAATACCAAGGGCAATAAAAAATATGCTTTCTTCATTCTAAATTTTTTGATGGCGCAAGATACAATTTTCCGCTATTTTTGCTTTAAAGATTAACGTACTTTTAATGTTATTGGTATGAGAATAGATAAATACTTGTGGTGTATACGTTATTATAAAACCCGAAGTATTGCTACACAGGCATGCAAGAAAGGTGCAGTGCGTGTAAACAATGAAATTGTGAAGCCCTCCAGAGATGTCTATCCGGGAGATGCCATAGGTGTGCGTAGAGATCAGATTAATTATTCGCTCGAAGTCTTAGACCTTCCTGAAAGCAGATTAGGAGCCAAGTTGGTAGATATCTACCGAAAAGATACCACTCCAAAAGAAGCCTTTGAAAAATTGGATTTATTGAATTATTCTAAGGACTACTACCGCAAAAAAGGAATTGGTCGTCCTACCAAAAAGGACCGACGGGATCTGGAAGATTTTACAGACACTACAGATTCGTAAAAGCAACGGTATTTACTATCTTTGAAAAAACTTTCTTTATGACACAGACAAGCACTGTAATTTTAGACAAAAAGCAAATTGATCACAAGATCAAACGAATTGCCTATCAGGTCTATGAAACCAATGTCAATGAAAAAGAAGTTATTATTGCCGGAATTAGGGAAAATGGTTACTTGTTTGCCAAAAAATTGAAAGAAGCGGTCGAACATATTTCTCCTATCACAGTGCGCCTATGTGAAGTGATTATCGATAAAAAAAAACCTACCAATCCGATTATAACTTCTTTAAGACCGGAGGAATATCAAAATAAGTCACTGTTACTTGTGGACGATGTTTTGCATTCAGGCACCACGTTAATTTATGGAGTAAAACATTTTTTAGAAGTTCCATTAAAGCAATTTAAAACGGCAGTGTTGGTAGATCGAAATCACAAGAAATATCCTGTAAAAGCAGATTTTAAAGGTATTTCGCTGTCTACTTCCCTAAATGAGAATGTTTCGGTCATTTTTGAAAAGCATAAGGATCGCGCCGTTTTAGAATAATTTTACCACTATTTTTTCTATAATTTCTGAGACCGAGGCATGGTCTGTGTGAATGACGTAAGTCGCTTGATTGTAAAAGTGAGCCCGCTCGAATAGGTGTTTTCTAACAAAGTCTTTCATTTCATTTTCTGTTTCCAAATGACTAAGTAACGGCCGTTTTAATTTTTCATCAAAAAGTCGATGGGTAAGCGTATCCAATGAAGCCTTCAGGTAAACAATGATCACATGATCCTGTTTTAACAAAAATGCTAGGGTATCGCCATAACAAGGTGTCCCTCCACCGGTAGCGATTACGAGTTTTTCATCCGAATTGACAAGTTGCTTAATGAGTGTGTTTTCTTTTTTTCTGAAATATATCTCGCCCTTTGTTTGAAATAATTCCGGAATGCTACAACCTTCTCTTTTTTCTATTTCTGTATCCAGGTCTACAAAAGTGAATTGAATTGCTGAAGCTAATTCTACTCCAACAGAAGATTTTCCACTTCCCATATATCCAAATAACACTATTTTCAAGCCAGTTTCCATTGTACAAATATCTAAAAATACTGATACTTAGCAGGATTCTTTTTTTTTTACAATTAAATTATAAATTGGTTTGAAAAATAAATTTAATGATAGTATATTTGCACCCGCATTCAAGGAAGACCTGGTAGCTCAGTTGGTAGAGCACCTCCCTTTTAAGGAGGTGGTCCTGGGTTCGAGCCCCAGCCAGGTCACCAAAAAAAGTTAAACCCTTGGTTTAGCTTTTTTTTTGGCTTTATAATAGCTTATAAAAGCAGGTAAAGTAAGGTCAACACACCTACCCGGGTGCTGGAATTGGTAGACAGGCATGGTTGAGGGCCATGTGTCCTTTGGGCGTGTGGGTTCAAGTCCCATTCCGGGTACTTACAAAGTCATCTATTCACGGATGGCTTTTTTTGTACGCTTAAGTAAGCCCAAAGCGGGCGTGGCGAGCGGACAAAAGGCGTAAATTTTAGCACGCCTTTTGGCAGGGAGCCGTCTCTAAAAAACTGTCACAGCAAGGGATACAAGCTAATCATCAACACGGATGGCTTTTTTTGTACGCTTAAGTAAGCCCAAAGCGGGCGTGGCGTGCAAATGGATAATTCTGTTGAGTATTTTCAACTTCTTCTTCAACAGTTTAGCTCTTATTACATTTTTTTTAGTACTTTCCCCTCTATTTTGAACGCAAATGTCTGTAAAAACGCAGTTTAGTATAAAGGATCTGGAAAACCTCAGCAATGTCAAAGCACATACCATTCGTATTTGGGAAAAAAGATACAATCTACTGACTCCGAGTAGGACCGACACCAATATTAGAACGTACAATTTAGAGAATCTAAAAAAGCTACTTAACGTTACTTTTCTTTATAACAATGGTTTTAAGATCTCTAAAATTGCACAATTAAGCAACCTTCAACTTCAGGAACTTATTCAAAAAGAAGCCGTTGAGAGAGAAGGCGAAATTGCACAAAAAGTCTTTAAAATGGCTATGTTCGATTTTGATTATTTACGCTTTAACACAACTTTTCATCAACTTGCTGAAACCAAATCGTTTAGAGAGATTTTCTTTGATGTGTTCTTGCCCTTACTTTCTGATATTGGTTTACTATGGCAATCGGGCAGCATCGATCCGGCACACGAACGGTTTATTTCTGAATTGATCAAACAAAAGGTGATCCTTCAAATAGAAACGGCCCAACAAGAATTTCAGCAAAAAAATGATAGGATATTCGCCCTGTACTTGCCCTATCAGGAAATTCACGAAATAGGTTTGTTGTATTGTAATTTCGAAATCCTTTCAGCCGGATTTAAAACGATCTACTTAGGAAACAACATTCCAATGGACAGTCTGCATTATGTGCTTAAACACCATGAAAATGTAACCTTCCTGTCCTACTTTACAGTAGAACCACAATTGCAATCGCTCCAGGACTATTTGCACACCTTCGATACTGAGGTTTGTGGACACAAAAGCTGCTCGCTGTGGGCCATGGGAAACAAGACCAGAGAAATGGAATCAATCAAGTTGCCAAAATGTGTTCGGCTAATCCCAAATCTGAATACGCTTATCGATGCCCTAGAAACACTAAAATTTTCCTAAAATACAGTACTCTTTGCATTTTTGTTTAAATATATTCTATATTTGTTAAACAATTTAAATGAAAAATATCTCCATCATAGGATCCGGATTTTCTTCCCTTGCTGCTGCCTGCTATCTCGCGCAGGCAGGGCATAAGGTGACCGTATTCGAAAAAAACAACACTGTGGGTGGTCGTGCACGCCAATTAACACGCGATGGGTTTACTTTTGATATTGGTCCCTCCTGGTATTGGATGCCCGATGTTTTTGAACGTTTTTTTTCAGATTTCAATAAAAAAACAACCCATTATTACAAACTCACCAAGTTGAATCCGGCCTATACCGTTTTTTTCGGGAAGGATGAAACAATCACAATAGAAGACACGCTCGAAAAAATTTGTATCGCGTTTGAAAAAGAAGAATCCGGAAGCTCCATAAAGCTACGGAAATTTATGTCAGAAGCTTTGGACAATTATCAAATAGCCATCAAGGACCTTGTGTACCGCCCCGGAGTCTCACCTCTTGAATTGATCACTCCCCTAACCGTTAAAAAGATAGGGCAATTCTTTAGTACCGTCAGTAAGGAAGTCCGAAAAGAGTTCAAAAATCCAAAATTGATTTCTATTCTTGAATTCCCTGTACTTTTTTTAGGAGCAAAGCCATCTAAGACTCCTGCGTTCTACAGTTTTATGAATTATGCCGACTTCGGCTTAGGCACATTTTATCCGGAAAATGGCATGTATAGTGTCATTCAAGCCATGCAAGCCCTAGCAGAAGAACTGGGTGTTACGATTAAAACCAATCAAAAGGTCGAAAAGATTGTAGTGGAAGATAGAAACGCGGTAGGTCTAGTTATAAATGGAGATAGTTTGGCTTCAGATATAGTCGTGAGTGGCGCCGATTATCATCATACCGAATCCTTATTGGAGCCAAAATACCGGCAGTATTCAGAAGCTTATTGGAGCAGGAGAACCTTCGCTCCTTCTGCATTGCTCTTTTATGTAGGGTTCAGTAAAAAATTAAAAAATGTATCACATCACAGCCTGTTTTTTGATGTAGATTTTGAAGCGCATGCCAGAGATATTTACGATGCGCCTCAATGGCCGGAGGCTCCCTTATTCTACGCAAGCTTTCCGTCAATAACCGATACACATTGTGCCCCGGCCGATAACGAAGCTGGAATTTTTCTTATTCCCTTGGCTCCCGGACTAACAGACATCCAGGAAATACGAGAAGAATATTTCGAGAAAATTATGTCTAGATTCGAAAATATCACCAACCAAGAAGTAAATAATTACGTTATATTTAAGGAGTCTTTTTGTATAAATGACTTTATAGCCGACTATAATTCATATAAGGGAAACGCATATGGATTGGCAAACACACTAATGCAAACTGCTTTTTTACGCCCCAAGTTAAAAAGTAAAAAAGTACGTAATATGTTTTTTACCGGTCAGTTGAGCGTTCCCGGCCCAGGCGTACCACCTTCGCTCATATCGGGAAAGTTGGTAGCCGGATTAATACAAAAAGAAATAACAACATCGTGAAAGCATTATTCGACATCGTATCTCAAACTTGTAGTAAGAAGGTGACGCACACCTACAGTACATCCTTTTCGATGGCTACCAAAATGTTGGCACCATCGATCCGGCAGGATATTTACAATATTTATGGATTCGTGCGTTTGGCAGATGAAATTGTGGATTCGTTTCATGATTATGACAAAGAAACGCTCTTTAATCGTTTTGAAAACGATCTTCAATTGGCGCTTTCAGAAAGGATAAGCCTGAATCCTATTTTAAATTCATTTCAACATACAGTACATACGTACGAAATAGGAGATGAATTGATCAACGCCTTTATGCGAAGCATGCGTTTCGATCTTACTAAAAATGAATACCACACCGATGCAGAATACAACGAGTATATTTACGGCTCGGCAAATGTAGTAGGACTTATGTGCCTCAAAGTATTTGTAAAAGGCGATCTCAATAAATATGAACAATTAAAGGAAGCGGCCATGCATTTGGGGTCTGCTTTTCAGAAAGTAAACTTTTTACGAGACCTCAAAGAAGACTTCGAAGGACTAAGCAGAACCTATTTCCCCAACACAAATTTGGCTGCCCTAGATGAAGCGTCCAAAGAAGCTATCATCCAGGATATAGAAACCGATTTTAAAATTGGGTACCAAGGTATCTTACAGTTACCCGCTGAAGCAAAGTTGGGAGTATATATGGCCTATCGTTATTACCGGCGGTTACTTAGAAAATTACATCGCACACCGGCCATCGATATTAAAAACACCCGGATTAGAGTACCTAACTACGAAAAGGTGGGTCTCTTAACCCGAAGTTATGTAAAATATCAGTTGAATTTGGTGAAATAATAGTGCTCTAAAAAATTTGATTTAAGAAAACAGTATGACTACTTTTTTTTGGATATTAATCTTTTTAACCACCTACTGCGTGATGGAGTTTATGGCGTGGTTTAGTCATAAATATATCATGCACGGATTTTTATGGAAATTACACAAGGACCACCATCATAAAGGGCACAGCAGTTGGTGGGAACGCAATGACCTGTTTTTTGTCTTTTATGCTGCCGTAAGTATTGGCTGTTTTATAGGATGGAATTACTATGGATTCTGGGCGGGATTGCCCATTGGTTTAGGTATTTTTGCGTACGGAAGCACCTATTTTATAGTACACGATATTTTTATCCACCAGCGGTTTAAGTTTTTTAGAAATGCAAACAATTGGTATGCAAGGGGAATAAGACGTGCACACAAAATGCATCACAAGCATCTCGGAAAAGAAAATGGTGAGTGCTTTGGAATGCTGTTTCCTCCTTTAAAATATTTCAAAAAATAATTCATGAAATATCTATATCTGTATATAAATATAGGTTCGATTATAATCCCTTTTCTTTTTAGTTTTCATCCAAAACTTAGGTTCTATAAAAAATGGAGGTCACTGTTTCCGGCGATTGCCATTATGATGGTGATCTTTATCGCATGGGATGTTATATTCACGCAGCAAGGTATTTGGGGGTTTAATGAAGATTATATTTCGGGAATCTACGTATTCAACTTGCCATTGGAAGAATGGCTTTTCTTTATTTGTATTCCCTACGCCTGTATTTTTACACATGAGTCTCTGCAACAAATATTTCCAAACTTTTTATTTTCTGAAAAGAGTACAAATATAATCTACATAACGCTCCTTACCACGCTGATACTAGTATTATGGTATGTATACGATCGTTGGTATACGCTTGTTAATTTCGCGTATGCCATTATTTTATTGGGAATTGTTTACAACATAAATAGGAAATTATTGCAAGTATTTATTCCAACTTTTTTAATCATACTGCTGCCCTTTTTTATTGTAAATGGCATCCTTACCGGAAGTGGTTTAGAAGTTCCTGTTGTTTGGTACAACAATGCCGAAAATCTTGGCATACGATTGGGCACCATTCCAATTGAAGATGCCATCTATGCCTTTAGTATGTTACTCACCGTTTTAGTATTGACCGAATACTTTGAGAAGAAAAAGCAATCACTGAAGCAGTAGGTTATCTATCGTCTTCAAGACTTTTTCACTAGACCAATTGGCCACACCGGTTTTTTTAATAACAATTTCCCCCTCTTTAGAAATTAAATAGGTAGTAGGAAGTGTTTGTGTTTGCAACTCCTTTGGAGGCCAGTGGGACGATATGTATACCGGAAAAGTATATCCCGTATTCTGAAGAAATTTTTTGGCCACCACCGCTTCTTCCGATGTGACGAAGTAGAAATCAACGCGATCTCCATACCTTTCATACAAGGTTTGAAGCGACGGCATTTCAGCTACGCATGGCGGACACCAGCTAGCCCAATAATTGACAAGCACCACCCTTCCTTCAGATTGAGAAAAAGCTACCTTGTTTCCCTCCAAAGATGCCAACTCCCATGTGTAATTAGCAATAGTCTCTCTTTCATCCTTATCAATTTCGGAAGGAGCCATAGAAATAAAGCGCTGTAAGAACACTTGTACGGGTACTCTGATTTGAGGAATCAAAACAACCAGTAGTATCACAACAAATACAATATCAATCCAATTCTTTTTTAGAAAATTCATCTATTTATTGAATTTGAAAATAGCCTTGAAAAGATATGAAATCTCTGCCCAACTCTGCGGTAAATTCATTTTAGAATTCAACAATAGTATTGAAAGCACTTAACAAAATAATAAGTCAAAATTTAAAAAAATGTGTCTTTCGTCGATATAATTTGTTTTTTGTAGTATTATTCTTACTTTTATCCCACTCCCCAAATTTATATACGTAAATCTATGTATTATGAATTTGAAATTTTGTTACCTACTTATGCTCCTATCAACTACCATCTATTCACAAGTTGGAGTTGGGACCACCGCACCTACGTCAACTCTCGACATCAATGGTAATCTAAAAATAAGATCCGTTACAGAGGAAACCACTTTAAGCAATATTAAAGACTCTATTCTTGTTGTTAGCAGTAGTTATGTAAAATCCATTCCTGCTACTTCCGTGATTGACGTCGCTCTTCCTACAACCGTAAAAGGATCATTTTCAAGCGCCGGTCTTATCAATTTATCGTTGTTAAGTGGGACACAAATAATTCCTTTTGACAGTGAGGATTTTGATACAAATAATGAATACAATACCACCACCTATACCTATACAGCAAAACAAGATGGAATCTACCAAATTGATGTTCAGATTGAAGCAAATAGCACGATTGGAATAGCCACAAACTTTGGGGTAATGATTCTTAAAAATGGAACTACCATTAGCAGAAACAGTTTCGCCAATATTGGCGTATTAGGGGTCAATGTAACACCACCCGTGCGACAGAACAGTACCCTTGTAGCACTTACCGTAGGTGATACCATTCAGTTTCAGATAGAGGGTAGTATTGCTCTTGGATCGGTGGATCTCTTGGGATCCTTTGAGGATAGTTCGTTCAGTATCTATCAGATTCGATAACTGCGCGATTCAAATTTTAAATGGCAAAACCTTTCGGAGAATTCCGGAAGGTTTTTAATTTTTAATACAATTCTTTACGTCATTTATTTGGTTAATTTTGTAAGACAACTAAATTAGAAACCCATGAGCTCAAGACGAGATTTTGTAAAGAAAACTGCAATTCTAGGAACCGGTATAGCCTTATCGCCACAACTTACCTTCGGCTCAGGTTTTAACACTTCAAAGGAAAAATTAAATATAGGACTAATAGGTGTTGGTCTAAGGGGGACAAACCACTTAAACAATGTTCTACTTCGCGATGACGTAAACGTAGTGGCTATATGTGATATCGATGAACGCAGAAACACCATAGCCCTCGAAATGATATCGAAGGCCGATCAAAAAAAACCAAAGGTATTTAGCAGTAATGAATATGCGTACAAAGACCTCTTAGCACTAGCCGAAGTCGATGCTGTGATCATTTCTACACCCTGGCTTTGGCACGCCCGTATGGCCAAGGATGCCATGGTTGCAGGAAAATACACCGGATTGGAAGTTTCGGCCGCTAATACCATGGAAGAGTGTTGGGACTTGGTGAATCTTCACGAACAGACCGGTTCTCATCTAATGATCCTCGAAAATGTTTGCTATCGAAGAGATATTATGGCGGTGCTCAATATGGTGCGCCAAAATATGTTTGGAGAATTGCTACATTTCAGATGTGGCTACCAACACGATCTGCGCTTTGTAAAATTTAATGATGGTAAAACGGCCTACGGTCTTGGCGTAGAGTTTGGTGAAAAAGGAATCTCCGAATCGGCCTGGAGGACACAGCATTCCCTACTTCGAAATGCCGATGTCTATCCTACACACGGAGTGGGACCCATCGCTGTTATGTGTGATATCAACAGAGGTAACCGTTTTGTCTCTATGACCTCCATGGCGACCAAAGGAGTTGGTTTACACAACTATATTGTAAAGCACGGCGGGAAGGACCATCCCAATGCCAAACTAAAGTTTAAACAAGGTGATATCATCACTTCGATGATCGAAACGGCCAAGGGTGAGACCATCATCGTCACACACGATTGCAACTCCCCTCGCCCCTATTCACTAGGCTTCCGAGTACAAGGAAGTGAAGGCATCTGGGAAGTGGATGGAAACCGAATTTATATAGAAGATAAAACCTCGAAACCCCATCAATGGGACGAAGCCACCGAATGGCTGACAAAATACGACCATCCGCTTTGGCAGAAATATGGCAAAAAGGCCATGGGTGCCGGACATGGAGGAATGGATTTCTTCGTAATTCACGCCTTTGTGGAATCGGCCAAGCAGAATATTGCGCCACCCCTAGACGTGTACGACGCAGCAGCCTGGAGTGCCATAACACCTTTATCCGAAGCATCCATAGCCAACAATGGAGAACCACAGGATTTTCCCGATTTTACACGTGGAAATTGGGTAAAACGCAAGCCTTATAACTGGATCAAAGACAGCTATTAGATTTTGACCCCTTCTGAAAAAAAAGTGATTGCTATTACCGCTCCCGCAAGAATTTGTCTTTTTGGCGACCATCAGGATTATCTAGGGCTTCCAGTCATTGCCGGTGCAATTGACAAGCAGATTACACTAACCGCAGCACCAAATTTAAAAGATGAGATAGAAATTTCGATGCCCGATATTGATGCCTATAGAATTATTCCAATTTCTGAAACTTTTGAAAACCTAGCGCCCAGAGATTATTTTGCTTCGGGTATTCGTGTTGTACAGCGCTACGGATGTGTACCTTCCCATGGATACCACATAACTATTACCGGAAACGTACCTATAAATTCAGGCGTTTCCAGTTCGTCCGCCATGGTGGTTGCCTGGATTCATTTTTTGCTGAAGGCTTTTGGAAGCGACCAAACTTTTTCTCCGGCTTTCATCGCCAAACTGGCACATGAAGCCGAAGTCCTTGAACACAACGAACCCGGGGGTAAGATGGATCAGTACAGCATCAGTCTTGGCAATATTATCTATATGGAAACAGGGGTTTCCTTTACACACAAAACAATTGGACATTCGATGGAAGGACTTATTTTGGCCGATTCCGGTGTTAAAAAGGAAACCTTGCAGGTCCTTTCCGAAGCAAAGAACAACGCTTTAGCTGCGATTGATCTGGTGCGTCAAAATGTACCCGACTTTCAGTTAGAAAAAATAAAACCGGAAGAAGTGCTCGCCTATAATGCGTTTATACCAAATCACTTACAGCCGTACTTTTACGCCGCAGTACAGAATCATGCCATCACTCAAAATGCCTTGATCGAATTTGAAGAAGAAACCATCGATTTAAAAAAAATAGGGCAACTTATGTCGCAACACCATGACATTCTAAAAGATATTTTACACATTACGGTGCCCAAGATCGATGCCATGATCGATGCGGCTTTGAAGGCCGGCGCTTACGGAGCTAAGATTGTAGGTTCAGGTGGAGGCGGCAGTATCATTGTTTTGGCGGCTCCTGAAAACATAAGCCCTATCTGCAATGCCATTCTAAAAACCGGTGCCAAAGCAGCCTATCCGGTTAGGGTTTCTGAAGGCACTCAATTTAAGGACCATGACTGAAACACTAATCATACTAGCGGCAGGGGCTTCTTCGAGAATGAAGCAATCACTCAGCGATGCCTCTCTTGGGAATATAAAAAGTAAGGCATTAATCTCACTGGGGAAAGACAACCAACCCCTGTTAGATTATTTGTTGCTGAATGCACAAAAAGCCGGATACAGCACCATTTATTTGGTCGTTGGGGAAGCCGCCGAGGCGTTTAAAAAATACTACGAAAACAACTCATATTTTTCTGAATTGACCATCCGCTTTGCTACGCAACATATTCCGAATGAGCGATCAAAACCCTTCGGCACGGCTGATGCGGTCTTGCAAACACTGGAGCAATTTCCGGAATTACAGCGACAAACTTTTTCGGTTTGTAATGCAGATAATTTGTATTCTTCCGAAGCGCTTGAGGCAGTTCGAAGAACGGACAGCCCTCAGGCCTTTATTAGCTATGATCGCAACGGATTGCAATTTTCTACTGAGCGAATTTCGGCATTTGCCTTGGTAATTTTAGATCCCGGAAGTTATCTGACACATATTGTTGAGAAACCAAATCCTTCAGAATTAGAACCGTACCGACAGCTAGATGGCAGCTTTCGGGTGAGCATGAATTTGTGGAAGTTGGATGGTGCAAAAATATATCCCTTTTTGAAGAATTGCCCCGTACATCGGGAACGGAATGAAAAAGAATTGCCAACTGCCATTTTAAATATGATTCGTGATTATCCGAAATCAGTCTTGGCGATTCCTTTTAACGAACATGTCCCCGACCTTACTTCAATAGAAGACATCGCAGTTTTAAAAAAATACATAGACGATCACTTTTCTTCATAAAAAAACCCCTGTGAAAACAGAGGCTTTTGTCTCGATGCGATTTCAGGTTACGCATTTTCCTTTTTAATCAGATTCAAGGCGGAACCTTCTCTATACCATTCAATTTGAGATAAATTATAGGTATGATTTGCCATAATGGTATCCTTACTTCCGTCCTTATGCACCACTTCTATAGTCAATGGCTTATTCGGTGCAAAAAATGCAATATCCACAAAGTTAAAGGTATCGTCTTCCTGAATCTTGTCGTAGTCGGCCTCATTGGCAAAGGTGAGTCCGAGCATCCCTTGTTTCTTTAAATTGGTCTCATGGATACGTGCAAACGATTTTGCCAAAACAGCAGCCACTCCTAAGAAGCGCGGTTGCATGGCGGCATGCTCTCTGGAAGATCCTTCCCCATAGTTATGATCACCCACAACAATGGTTTTAATTCCCTTGGCCTTGTATTCACGTTGCACATCGGGAACACCGCCGTATTCACCCGTCAACTGATTCTTCACAAAATTTGTTTTCTTATTATAGGCATTAACGGCCCCAATAAGTGTGTTGTTGGCAATATTGTCCAAATGACCTCTAAAACGCAACCAGGGTCCGGCCATAGAGATGTGATCTGTGGTACATTTGCCGAAGGCCTTTATAAGTAATTTCACTCCTTGCAATTCGGCATCTTTGATGGGAACAAAAGGCGCTAATAACTGTAACCGCTCCGACGTGGTACTTACCTTCACTTGGATACCGCTTCCGTCGGCTACAGGTGCTAGATAACCGGCATCTTCAACTTCGAAACCTTTTGGAGGTAGTTCGATTCCACGAGGTTCCTCCAGCTTCACTTCCTGTCCGTCTTCGTTTAACAATGTATCGTTCATAGGGTCGAAATCCAATCGCCCAGAAATTGCAATAGCTGCCACCATTTCGGGCGAACCTACAAAGGCATGGGTGTTAGGGTTTCCATCGGCACGTTTGGAAAAGTTTCGGTTAAAGGAATGCACAATGGTATTCTTTTCATCTCCCTTTCTATCACTTCTGTCCCACTGTCCTATACAAGGTCCGCAGGCGTTGGTAAAGATGGTCGCACCTAAATTTTCGAATACGTCCAACAAACCGTCACGCTCGGCTGTAAAGCGAATCTGTTCAGATCCCGGGTTAATACCGAAATCACTTTTCGGCTTTAGTTTCTTATCAATGGCCTGTTGCGCAATAGACGCGGCACGTGTTAGATCTTCATACGAAGAATTGGTACAGGATCCTATCAATCCCCAATCCACTTTTAAAGGCCAATCGTTTTTACGGGCCTTCTCGCCTAATTGCCCTACCGGAGTTGCAAGATCGGGCGTAAAAGGTCCGTTTAAATGTGGTCGTAATTCGGAAAGGTTGATCTCGATCACCTGATCGAAATAGGTTTCAGGATTTGCATATACTTCGTCATCACCGGTCAAGTATTTTCTAATTTTATTGGCTTCATCGGCAATTTCGGCTCTATCGGTAGCGCGTAAAAAACGTTCCATCGCATCGTCGTATCCGAAGGTGGAAGTGGTCGCTCCTATTTCGGCACCCATATTACAAATCGTTCCTTTTCCGGTACACGACAAGTTTTTTGCTCCTGGGCCAAAATATTCGACGATAGCTCCGGTTCCCCCTTTCACGGTTAGTATCCCTGCTACCTTGAGTATAACATCCTTGGAGGCCGTCCAGCCGCTTAATTCTCCTGTCAATTTAACCCCAATGAGCTTCGGGAATTTCAATTCCCACGCCATACCAGCCATTACATCTACAGCATCTGCACCTCCAACTCCAATCGCTACCATTCCGAGACCACCGGCATTTACCGTATGCGAATCGGTTCCTATCATCATGCCCCCCGGAAAGGCGTAATTCTCCAACACTACTTGGTGGATAATTCCTGCTCCCGGTTTCCAGAAACCAATTCCGTATTTGTTGGACACTGATTCCAGAAAATCGAAGACTTCATTGCTCGTTTCATTGGCGCGCTTTAGATCGGCAGTGGCCCCTTGCTTCGCCTGGATTAGGTGATCACAATGTACAGTGGTGGGTACGGCTACCTTATCTTTTCCGGCCTGCATAAATTGCAGCAAGGCCATTTGAGCCGTCGCATCCTGACAGGCAATTCGATCAGGGGCAAAATCTACATAGTCCTTCCCTCGTGTAAATGCCTTGGTTGGCATTCCATCCCAAAGGTGATTATACAGTATTTTTTCTGAAAGCGTAAGTGGTCTCCCAACAATTTCGCGTGCCTTATCTACTCGCTCGGCCATTTGGGCGTAGACCTTTTTTATCATGTCAATATCGAATGCCATAGTTGAATTTTTATGTTTTTAAGGTTCAGCGAAAGTACAAAATTTTAGATTAATTCAAAAATGTTTAATAAATATCCGTAATCACTGATTATATTTTATTAAATATCAATTTTTATTGCATTTTTTTAATGATTATTTAATTTTTGATATGCTAAATTATGAAATTCTGAATTTAGCTTCTTCCCAATAATCGCTTCATTTTGGGTGAATCGCGCAAATCGGTTAGGGGTTTCTCAAAGTAGACATACAAAAGGTAGGATAGTAGGATGGTAATACCCCAATACAAGAACGTATAGGCCCATAAGGACAGTCCGCGCAATTCTTCAGAAGGAAAGATCGCTTTTAACGAATGTAAAATAATGGTATAGTGTAATAAATACAATGAATAAGATATAAGACTGATGGTCGTGATAAACTTTACAAGCGGCTTGAAAGTCATTTCCAAAGTATCTAAATACGGGATAAGGCATGCAATTGCAATTGAATTCAGCGGTAAATAAAAGATAATCATAAAGGCGGGAGCTTCTCCTACTGTTAAACCTAAGGGAACTCTGAATATATGGAGTACGAAGATACATACAAGCCCCACCAGTAGTATATGTCGCTTATGATCGATAAGCCAAGCATGGTATTTATCATACAAATAGCGTAGCAAAAAGCCATAATACACCACGTCCAACCGGTAGATTAAAACCTTTCTAATGGACTCGTTCCAGTCCACAATATCGGTTAAGGTATCATTATAGTAGAAATGTATTTTTGTAAGTATAAAACAAAGAATGATAAAAAGGGTCACATACAAAAAGAAGGCCTCTCTGTTTTTCTTCGGAAATAATTTAATCAGCCCATACAGCAGGAACGGCCCAAGTATATATGAGAATTGTTCTACTGCCAAACTCCACGATACTCTGTAGAAAGGCAAAGAGGTGTCTGTTACATTCTGAAGATATAAAAAATACTTGTACAGCTTTTGCGGTAATTCTCCATATATACTGTACCACACAACAACATTCACTATGAGTAAAAGATAGTAATTTGGAAAGGTGCGAAACCAACGTCGGAAAAGAAATGTTTTAATTGACGAAAATGAAAAATCGGGCTTTTGGATTTCCCGAAGGATGATCTTCCCAATTAAAAATCCACTTATTATAAAAAAGACCTCAACCCCTATGGTTCCACTTAGCCGCATCGCATAATCGACCACTTTTGGATAGTGATCACTAATCCATCTTGTATGTGCAAACAATACCAATAAAATAGCAATGGTTCGGGCTAGATCAAGACCAACGTTGCGCTTTTTATTGCTAATGTTCATATACTGAAACTAGTTTACAGCAGATGAAGTTACTAAATTAATACAAGCTTTGGATAATTTCTTCGATGGTCAAGCCTTCGGCTTCGGCCTTGTAGTTTTTAATGAGTCGGTGGCGAAGAATCCCAATGGCTACTTTTTGAACATCGGCAATATCTGGTGAAAATTTGCCGTGCAATGCTGCATGCGCTTTTGCCCCTAAGATAAGGTTCTGCGAAGCCCGCGGACCAGCGCCCCAATCGATATAATTTTTAACCATTTCGGGTGCGGCCTGACTCTTAGGTCTGGTTTTACCTACCAGGGTCACAGCGTATTCTACCACATTATCGGCTACCGGTATCCTTCGGATTAGTTGTTGGAATCTGATAATTTCTTCAGAAGAAAATAATGGATTTACAGTCGCCGTCTCCCCTGAAGTAGTTGTTTTAACCACTTCAACCTCTTCCGAAAAAGAAGGGTAATCCAAATTCACGGCAAACATGAATCTATCTAGTTGTGCTTCGGGCAAGGGGTAAGTTCCCTCCTGTTCAATAGGGTTTTGGGTAGCCAATACAAAGTAAGGAAGGTCCAGTTTATAGTGATTCCCCGCAATGGTCACCGCGCGTTCCTGCATGGCTTCCAATAAGGCGGCCTGTGTTTTAGGGGGCGTACGGTTTATCTCATCGGCCAAGATAATATTGGCGAATATGGGCCCTTTAATAAATTTGAAATGTCTGTTCTCATCCAGAATCTCAGATCCTAGGATATCACTGGGCATGAGGTCGGGAGTAAATTGAATTCGTTTAAACTTGAGCCCCAGTGCCTCAGCCACCGTATTGACCAAGAGCGTTTTTGCCAATCCGGGAACCCCAATTAGAAGAGCATGTCCGCCCGAAAAAATTGAAAGCAATACCTGTTCGACTACGTCGTCCTGACCAACAATTACCTTTTTAATTTCCTGCCGTAGGGCATTGTATTTTTCGACTAGTTGTTCGACTGCTGCTACGTCTGACATAGGGTATGAATTTATTATTTTTTAAGCCAATTGCTAGAAAACTCGCAATCCTGATAATCTTCGTTTACGTTGATGTAGGTATCTTTAATTTTCTTATCCTGCCAGATCCCAATGGCCTTAATTTGTTTTTCCTTTAATGCCAGTTCTTTAATTTTTTCATAGTCCTTCACATAGTCGGATGGATGCTCTTCCAATCGGTTGGTCACGGTTAAGATCTTAAAACTGCTTTTTCCCGTATAGTCCCTGTCTGTATAAATTTTTGTGACTTCCCCTGGCTTTAAATTGTATACCTGGCCACTAAGCGTAGGATCCATTTTGGTAAGATCGAATTTGGTATCTCCGGTAACGGGGTTCACCAACTGTCCTCCATTGTTACGGGTTTCTATATCATCGGAATTCATTTTGGCAGCTTCGGAAAACGTAATTTCACCACTTACAATCTTTTCGCGAAGCTTTTCCACTTTAGTCCGAGCTGCATCAATTGATTCTTGGGAAACTTCAGGAAAAATAATCACGTGACGCACATCAATCTCCTGACCTCTAATTTTTTCGACGTACACGATATGCCATCCAAATTCGGTTTCGAAAGGTTCGCTCACTTCTCCTTCTAACAATGAAAATGCCTGGTCTTTAAACTCTTTGGCAAAGGGTGAATTTCGGCGAATGCCTGCTATCAATCCTCCTTTTGCTGCGCTCCCGTCTTTCGAATACAAAACGGCCTTGGTCGCAAAGCTGGCCCCATTTTCTACCACATCGGCCCGCATTTGGCTGAGTCGATCGATTACTTTTTTCTTTGCTTCTTCGGTCACTTCGGGTTCAATAACAATTTGCGCCACTTCCACCTCGGCACTAAATACAGGACGGTCGTCTTCGGGGATAGAGTAAAAGAACTCGCGCACCTCTTCGGGGGTAACCTCTACATTTTCAACAACTTTACGCTGCATCTCACTGGCGAGTCGGAGCGTTTTATTCACATCAAATAAATCCTTCCGAAGTTCATCTATATTGTCTTTTCTATAGTAACTAGCTACTTTTTCTTCACTGCCCAACTCACTTATCATATACTGAAGCTGTTGCTCGATCTGTGAATTAATTTCGGCATCCGGCACCAAGATACTATCTATCTTGGCCTGATGTGCGTACAGTTTATCCTCCAACAACTTTCCGAATAATTGACACCGCGTAATACCGTCGGTTGAAATGCCCTGGGCATCCAATTCTAAATAACTCTTATCGATATCGCTATCCAATATTACATAGTCCCCCACTACAGCGCTCACCCCTTCCGCTTTATAACGCTTAAATGGCAATATCGTGTCTTTCTGAACCACACTGTCCATTTCGGCTTCATTGCCTTTGGCAACACCCGTACTGTCAACAACAACTACCTCTTGCGATAAACCGACTAAGTGAGTAGCAATACATAAAAGGAAAAGGAAACTAGTGCGGTGTATAGGTTTCAAACTTCTTATTTTTAATAGCATCTTTTGTAATATCTTTTTCTAGTTTTTTTATAAGTTCCAGCTTTCTTTTGTTCAGAATAATCTGTTTTATAGTAGGTTCTATATGCGAAAGCGGGGCAATATCGTTTGGTTTAAGGATATCTTCAATTTTCACCAAATATACTCCTAATGAATCTTGTAATTGTGTAAAATTAGATTTTTTTAACACTTGGTCACTGTTGTCTTTTAATACAGTTAAGGTGCTTACCAGCGCCTCTCTTTTTACCCAAATGGAATCGTTGAAATTGAATTCTTTAAACTGAATACTAAGGGTGCTTAATTCGGTTTTGTCCTTATCGTTAAAGCGATCTAACAGTTGCCTAGCTTTCGCAATATTCGAATAGTTTGGATCCACCCATATGTAACGCACCTTTACCAGATCATCTCTCAATTTAAAATTCTCCTTGTTTAAATCGTAGAAATCTTGCAATTCACGAACAGAAACAGTGCTATCCAATTGCTTGGAAACAATGACTCCTTTATAGGCTTCGGTATACAGATCGTCCTTGTATTCCTTTACCAATTTATCGTAGGCGGCTAATTTTTCCTCCGAAAGATTTATTCTCGCCTGATCAATAAGTAATTGCTGAGTCGCCCAACGATTTATAAAATTGTTGATAATCAGAGTGCTGTCCTCTTTGGTGGTGTTTTCAGAAATGAGCGATTTTATATCATCCTCATACAAATAACTGTCATTGACCCTGGCAATTGGAGTCTTCTCCGGATCCTGTTTAAAATACTCACAGGAGCATAAGAATAGCAGACAGCTAATGTATGTGAGTACATACCGCATTAGGAATTCAATTCTTTAATTACTTTTTTCAAAACTTTTTTGTGCACTTCTACCTGATGTTTATTACGCAAATCCTGTATCCAGTTTTCTTCCAGATAATTTTGGTAGTTGCTTAGTACCTTACCTCGCACTTCGTCCAGTGTTTTCAAGCTTGGTGGAATCACTTCCCGTACTTGAACAATGACAAAGGAGTCTCCTACCGTATGCATTTTTGAAACGCCGCTAACTGCCTGAAATTCTTCCGGCAATTCCTTGCTGTCAATTTCAAACACACCATTCGAGATAATAACGTTTACCTTGTCTGAATTATTTAATTGTTTCTTGATCTCTTCTTCGGTCTTGCCCTGCTTTAATAATTCGGACACCTGATTTGCCATACTTGCATCGGTGGTCGAGACGATCATGGCATCCACTCGTTTTTTCCAGGTGTATTGATCCTTTATTGAATTGTAATAGGTCTGTAATCCTATGGAGTCGTTCTTGGCCTTATTCCAAATATTTTTATTCATCACATCGAAAATGAGTAAGCCATCACGATACTCGCTAATGATGGCCGCATAGTCTTCGTTCTCAAATTCCAATCGATCTCGATAGTATTTTTTTAGCTCCAAAGTTTCAAACTCATCGAACATTCCTGCAATCAAACCTTCCTTGGTTTTATACACTTGAGATTTACGTTGACGGTCACTTATATAAGCCGCAAAATCACTAAATTTAAGAGTGCGATCCCCTATTTTAAAAAGGGTCTTGTCTTTTGAAGGCGTTAAGGTGTCATAGACCCATTTTCTCTGAAGTACTTCATCACTTAAAAAAGCTTGAAAAAATGACTTGTAGGCTTCGTTTACCTGATATCCGTATTTTTCTTTAATCTTCTTATTTACCTTACTCGTCATTACCTTAGAGCGAGTGGCATCCTGAACTCGTTTCAGCAACATGTCCTTTTGCGCCTCATAGGTTGGCTCACTATGAAGCTCATCTAAGCGAATAATATGCCAGCCAAAACTGGTTTTTATCGGTTTGGATAACTCTCCCGGCTTTGTCAGTTGGTACGCTGCCTCTTCAAACTCGGTAGAACGCAAGTCTCCCTTACGGAATTTGCCCAATTTTCCGCCAACCTTACCCGAATTTTTATCGTCCGAATATTGTTGCGCCAAGTTTTCAAACGACTCCCCCTGTTGAATCAGTGCATATATTTCCTTAATGCGTTCTTCAGGATTAAAGGTGCGGGTGTCGTCTTCTTTATCGGAAATCATAATGTGTGAAACCGAAATCTCGGGAGCTCGCATTCTGCGATCGTTCACTTTGATGATATGGTAGCCGAATTGAGTTCTAACAATTTCTGAAATTTCACCCACCGGCGTATTGTACGCCATGGTTTCGAAGGGATATACCAATGCAAAAACCGAAAAATACCCCAATTCCCCGGCATGTTCCTTGGCGGTGGGTTCCTCGGAAGTTTCCTTAGCAAGCTTCGTAAAGTCCTCTCCTTTTAGCGCTCTATCACGAATGACCTTAATTTTATTATACGCCTTCAGGGTGTCCTGAGGCAAATCATCGTAGGTAGACAACACCAAAATATGCGAAGCATCTATCTCTTCCAAGCCTCTTTGGTAAGCTTCCAGAGCTAAATCTTCGGCTACTTTGTCTTCGTATAGGTAATTTCGGGACAACTGTTCCTGATATTGTGAAAACTCCTTTTTGTAATTTGCATCTTGATGGAGATTCTGCGCATAGGCCTCGGCAATTTTCAATTTATAGTCTATGAAAAGTTGTAAATAACTCTCCACATTCTTTTGAGACTCATCTTGCACCAAATTGAGGTTCTTTTTGTACACTCGTTTAAACTCCGATGCATATACAGGAGTATCATTTACCGTTAGTAAAACATCTTTTTTCTTTTGTGCAACCGCAGCAAACGAAATGGTAAATAACAATAGAAGGGACGCTATTTTCTTATACATTTTTGAATTTGTTTTTTTTTAAAGGATTCTGGCAAAAATAACAAAAACCAATCGTTAAACAAGTGTGTTGCGTTAAGGTTTTTAGCTGCTCTATAGTGTGTAATTTGGCTTCGGAAATACTCCAGAAAAATGTACCTTGCATATATAAAAGAATTTAATTCTGAAATGAGCCATTACAAAAAGATGGCGGTCACCAATATATTCCATGGCGAATCACAGCTGATGGTTTTATATATTCAAAAAGAACTGATGAAATATACCTGCGAAATGAGCATAAACCTGCCTCGCGAAGAAGTTATCAAAAAATTGGACAATCCAGAAAACATGAAACACTGGCAACGCGGACTGGTAGGTTATGAATTTTTAAGTGGCACTCCTGGAAGTGAGGGAGCCAAAATGAAGCTCGAATACAAGATGGGAAAACGTGAAATGGTACTAACAGAGACCATTATTAAAAATAAATTCCCGGAAGAATTTCACGCCACCTATGACACCAAAGGAGTCCACAATATTCAATACAATTATTTTCACCCTACCGAAAATAATACCACCAAATGGGTTTCGGAAGCCGAATTCCACTTTAAGGGGCTTGGGATGAAATTGATGTCGTGGCTTATGCCTTCTGCCTTTAAAAAGCAATCGATGACGTATTTAAAGGACTTTAAAAATTTTGCTGAAAATGGAACTTCTGTATTAGATAGTAAATGAAAGAACGCGTAAAACTAATTTGGGATTTTCGCGGACCGAATGCCTTTCCCATTGCACAGCATCACGCCAAGCATTTGGGAGAATTCGCCCAGGCCGAGGGTTTGCAACATTCGATTACGGGCAGCGAACAACTTGCCGAAATGTACGCTATCGCTTTTCTGGTCGTAGAAAAAGTACATATGCATGCCTTGAGAGAAAAATTAAAACCCAATAGAGGACAATTATATACCGAGAAATGAAAGACTTCTTTATTGAAAAATTTCAATATAATTTCGACAGCAATCAGCGTATGATTAACTGTATGGAAGCCAACTCAAAGGCCTATACCCAAAGAGCACAAGATTTAATAGGCCATACCTTCAATGCACATCATATATGGAACTGTCGTATTTTAGGGCAAACACCCAAACAAACAGTTTGGGAGGTGTTTCAACTTAAAGATTTACACCAAATGAATACGGCTACCAATAATCAAAGCATGGATATTCTTTCCTCCTTTGAGCTTACAAAGATAACCGAGTATACAAATACCCGCGGACAATCCTACTCAAATAGGGTTGATGATATCCTCTATCATATAATTAATCATAGCACCTATCATCGCGGACAGCTTATGACCGAACTAAAGCAACATGGCGTCATTCCTATTAGCACCGATTATATATTTTTTAAGCGGTAATTTCTGTTCAAAAATGCTAACATCTTGTTATATAGTGAACTAATTTTGATATTTTTTTGTAGTATTGCAGCCCAATAAAACAACAAGAGAACTCATGAGAATTTTAGCGATTTTATTTTTATTTATTTCTTTTTCAGCATTTTCACAAACAAAGGTAGGTACGGTAGATGTGGATTTTATTCTGTCTAAAATGCCCGAAATACCCTCGGTTCAAAAACAGGTAGAAGATTATGGAAAAGAACTAGATGCAGATTTCAAGAAGAATTTGGAAGCTTACGACGCACTGGTAAAGGCGTATACCGAAGGAGAGGCCGGACTTACTATTGCCCAGAAAAAGACCAAGCAAGAAGAAATTATTGCTGCTGAAAACGATTTAAACAAAATTCAACAAAACGGGTCAAAACTGATGAACATCAAACGAGATGAATTGTTGCGCCCGTTGTATCAAAAAATAGGGGTTTCCTTAGAGAAAATTGCCAAAGCCGAAGGATATACACAGGTGCTTCAGTTGGACAATTCGGTTGTATATGCCGATAATACCTACGACCTTACCCTAACGATATTAAAAGATTTGGGAATTACCATAGAAGAAGAGACAAAACAGTAATTCTTTGTTAAAAAAAAGCCAGATAGGAGCGCCAATTATCTCGAATAATTTGGTGCTTCTTTGGTTATGGTCACATCGTGTGGATGACTCTCATGAATACCGGAAGCGGTAATCTTAATGAATTTTCCGGTCTCTTTTAAGGTATGGATATCCTTGGCTCCGCAATAGCCCATTCCGGCACGTAAACCACCGATAAACTGTGTCATGCTTTCTACGAGGTCTCCCTTATAAGGAACACGACCCACAATCCCTTCAGGAACCAACTTTTTAATGTCGTCTTCCACATCTTGGAAATAACGATCCTTTGACCCTTGTTTCATGGCCTCAACCGATCCCATTCCTCTATACGACTTAAATTTACGTCCTTCATAAATAATGGTCTCTCCGGGTGATTCTTTGGTACCGGCTAAAAGAGAACCCAGCATCACACAATCGGCTCCAGCTGCAATGGCCTTTGGAATATCTCCTGTATACCGTATACCGCCATCGGCAATTACCGGCACTCCACTCCCTTTAATCGCTGCGGCGACTTCAAGTACCGCAGAAAATTGTGGAAACCCAACTCCGGCAACAACACGGGTGGTACAAATAGATCCGGGACCAATCCCCACTTTTACCGCATCGGCTCCCGCTTTTACGAGATATTTTGCCGCTTCGGCCGTGGCTATATTTCCTACGATCACATCTAATTTTGGGAATTTCTTTTTCACTTCTTTGAGTACGCTCACTACTCCTTTGGTATGACCATGCGCTGTATCGATAATCACGGCATCCACCTGTGCATTTACTAGAGCTTCGGCTCGCGCGACAGCATCACCGGTAACTCCCAAAGCCGCAGCCACTCGTAACCTACCGAATTCATCCTTATTGGCTATAGGCTTTTGCGTGATTTTTGTAATATCTCGAAACGTAATCAAGCCTAAAAGCATTCCTTCTTCATTTACAACAGGAAGCTTTTCAATCTTATTCTTCTGAAGAATGATCTCTGCTTCTTTCAATGAGGTTCCCTGGGCAACTGTGACCAGATTTTTTTCGGTCATAACTTCACTCAAGGGCCGACTGAAATTCTTTTCGAAACGAAGGTCTCTATTGGTGACAATACCTATTAACTTTCCTTTGCCATCGGTAATTGGAATACCGCCGATGCTATATTCACGCATGGTGCTTTGCGCATCGCCAACCGTAGCTGTTTTTGGCAAGGTAACCGGATCTTGAATCATACCGCTTTCGGCGCGTTTTACCTTACGCACCTCGGCAGCCTGATTTTCGATGCTCATGTTCTTGTGCAATACTCCAATGCCGCCTTCGCGTGCCATTGCAATGGCCATAGCGCTTTCGGTCACCGTATCCATTGCCGCTGAAGCAATAGGAACATTGAGCCAAATATTTCGGCTAAACTGAGTTTTGATAGAAACTTCGCGTGGTAATACTTCAGAATAGGCAGGCACTAAAAGTACGTCGTCGTAAGTAAGGCCTTCTCCAAGAATTTTGTCGATGTGTGCAGTCATTGCAATTAAAATTAACTTCCGAAGCACCGAAAGTGGTTACTGTTTAATTGCGTGCAAATGTACAACTATTAAATGAGACCTTTATAAGTTTCTTTTGGTAAAACCTTTCGGAATAAATAGTTTTTCTGAATCGTAAAAACTAATATAGACCAAAATAGGTTGTTTCAAATTGCCGTATACCACCTCGTATACATCGACCAAGGCCACGCCGTCAAAGCCATTTTCACTGTCGTATTCACAACAACTCCCTCTCCTGTGAAATGTAACCACTTCCCCCCTGGGTCCGGCCAATGATGATAAATACCTTCGCTGATTTTCGGCACTGCGTCCGCCTACCATCACCGGATATTCACCAGATAGACCATAAGCCTCGTTCTCAGCATATTCGGTGACATCAAAAAAGGGTTCGTAATGATCAGAGGTTTCGGTGGCGTTGGTACTACTGCTTAAAATGACCGGGCTTTTTTTTGCACCACAAGAAGTTAACAGGAGCCCAAGTACTAGTGTAGATATTAGTTTTTTCACGGGATGGCTTTTCCCAAAGTTAGGGTTATTTCTTCTTTCGAAAAAACAATTGTTGTAAAACAGCCCCGGCTCCAATAAAATAAACAGCCGTCATCAAAATCCCCGATATCACAACAACATATTTCATCCACAGCATCCCCTTCCACATCAAATAAATACCACCAAAGGTTAAAACAATCGAAAAGAAAGGTTCGATCATTAAAAAGGATTTCAGTTTTTGAGGTAAAGAAGTAATGGCCAGTAATCCCCCTAAAAAAAAGAAGATAAAGGAAACTGAGAGCACATGCGTATGTAATATGGTGAGCATCTCACGATCTCCTTTTTCAAATTTCATCACTTGTACATCCTCCATATCCTCATTCCCCAGATAGTTTTCTACAAGTCCGTCGGGGGTAGCCGATTCTGTTTGACGCACAAATAAAAGTCCGGTAATGTATCCTATTGTTAGTACAATAACAAAGGCGGCAATAAACAGTTTTATATGCTTCGGAAAACTATGGATGAGGCCATGCAATTGCATTATAAGACGTTTTGTTGTTGCAGTATGGCAACACTTTGAAGCAAATCATTCATCGCCTTGGTCATGGATCGAACAGAGATCGTTGCGCCACTGATGGGTATGATATCCTGATTGTATTTCAGTTCCTTCGAACGCGTTGTAACACCTTCAAATTGTTGTAACCATCGTCTGCTACTAATCTCACCTCCGTATTCCTCACGGTAGACCAATACTTTACTTTTGGTGATGATAAGGTCTTTGTCGAACAATACCAAATAATCGAAGGTGGCAGTTTTACTGGGTGCATTCCCAATATAGGCATAGCCCAAAAAAGTTCCTTTGGAGGTAATCTTGATGAGATTTCCATCGCTAAATTCAGATAGTGTTTTAGCATTTAATTCTTTCGAAATAAGAATTGTTTCTTTTTCAAAATGATCGGTGCCGTAAAACGCAGCAATTACTTTATCCGCCTTTTTTACAATGTTGGAGGGAATTGTAAAGGCCGAAGCTAAAACTCCGATTACTAAAAGGATACTAATTTTGCGAATCATATTGCAAAGGTATTTATTTGGGTTGGTTCTTCATGAAAAAATACCCAAAACCTCTTGCGATTCCACAAGAGGTCTTGTGGCTAACTAACACTTATGGTTTCTTAAAACCATACTCCTATTCCAAAATTGAGTTGGTCATCGACATTACCGCCTTCAACTTTGTTATCTTTAAATTGATAATCTCCTTTTATTACAACGCCAGGTGCTATATGATAGCTCAGGCCGGTGGTGATGTCGGTTCTGTTATAGGCATCATTGGCTACTAGATTGCCATCGGTATTGGCATGGGTATCGTAATTCTCATAACGCGCGAAGGCGAATAATTTTTGCTTTGCTGAAAGCGGTAAGATATTATAGGCAACTTCCCCGTAATACCCCATTAGCGCGCTTCCCAAATCTTTTCCGGTCAATGCGTTGTACGCCTCTGTGTCATTCAAGGCAGCATAGATAAACTCGGCTCTTGCTGTAAATTTCTTAAAGGCATAACGCGCATCGAAACCTACCATGGAGATCCCGATTACGGCGCCGTCTAATGCCTCTATCTCATCTTCTGCCTGTGTCTTACCAAAATACCCCGCCAATCCGAAGCGAAAACCCGGAATTCCGTAATAGTCAACCTTGGTAGAAAGCGTAGGTGTATCAACTGTAGATTGAATCCCTTTTTGACGTCCCCCACGTAGCCCACTAGAACCACTTAATTTTCCAACAGCACCACCTTCGCCGTCGGAAACGGTCGATTTAAAACCATTGAAGATATAGGCTTGATATCCCAAAGAAAGGTCGGGAAACCGTCCGGTAACCCCTACCCCAATTTCTCTCCATGTAGTAGGAACGATACTATTTGCGACCGCAGGTCGCTCTGTACCGTTAAAAGTGGTTGGTTCGTGGTATTCATTGATAATCCCCATAGGCACCAACATCAACCCTCCTCGAAGGCTCACATTATCACTTACAGCATAATTTACAAAGGCTTGTTCTACGAACACCTCTTCTACATGTTCAATTTCAATTTCTGAAACAAACTGAGTTCGTTCATTGAATTTATACCCTAAAAGCAGCACTAAGCGTTGTACGTCTAACTCGCCGTTATCTCCTTCGGGTTGGTTGTAAGTAATTTCGCCATAGGCACCTATGGTCACTGCATTACCGGTACTATTAGAAAGAATTTTTTGAGCTGAATTTTGTTGTTGTGAACTTGAAGAAATGGAGTCCTTGGCTGTCTGTGCAAAGGAAAAAGTTGCAAATAACAAGGCAGAAATAATTGATAGTTTTTTCATGTATTTTTATTTAGACTGAATATAAATAGTTGATTAATTCGGCGTCAAAAGTAATACTGAAAACAGATTCTGACAAGTTTATTTAGAACAATTTCAAATAAAATTAATATCTTTCTGAAGCACAATTATTTAGAAGACATATTTAGCTGTCCTTTATATTGAAGTCGAGGTACCGTGTCCCATTTGATGGGACATGTACTAAATTTGTGGCATACTCACTTTGGGAGTCCATAAATGAATGAAGGAGGGTTTGCTGAATATGTAAATGGCTCAAACGGTCATACTTGTGGAGATTATATTAATGATACTCCTGCAGCTCCTGGATTATATATTGGGCCATATGGATTTAATGTAGATGAAGATTGTAATTATGATCCACAATATTTTCCTGTAAATCCACCATTAGATCCACTTGGAATGGAATATAATCCTGACACCTACAACTATATGAGTTTTTCAAATTTCTCTTGTATGGGTAATTTTACATATGGACAATCCAAATTAATGAAAGGAGCAATATTATTCTTACCTCATTTTAGTACTATAAAATTAACTGATTTTAATTATAAATCATTAGATAGATTATTCAGTGGATAGTTGCGGTCGTACATATACCTCTTTACAGTACTGATCCAATTTAATAGAAAAAATGTATAACTTTAGCATACAGTGTTTTTAGCGTTGTATGTTATTAAAAGTAAGATTATGAAACAAATTATACTTATTTTTTGTTTTTTGTTTCTGAAATATGGTTTCGCCCAATACACTCAAATTCCCGATACTAATTTTGAGCAGGCTTTGATTGATTTAGGGATAGATAATGATGGGTTGAACGGACAGTTTTTAACGGCTAACGCCATTGGGATTACTACTCTAAACGTAGATGAAAAGAACATTTCCGATCTAACAGGAATTGAAGCTTTCATAGATTTGGAACAACTTTTTGCAGCTAGCAATAATTTAGAGAGTATAGATTTGTCATTAGTGCCTATTGACTTATTCACGCTAGATTTATTCAATAACAATTTATCAGAAATCGATTTAAGTTATGTTCCTCAAATAGTCAACTTATATCTTGGGAGTAATAATTTTACTAGTATCGACGCTTCAAATTTGTCCAATCTATTTATTTTTCATCTTTCTAATCAAAATATTACCAATTTGAATTTAACAAATTGTACAAATTTATTCTCTTTGGGATGTGTTGAAACATCACTCCAATATATAGACCTTACAACGTGTAGTAATTTGGCTTATCTTACGGCACATAGTTCTCAACTAACTTCTCTGGATTTATCAGGCAATCAAGAAATAGAAGAAATTCATTGCTATAATAATCCTTTAACCAGTATCAATCTTCCAAATAATCCAAATTTGGAATATTTGGGAATTGGCGACACATTGCTTACTTCTTTGGATTTAACAAATTGTCCTGGATTGATTGATCTAAGGTATGCAAATATGTTATTTACTCAGCTGGATCTTAGTAATAATGGTAATCTGGAGGTATTATTGGGACCAAATTCACAGCTTACATCTTTAGATACGTCGCAAAACCCTAGTTTAAGAAATATATGGTTGGCAAACAATAACATTGGCGGATCGTTGAATTTTAATAATAATCCCCTATTAGTGGACGCCATATTGGATCGAAATGTATTTGAAGAAGCTGATTTTTCACAAAACCCATTGCTTGAACATGTAGCAATTGATGATAATCCGAATTTACAGTTTGTAAATATGCAAAATGGGTTTAACGAAGATTTAATTGTTTTTGTAGCAATTGATTGTCCGGCCTTAAGCTGTGTAGTTGTTGATGATCCTTTGGCGGCTAATGATAATATGTATGTAGACCCTCATACCACGCTTGTTGGGAATATAGAAGATTGTGACAATCTCTCAATAGGTGAGAATGAACTCCAAAACCTTTTTAGCATCTACCCAAATCCTGTGAAAGATGTACTTACTATTAAAAGTGATTCATCTCATGAAATAACTTTTCTTACTATCTTTAATTTGTTAGGAGAAATGATTCTTTCTAAAACTGAGAACTTCAATCAAATTGACCTCTCATCTTTAAGAAGCGGCGTTTACTTTCTAAAAGTGAATACTGATGCAGGGATTATTACTATGAAATTGGTAAAAAATTAGTTAGAAGACATATTTAGCTGTCCTTTATATTGAAGTCGGGCAACCGTGGCCCATTGTAGGAGCAGCACCTTATCATCCTCGGCTAGATCTCCGTGAATCCAGGTATACGAATCCAATGGCATGTTTCCTTTCTTAACCTCTTCGATTAATTCTTCTAATTTATGGTCCTTCTTTTTAATCGAATAACTCTCCCATTTAGACACATTAAATTTGCCGCCCGCGTGTTTGATATGATCGGCCAACCAATATGAAAAGGGTGCAATTTCAGCATACCAAGGATATTGGGTTTGATCACTGTGACAATCATAACAATTCTCCTTTAATATGGAGGCCACATGTACCGAAGGCTTTGTTTCATTTTCAAAGGCCATGACTGTTTCATAGCCCGCGTTGTTCTTTTCGGGTCGGATGAACTGCATTACCACTAGTGCTAAAAGACCCAGTAGTAATATAAATTTGATTATTTTTTTCATAGGTTACTTTTTTAGGGATTTCAGATATAAAATTACCGCTTTTCTAATATCATACGCCGCTTCTTCTTTGGTAGGCTCATATACTTTTAAGATTCCTTCATTCTCCTGTGTTAAAAATGGGATATCGTATCCCTTCAGTAAAAAATCACTAAATGCCACGGTGTAGGTTTGTGATGCATCAATTGGAATTCCATCAATTAACCAACGACCTCGCGATCCTTCCCTAATATTAAATCGTTGCAAATAAGCCCCTGTTCCACTGCTTGCCTTTCCAAAATCCAATACTCTTATCAATAAGTCACCGGTAATATCGGCATGTACCACCGTACCTCCAAAAGGGAGTACTCGAAAGATATCGAGACTCGTGACTTCACCTTCCAACATATCATCCAAACGAATGGACCCGCCGTTTACTACGGCAGCAACTACATTTTTATCAAATGAAAGTGCCATGGCGTGGGTAATGATATCGCCAAGATTGGTTTGTATTCCTCTGTTCGCACTATCAGTTCCATCCAAAGGCGGATCTGCATAATAAATCACCTCATTGGGATCGGAAATCACCTCTTCAATCTTGCTTGCCAAAATCGAATTCCATCGTTTCACAATGGCATCGATCTCAGGCTGAGAAGCAATTCGCTCGTCAATAGGCATTAGGTGAGAATCTATCGCCAACTCCTTTGTAAGCGTATTATATGTAAGGGTATGAATATAAATAGTCTTCGCATTGGCATCGGCTTTTGCAATCACACCTTGCTCCGTAGGGATCAACATACTGTTGTGTTCATGCCCCCCCATGATGAGTTGAAGACCGGGTAATCGCTTTGCCAACTCCTTGTCTTCCGATACTTTAATATGAGTTAGCCCTATGACCACATCGGTGTTCAATTCCAGCAGATTGTAAGCTCTGGTGGCCTCAATATATATATCCCCATAGTGCACAAAATCCTGAGGATTTGAGGGTAAGGTAACACTAAAAAAACCGAGGTTTATCTGGGTTCCATCTGCATCTTCCAGAGATATGGTATACGTATCGGGTATATAAATATGTCCCTTATTATTCTGAATTGTAAACGGCACGATATCTTCTTCCACAACCCGCCTCACATTGGCCGAAGTCCATGGAAACTTCGATTCGTCCAATCTTTTTTGAAGCGCCTCTTCCCCAATATCAAATTCGTGATTCCCGAAAGTGACCAAGTCAAAATTCATGGCGTTCATCACCTCGATCATTTGACGTCCTGCTATTCGCTCTCCTTGATATTTTATAGTACCCAATAAGGACGGATTTAAAAAATCACCTGCCATAAAAAGCAGGGTGTTCGGATTCTCTTTTGCAATAGAATCTCGCACATGAGCCACCCGTGCCATCCCGCCATATTTACCACCACTTAAGGGGGCTATTTCATAAACATCGTTTAATTGAATTAGTTTAAGCGTGATAATACCATCCTCCTTGTTGGGGTTTTCTACAACAGCTTGTTTGGGTTTACAACCTGTTATAAAAAGGACAATTAGCAATGTAAGTTGAAGTATTCGTTTCATATTAATGGTATTTGGTAAATATTTTTGTAGCCTCATTATGGGCACTTTCAAATGACATGGAGTTGATATTACTTGCTACTTTCTCGGCAGTAAAATAACTCAGCATTTTTTCGGTGGGCATGTTCCCCGTGAGTTCATCCTTTGCCATGGGACATCCTCCAAATCCTTGAATAGCGCCATCAAACCTTCTGCAACCCGCCTTGAAGGCTGCATCTATTTTTTCATGCCAGGCAGTTGGGGTTGTATGTAAATGTGCCCCAAATTCGATATGTGGATACTTCGGAATTAAATTCGAAAATAAATACGTAATTATTTCGGGTGTTGAAGTGCCAACCGTATCACTTAATGACAGGATCTTAACACCCATGTCCGAAAGCGTTTCGGTCCATTCGCCCACAATATTGACATTCCAAGGGTCGCCATAGGGATTCCCGAATCCCATGGACAAATAAGCCACCACCTCTTTACTATTTTTTTCAGCTAGGTGTAAAATCTCATGAAGCACCTCTATTGACTGTGCAATCGTTTTATGAGTATTTCGCATCTGAAAGTTTTCAGAAATTGAAAAAGGATATCCCAAATAATGAATTTCGGGGTGTACAACCGCCTCCTCTGTTCCTCGTACATTTGCCACAATGGCCAATAATTTACTTTCGGTGGCAGACAAATCCAACTGAGACAACACTTTTGCTGTATCCTGCATTTGTGGAATGGCCTTGGGAGACACAAAGCTACCAAAGTCAATCGTGTCAAAACCACAGCGCAATAGTGCCTGTATGTATTGTACTTTTTCTCCGGTAGGAATCCAATCCTTAATGCCTTGCATGGCATCTCTGGGACATTCTATCAGTTTTACTTTTTGCATTAGCGTAAAGATAGTATTTCTCTGTTTACTTCTGAAAGCTTTTTAAGGCTTCTAAATCGCTCTTTTTATCCATAGATCCCCAAACATTGCGTACGGTATAGTGCCGCCTTTAGGGAATTAAGATATACACGGCGATGCCCACAAAGACCAAAATCTGAAGCCATTTTAAAACAACACCCACCGATTTACGGGTCTTCAAATAATTAGAAATACTGCCCGCCAACAAGGCAATGGAACTGAAGGTTATAAAAGAAACCACCATGAATGTCCCACCGAGAATATAAAATTGAAGTATCGTATTTCCATTGGGATCCCATAAAAAAGCAGGGAAAAAAGCGAGAAAAAAGATGAGTACCTTCGGATTTACCAAATTCATGATCACACCGATTTTGTACAATTCCCAATATGTTTTTTTATGGGTATTGCCCCCTATTGAAATCGTGGCGTCGCTTCTAAAAACGCTATAAGCCAGATATAATAAATACAAGGCCCCCAGTACTTTTAAGGCGTAAAACAAGCCGTCTGAAGCGGCAATTAACGCAGACAGTCCGAAAGCCAAGAGCGTGGTGTGCACAATACAACCGCTTATCAATCCTGCGGTAGTGGCAATCCCACTTCTACTCCCGTTTGCTAAGGATTGGGTAAGGACATAAATATTATCGGGGCCGGGAGATAGCGCCAATGCCAAAGTTGCTGCCATGAATAAGTAAAGACTTTCGAGCATTCTTATTCCTTTTTCAACAGTGCCTTATTAATATTTTTTATAAGTTTCGGGCCTTCATAAATAAACCCTGTGTATAATTGTACCAAACTCGCTCCTGCGTGCAATTTTTCCAAAGCATCCTCAGGACTGTGAATGCCACCTACCCCAATAATAGGAAAGGCATGGTTACTTTTTTCAGAAAGAAACCCAATTATTTCGGTGGCGCGATTTGTTAACGGTTTACCGCTTAGCCCCCCCATTTCATCTCTATTTTCAGAAACAAGGCCGTCTCGAGTGATGGTGGTATTAGTAGCTATTACACCGTCAATTTTTGTTTCTGAAACAATTTCTATAATATCTAGTAATTGCTCATTGGTCAAATCGGGAGCAATTTTTAAAAGAATGGGCTTCCTTTTTAATTTCTCGGCGTTTTTATTCTGAAGTGTTTGTAGCAATTTGGTAAGTGGTTCCTTATCCTGAAGCGCTCGCAGGTTGGGAGTATTGGGGGAACTCACATTAACCACAAAATAGTCCACATGGTCAAATAGCGCTTCAAAGCAGATGAGATAGTCGTTCACCGCGGCTTCGTTGGGCGTAGCTTTGTTCTTGCCAATATTGCCCCCTATAAGCACATGCCCTCTTCCTTTTGTATTTTTTTTCAAACGTGCAACGGCTTCAACAACGCCGCCGTTATTAAAACCCATACGGTTTATCAAAGCCGAATCCTCCTTCAGCCGAAACAATCTTTTTTTGGGATTCCCGGCCTGTGGCTTCGGCGTCAACGTTCCTATTTCAATAAACCCGAAGCCAAAATTGGATAATTCCTTGAACAATTTCGCATCCTTGTCGAAACCTGCGGCAAGACCTACCGGATTTGGAAATTTAAGTCCGAAAAGTTCGCGTTCCAGTTTTGGATTGTTAACTTTATACAGTTTTCTGAAAAGTCCCCCAAAACCAATTTTATGTAAAAAACGAAGCATCGAAAATGTGAAGTAATGGATCTTTTCCGGGTCGAAAAGGTATAGGATAGGTCTAATTATTACTTTGTACATATGCTTCTGAAATCTTTTGCAAAAATAGTATTAAACTGTGTAATTGTTATTTTGAATATGTTTTAATTTGTACCGAAATTGATTTATTATGATCGAAAAACAACACCTTATAGACCGATTTGTACGCTACGTAACCGTGGATACCGAGAGCGATCCCGAAAGTGACACTACGCCAAGCAGTGCAAAACAATGGGATCTGGCCAATGCTTTGGTCGAAGAGTTGAAGCAAATTGGGATGCAGGAAGTCACTATTGATGAGAACGCATACATCATGGCCACCTTACCCAGTAATATAGCAGATGAAGTTCCTGTAATTGGTTTTATTTCACACTTCGACACTACCCCCGACTTTACGGGTGCCAATGTAAAGCCGCAGATTATAGAAAATTACGACGGCAAGGACATTGTCTTAAATGAAGCCGAAGACATCGTACTATCACCCGATCTTTTTGAAGATCTATTACTCTATAAAGGTAAGACCTTAATTACCACCGATGGCACTACTTTATTGGGAGCCGATGATAAGGCAGGGATCGCCGAAATTATTTCGGCTATGGAGTACCTTATCAATCATCCGGAAATAAAACACGGAAAAATTAGAGTAGGCTTTACGCCCGATGAAGAAATTGGCCGCGGGGCGCATAAATTCGATGTGAAAAAATTTGGTGCCGATTGGGCTTATACCATGGATGGTAGCCAGATTGGCGAATTGGAATATGAAAATTTCAATGCGGCCGGAGCCGTTGTAACCATTAAAGGCAAGATCGTGCATCCGGGATATGCCAAGGGCAAGATGATCAATAGTATGTATATCGCGACCGAATTTATTAACTCCTTACCCCGATTGGAAACCCCGGAACATACCGAAGGTCGCCAAGGTTTCTTTCATCTCTACAGCCTTAACGGAGGTGTTGACAATACCAAATTGCAATATATTATTAGAGATCACGATAAAGGTCATTTTGAGGCGCGTAAAAAAATGATACTACAATTGGCTGAAGAACTAAACGAACAATATGAAAAGGAGATCATCACGGTTGAAATAAAGGACCAGTATTATAATATGCGCGAAAAGATTGAACCCGTGATGCATATTGTTGATATAGCTGAAAAAGCGATGAAAATGGCCGGAATAGAACCTATCATTAAACCCATTAGAGGAGGAACTGATGGTTCTCAATTGAGTTTTATGGGCTTACCCTGCCCAAATATTTTTGCCGGGGGCCATAATTTTCACGGTCGCTACGAATATGTCCCGGTAGAAAGTATGCAAAAAGCCATCGAAGTAATTGTAAATATTGCACAATTAGTTGCTTTAAAAAAATAGCGTTTTGCTAAAAGTATTTGTATAAAAAAAGCCTTCAGATATTCTGAAGGCTTTTTTATGCTGTTTAAAAATACAACTATTTTTTGGCAGGAGCGTTTGCCTTATTTGTCATTTCCATAGAAAGAGCAGAACGTTCAAATTTCACCTTTCCGGCTCCCGTTTCTATTATACAGGTGCCATCGTCATTGATTTCCAATAACTTTCCGTGTAATCCACTTTTGGTTACTATTTTATCTCCTTTGCTAAGTCCCTTGTCAAAGTTCTTTTCCTGCTTCATTTTTTTTCGTTGTGGTAATACAATGAAAAATATAATAAAGACCGCAAAGAGCAAAAGGGGTCCTAAAAATTGTTGCATATCTCCACCCATCCTTATTGGGTTTTAATAACGTTTGCCTGTCCTCCGGCTGCGCCTTCAGGTGCATTTACAAACGCCTTTATTTTAATAGTTTCAGTTCCAGCAGCAGTATTGGCAGTAATAGTAACTGTCTTACTCACTTGATTCTTCCCACTACCGTTAAATTTCACCAACATTTCTCCTTTTTCACCGGGAGCAACTGGCGCTTTAGTGTATTCAGGTACAGTACATCCACAGCTACTTTTTGCATCCACAATTACTAGAGGTGCATTTCCTGTATTTGTAAACTTAAAGATATGCTCTACAGGAGTTCCTTGTGCGATAGCTCCAAAGTCATGTTCAACCTCATCAAAAGTCATGACAGGAACCTCTCCTGCCTTAGCATTTGTTTCTGCAGCAGCAGCAACATTTTCCTCATTTACTTTGTCAGCAGCGTTTTCTTTACATGAAGTAAAAGCGAAAACAGATAAGACTGCTACAATTAAAATTGATTTTTTCATAGAATTAAAAATTTTAGGTTTTAAGCGTGGCTAAAATACTTATTTTTTTGGTTTTATGTAAGGCCTCGCCCGATTTTCTTTATTTTATTAGCTTCGGAAAAATCCTTCACCAATTTATCGAGTATTCCATTAATAAACAGGCTGCTTTTAGGGGTAGAGTATTCTTTCGAAATCTCCAGATATTCGTTTATAGTTGCCCGCACAGGGATGGAAGGAAAATTTAAAAACTCCGAAATACCCATCTTTAAAATAATCATATCTATTTCGGCGATCCTTTCGGTATCCCAATTAGGTGTTTTTCCTTCTATTTCCTTACTCAATTTTTCATTATTCAGAATTACTTTTCGGAATAATTGAAGTGCATAGTCGCGATCCTCTTCATTTTTGTACAATTCAGGAATTAACGTAGCACCACTATTCTTCTTGCTAATCTTCGAAAGCACTTTAATCAGTACCGTATTCACGATAGGAAAATCATCTATCCATGTCAACCGCCTGTCTTCTAAATATTCATACAGCTTGTCGTTGGGAGCAATTACCTCTTTATACAATCGGATTACAAAATTTTTATCATCGGCAAAAGTAGTATCCACGTTGCCTAAATATGTAACATACCAATCTTGTTCGAGTAAAGATTTAAATATAATACGCACGTATTCGTCATCGTCCTTCCAGTAATTCAGCTTTTTATTTTTAATAGCTTGTGCTAAGAATGGGTTTTTTGAAATAAGTTCCAGAAGTTGATTATCTACAAAGGCGCGACTGGGATTTTTTTCTGTGGCTGTCGCCAAATGTTTTTGCTGCGAAATCTCCATGTAGACTGCGGCATGTTCCTTCAGTGCGACCAATAACTGAAGCATTAGCAAATACAGGTCGAGCATTTGGTCTATGCTATACCATAAGAATTTTTCCTGCTTATCAAGGTCTTGATGGTCGCTCTGATTAAAGGCGTAAATAGACTGTAACACTTTTACCCTAATATGTCTTCTTGTAAGCATAATTGTATAAAGAACATTTGAAAAAAACAACGCACAAGTAAAACCTTGTGCGCTGCAAAGATACTATTTAAATGTAAAAACTATTGGTTATTTTTTTTTGCATCAATTCGTGATTGTGCAATATCCAATGCTGCTTGGTGGGTAGTTACTCCATTGGTTTCGGCATTGGTAAGAATTTCTAAGGTAGTGTTATAGATATTCTCAGTCTTACGTATTATCTCTTTACGACCGTAATTCTCCAATTCGGCATAAACATTAATAATTCCACCCGCATTGATCAAGAAATCCGGTGCATATACAATACCTCGATCCCGAAGCATCAGACCGTGTTTCTTCTCGTCTGCCAGTTGGTTGTTTGCCGCACCGGCGATGATTTTAGCCTGTATTTGATTAATGGTAGTATCGTTTATTGTAGCCCCTAAAGCACAAGGCGCATAGATATCCATTTTTTCAGCATACAAATTACTCCCGCCATAGATTTCAACACTGTACTTATCGCGAATTTCTTCCAATCGCTTCTGATTGATGTCTGCGATATAAACCTTCGCTCCTTCATTGGTCAGGTTTTCAACTAAGGCTTCACCAACGTTTCCAATGCCTTCAACATAGATTACTTTGTCCTCGAGTAAATCGCTTCCGAAGGTGTATTTGGCGGCCGCCTTCATTCCCATAAATACGCCATAAGCCGTGATAGGAGATGGGTTTCCGGCGCCACCGTTTGCTTCAGAAATTCCGGTTACATAGGGAGTTACCGTTCTCACTAGGTCCATGTCGGAAGTTTCCATTCCCACATCTTCAGCAGTGATGTACTTTCCGCTTAACGAATGTACAAACTCACCAAATTTTTTCATTAATTCCGGCGTTTTCTCCGTTTTGGCATCGCCAATAATTACTGCTTTTCCACCTCCAAGATTCAATCCGGTGATTGCCGATTTAAAGGTCATACCACGTGAAAGTCTTAAAACATCGTTCAGGGCATCCCATTCACTTTGATATTTCCACATTCTGGTGCCTCCTAAAGCAGGTCCCAAAACCGTATTGTGGATTCCAATTATTGCTTTTAATCCTGTATCTTTGTCGTTGCAAAAAACAACTTGTTCGTGATTATCGAAGGACAACTGCCCAAATACCGGGTCTATTTTGTGAAGTTCATTTGATTTTACTACTTCCGTCACCATGCTTTTTTTATATTTTTATACATCCCTTAAAAAGGACGTGCAAAAGTAGTTGAATACTAACAATATCACAAATAAATTGTTGTTAAAATAAGGATATGTTAATAAATTATATCTTCTAAATGAAAGAGCTCCAACACCTTAACCGTTATTTCCTTAAATACCGCGGGCGGCTGCTTTTGGGACTCTTCATCACCATCATTGCAAGGATTTTCGCCCTACTCACTCCAAAATTCATAGGAGATTCTGTCGACGTTATCGAAAAATACATAAGTGGATCTATCACCGATCTCGCATTGGTTAAAGCCGAGCTACTAAACAACATACTTCTCATATTAGGTACCACATTACTGGCGGCGTTCTTTACCTTTTTAATGCGACAAACGTTTATTGTAGTTTCACGGTATATAGAATACGATCTTAAGAATGAGATCTTTCAACAATACGAAAGGCTGTCGTTGAGTTTTTATAAGCAAAATCGCACCGGTGACCTTATGAATCGAATTAGTGAAGATGTTTCTAAGGTTCGTATGTATGTTGGACCGGCCATAATGTACAGCACCACGACCATCACCCTCTTTGTAGTCGTAATCAGTTATATGTTCTATAAAGCTCCATTGCTCACTTTATACGCTATTGCACCCTTACCCATACTGTCCATTGCTGTGTATAGATTAAGTGTTGCTATTCATAAGCGTAGCACGATTGTACAACAATACCTCTCTAAACTTACTACCTATACCCAAGAGAGTTTTAGTGGTATTTCGGTGATTAAAGCCTATGGTATCGAACCACGCACCAACGATGGTTTTGTCAGCCTTTCGGAAGCGAGTAAGGAAAAAAACATCGATCTGGTAAAAGTACAGGCTCTTTTTTTTCCATTGATGGTGCTCTTAATTGGAGTAAGTAACGTACTGGTGATTTATATAGGAGGAAAGCAGTTTATCAGTGGACAAATCGACGACCTCGGAACAGTAGTCGAATTCTTGATTTATGTGAATATGCTTACGTGGCCTGTGGCCGTGGTCGGTTGGGTGACTTCTATGGTGCAGCAGGCGGAAGCTTCGCAAAAGCGCATCAATGAATTTTTAAAAGAAAAACCCGCGATCACGAATACAGTTGCAGAAGCCACTCCAATTTCGGGTAAAATCGAGTTTAAAAACCTTTCTTACACCTATCCAGACACTAATATTACAGCCTTAAAGAATGTTTCTTTCAGCGTGAACCCGGGAGAGACGTTGGCTATTATTGGTAATACAGGATCCGGTAAATCGACTATACTCGAATTGATTGGCAGATTGTACGATGTAGAAGAGGGGCAATTATGTATTGATCAAAAGCCTATTACGCAAGTCAACCTCAACTCACTCCGCAGTAGTATTGGATACGTTCCTCAAGATGCATTCTTGTTTAGCGATTCCATACGTAATAATATAAAATTCGGGAAGGCGGACGCTTCGGAAGAAGAAGTAATCGAAGCCGCCACCAACGCAGCGGTACACCAAAACATTCTGGGTTTCAACAAAGGGTACGATACTATTTTAGGAGAACGCGGAATTACGCTAAGTGGCGGGCAGAAACAACGGGTCTCCATTGCACGGGCCATCATCAAGGATCCTAAAATATTGTTGTTTGACGACTGCCTTTCGGCCGTTGATACCGAAACCGAAGAAGAAATCCTACAAAGCCTAAACAAAATCTCCAAAAATAAAACTACTATTATCGTGAGTCACAGGGTCTCATCTGCTAAGAATGCCAGTAAAATCATTGTATTGGACGAAGGGAGCATCATTCAACAAGGGACTCATAATGAGCTGGTAAACACAGAAGGTTACTACAAAGAGCTATATGCAAAACAGCTCTTGGAAAAAGAAATGTAAGGTTTACTTTGGCATATTTATATTTTTTTTAGATTTTTGGCTGAACCTAAACAAAATTGAAAACTATGAGTGATCAGTACATGATGGAGAAAGAAGAAATATTCTCAAAGGTAATGCGTGCCGGAAGACGCACCTATTTTTTCGATGTGAGATCCACAAAAGCAGGAGATTATTACTTGACAATTACGGAAAGTAAAAAATTCACCAACGACGACGGTTCTTACCATTACAAAAAACATAAGATCTATTTGTACAAGGAAGATTTTTCTGAATTTCAGGAGAACATAAATGAAATGATTCAATACATAATCGATGAAAAGGGTCAAGAAGTGATTAGTGAACGCCACCAAAGCGATTTCAAAAAGGAAGAGCAACCGGAGACAAACACAAGTCCAAAAGTAGACGAAGAGACAGGCGAACCTTCTGCCTCCAACTTCACCGATGTTGAATTCGACGACATATAGGTAGCCGAAATCAAATTCTAAAATTATATAAACCGCTTCAATGTTTCGAAGCGGTTTTTTTTATCTTTAGACTTCAGTTAAAAAATATTTATGAAAAAATTATTCGTTCTTTCCTTAGTTTTCATTTCAGCAATAAGCCTTGCACAAGAGTATCAAGTAGATCTGAGCTATTATTTGCCCAACGATGTTTCTTATAACAAAAACATTCCAACACCTAAGAACGTCGTAGGACATGAAGTGGGCGATTGGCATATAACGCATGACAAGCTTGTTCAATATATGTACGCCCTGGCCAATGCGAGCGATCGTATAACCATTGAAAACCGAGGTGCCACCTTTGAAGGACGCCCATTGCTACTCCTCACCATTACGTCGCCATCCAATCATGCCAACATTGAAACGATAAAAAAGAACCATGTTGCTTTGACCGAAAGCAATGCAGCTTCACTGAATACAGCCGCCATGCCCATTGTAGTATACCAAGGGTTTTCAATTCACGGAAACGAACCCAGTGGGTCCAATGCTGCCTTGGCCGTAGCCTATTACCTTGCCGCGGCACAAGGTGCAAAAATTGACGAACTGCTGAACAATACCGTAATTTTATTCGATCCCGCTTTCAACCCCGATGGCTTACAGCGTTTCGCATATTGGGCAAATATCCATAAAGCGAAAAACATCAACCCCGATCCAAACGATCGAGAATATAGCGAAGTCTGGCCGGGTGGGCGTACGAATCATTATTGGTTCGATATGAATAGGGACTGGCTGCCGGTACAGCTGCCCGAAAGCAGAGGACGCATTACTACTTTTCATGACTGGTATCCCAACATATTGACAGACCATCATGAAATGGGCACCAATTCCACCTTTTTCTTTCAGCCTGGAATTCCGTCGAGAACACATCCACTCACCCCTAAAAAAAATCAGACTCTTACGGCTGCTATTGGAAAGTACCATGCAAAGGCGTTGGATAAAATAGGTAGTTTCTATTATTCGGAAGAAGATTACGACGATTTCTACTACGGAAAGGGATCTACCTTCCCGGATATTAATGGAAGTATCGGAATTTTATTTGAACAGGCTTCATCTCGTGGTCATGCGCAGGAAAGTGACAACGGTATACTCACCTTCCCATTCACCATACGAAACCAATTTACAACGGCACTCTCCACCTTGGAGGCGGCTGTGGGATTGCGTCAAGAAATATTGGAGTACCAACGCAGTTTCTTTGCAGATTCACGTAAGGAGGCTTCGGCTGGGGGCGCCATCATTTTTGGAGATGAAAAAGATGCTTCGAAAGTGTATCACTTGGCTGAAATTCTTCAGCGGCACAAGATCAAATTTCACGAATTGAACTCAGATTTCACTGTCCAAGGGAAAACCTACAAGAAAGGGAACAGTTATGTAATTCCGAAGAATCAAAAACAACACCGATTGATAAATGCTATGTTTGAAAAACGGACGCAATTTCAGGATAGTTTGTTTTATGATATAAGTGCCTGGACTTTTCCGCTGGCATTCAATCTGGATTACACAGAAGAGGCCGGGATGAGTATGGCCGGGATGGAGGTCGCCAATTTAAAAATGAAGCCTGTACAAGCAACGGGAACAAGTAACTATGGCTATTTAATGGAATGGCATGATTACTACGCTCCCAAGGCATTATACAAGATCCTTAAAAAAGGACTTCGGGCCAATGTAGCCATGAAGCAACTAGAAATGAACGGAAAGGAATATGACTACGGAACCATTTTAATCCCTGTTCAAAACCAAAGTCTCTCTGCATCTGAATTAGCTGCGTTTATAAATAAAGTTGTTTCAGAAACCAATGTGACCATCACGGGCGTAAGTTCGGGATTAGCAACAGGAATTGATCTGGGTAGTGGTGAGTTTCGTGCTTTGGCACTTCCTAAAGTGGCCATTGTTATAGGCGATGGGATTTCCTCCTATGATGCAGGAGAGATATGGCATTTGTTCGACCAACGTTTCGATATGCTACTCACAAAGATTGATTCCCGAGATTTTGGACGTACCGACCTGAGTCGCTATACAGATATTATCCTCACTAATGGTTGGGGCAGCGCACTGGACAAGGGAGATGCCGAAAAGTTAAAAACCTGGATACAAAGCGGCGGCACCTTAATCGGCTATAAAAATGCCGGTAAATGGTTTAACGATCACGATCTCCTGAAAATGGAATTTACTTCCAAAAAAGATACGGTACGCAACGTTAATTTTGAAGCAATTGGCAACCATCGGGGAGCTCAAGTTATTGGAGGTGCCATTTTTGAAACAAGGTTGGATCGCTCCCATCCCATAGCGTTTGGTTATAAGAATACTACACTTCCTGTGTTCAGGAATTCCACTCTCTTCTTAAAAGAAGATCCCAATAGTTATAATAATCCAATTCAGTATACCGAAAACCCATTGTTAAGCGGTTATATTTCAAAACCCAATCTAGAAAAGTTGAAGAATACTTCTGCGTTTAAAATAGGAAGATCAGGACGTGGTCGGGTTGTGTATTTTACCGATAACCATAATTTTAGGGCATTCTGGTACGGTACTAACAAATTACTTTTCAACGCAATTTTCTTTGGCGACGAAATGTAGCTTTAAAATATTAGATAGATGAAAAAAATTGCAATGCTCCTTTTAACAATACTTATATGGTCTTGTAATGAAAAGGTTAAGGAAAAATATACCACCTCTATGGTGTCTGTAGAATTTAATACTATGCTAGATAACTATTATGAAGAAGGGTTACAACTAAAACCTATAGAAGCAACCTTTGCCGGTGACAATAGATTTAATGACCAATTTCCAAATGTATTGGCCGATGCACATATTGAAAAATTAAAGGCCTTTTACCAGAAGTACAAGGATGCTGTAGCCAAATTTGACGATACCGATCTTTCTGAAACAGAAAAAATGTCCAGGGCAATTCTCGCTTGGGAATGTACTATCCATCTGGAAGGCTTAGCATTTGAAAGTGATCTAACACCTATAGACCAAATGTGGTCGATCAATTTGATCATGGGTCAGCTAGCCAGCGGTGCCAGTGCACAACCTTTTAAAACAGTTACAGATTACAACAACTGGTTAAAACGACTCGATGGGTATTTAGTATGGTTAGCTTCGGCCAAATTGAAAATGACAGAGGGTATTCAGCAAAACTATGTGCTTCCCAAATCCTTAATCGTAAAAATTCTTCCTCAATTAGAGGCGATGACCGTCGAGAATCTGGAAGAGAATCTATTTTATTCGCCCATTATGAATTTTCCTGAAAGCTTTTCCGAAGCAGATAAAAAAGCATTGACCGAGGCCTATACTAAAATGATTATTGAAAAGATCATACCCGCATACCAAGACGTTCATCAATTTATGGCTACAACCTATCTGGAAGCAGGCAGAACTTCCAGTGGCATTGATAGTGTTCCGAATGGAGCCGAATATTACCGGCATCAGATTAAAAAATATACCACTACCAATATGACAGCCGATGAGATCCATCAATTAGGTTTGGCAGAGGTGGCTAGAATTTCTTCGGAAATGGAAAAGGTAAAGTCCGATGTAGGTTTTACCGGTGACCTAAGGTCATTCTTCGATTATGTACGAAACAAAAAAGAACTGATGCCTTTTACCGAACCCGAACAGGTCATTGCCAACTTCAATGCAATTCATGAATTAATGAAACCGCAGATTGAAAAGCTCTTCGACCTAAAACCGAAAACTCCTTTTGAAGTACGTCGTACTGAAGCATTCCGAGAAAAATCATCCAGCGCCGAATACAACCAAGGTTCCTTGGATGGGACGAGGCCGGGTATCTTTTATGTACCCATCCCCGATGCGAGTGCTTATAATACCTACGGAGATGAATCCCTCTTTTTACACGAAGCCATTCCCGGGCATCATTATCAAATTTCATTGACTCAGGAGAGTGAAGTATTGCCGCAATTCAGAAAAACCTTATGGTATAGTGGCTATGGCGAAGGATGGGCCTTGTACAGTGAATCCTTGGGTAAAGAATTGGGTTTATACACAGATCCCTATCAATATTTTGGAATGTTAGGAGCCGAAATGCATCGAGCCATTCGATTAGTTGTGGATACCGGATTGCATTCCAAAGGCTGGACACGTGAACAGGCCATACAATACTCCTTGGACAACGAAGCCGAATCTGAAGCAAGTATTATATCGGAGATAGAGCGTTATATGGCCAACCCCGGACAGGCACTGTCGTACAAAATTGGACAGTTGAAAATAAGAGAACTTCGTTCGAAGGCTGAAACCGAACTAGGTGCCAACTTCGATATTCGTCAATTTCACAATCAGGTGTTGGAAACAGGCTGTGTTCCCTTAGCCCTGTTGGAGGAAAAGATTAATGCTTGGATTTCAGCAAATAAATAAATTTCTGTAAAAAATAACTTTATTCAAAATATGCTATTTGTCATATTTTGAAATCTCATTTTGCCCTACATTACCTCAAATTACAATGCGTGGTGTAGCCAGATGCTTGTGTACGCACCGTATTGTTCAATCTTTATTTTATGGGAGAACAAAAAGTAAGTAAGGGTATTAAAAAAAAGGACCGTGCTAGGTTTATTGGCCATTTGTTAAACGATATCAAAGCCTTGGAGCAAATGTTGGATGAAGGTATCATTGAAGATGATATTGTTCGTATTGGTTCAGAACAGGAATTCTGTTTGGTAACAGAAACATGGCGCCCATCCGATAAAAATGAGGAAATATTAGCTGCCATTGATGATCCTCATTTTACAACCGAATTGGCCCGTTACAATCTAGAAATCAATCTAGACCCTATCGAACTTAAGGACGATTGCTTTACAGAAGTAGCAACACAGCTCGATTCCTTATTGCAAAAAGCAAAAGAAGTCGCATCAAAATTTAACACAAAAGTAGTATTAACAGGGATATTACCTACGATAAGCAATGCCGAGTTGGAGTATCATTATATGACACCTCAGCCAAGGTATTGGGCCCTGAACAATATGCTGAAGGAAGTACGTGGCGACGATTTCCAGTTACATATAAAGGGGGTGGATGAACTATCTTTAAAACACGATTCGGTGTTGTTTGAGGCTTGTAATACGAGCTTTCAAATGCACTTGCAAATTCCTCCTCAAGATTTTATTTCGAGTTATAACTGGGCGCAGGCTATATCAGGCCCCATTTTGGGAATCAGCACAAACTCCCCGCTACTGTTAGGCAGAGAATTATGGAATGAAACCCGTATTGCCTTGTTTCAACAGAGTATTGACACACGATATTCATCTTACGCTTTAAAAGACCAACAGGCGCGGGTATCCTTTGGTACAGCGTGGGAATCTGGCTCGATCGCAGAAATATTTAAAAATGATATTGCCCAACACAAGGTAATCCTCTCCAAGGATATTGACCGAAGTTCGGTGGAACAACTGTCAAAAGGAATTATTCCGAAACTTCCCGCTCTCAATCTACACAACGGTACTATTTACAAATGGAATCGACCCTGCTACGGCGTGGGTGGCGGAAAGCCTCATGTGCGTATCGAAAACCGCTATATTGCTTCCGGCCCTTCCACCCTCGATGAAATGGCCACCTTTGCATTTTGGGTCGGACTTATGATTGGACGTCCAAAGAAATTTGACAATATGGAACTGGTCATGGATTTCCGAGATGCGAAGGCCAATTTTATAAAAGCAGCAAGAACCGGAAAATACTCTGTCCTAAACTGGATGGGAAAGCATTATTCGGTGAAAGATCTTGTTTTAAAAGAACTGCTTCCCATTGCAAGAAAAGGCCTTATTAAAGCTAGAGTAAATCCCGAAGATATCGCGAAGTATTTAGAGATTATAGAAACACGCGCACATGGAATTACAGGCTCGGAATGGCTCATTTCTAATTATCGTACACTGAGACGCTCAATGAAAAAAGATGATGCGCTTCGGATACTAACTAAAAATAGCTACGAGAATCAAGAGAGAGGGCATGTGGTAAACGATTGGCCAAACATTTTGGAGCACAATCCACAACTCGATTCGGCACATTTGGTAGGCCATATAATGTCCACTCAATTATTCACAGTACACGAAAACGATCTCGCGAACTTGGCTACCCATATTATGGAATGGAAAGGAATCCATCATGTCCCGGTAGAGAATCAATCGGGAAAACTTTGTGGGTTACTCACTTGGACCCATATGCTTAAATACAAAAAGAAGGAAGATGGTCCGTTACTCGAAACAGTGGCTGATATCATGGTGAAAAATATAACAACTATTTCTTCCGGAGATCGAATATCAGATGCAATCCATCTCATGAAAAAAAACGGTTTCGGTTGTCTACCTGTTGTAAAAGGTAAAGAACTAATAGGTATAATAACAATAAAAGATGTAATCGCATTTGCCAATGGTAACGCTTCAAAATAGCACGTTAGAAAAGTCTATAAAAGTTGAACGAGTTATTGGTGCCCTAAAAGGAACAACACCGGGACCAACCACTATTTTTGTCGGAGGCATTCACGGAAATGAGCCGGCCGGAGTTTTTGCGCTTCACAATGTGCTAGAAAATCTCAAAAAAAAGGATATTCCCGTCAAAGGAAATATTTATGCAATCGCAGGTAATTTATGGGCATTAGAACATGGGCGACGTTTTCAGAAAGAAGATCTAAATAGATTATGGTCACGGGACAAGGTGCAAAATTTACGAAATGGAGCCATTCAGCATCCCAAAAACCAGGATGTAAAGGAACAGATCGATATTTACATAACTTGTAAGGAAATATTGGACAACAACAACGGGCCATTTTATTTTTTCGATCTGCATACCACTTCTAGTGAGACCATGCCTTTTATCACGGTAAACGACAACCTACTGAATAGAAAGTTTACGAGCCAGTATCCCATTCCAATAGTGTTAGGGATCGAAGAATATCTAGAAGGACCACTACTTAGCTATGTGAATGAATTAGGTTATGTGGCATTTGGTTTCGAAGGGGGACAACACGACGACATATCCTCCATCGAAAATCACATGGCATTTGTTTATTTAAGCCTTGTATTTGCGGGTTGTATTATAAAAGAAGACATCGATTTTGATCATCAGTTTGGTATACTCGCAAAGTACGCTATCTCTACCAATAGTTTTTTTGAAATATTTGATCATTTTAAACTAAAAAGTAACGATACTTTCAGCATGCATCCCGGGTTTATTAATTTTCAAACCATCCGAAAAGGTCAAGAATTAGCCGTATACAACAACACCGAGATTTCAGCACCCCACAACGGAAGAATTTTTATGCCTTTATACCAGCATCAAGGGAGCGATGGTTTTTTTATTATTAGGAGTATTCCGCTCTTCTTCCTAAAACTTTCTGCCCTCCTTCGAAGAATCCACCTCGATCAGTTCCTCACCTATTTTCCCGGAGTGAACTGGCAAACCAAAAAAAAACAGGCCCTTGTAGTAAATAGAAAACTTGCATTCTTTTTTACCAAAGATTTTTTTCACTTATTGGGGTACAGAAGCAAAGAAATCGATAAAAACCATCTCATCATGAAGAACCGTGAAACGGTCACAAGAAAAAAGGACTATAAGGATACCTTATGGTGGAAGAAAAAATGAAAACCACCCCAAGGCCTAACTTCAAAAGGCTATCTTTGCCGCTTTTTTAAGCGGAAACCATGTTGCAAAGAACCATTAAGAATTTTACTCAGAATCCGAAGAACGATATCCTATCCGGACTTACCGTTGCCTTGGCACTAGTTCCCGAAGCAGTGGCTTTTGCCTTTGTGGCAGGAATTGACCCCTTGGTGGGGCTCTACGGTGCCTTTATGATGGGCATAGTGACGTCACTCTTTGGAGGGCGTCCCGGAATGATCTCCGGTGCCACGGGAGCTATGGCAGTAGTGATGGTGCACCTTATTCAGAAAGGAAATGAAGTAGGAGATGCTTTGGCAACACCTGTTGAAAATCTTGGACTACAGTGGTTGTTTATTACCCTTTTGTTTGTTGGTCTCATACAGATTACTGCCGGTGTTTTCCGTCTGGGAAAATTTGTACGTTTAATTCCACACCCCGTAATGATGGGGTTTGTCAATGGATTGGCCATTGTCATATTTCTATCCCAACTCGGACTTTTTACTGAAAATATAAACGGAACACAACAATATATGCAGGGCAGTGCTCTTTGGGTCATGCTGGGTCTTGTAGGACTCACTATGGCTATTATGTATGGCCTTCCGAAGCTTACAAAAAAAATACCAGCAGCCTTAACCGCAATTATTGTCGTGGCTTGTATTACCATATTTGGGGGAATTGATGTGAGTACAGTGGGATCATTCATTAAAGATGGTGGTGGTGACGGTTTACAAGGTGGCTTACCCACTTTTCAAGACCAAATATTTACCCTAATATATACATTACAAGGACATTGGGAGTTAATTCTTTCTACCGCTGTAATTCTCGCCGCAGTTGGTTTAATTGAATCACTTATGACATTGAACCTCATCGATGAAATGACAGAGACACGGGGGAGTGGAAACAGAGAATGCGTTGCACAAGGTGGAGCTAACATTTTAAATGGTCTATTTGGAGGTATGGGTGGTTGCGCCATGATCGGGCAATCGATCATTAATATCAATTCGGGTGGGCGAGGAAGACTATCGGGTGCTGTGGCAGCAGTGGCCTTACTTTGCTTCGTGCTGTTTGGGGCTCCTTTGATTGAGCAAATACCTATTGCAGCCCTTGTGGGAGTTATGTTTATGGTAGTTATTGGCACCTTCGCTTGGAGTAGTTTTAGAATATTACACAAAATTCCATTGTCCGATGCCATTGTACTAATAACCGTATCTGCGATAACGGTATGGCAAGATCTAGCCGTAGCCGTAATTGCCGGTGTTATTATGAGTGCTTTGGTATTTGCTTGGAGGAATGCCACCATGATTAGAGCTCGAAAACGTTTCAAAGAAGATGGCACCAAAGTGTACGAGATCTGGGGACCCCTATTCTTCGGATCGGTTCAGAATTTTAATTCGAAATTCGACTTCAGTACAGACCCAGACAAGATAGAGATCGATTTTATCGAATCGAAAATAAGCGATCATTCCGGTGTAGAAGCCCTTCGTAACATCGCAAACAAATACTTGGAAAGCGGCAAAAAAGTGAAATTAACACATCTAAGTCCGGATTGTAAGACACTTTTGCTCAAATGGGATCCTAACTTTAACACGGTCATTGAAGAGGCCGTGGATGACCCAAGATACTGGGTAGTTACAGACACCTTGGATAGTGAGGTATAATTACGAAATCCGTAGCCCGTTATCAACAGACCTGTTGGGTTCTAATAGGGTTACAGATTTTCCATCTACCGCGCCAAGCACCAAACATTCGCTCATAAAATTGGCAATCTGTTTCTTCGGAAAATTGACAACAGCTACCACTTGTTTACCGATTAGTTCTTCTTTTGAATACAGGTTCGTAATCTGAGCCGAAGATTTTCTAACACCTAATTCAGCTCCAAAATCAATTAGCAATTGATACGATGGGTTCCGGGCTTCAGGAAAATTATTTGCCTCCTTTATAGTCCCTACACGTATATCCACTTTTTCGAAATCGGCCCAACTCAGGTTGTTTTCCATATATCTTATTTTGTATAAATGTACTTGACAATTTACACAATCACAAAACTTTACTAATTCTTTATGAAGTTGTAACTTTGGTACTATATTGCTTACTAATGAAGTAAAACTACCATGGCACAGACACCCTCAAATATGTTACCGCTTGGCACCAAGGCACCCGATTTCACCCTTGTAGATGCCGTTTCCAATAAAAAAGTTTCCTTACAAAAGATTCGTGGCGAACGAGGCACAGTGGTGATGTTTATATGTAATCATTGCCCCTATGTAAAACATGTCAACGATGAAATTGTACGCCTTTGCAATGATTATCGCGTTACCGGATTTGGGTTTGTTGCCATAAGCAGCAACGATATAGAAAATTACCCACAGGACGCGCCCGACAAAATGTGGGAGGTGGCGAGAAAGGAAAATTATCCGTTCCCCTATCTTTATGATGCCACCCAAGAAGTAGCCAAAGCCTATGATGCAGCTTGCACACCCGATTTCTATTTGTTTGATAGTGAATTAAAACTCGTTTACCGCGGACAATTGGACAATTCACGGCCGGGTAATGGTATTCCGGTGAACGGAAGAGACTTGAGAGAAGCCTTGGACAATCTACTAAACAACAATCCCCAACGAAAGGATCAAAAACCGAGTATGGGTTGTAATATCAAGTGGAAAAAATAAAGCAGCTATCTGCCAAAACAAGTCATTTCCACCCTTTGCTAAGTAATAGGTTTTCTATATGCGCATAGTGATGATTACTATGCCAGGCGTAAATTCCGGTGGCTTCGGCCAAGGAAATATGCCGATTCCCGTCCGGATGGATGAATTCTTTCTGAAACTCTACATAGGTTAATCCCTTCAGAAGAAATACCAATTTTGCATGAAGCGCCGAAATTGCAAGTAATGACATTTCAATAGGTGCCGCCTTATAATCGTACAACTCGGCCCATTTCTTTTCATTATACGCCTTGATAAGCGGGGTGTCCTCGGTCAAGGTCCATTTAAAGCGTGAATAACTATTGTGATGACTGTCATACACATGATGAATCACTTGCTTTACCGTCCAACCTTCAGGGCGATAGGGTGTATTCAATTGCACTTCGGAAAGCGTACGCACTAAATTGGAAAGTCGATTCGGAAAGTGTTCTAAGATCGAAATCCAAGCTTCCAACTTTTCGTGGGTTATATTGGAAGGGCAATCAAACTTCCCAATGGGGTATTTCAATTTTTCTATATCCATAGTATAAAAATACAAAACGCCCCGATGCAACGGGACGTTTTCAAACTTATATTTACAGCTATTTATTTTACGTTCATGAGTTCTACATCAAAAATCAGGGTGGCGTTGGGCGGAATAACTCCACCGGCTCCTTGCGCGCCATAACCTAAATGCGATGGAATTACAAATCGGGCTTTGTCACCAACATGTAATAATTGGATCCCTTCGTCCCAGCCTGCGATCACATTTCCCATACCTACCGGAAATTCTATAGGATTGCCACGTTTGTATGAATTATCGAATTCATCCCCATCAACAAGCATTCCCTTGTAGTGCACCGCAACAGTTTGTCCGCTTTCGGCCTTTTTGCCACTTCCTTTCTGAATGATCTGGTAACGCAATCCACTATCAGTACGCTCAAAGCCTTCAGAAATTGAAGCCAACAGGGCCTCTTGATCTTTTTTGGCAGCTGCTTCTCGTTCGGCCTTTGCTCCTGTAAACAGTCTGAAATTTTCTACTGCGTTCCAATTTTCTGCCTCAGATCCTTGTCGAATGATTTCTACCTTTTGCATTGTATCTCCTTGAGCAATGCTATCTACCACATCCTGTCCTTCTACTACATGACCAAAAACGGTATGGTTGTTATCCAACCACGGAGTAGGTACATGTGTGATAAAAAACTGACTTCCATTAGTTCCTTTTCCTGCATTTGCCATGGAAAGTACTCCCGGTACATCGTGTTTTAGTTCGGGGTGAAATTCATCATCAAAATTATATCCGGGGCCTCCCGCTCCTGTTCCATTTGGATCTCCCCCTTGCACCATAAAATCAGGTATCACACGGTGAAATGTTAATCCGTCGTAATAGGGGTTCCCCTGTGGCTTTGCCTGATTTTCTAAATTTCCTTCGGCCAGCGCCACAAAATTCCCAACAGTTCCCGGGGTTTTATCGTGGGTAAGTTTAATGAGAATGTCTCCTTTTTCTGTGCTGAATTTAGCGTAAATTCCGTCTTGCATATGTCTTTTTTTTATGAAGGTGCAAAGGTAGGTATTGTCGGCTAAAAAAGTAAGTAAGAATTAGTTTTTTACTGAATTAGAAGCAATAAAGAAGAAAATTAGTTGGCCACCTCACTAATAAACTTAATGCGATACAGTCTAAGTTCTTCCAGATCGTAATCTCCGTCAAATTCTTCCATCGCATCTTCAATCTTATCACTTTCGGCATCGATAAAGTAATCGTGTATTTCCTCTTGTTGGTCCTCATCGAGAATATCGTCGATCCAATAATTGATATTGAGTTTTGTCCCGCTATAAACTATGGCTTCCATTTCTTTGATAAAATCGGTCATGTCCAAACCTTTGGCCGATGCAATATCATCAAGCGGGAGTTTTCTGTCCACACTCTGAATAATATATAGTTTCAACGCACTGTTAGTTCCGGTGGACTTGACCACAAAATCGTCGGGGCGCAATACATCGTTTTCTTCAACATATTCATTTATTAACTTTACAAAGGAGGATCCGTATTTCTTTGCCTTCCCCTCTCCTACTCCGTGAACATTGGACAATTCATCTAAAGTGATAGGATATTTCAAGGCCATGTCTTCCAACGATGGATCCTGAAAGATCACAAAAGGCGGCAGGTCTAACTTGGTAGCTATTCTTTTGCGTTCTGCCTTCAACAACTTAAAAAGGTTTTCATCGGCCACGCCTCCGCCTTTTTTAGTTTCAACAAAAGACTCATCATTGGCCTCCCCAAATGAATGATCTTCAGTCATCATAAAAGAGGTAGGATTCTTAATAAACTCCCGCCCTCGTTTTGTAAGCTGGATCACACCATAGGTCTCAATATCTTTTTTCAAGTAACCGGCCACCAAAAGTTGTCGCAGCAAAGCCATCCAGTAAGAAGGTTCTTTCTTGGCACCCACTCCAAAAAAATCTTGTGCATCTGTTCGGTGCGACTTTATCAATGCATTTATTTTTCCTACTAAAACATGCACCAATTCTTTACTCTTATACTGTTCGTTTGTTTTTTGAACCACGCTCAACAATGTTGTAGCTTCCTCCTTGGCTTCGTGTTTCTTTTTGGGATAACGCATATTATCGTCCATATCACCACCCTCACCCGTTTCATTGTCAAATTCTTCTCCAAAGTAATGCAGAATGAACTTACGTCTGGAAATAGAAGTTTCGGCAAAAGCTACCACTTCTTGTAGTAATGCGTGTCCTATTTCCTGCTCGGCTACAGGCTTCCCACTCATAAATTTTTCAAGCTTTTCAATATCCTTATAGCCATAAAACGCCAAACAATGGCCTTCCCCACCATCACGGCCTGCACGGCCCGTCTCTTGGTAATAACTTTCTATACTCTTAGGCATATCATTGTGAATCACAAAACGCACATCCGGCTTATCAATCCCCATTCCAAAGGCAATGGTGGCAACCACCACATCGGCATCTTCCATTAAGAACATATCCTGATGTTTCACTCGGGTCTTTGCATCTAATCCTGCATGATAGGGTACCGCCTTGATGCCATTTACTTGAAGCGTTTGCGATAATTCTTCTACGCGCTTCCTGCTTAAGCAATAAATAATCCCACTCTTCCCTTCGTTTTGTTTTACAAAGCGTGTTATGTCTGAATCAACATTTTTTGTCTTAGGTCGGATCTCGTAATATAAATTCGGTCTATTAAAAGAGGCCTTAAATGTATTGGCCTGTTGAATTCCTAAATTCTTTAAAATGTCTTCTTGTACTTTTGGCGTTGCGGTTGCAGTCAATCCAATAATTGGAATGTTATCACCAATGCGTTGAATGATGCTTTTTAGATTTCGATATTCCGGTCTGAAATCATGCCCCCATTCGCTAATACAATGCGCTTCATCAATGGCGACAAAGGATATTTTTACCGAATTCAGAAAAACAACATTCTCTTCCTTGGTAAGGGATTCAGGAGCAACATAAAGTAATTTTGTAATGCCATTCGTGATATCGTGTTTTACCTTTTTAACCTCTGTCTTATTAAGAGAAGAATTGAGAACGTGAGCGATTCCTTCCTCAGACGAAAGTGCGCGTAGGGCATCCACCTGATTTTTCATTAGGGCAATTAAGGGGGAAACAACAATTGCGGTACCTTCATTAATTAGGGCAGGTAATTGATAGCAAAGTGATTTTCCACCGCCGGTAGGCATGATAACAAAAGTATTTTCATTATTCAGAACACTCTTGATGACATCTTCTTGCAGACCTTTAAACTTGGTAAATCCAAAAAATTTCTTGAGTGCTGCGTATATATCGATCTCGGCCACGCTGCTATGTACGTTTTAATTTAATATGAGTAAGGTTTTCCTATTATAATTGCGTAAACAGGGGAACAATTGTAATTTTGCAACCTATATGGTAAAACTGTATCTTATGTTTGTTGCCAACCATCCAAATTATAGTATTTTTCGGTTGGCAATCTAAATATACTAATTTCTGAAACAGTTGCAAACTATTAAAAGCGTAAAATTTTGAATGAACAAAACCGTATCATTTCAGTAGCGAAGAAAACCATAGAGACTGAAAGTAAAGCAATTATGTACTTAGCCGAGTTAGTAGATGAAGAATTTGCAGCAGCTGTACAATATATATATCAATCTAAAGGGCGCGTGATCGTGACGGGAATAGGGAAAAGTGCCAATATAGCCACCAAGATCGTAGCTACATTAAACTCCACCGGGACACCTTCTGTTTTTATGCATGCCGCAGATGCTATTCATGGAGATTTGGGGACCATTCAGGAAAATGATACCGTAATTTGTATTTCTAAAAGTGGAAATACCGCCGAAATTAAAGTGTTGGTGCCGCTTATCAAGGCCATTGACAATAAATTGATTGGCATTACATCGAACAAAGATTCGTTTTTAGGGCAACAAGCCGATTTTATCTTGAACGCCTATGTCGAAAAGGAAGCCTGTCCAAATAATTTGGCACCTACAACGAGTACAACCGCGCAACTGGTAATTGGAGATGCACTAGCTATGTGCTTGTTGGACCTCCGCGGTTTTTCGAGTAAAGATTTTGCAAAATTCCATCCGGGTGGATCCTTAGGTAAAAAATTGTACTTGCGTGTTAGCGATCTCACTTCATTGAATGAAAAACCTGAGGTACACCCCGATACCGATGTGAAGAAAGTCATTGTAGAAATTTCCGAAAAATTACTCGGAGTTACCGCAGTGGTTGAAAACAATAAGATTGTTGGAATAATAACCGATGGTGATCTACGTCGAATGTTGACAAGAGTCGATTCATTTGCCGGTCTTACCGCAAGAGATATTATGTCGCAAAACCCAAAGGTTATTGACAACGATGCCATGGCAGTAGAAGCAATGGAACTCATGGACAAACACGGTATTACCCAGTTACTGGCCGAACACAATGGGAAGTACTGTGGCGTTGTTCACATTCATAATCTAACGAAAGAAGGTATAATTTAATGGGACGAAGAAAGAAATTGAAGGATGCCGTAAAGGAAATGTCCTTTCTGGATCATCTGGAAGAACTGCGGTGGCATTTAATTCGATCTACTACCGCAGTTGTCATCATAGCCGTGCTTGCCTTTATTGCCAAAGACTTTATTTTTGATGTCTTGCTTTTCGGTCCTAAAAAAGCCGACTTCCCTACCTACAAACTCCTCTGTCGAGCCGCGCAAGCCATTGGACTGGATAGTTTTTGTTTTACAGAATTGCCATTCCGAATCCAAAGTAGAACCATGTCCGGCCAATTTTCGGCGCATATATGGACGTCTATCACGGCCGGATTCATTGTCGCCTTTCCGTATGTAATTTGGGAGTTCTGGAAGTTTGTAAGCCCCGGACTCAAACACAACGAACGTAAAACCAGTCGTGGTTTTATCATTGTGGCTTCTCTGTTATTCTTTATTGGTGTTTTGTTTGGATACTACGTAATCACACCGCTCTCCATCAACTTTTTAGGAAGTTACCAGGTGAGTTCACAAGTTTTTAACGACTTCGATTTGAGTAGCTATATATCTTTAGTGCGCGCTTCCGTATTGGCGAGCGGACTAATTTTTGAGCTTCCTATAATTATTTATTTCTTGACCAAAATTGGTGTTGTCACACCAGAGATTCTTAAAAAGTATCGCAAGTTTGCACTGGTAGGTGTTTTGATCATTTCGGCGGTCATTACCCCTCCAGATATTGCCAGCCAAGTAATCGTTGCTATTCCGGTGCTTATTCTTTACGAAGTGAGTATTTTTATATCGAAAGGAGTTGTTAGAAGACAAAACAAAAAAGACAAAGCCAATGCCAAATAATATCGTTGAAGAGTTCAATGCCTACCGTTCAAAAATGAACGAAAAGCTATTAGAAGATAACAATAAGATCATCAAACGCATATTCAATCTGGATACCAACGCCTATATGGAGGGCGTATTGCCGAAAAAAACAAAGGAATTGTTAGGCCTGGGAAACTCCATGGTATTGCGCTGTGACGACTGTGTTCGTTATCATTTGGAGGAATGTCACAAATTGGGAATAGCTAAGGAAGAAGTGGTTGAAGCCTTGAGTATCTCACTTTTAATTGGGGGTACCATTGTGGTTCCGCATTTACGAAGAGCATTCGAATATTGGGAAGCCTTGGATAAAACCAAAAATTAATTGGTATTTTTAACGTTTACGGTACATAAGTAGTCTTACATGAAACTCAAAGCAGAAAATCTTATAAAATCATATAAAGGCCGTCAGGTGGTGAAAGGAATCACCGTCGAGGTAAACCAAGGAGAGATCGTTGGCTTGTTAGGACCCAACGGTGCGGGAAAAACAACCTCCTTCTATATGATCGTTGGATTGATCAAACCCAACGGCGGAAAGATCTTTCTCGAAGGGAAAGAGATTACCAAATACCCCATGTACAAACGCGCTCAAAATGGAATTGGTTATCTGGCCCAGGAAGCCTCGGTATTTCGAAAACTAAGCGTTGAGGACAATATTTTAAGTGTATTGCAATTAACCGATCTGTCCAAAAAGGAACAGCGCGATAAAATGGAGACCCTGATCGAAGAATTCGGCTTGGGACACATACGCAAAAACAGAGGGGATCTCTTAAGTGGTGGGGAACGCCGTCGTACCGAAATTGCCCGCGCCTTGGCAACCGATCCCCATTTTATTCTTTTGGATGAACCCTTTGCCGGAGTAGATCCTGTTGCGGTAGAAGACATTCAAAGGATAGTGGCCCAACTAAAACAAAAGAATATCGGCATTCTTATTACCGATCACAACGTGCAGGAAACCTTGGCCATCACAGACCGGACCTATCTCATGTTCGAAGGCAGTATTTTAAAGCACGGTGTTCCAGAAGAACTTGCTGCCGATGAAATGGTACGAAAAGTATATTTGGGACAAAATTTCGAGCTTCGGAAAAAGAAGTTAGAGTTTTAGGGCGTTCCGCTCGCATCTTCGCTGCTCACGGCGGGTCTTCGCTTCTCGCTTTTTGCGCAATCAAGCCACGGCCAAACGGCAAAAGAGCTCAAACAAATCGCTCAACCCCTAACGCATTTATTGTTCTTTCCATAAAAGTGACATCAGTATATAGAGTAGGATGATCACAGGGATCGCGATAAACTTCAGCAAAACAATAGCAATAAGACTGAGCGCTAAAAACACATAACGTACTGTATTACTTTTTAGATCCCAGGTTTTAAATTTTAAAGCGAAAAGTCGTATTTCGGCATTCAACAACATACAGCTAGCCACCGTAAGTCCTATCAAGACCCATTTATTGAGGATGATGCTTTCGGCCATTTCCGAATATTGAAAATGCAGTATAAGGGGTAAGCTTAAAATAAGCAGTGTATTTGCTGGTGTAGGTAAGCCAATAAAACGATCGGTTTGTCTGGTATCCACATTAAATTTTGCCAATCGGTATGCCGAAGCCACCGCAATCAATAACCCCACAAAGGGTAAAAAAGTAAATTGACCCGAAATCCATTTCATCGATTCGGTATGTTCCGAAAACAACTGAATATTCGTTCCCTGCGTCGACTGATGTATTAGCTGCACCATCACGATGGCCGGTACCACCCCGCTGGTAATCACATCGGCCAAAGAATCAAATTCGAGCCCTATAGTACTCTGTGCCTTCAGAAGCCGCGCAGCCAGGCCATCGAAGAAATCGAAAAAAATTCCGAAGAATACAAAGAAGGAAGCAGTGATCAAGTCGCCCGAAGCGGCGAATAAGATAGCAACACATCCACATAGCAAATTAAGGGATGTAATGATGTTAGGGATTTGTTTAATCATATTCCTGTGTCAATGGTGTAAAAATAGCAAAGTATTTGCGTCTAAAGGTACAATTGCACAATATGTCTATAAAATTATAGTTTAGTATTCTGTAAAATAGTGAGATATTTGTTGAAAATTGTAAGCTTGAAAAAGAAGTTATTTTTCGTTTTATTTTTCATTTCAATTACCCTTTCTGCACAGACCGTTCGTAAATATTCAAACGAATTTATGAATATTGGTGTGGATGCTGCTGCCTTTGGAATGGCGAATGCTGTGGTGGCTTCTACCGACGATGTAAATTCGGGCTATTGGAACCCAGCCGGATTAGTGAATTTAGAAGACAAACAGCTCTCTTTGATGCATGCCTCTTATTTTGCGAATATCGCCAGTTATGATTATGTTGGCTTTGCCATGCCGCTCGACGATAGAAGTGCAGTAGGATTATCTATCATACGCTTTGGAGTAGACGATATTTTAAACACCACTCAGTTAATTGACGATCAAGGCAATATAGATTACAACCGAATCAGCCTATTTTCAACTGCCGATTATGGTGTTACGTTTTCCTATGCCCGCAGACTTCCCTTGGACGGATTGAATTTTGGTATGAATGCCAAGGTGATTCGCCGGGTGATTGGGGATTTTGCCTCCTCTTGGGGATTTGGACTGGACGCTGCTATACAGTTTGAGACAGGTGACTGGAAATTTGGAGTCATGGCTCGTGATATTACCACAACGTTTAATGCCTGGTCTATTGATGAAGCAAAATTTGCTGAAATACAAGGTGCCGTGGACGGCCAAAATCAAGAACTGCCCGAAACTACCGAAATCACAATTCCGAAGCTGCAATTAGGGATGGCAAGAAAATTTGTCTATCAGTATGACTTTTCTTTGGTCGCCGAAGTCGATCTCAATTTCCGTTTTGCCGAAACCAACGATATTATTTCTTCTTCCTTTACCAGTATTAGTCCGGCATTAGGACTTGAATTTGGTTATATAGACATGATCTTCCTTCGTGGCGGATTGGGAAATTTTCAGAATGTACAACAACTGGACGGAAGCGATTCGGTTGGATTTCAGCCCAATATAGGTGTTGGTTTCAAATACAAAGGCATTCAGGTGGATTATGCCCTGACCGATATTGGTGACCAGAGTGCCGCTTTGTACAGTAATGTTTTTTCCGTTACTTTAGACTGGAGCATATTCAGATAAGTATTCTATGAAACAATTAGTACTGCTACTCGGCTTTTTACTCAGTCTGTCTTCTACTTCCACAAAAGCGCAATACGTAAGTTTGTCTGAAACTTCTGAAGTGAGTATCATCACCATCGGACCCGGAGCGCAATTGTATGATAAATTTGGTCACAGTGCCTTCCGAATAAAAGATGCCGCTTCAGGGATGGATATCGTTTACAACTACGGCGTATACGATTTTGAAACCCCAAACTTCTACACCAAATTTGCTCAGGGCAAGTTGTTGTACAAACTGGTTGTAAATCCTTATGAACCCTTTATCGAAAGCTATAGACGGCAGAATCGTTGGATCAACGAACAGATCTTAGATCTCTCGTACAGCGAAAAACAAGCCGTCTTCAATTTCTTGCAGAACAATGCCAAGCCCGAGAATATGTTCTACAAATACGATTTTTTCTTTGACAATTGCGCTACAAAGATTCGAGATGTACTTGTGACCGTTCTGGGAAATGATTTGGTATACAAAAATAAAATAGCTCCCGAGGGAAAAACATTTCGGGAATTAATTCAGCAGAATGTCTATTGGAATTCCTGGGGCAGCCTAGGAATGGATGTGGCCATTGGAGCAGTGGTAGATAAGAAAGCCACCGCATGGGAATATCAGTTTTTACCCGATTATGTGTTTGAAGGAGCCGCGCAGGCAAGCTTTAAAAACGCACCACTGGTAAAAGAAACTGCCTCGCTTTATCAAAACATTCCCAAAGACACAGAACGAAATTTCCTCACGAGTCCGCTGTTTGTTTTTGGACTGCTCGGAGTGCTTCTTATGTGGGTAACTTGGCGAGATTTCAGAAAAAAAGTGCGATCGCGATATCTCGACAGTCTATTGTTTTTTGTGACTGGTCAAATTGGAGTCTTTCTGCTGCTGTTGTGGACCGCCACCGATCATACAGCGACCGCCAATAATTACAATATGTTATGGGCTTTCCCCCTTAGTTTGTTCCTTGCTTTTGCCATAGGAAAACAGCAGCCAAAGCGATGGGTAGCCCGATACGTCTTTTTTCTAGTCCTCCTTTTCGCACTACTGGGAATTCATTGGATAACAGGAGTTCAGGTATTTGCTTTAGGGCTTTTACCGCTATTTATAGCACTGATTGTTCGGTATCTATATGTTTTCTATTTTCTGAAAAAACGGAACGCAGCTTCAGCCGTTGAGCCACCAATCACTGCCCGCGATAAAAGATAATTGTACTCAGTGTCTTTATTACGATGCTAATGTCTAAGAACAGACTTCTTCGTTTAATATAATACAGATCGTATTGTAACTTTTCAAGTGCATCTTCCTGTGTTGACCCATATTTAGCATTTACCTGTGCCCAACCCGTCACTCCCGGTTTGACCAAATGGCGCACTTCGTAGAAAGGAATCTTTTCTGAAAGTGCTTTTACAAAAACGGGGCGTTCGGGACGTGGACCAATAACGCTCATATCTCCCTTAATCACATTGATAAACTGTGGAATCTCATCGAAGCGGGAACGACGTAAAAAACGTCCAAATTTTGTAACGCGGGTATCTTTCTCCTCGGCGAATTGTGCACCGTGTTTTTCGGCATCCTTGACCATGCTTCGCAATTTGTAAATCCGAAAGTGCTTACCGTTTCGACCTACTCTGATCTGTGTATAAAAAAGTGGACCGCGATTTGCGAAAAGATTACCTACCAGTATAATGGGGAAAATAATAAGTCCGAAGCCAATTCCAATGAGTGAGAATAACAGGTCCAAGATCCGGTGAAAAAACAAATACAATTTGTTTTGATTGCTTCGACTAAAGGGGAAATAACGGTAAAAATCCTTGTCTACATGCTGTACGGGTACCCTTCGGGTGATCTCTTCATATACCTGTGTATATTCACGAATAACAACGCCATGTTCGAGCAAGGTGATAAGTTCGTTGTATAAACTCACCGTCATTCCGGATGAATCCGGGGTGGCAACCACAATTTCAGAAATTGAATTTTCTTGTACCGCTTCAGAAACATTTTCCAATCCAAAATCTTTTATCTTTTGATCATGAGTCGAGTTGTACACGGCATTTTCGGTATTGATATAACCTATCACCTTATAATTTGGATCCGACTTCTGCAAGGATGCGATTATGTTGTCCAAATCTCTGGCGTTTCCCACAATCAATACCTTTTTAAAGAATCGAGGGGCAGAAATTAGCACGATATACGCATAACGCCACAAAAATAGAGCAAGGTTGACCGAAATATAGAAATAGATAATCTGCAATCGATTGGTTGGGAGCTGCGGAGTATAAAATGGGGTGAGCAGATAAAACAAGACCGTCACTGAAGACGTAAGGATAATATTCTGGATGACCACTTCAAACTTACTGGCCTTTTGAAGATTATACAACTCGAAGATAGTTGCAAAAATAGTAAGATATAGTCCCAACACTATGGACCAAACCCAGTGATTGGCATTTATCTTAAAATAATCAAAATTGAAAACCTGACCTACCAAGTATAACAGGCCGAGTACACTGGCAATATCTAAAATACGAAGGAGTACTTTGCGTTCTGATATATCAAAGTGTATACTGGACATGTATGGTTATAAGTTAGTTAATACGGTTAAAAATAAGGATTAATTTATTGCTTTAAAAGGGTATTCCAACTATGTTTTACCTTCTGCCAATCAAATAATTCGACGGTGTCTCTGGCATTTTTAGCAATAAAACACGCCTTTTCTGCATTCGCAACCAATTCAACAATGGCCTGGGCAAACAATTCAGAGTTGTTAGGCGGTACTAATAGTGCATTTTTATCATGTTCTAATAAAAAAGGAATTCCGCCTACATTTGTTGAGACAACCGGCAGTCCCAGTGCCATCGCTTCAATAACACTTACGGGTGTATTATCGAAATTGGTGGTGTTGATGAATATGTCATAGGTTGTGGAAAGTGATATCCACGCTTCTTTAGAAAGCATTCCTGTAAAGCGAACCGGTAAATTTTTGTTGCGGGCTAATTGTTTACAAGCTTGTAAGCTTCCATCTTTTTCGGGCCCTACCATACAAAGAGAGGCATCCAAGCCTTTGTTTTTAAGTAAGGCCAAAACATCCAGTGCCATTTTTGGATTGTATATTTCAGAAAAAGAACGCACCCAAAGCAATTTGGGAGCTGTGGAGTCCCGTTTTAGGAAGGGGTAATTTTTAA
>NZ_JAIOHK010000032.1 GCF_019913785.1 Altibacter sp.
AGCGACTCGGCAGCAAGTAGATACTACTTCTCGATACATTTTTGCGGGCTACGCACTCAAAATCACTCGAACTGATATGAAACCGTCTTGATTCGATGTCACCCTGAGCCTGTCGAAGGGTCGGCAATGGTAAAAAGAACAGAACAAAAGAACACCCTAAAATCCCTATATTTATCCCTCCAAACCAAACACCATGAAGCAGGTATTTATTCTATGTTCTCTGGGGCTCCTTATTGGATGTCAGGACACCAAAAAAGAAACCCCCTTTATCGCCCCTGCCTATGAGGCCGTCTCACTCTTGGGCGATACCCTCACCGCCCCGGGCCCTTCCGAAAAACTCATGGCGCGCTATACCGAAAAGGTCGAAGCCTTTAATGCCACCCCCGACAGTATCGAGGCATTAATTTGGCTGGGTCGCTTTACCGCCTATAAAGGCAGTTACAATGAGGCCATTCATATCTATACCGAAGGCATCGAGAAATTTCCCGACGACGCCCGACTCTATCGCCACCGTGGGCATCGCTATATCACCCTGCGGCAATTTGATAAAGCCATTGCAGATCTCACCAAGGCAGCCCAACTTATCGAAGGACAGCCCGACGAAATAGAACCCGACGGCATGCCCAACGAACGCAATATCCCCGTAAGTACCTTACAGGGCAATATCTATTACCACCTGGGACTGGCGCACTACCTCAATCGAAGCATGGGTCCCGCACTGAACGCTTTTAAAAAATGTCTGGAGACCTCCAATACGCCCGACAATGTGGTGTCGGCCTCCCATTGGATCTATATGATCAATCGCAGGTTGGGACGCGACGGTGCTGCCAACAACTATGTGAAAAACATCAAAAGTAATCTGGATGTGATAGAAAATGGCTCCTATTACAAAGCCTGTTTGTTCTATAAAGGCGAACTGGAACTAGAAGATATTCAAACTGAAACGGGGGATGGCTCTCCTTCCGATACGGCCCTAAAATATGCCATTGCCAATTGGTTCTACTATACCGGCTATGCCGAAAAGGCCGAGGTGCTCTATAAAGAAATTGTAGCTCAGGATGATTGGGCCTCCTTTGGCTATATCGCCGCCGAAAACGATTTGGCCAAGTTGTACTAGTCGGCGTCTTCGTCCCGCCTAAATTTATATTCGGGGCGTACCTCATCGGTATCTTCAAAACAGACCTTGCTGGCACCCTCGCGCGAAGCGGTTGTATTCTTGGCTTCAATCCACTTGCTCAGGTATTTGGTGCTCTGTAGACTTTGATGCTGCAGCACCTGCCCTATAAAATGATCGGTTCGATGTGTTGCCAGGTCTTGCTGAAGATTGGTAATGGTTTCAATAAATACTGAAGAAAAATCGTTTTTCTGAAAGCGTTGCGCAATAATCTGAAATCCGTTTTGCTGTGCCTGTGTCCACGCCGACTTGTTGGTATACAATGCTACCGAAGCCTTTGCAAAGGCGACGGGATCATCGGTGACGGTTCCTGCAAAAGGCAGCGTCCCGTGCATGCCTTCGGCGCCTATGGACGTCGTGACAGAAGGGATTCCGTAGACCATGGCATCTAACAACTTGCCTTTGAGTCCGGCTCCAAACCGAAGCGGTGCCAAGCAGACGCGGCCGTAGAGCATCACATCGGAAACCTGGGGTGCCCAGCCTTTTATCAAAAAGCCTTCGGCTTCGTTATGTAATTCTTGAATTTGTTGGGGAGCGTAGCTGCCATAGCAGAGCATAAGCGCATCGGGCAGTTCCTTCCTAATCAATGGCCAAATTTCCTTTTTCAGATACAACAAGGCATCTACATTGGGGGTGTGCAATAAATTCCCTAGGGTCACAAAGCCGCCGCGCTCTTCAAAATCATAGAGCTTGGAATTGGCAGCTTCGGAAGTACCCTCCACCAAAAAGGGGAGGTAGTGCAAGATACCCGGACTGATTTTAAATGTCTTCTGAAGCAAATCCACTTCCACTTCCGAAATAATCAGCGAGAGATCAGATCGCAGGATGCTGGCCAGTTCCCGTTTGGCAGTATCGGTATACAGCTGTGCCTCCGAAACCGGAATCCCTTGTTTTAGAGCCGTTTCTCTTGCCTTACGAACAAAGTGCAGGTCTTCGGTATCTAAAATACGCAGGGCTTGCGGGCAGTGCTCCGCCACCCGCCAACCAAATTGTTCCTCGGTGATATACCGATCGAACAGTACAACACTAGGGTTTAGCTCGGAAACAAATGTGTCAAAAGAGGCATCGTTTAGCTGAATGGCCCGGGTGCTAATGTTGAGTCGGTCTAAGTTCACCGATCGCTCCGAAGCCAGGGCGGTACTCGCAAAGCTAATTTGGTAGTCAGCTTCCGAAAAAAGCTCGATGAGTTGCATCATTCGGCAGCCGGCAGCCGTGGTTGACGGCTCGGGATAGGTATGTCCAATGATGAGTAGGCTTTTCAAAATGTTTAAAAGTCTTTTAAGGCGATGGAAGCCGTATTAATGCTCACCTCTTTCCCGGTAACAGAGGTCCAGGCGATATAGGCTCGGTCGCCCACCACTTCCAGTTGCGGGAAGCCGTTCGCACGCTCCGAACTCGTTTCGGCTATGGTTACTGCCGGTTCGGAATAGCCGTTCTTATTAATCTTCATCAATTGAATGACGGTGGCATCCCCCTTGGGTTCTATCCATAGGACCGCAGCCTCTTCCTCGTTGAGCATGACCACGTCTACCCTTCCGGTGGCATCGCCTATATCAATTCGGTAGGCAGGCCCAAAACTGGCTCCGTTGTCTTCAGAAAAAGCCACATTTACGTCGCCTTCCTCCTTGGCCGCTGTAAACCAGGCGACCACCATATTATTTTCGAAGGCATCGATAGAAGGCCCATTCACGGGGCAGCCGGGAATTTTCCAGTTGTCCTGCCCAAGCGTCATGGGTTTTGACCAGCCTCCCTCCATATGCCAGCGCACCACCGAGATATCCCGAATTTCATCCTCGCTACGGTCGCGATAGGCCACGACAATTTCGTCGTTGGTGCCAATAGCAACACTAGTCTGGCAACAATCGCAGACACGACCATCCAGCAGGGTATCGTATTGAATCGAGCCGTCCTTAAAAACGATGGCAGCACGTAGGGTCATCTGCCCTCCACCGTGGTCATGACCCACTGTTTCTCGTCCATCGAGCCAAACCACTATAAAACTGTCATCCACATAGGAGCGCATAGAAACAAATCCGTGTTCGCTCTGCGTTCCATCATCGTGTAGTATAAAATTCTTTTTCCAGGTATTCTCAGCCGCGTTAAAGAGGTTTAATTTGACATCATAGGTATAGGTGCCCTTTGCTGACTTCTGAAGATAGTTGGTCAGCACGCCGCTCTTATTTACCGCCAATGCGGGAAAATCGGCCCAGTTTACAAACCAATCTGTACCCGAATTGATGGCCTGTGCTTCGGTCCATTGCCCTTTACGATATGTGGCGTAATACAGTGTGGCCAGTGAATCCTGCCGTTGTACCCAAGACATATGTAATTGCTCACCATCGCTAAACAAACGCGCCAGCGAACTGTTTCCGGCAGTGGGATTATCGAAGTTGTGTAGTGGAGTATTTTCAACCTTAGGTGTTGCAGCAACTTCTTTCTTAGGCTCGTTTTTACAGGCGAAACAGACGGAAAGTCCTACCAACAGGACACTGAATTTTGAAAACATAGGTATGTCGATTCCACAAGCACGGAGGTATGCTTGCCACCATAAAAGTATTAAATTAATTCAGCATAGAGATCAAAATCTTCGGCGGCAGTAATTTTTACCTTAAAAAATTCACCGGTTCGCAGATAACCATCCTCCGCATTGATCAAGACCTCATTGTCCACATCGGGGCTGTCGAACTCGGTTCGCCCCACAAAGTAGGTACCTTCTTTGCGATCGATTACCACGCGGAATTCCTTTCCAATCATTTTCTGATTCAGCTCCCAGGAAATTTGGGACTGTATCTCCATGATCTGGTTGGCGCGCTCCATCTTCACTTCTTCGGGTACATCGTCCACCAAATTATAGGCATGTGTATTTTCCTCGTGCGAGTAGGTAAAACATCCCATACGTTCGAAACGCATTTCGCTTACCCAGTCTTTCAGGGTTTGGAAATCTTCTTCGGTTTCGCCCGGATAGCCTACGATCAGGGTGGTACGAATGGTCATATTGGGGACCGCTGCTCTGAATTCTTCCAGTAACTTGGTAGTCTTTGCCTTGGTGGTACCACGACGCATGGATTTCAAGATGGGATCGGAGATATGCTGCAGGGGAATGTCTAAATAATTACAAATCTTTGGTTCGTTGCGCATCACCTCCAAGACGTCCATTGGAAAGCCGGTAGGAAAGGCATAGTGCAACCGAATCCATTCGATACCTTCCACCTTGACCAATTTTTGAAGGAGTTCGGCCAGGTTTCTTTTTTTATACAGGTCTAAACCGTAGTAGGTAAGATCCTGTGCTATTAAAATCAGCTCTTTTACGCCCTTTGCGGCCAGTTTCTCGGCTTCGGTCACCAAATCCTCCATAGGGGTGGAGCGATGCTTCCCGCGCATGATGGGGATGGCACAGAAGGAACAGGGACGGTCACAGCCTTCGGCTATCTTAAAATAGGCATAGTTCTTAGGGGTGGTGGTAATACGCTCCCCAATTAGTTCGTGTTTGTAATCGGCTTCCAGCGCCTTTAACAGGCCGGGTAGTTCGGTGGTGCCAAAATATTGATCTACCGAAGGAATTTCCTTTTGCAGATCGGGTTTGTAGCGTTCGGAAAGGCAACCGGTAACAAATACCTTATCGACCAGTCCTTCCTCCTTTTTCTGAACGTATTCCAAGATGGTATTGATGCTTTCTTCCTTGGCATTGGCAATAAAGCCACAGGTGTTGATCACCACGATATTGCCTTCCTCTTCATGCACCACCTCTTTGTTACTGGCACGAAGTTGTCCCATAAGTACTTCGCTGTCGTATACATTTTTGGAGCAACCAAGGGTCACCACATTGATCTTGTTCTTTTTCAGAGTTTTAGTACGCATAATACGTTTATAATTAGGCGTGCAAAGATACTATGAAAATGAAGTAGTAGGTATTGAAATTGTATAAAATATGGTTAAAAGGAAATATTCACGATTACAAATAGCTAAAAGGTATTGGTCACAATATTTATATACTTCAATTTGTTAACTTTAGCCTCTAAACCACTTTCCATGAAAAAATACTTCTTTTTATTTCTAGCCTGTTTTAGCATTTCCATACTATGCGCTCAAGAAGTGCTCACTCCCGAATTATTGTGGCAGGTTAAACGCGTCAGTCCTATAGGCGTTTCTCTGGATGGCAATAGCCTAGTTTATAAAGTAGCGACCACCAATATGGTGGAAAACAAAATGGAATCTGAGTACTATAAAATACCCCTTACAGGCGGCACTCCCGAGTTGGTTGCTGACCCTAAAGGCATGGTTGCAGATAAAAATGTTTCTCCGCAAAAAGGTTTTCTTTTAAATCACAAGCCTGTGGCACTGGCCAAAATTACCGGAAAGGATCTGTATCCCGATTTACCACATTCCAATGCCTATGCGTATTCGTCATTAGATTATCGCCACTGGGACACCTGGAACGACGGGTCTTATAACCATGTTTTCTATAAAAATATAAAGACAGGTGAAGAAATAGACATCATGCCTAATGAACCCTACTATACGCCACAAATGCCCTTTGGCGGTGATGAGGACTATATTTGGAGTCCCAGCGGGTCTGATATTTACTACGTGAGTAAAAAAGTGGCTGGCACCCAATATGCCCTGAGCACGAATACCGATATTTATAAATATAACCTAGCTTCTAAACAAACTACCAATATAACAGAGGAAAATAAAGGCTATGATACTAATCCCGCATTTTCAAAAAATGGATCGCTCGCTTGGTTACAAATGAAAACCCCGGGATATGAAGCCGATAAAAATGATATAGTCGTCCTACAAGATGGGATAAAACAAAATCTTACTGCCGAATGGGACGGCACAGTAAACAGTTTTCTCTGGGCTAATAATGGAAGGGATATCTATTTTACGGCCCCTGTTGATGGTACGATCCAACTTTATCGTGTGGATCATCCGGGAAGAACAAAAAAGAGAGCGATCGTGAAACAACTTTCTGAAGGGCCATTCAATATTACAGGAATTATAGCGGAACACAATAACACTTTAATTGTATCACGCACCGACATGAATCATGCCACCGAAATTTATTCGTATGATTTAAGCAATAATTCTTTTACCCAACTCACGCATGTAAATGATGCGTTTTATAGTAAACTCTCCCTGCCGAAAATCGAAAAACGCTATATCACCACAAAGGATGATAAGAAAATGTTGGTGTGGGTAATCCTACCACCAAATTTTGATGCGTCAAAAAAATACCCGACCCTGCTTTATGCCCAAGGTGGACCGCAATCTGCCTTATCGCAGTTTTATTCGTTCCGATGGAATTTTCAACTCATGGCATCACAGGGATATATTGTAGTGGCACCCAATCGACGTGGCATGCCGGGACATGGTGTGAAATGGAATGAAGCAATTAGCGGAGACTGGGGCGGAAAGAACATTCAGGATTATTTGGATGCCATCGACGCTGTAGCAAAAGAACCGTATGTTGATAAGGACCGAATCGGGGCAGTAGGCGCCAGCTATGGTGGTTATTCAATGTTTTATCTTGCAGGGCATCACCAAGGTCGATTTAAGAGTTTTATATCGCATGACGGAATCTTCAATATGAAGAGTATGTACGGCACCACTGAAGAGCTGTTTTTTGTAAATTATGATATGGGTGGACCTTATTGGGATACGAACAATGCAACTGCGCAAAAAGCATTTAACGAATTCAACCCCATCAATTATGTCCATAAATGGGATACACCAATTATGATCGTTCAAGGGGGTCGCGATTATAGAGTATCTATAGAACAAGGCCTTGAGGCGTTTCAAGCAGCGCAATTACTCGGAATAAAAAGCAAATTGCTGTACTTCCCCGAAGAAAACCACTGGATATTATCACCGCAAAACGCCATTGTATGGCAGCGTCAGTTTTTTGATTGGCTTAAAAACACATTATAGGAAGCTGAGCACTGAATTGGGAAAACGATATATATTTAGTAGCTGAAATTATTTTTTCGGGCAGTAGATCTCTAAGATAGATGCCAATTTTTCTTTTCCATGAATGACATCGTCAATCTTTTTTTTGGCTGCTGCCGGTAGGATATTCCCTAAGGGCTGTTCCAATTCGTTGATCTTATGAAAGACGGCTGCAATTTTTTCATCCCAGACCTTATGGTAGTTCACGAGATCATCGGGATAGACCACTTTTCGTTTGGTACCTTCTTCGGCAGCGCGAAAGGGGGTGTCGATATTCAAATAGCCGTAATCATCGGTGAGTTGTTCTCCGGGATGGATGTCCCGAATAGCGATCTCGAAATCGTAGGCCGTAGACAGACAATTGGATTTAAAACTATGGTTTACAAAGCGCCCGTGATCCCAGCATAGTACATAACTCCCTTTGCTGTTTCGATAGGTATAGAAATCGAGGATGTCCTGATATAGTTTGTCTAATTTCTGAAAGTCTTTAACGGTAAAGGTCCGATCCAGTTTGTCAAGTACCCAGGTAATGGTACCTGCAGGAATAAATTTAGTAGCGACTACGCCGTGTCCAATTTCGTCGCTGATAAAGCGCAGCTCCGTATGCGGATGAATCATAAATAAAACCTGGTTAGAATTCTATAACCAAATGTACAATATTATTTATATGATATAGGAAGTAGGCAGTAGGATTTTAGTACGGCATGTTTTAGGTAGGAAACCCACTTTGTGCATTGTGTCTTCGCGAGATCATTGCGATTCACTGCTCACTGCTTTCATCTATTTAAAGAAGGAATCTACAAATTCAATCTTATTGAATACTTGTAAATCTTCCATACCCTCTCCTACACCGATGTATTTTACCGGAATCTGGAATTGATCGCTTATTCCAATCACTACACCTCCTTTGGCGGTTCCGTCTAGCTTAGTGACGGCCAATGAAGTAACTTCGGTGGCGGCGGTAAATTGTTTGGCTTGCTCGAAGGCATTTTGCCCTGTAGACCCATCCAGCACCAAAAGCACATCATGAGGCGCATTGGGAATTACTTTTTGCATGACCCGTTTTACCTTGGTGAGCTCGTTCATAAGATTCACCTTATTGTGCAAGCGTCCCGCGGTATCAATAATCACCACATCTGCCTTTTGTGTAACCGCACTCTGAAGCGTATCAAAGGCCACACTGGCTGGATCGCTTCCCATTTCTTGCCGTACGATAGGCACCTCGGTCCTATCAGCCCAAATCTGTAGTTGGTCAATAGCCGCAGCCCGAAACGTATCTGCTGCTCCAAGCACAACGCTCTTTCCTGCTTTTTTGAATTGGTAGGCCATCTTTCCAATGGTGGTTGTTTTCCCTACTCCGTTCACGCCTACTACCATTATAACGTGCGGCGTATCACTTTTAGGAAGGGAAAACTCGGTTTCGTTACCGGTATTGGTTTCGCTTAAAAGGCCGGCGATCTCCTCCCGAAGGATTTGGTTGAGTTCGTCCGTGCCCAGGTATTTATCTTTTGAAACGCGTTCTTCAATACGCTCGATGATCTTCAGGGTGGTGTTCACGCCCACATCGCTGGAAACTAATACTTCTTCCAGGTTATCCAGCACATCATCGTCTACCTTACTTTTTCCGGCAACGGCTTTTGAGAGTTTATCGAAGAAGGAATTCTTGGATTTCTCGAGCCCTTTGTCGAGGGTTTCTTTTTTGTCCTTTGTAAATATTTTTTTGAAGAAGCTCATTGGTGTCGTGTTAATTGCGTTAGGGATAGGAGCGGCATCCCCTTAACTAGATTAAGGGATACAGCGGATAGCCCGGTCCCGCCAAAGGCGGGAAACGCCCCGCAAAGATACAAAATAGGCGCGCCTTTCAAATTAAAAACTCAGTCATTTATAGACACAAAAAAAGCCACTTAGAAAGTGGCTTCAAATATTGTTACGTATGGGTTATTTTTTATTTAACCATTCGTTTACCGCTTCCGGGGCCATAATTGACTCCACGAAGGTATATGCTCCTGATTTAGGCGATTTTACCATTTTGATGGCTTTTGTTAATCGCTTGGATCCTGTTTGTAACGATGCTACTGATTTCTTTGCCATGGTCTCTCTTATTTAATTTCTTTATGAACCGTCATTTTCTTCAAGATGGGGTTGAATTTCTTCAATTCCATTCTGTCCGGCGTGTTCTTCTTATTTTTTGTAGTGATATAACGAGAAGTTCCAGGTTGTCCTGATTCTTTATGCTCTGTACATTCTAAGATCACTTGTACTCTATTTCCTTTTTTAGCCATCGTCGTAGACTTTTAGCGGTGCTACAATTATTTTACTAAGAAGCCTTTTTCACGCGCTTCTTTAATAACTGCAGAGATTCCTTTTTTATTAATATTTTTTAAAGCCGAAGTTGAAACACGAAGTGTAATCCACTTGTCCTCTTCGGGAATGTAAAAACGCTTCTTCATCAAGTTCACATCGAACCTGCGCTTTGTTTTATTCATCGCATGCGATACGTTGTTCCCAAACATCGCTTTTTTTCCTGTAAGCTCACAAACTCTAGACATTGCTTGTACTTTAATTAGTTATTTTAAAACAGGCTGCAAATTTAAATAAATTTATCGGACTGGACAACAAAAGAAATTCAGTTTTTTAAAATTTCTTTTAGGAGCATTTCGAACGCCTTATTTGTGGCTTTTGTTATAACCCGCTCTCGGGCAGATCCGAAGCTGAATTTTTCGGAATACACCGCGGTGGGACTAGCAATAGCAATATAGACGGTACCCACCTCATCAATTGCATCTCCAAGGGTAGGGCCGGCAATTCCGGTAGTGGCAATAGCGTAATCTGTGTCGAATAATTTTTTAGCTTGATCTGCCATAGCTTCCGCTACTTGGGCACTTACGACGGTATGTTTTTCTATCAACGCAGGATCCACACCCAAAATAGTTACCTTCTTTTGTGTCTCGTAGGGAATCACGCCTCCTCTAAAATAGCCAGAGGCTCCGGGATATGCTGTAATACGCTCGGCTATAGCACCTCCTGTACAGCTTTCGGCCAAACAAAGTGTTTGCAACCTGGCCACGAGTAAATGTCCGATACGTTCTTCTATGCTGGTCTCATCTTCGTAACCTATCGCAATATCTGTCAGTAATTGGTACAGCTTATCCATCTGAGAGTTCACAGCATCTTTCAGTGCCAACTCCTCTCTCCCTTTGGATGAAAGTCGGAGACGCACCTTCCCAAGCGAAGGCAAATAGGCCAAACTTATATTTTTAGGTAGTGCGTTCTCAAAATCTTCGATGCGATTGGCGATGGTACTTTCTCCCAGGCCGTATGTTAGCAGCGTCTTATGGTAAATAAATGGTCTGTTGAATTGCTTTATCACTCTGGGTAGCACTTCATTTTGCACCAGATGCTTCATCTCGTAGGGCACTCCGGGCATGGATACAAACACTACTCCATCCTGTTCCAACCACATTCCGGGAGCGGTACCGTGATGGTTCGTTAAAATGGTTGCTTTGGAAGGTACCATAGCTTGCAGCAAATTGGCAGGGAGTGGCTCCCGATTAAAATATTTTGAGAAAAGCTGGTAAATATGACTTAAGACTTCGGCATTCTCTACGAGCACATCATCAAAAAATTCGCAAAAAGTCTCTTTGGTGATATCGTCTTTGGTAGGCCCCAGACCACCAGTTACCAGGACGAGATCCACACGACTTTTAGCAGCTGCCAAAGACTTTAAGATATGTTCTTTCTCATCTTGAATGGAAGTGATTTGATGCACTTGCACCCCAATCTTATTGAGTTCTTTGCAAATGTAAGCCGAATTGGTATCGACTATCTGTCCGATAAGAATTTCGTCACCAATGGTGATAATTTCTGCAAGCATCTATAAATTGAAATCTTCTTTAAGCTCTCCAAAAACAGCTTTCACATAGGTGATAATCTTATCTAAATTCGCCGTGATCGTAGCTTTGTTCTTCGAAGTTCGTGTCCAGGCCTCTATGGTCGTTATATCTTTAGAAACATCGATCCCAAACATTTCCAAGTTTGGTTTCATCTTATGCGCAAACTGGTACGCGAGTTCCTTGTTATCATTGTGAATGGCTTCTTCCATCGCCAGTAAGTCGGGTGGAATTTCTTCTAAAAATGTTTTTGCTACGATGGCCATGAATTCTTCATCGCCTCCAGCCATTTCGCTTAAGCTTTCTCTTGAATAATGTCTGCTCATTTATTTTACTTTTATTGAAAAGACCTCTGTCTCTTCTATATAACCTGTTAACTTGTCATTGGGGTTTACCTTAGCAACCCCGGCGGGAGTTCCCGTAAATATAATGTCTCCTATCTTTAAAGTAAAGTATTTTGAAATATATTCGATTAAAGCATCGATTTTCCACAGCATCAGTCGAGTATTGCCTTTTTGGACGGTTTCTCCGTTCTTTTTTAAACTGAAATTTATATCGTCCACACTTTCAAACGTACTTTTAGGAAGAAAATTACCCACCACTGCTGCGCCGTCAAATGCCTTGGCTTTTTCCCATGGTAATCCCTTTTCTTTGAGTTGAGCCTGCAAGTCCCGTGCCGTAAAATCGATTCCCAAACCTATCTCTTCGTAATAGGTGGGCGCAAATTTCTTATCGATGTACTTTCCAATCTTATTGATCTTCACCAAAATTTCTACCTCGTGGTGAATATCGTTTGAAAAATCGGGGATAAAAAAGGGTTGTTTTTTGAGTACAATGGCAGTGTCCGGTTTTAAGAACAGGATGGGATGTTCCGGTCGTTCATTCTGTAACTCTTCAATATGAGCCCCGTAGTTTCTTCCCACACAGATAATCTTCATGCGCTTGATCTATAATTACAACTTAGTATTCAATTTACTCAATTTAATACGCGTTAGCACTTTTTTGGTATACAACGGAAAATCAGCATTCAACAGCCACCCAAAGTATCCGGGTTCGTTTTCCATGACATCTTCTACCTTAGTTCCCTTGTGCTTCCCAAAGCTGAAGATTTCCTCTCCTGCCTTATTATATCCAATGAATCCTGCAAAATCTGCAAAATTCTTATGCGCGCTAAATTCGGCTAGCGCCGCCATATCATTTTCAAGATCTTCATATCGGTCCAATTGCGCTTTTAACACCTCATAGGTAGCCATGGTATCGGCTTCGGCGCTATGCGCATTCTCCAGCGTCTTATCACAGTAGAACTTATAGGCAGCCTCAAGCGTGCGCTTTTCTTTTTTATGAAAAATGGTTTGTACATCTACCGACAGTGCTTTTTTCAGATCGAAATCGATTTCGGCCCTAAGTAATTCTTCGGCCAATAAAGGGATATCGAACCGATTCGAATTAAAACCTCCCAGATCACTATCTTTTAACAAGGCATATACCTTGCTGGCCAATTCCTTAAAGGTAGGTTCGTTGGCCACCATCTCATCGGTAATTCCATGAATGGCCGAAACGACAGGCGGAATAGGCATTTCGGGGTTTACACGCCAGGTATGACTTTCCTTATTGCCGTTGGGGAATACTTTTAAAATAGAAATTTCTACAATTCGATCGGTGGCGACATTGATTCCTGTAGTTTCCAGATCGAAAAAACAGATAGGCTTTTTAAGGTGTAACTCCATGCGTATTATTTGAAGTACAAAGGTAGTAATTCATCTGCTTAAAACGATGCTTTTGTAGGGTAGATGGTCTCATGTAATGACCTTTTCTTGGATAATGCAATTGATACCGGACGTATTTTATATTTTTGTGTCTGTTTATGATACGTATCCTCTTAATTTTATTTTTTGTTTTAATCACTGCTGAAGGAATTTGCCAGGGATTACAAGTAATGGTTTCAGAAAAGAAAACCGGAAGGCGCATCGTGCTCATGGCCGAAAATATGACCAACGACACCTTGAATGTATTTTTTATGGTCAATGCAGACGGGTATCGCAAAAGTGCCTCGAAGCCGGTGATAAAGGATATTCCTCCAAAAGCGAAAGTTCCTATGGTTACGCTCATAGAGCTGACCGACGTTCCTTCTCAATACACCTATGATCTCATTATCAACAAGGAAAAGCGCAACCTCAATTTTACCTATGAAAAACAGGCAAAAGACATTCAGAAATTCATTGAAGGCAGGATTGTAGTATTTGCTACAAATACCTGTGAAAAATGTGACGTACTAGCGCAGCGGTTGCAGGAAAAACGAATTTCACATCGCGTCCACAATATCACCGAAGATGCCATCTTATACAATCAGTTTATGCGACTGATCGAACGTGACTTAAAAGAGGAAACACGTATCCGCTTTCCGGTGATCTGGAATAAGGACAGGGTTATTTTTGGGTATGATGACTTGGAAGCTATTTTAATTGAACTTCAATAATTAGATTTCGCGATTGCTATCCCAGGCTTCCAGATAATCGGCCACGCGTTTCACGAATTGGCCTCCTAAGGCACCGTTTACCACACGGTGATCGTAGCTGTGGGACAGGAACATCTTATAACGGATCCCAATAAAATCACCCTCAGCAGTTTCGATGACAGCAGGTACTTTTCGAATGGCACCCAAGGCTAAAATTGCTACCTGTGGTTGATTGATTATAGGAGTTCCCATAATACTTCCAAAAGTCCCCACATTCGTCACCGTATAGGTTCCGCCTTGAATTTCATCGGGTTTTAACTGATTGGTACGCGCTCGGTTGGCCAAATCGTTTACGGCCTTGCTCATACCTACCAAATTGAGTTGATCTGCATTTTTTATAACGGGAACGATAAGATTACCGTCTGCTAAGGCAGCGGCCATTCCCAGGTTGATGTTCTTTCGTTTGATAATACGATCCCCATCTATCGAAATATTAATCATTGGAAAATCTTTTAGCGCTCTGGCGACCGCTTCCATAAAGATAGGTGTAAAGGTTAGGTTTTCTCCCTCTCGCTTTTCAAAGGCATCCTTCACCTTCTTACGCCAGTTCCAAATCTTGGTGACATCGGCCTCGATAAACGATTGTACATGTGCCGAAGTTTGCACACTTTCCACCATATGATGTGCAATAAGTTTCCCCATACGGGTCATCTCAATAATTTCATCACCACCATTCACAGAAACCGGCACTTTTGGTTTTTGTGCTTCAGCCTGAGGCTTCACTGCTGCGCTCGAAGCGACCGCAGGACTTGAACCGACCGCAGGTTGTTTTCCTCTATTTTCTAGATATGCAAGGATATCATTTTTAGTTACGCGTCCATCTTTTCCAGTACCGGAAATGGCGTCCAATTCGCTTTGCGAAATCTTTTCGGCCGCGGCAATATTTTTCACTAATGGAGAATAAAAACGGTCTCCTTTACTTTCGACAGCGGCAGTGACTGTTTCTTTGGCAACTTCAAGCGGTTTGGCAACCTCAGCGACCACATGGGCCGGGGGTGTAACCTCCGGTTTTACGTCAGCCTTCGGAGTGGATGCAATAGCAACGCCATTTGCTTCCGTCTCAATAATGGCAATCGTTTGTCCCACCTGAACGACATCGTCTACATTAAAGAGTTTTTCCACCAACACGCCTTCGACTTCACTAGGTACCTCACTGTCCACTTTATCGGTGGCAATTTCCAATACCGCTTCATCTGCATCAATGGTATCGCCCACTTCTTTAAGCCAATTAGTCAGTGTAGCCTCAGCGACGCTTTCCCCCATTTTTGGTAGTTTCAATTCAAATTTTGCCATAACATCCTTAGTTGCAAATAGTTTATTGTTTAGGGTCGATCCTTATACGATAGACCGGTGCAAAATTAGGTAAATTTCAACTAAATCTTGTTTCATTTATCTAAAAAACAACCACACTTCCTTTTTCATCGCTGCAATCACTCCCGATTATAAATCGCGATTTTGGCGGGTGAATTCGAAATTGGTTGTTGTTAGTAGCAAGTCGTTTCATAATGGTGAAGATCTGTGAATACTGCATGTATTCTGCATCAAAAATAAGCATGGCGTCGCTAAAATCTTCATCTTGAAAAATTGCTTTGGAAGCCGATTTTAAGGGAATGTCCAAGTTCTCAGACAGTCCCTTCAGCAGCGATAAATTCTCAGTAAAAACATAGGCTTTTTCGGACCTTTTAACGCTTCTTGGTTTTCGGTTCGATTTTTTGAACGTCTTGAGAAGCGAGACTCCCAAACTCACAGTCCCATTAAAAATTGGATTGGTATTAAAATGTTTTTTATAGAAAATGCGCATAGCACCATAAAATCGATCGTAATAGGCCGCATCTCTTTGTGTGCTTTCTCCCTTATAGTGGAGTACAATCGCATTTCCCAAATAGTAGTTCTTATAACCGGCCTTTTTCACCTTATACGAGAAATCAATATCTTCTCCATACATAAAGTAATCTTCATCGAAGCCTTCAACTTCGTTATAAATACTTCGTTTTAACAACATAAATGCACCCACCAGCACCGAAGCCTCTCCCTCGCCTTCTTCCGAAATATGTTTTGCGTAGTAACTTCCTCCAAGACCGAATAGCTTTAACAAAGAATGTTTTGGAGTGGGTACATTACGCTTACTTTCTGGAAGAAAATGCCCCGTGCCATCCATAAGATAGGCTCCTAGTATCCCCATATTTTCAATAGTTTCGGCATAGGCGAAGCAATTGATAAAGGTGTCTTCGGCTACTGCCGTATCGGGATTTAAAATACAAACATACGCTCCTGTTGCAACAGCCACGGCCTGATTGTTCGCCTTACTAAACCCCACATTTTCCTCATTCTCTATAAGTGTCACCTCCGGAAACAGTCGCTTGACCATTTCGCAGCTTTGATCGGACGAATTATTATCGATCACAATAATTTCAGAATCCAGGGTAGTAGTAGCGCGTTGTACGCTTCGGATACACTGTTCTAAAAAATATTGGACATTGTAATTTAGAATGACGATGGATAGCTTCAAAATCTATGAGCTTTTTAAGGAGGCTTCAAACGGAATCCTATTAATAATACTACGGCCTAAGGTAATTTCATCTGCATACTCCAATTCATCTCCCACAGAAATTCCGCGAGCAATCGTAGTAGTAGTAATATGATAAGGTTCGATCTGCTTGAATATAAAAAAGTTGGTCGTATCTCCTTCCATCGTTGAACTAAGGGCAAAAATAAGTTCGTCTACGGCTCCCTCCTTTACTTTTTTGACCAAGGAAGTGATATTCAGTGCAGCCGGCCCTACACCATCCATGGGTGATATTTTACCTCCCAATACGTGATAATGTCCCTTGTACTGACTCGTATTTTCAATGGCCAGCACATCGCGAATATCTTCCACCACACATACCATCCTGCTGTTTCGATTGTGATTGGCACATATTTCACACAATACGACATCGCTAATATTATGGCAATTTTTGCAAAAAATAATTTCCTCCCTCATTTGCTGCAAACTTTGGGAAAGGCGCTGGGTTTGCTCCAAGGGTTGCTTTAAAAGGTGTAACACCAATCGCAATGCGGTTCGTTTTCCAATGCCCGGTAATTGGGACATTTCGTCGACTGCATTTTTAAGTAATTTTGAAGAAAATTCCATAGCTGAATATTGCTAGCAAGATAAAAAAAATGCTTCAGAAACTGTGACATTTCTGAAGCATTCTAATACAGCTTTTGTATTCTTAATTTTTGATGAACTTTTTCGTCACCATTCCTTTATTTGAATTGATTCGAACGAAATACGTTCCACTTTGCAGTGCTGAAATATTCAACGTATGCTGTCCAACAACCGATATATCCGGTTGATTGATTACTAGTTTCCCGGTGATGTCAAACACACGGAAATCGGCCTCAACAGGATCTTGAATTCGAATTGTTAATTCGTTCATTGCCGGGTTTGGATATACGCTTACACTGCCTTGGCTTATGAAATCCTCAGCTCCAAGGTCATCGTCTACCAAAGGACTTACCCATAGGCCTCTACCATAGGTCCCTGCGTATAGCATATTGGTACTGTTATTAATGTCTAATTCTTCAACTCGTACATTTGGCAAGTTGTTGTTGTACAC
>NZ_JAIOHK010000033.1 GCF_019913785.1 Altibacter sp.
CTGAGTATCTACATTTGATTTTTGCTGAATGTTGCTATTTGTATTCGCCTCATCAGCAGGGTAGAAAAATGATCTCACGAAATTTCCAGAGCTCAATTCAAGATTAAACTGTAGTGATGTTGGGTAACCAGTTCTTCTATAGAAATTGTAAGGGTTGTTTCCATTACCAAAATGAGCGATAAAATGCTGTACTCCTAAGATGTCCCATTTTCCTTGCGTATTGGCTGCTGTAAAAGCAGCACCTACTGAAGAAATATAAGTTGATACATCTCCAGAAGAAGGCGCGTAACTCAGGTCGGCTTGTGGATCAAAATTTCCAAAACTCATTGCTTTAGCAATTGATTTTTGCATGGCGCTTTGAAGGAACGAATTAGCTCCTGAAGCATTTCCTCCGGCTAATGCCATTTCTGCTCGCATAAGGTCAACCCAAGAAGCTAACATAATTGGCATAATTCCTGCACCTTCACCGCCTTGACCTACACCCACTGGCAAAAATCTGTCGTCATCAAAATTTCCAGCGGCCGGATATACACCAAAGGCAGTTCTTCTAAAGGAATCTGGTGGAATTCCTTCTCCATTTCCATGATCTCTACCCCAATATCCACCGTCTACACTACAAAATACCATTCCACTTGGGAAATGAGCGGGTCTAGCCTGAGTAGAACAGAACAAGCGTTGTGGGTCTGGAGGACAAGGATTGCCATCAGCTCCATCGGCGTTTGGCGTACAAGGCCATTGTCTGTAAAAATAATATCTAATTCTTGGGTCATTTGAATGATACATTACATCCATTAACCAGTTTGATTTGTAATTACCAGCTCCACTCACTGCATAGTCTCCTGTGTAAGAAGGGTGTCTTGTATCGGGATTGGTTACATTGTTTCCATATTGAAATTGGAAATCATCTGCGGTATTAGAAATATAGTTTCCACTGTTTACTATGGCGTTAAATTTTGCTGTTGCATCTGAATTAACCAATCTAGTGTTTAGGTACGCATTCATTTTTAAGGTGTTCGCTAATCTAATCCACTTTGAAAAATCATTGTCGTAATAAAAATCGGTTTCAAGTCCTAAGCTTTCACTATTTAGCAAAGCGATACCCTCGTCAAGCATTTCTAAAGCAGCAGCGTAAACAGATGCATCATCATCTACGTTTGGATTTGGAAATTCTTCTGGATTTGTAGCCTCACTAAAAGGAATATCTCCATAGTAATCAACCAAGGTCATAAGCGCAGATGCTTTTAGAATTCGCATTACTCCAATATGCTTGTTCAATTCTAGCTCTGAGGCTATCACTTCGGCATTTTTCATATCTGAAAACATCCCACGATATGCTAATCCCCATTCGAAATTTGTATTCTCAGGGGCAAAATTATTAGCATAGGTTCTTCCAAACATATAGCTAACTCTGGTTAGAGCCGCTCCGTTACCTCCATAAATTCTACTGAAATTATTGAAGTCTAACTGAATAGCCACCAAATAACGCTCCAAATCGGCCTTATCTAGGGTAACTTGGTTTGGGTCATCAAGTAAATCTAAATCTGTGGTTTCACATGATGTGAAGGTAATCCCAAGAAGTAGAAAAAATAATATTGATATTTTATTTAATTTTTTCATTGTCATTTTTTTTAAATATTAAAATGTAAGATTAACACTGAAACCATATCTCTTACTACTTGGTCCAGTTAAGAACTCAAATCCTTCTCCGTTTCCTGCACCTAAACCTGCGACATTGGGATCGAAATTAATTCCTTTAGGAGTGTTATATGCATTGTACCACATATTGTATCCACTTGCCTTAATTACAACTTTTCCAAAAGGTGTCTTTTCTAATAGTTTTGTAGGTAATGAATAGGCTAGAGATACTTCTCTCAATCGTACTACTGAAGCATCATAAATTGATGGCTCATCAGCAGGACTTGCAAATCCATTATCGAAATAGAAATTAGAGTTATTAATCTGAATATCATTTGGCAATCCAGTTGCCGCACTTACACCAGGTAAGATGTACGTTGCTAAACGATCTTCGGTATCAGTCGTTAATCCTCTACCCATAAGTGAAGCAACAGTTACTGTGTACATGTCTCCTCCTGAAGTGTGACCAACGGCTACATTCAATGACAATCCTCTATACGAGAATGTATTTGAGTAGTTCATTACAAAATCTGGATTTGGATCACCGATAAATGGCAATAGACCATCCTCGTCTATTTCTTGAGAAAGATAGTTACCTGCACCATCTACTAATAAATTACCATTTTCATCTCTTGCGATACGTGCTCCAAAAATAGCACCAAGTGGATATCCTTCACGTGCACCATTTCCAAGGTTTGTGAATCCGGCATACATGATAAGCTGAGCATTTTCTTGACCTAAATCAATTACTTCACTTTCAGTTTTTGCAAAATTTACATTAAAATTCCAGTTGAAGCCATCTCCTTTGATGATATCTACACCGAAATCTGCTTCAATACCATGACGGAAAATTTCACCGATGTTGGTATCGGTAGTCGAAGCTCCTGTACTAACCGCAATGGGTTGTCCCTGAATAATCAAGTCGGTTGTAGTTCTTTCGTAATAAGAAACATCAAAATTGATACGGTTGAATAATCTTGCTTCCACACCAAATTCAATTTCAGAAAACAATTCCGGCTTGATATTAAGATTACCAATGTTACTATTGGTAGTGTTGGAAGTAACTAATGTAGTTCCATTAAGCCATGCTTGAGAATCTAGCACCACATTGGTGGCAGTAGGGTATGCCTCTGCAAATCTTGAGGAGGTTCCATAACCGGCTCTTAATTTTAAGAAGTTTATACCTGCATCCGATCGTAAAGCTGGGAATGCAGAAGTTGGTATAAACGACGCACTAGCAGATGGATAAAATATGGTGTTATTTATTGCATTTGATACCCAGTCATTTCTTCCTGCAAAGTTCAGATAAAGGAAATCTTTAATATCAAACCCAAGTTGACCATATACACCAACTACATTTCTTTTCTCGTGGTATTCTATAGCTGACGCATCAGTAAAACCGCTGTGATCGAAGAAATTAAATACCTGTTGCCCTGTACTGGAAACTCCAATTCTATTGTAGTCGGTACTTTTTGATGTTGCACCAACTAAGAAATCGATATTTAAGTCGTCGTTAAAAAGTGAAAAGTTATTTCCGCTTAATACCACTTTATGATCTACAATGAGATTATTGTTATTAAGTGTGCTGTAAAAACCACTATCGGTTGCCTCGTTACCGGTTACACCACCTTTGTTTTGTTTATTCACGTTATCTTCAGAATACATGTCCACACTTCCTTGGTACGCAATATTTAGATTTTCGGTCAAGTCATAGTCAATGGCACCAAATCCATTTACACGATTTACGTTTTGTGAGAAACGTGCATTAGCAATCGTCCAAAGTGGGTGTTGAATGGCATTGTCATCACGATAGTAAATACTACTACCATCTGGAGCTTGATATGGGAAATCAAAGAAATCCAAACTTCTAGGAGTATATAATAAATCTCCAAAGACCGATGAACCGGTTCCAAATATACTACTACCAAAACTCGCTGATACCGGAGGTGTCTTTAAGTTGGTTTTTGTATAATTTAAAGATCCTCTTGCGTTAACCTTGTTAGATAATTTTGCACCACCTGATATGGTTAAGTTCGTTCTGTCTACATTGTTCTCTGGTGTAAAACCTTCATCATTCACATGTGCGAACGCTAGACCGTAGTTATATTTGTTATCTTCACTTCTTCCTCTAGCGGTCAAAGCTATAGACGCAACTCCACCAGTCTTAAAGAATTTTTCTACAGCATTTCTAGGTTTCCAGTCATAACGAGCACCGTCGTATTGTGCCGCAAAATCGGGATAGTTAGTAGCCAAGTAAGCAGACTGTGAATATGGGTGAGGAATGGTACCGTCTGAATGGAAAGGTTTAGTTCCATCCGTATCTGTATCATCTACAAACTGTCCCCAGCCTCCAAGGCCATCTTTGTAAAAACCTGGTCCCCAGTTACTGTAGAACCAACCAAATGCCTGATCAAAACCACCACCGTATTTATTTTGGTAGTCTGGTAATGAAGCAATTTCATTAAAGAAGTAAGAAGAAGAAATCTCAATTTCTTGCTTCGAAGCTAAATTTTTAGAACTTCCTGTTTTAGTAGTAATTAAAATCACTCCATTTCTACCATCGGTTCCATAAAGGGTGGTTGCGGCAAGACCTTTTAAGATATCAATATTTTCAATGTTGTTTGGATCAATATCAAACGATCTACTGGTTCCCATGTTACCATCAACAAAATCGCCTGCTGCATTGGTATCGTTACTATACGGGACTCCGTCAATTACATAAAGCGCGTTGTTGTTTCCAGAGAAGGAGTTCATCCCTCTAATGATAACCCGGTTAGCAGATCCTGACATTCCATTTTGTGTTGTAATGTCAATACCAGCCGATTTACCTGTTAAAATACGAGTTAAGTCAGTTTCAGGATTATCTTTAATAGCTTCTTCTTTAATCGAAGAAACAGCATATCCCAGTGCTTTCTTTTCCTTTTTAATTCCCGAAGCAGTTACAACAACTTCCTCAAGTACTGCAGCATCCTCTTGAAGCTGAACACTTATTGAGTTAGTTGCCGCTGTCACGGGTCTTTCTATCGTAGTAAAACCTACATAACTGAACACAAGAATTTGACCAGTACTAGTTTGAATACTGTAGTTACCATCAAAATCACTCTGTGTACCATTACTAGTACCTTTTACGATAATGTTAACTCCAGGCAGGGGTAAACCAGTATTATCTGACACCGATCCGGAGATTGTTTTTTCTTGTGCGAACGTGAGTTGCACTACAAACGCTAGTAATAGCGTTAAAATTCCACTAAACTTTGTTCTCATTTTATGATTTATTTGAATTAGCCAATGCCAAAAATCACAATAAAAAGTTAAATACACAACTTTTTAAACTTAAAATTTAGTTTTTTTTAACTATTGTATAATCTATGTTAAAGCAAAAAAAATGAGATAATTTTTAGATATTACATTTAAAGGAATAAAAAAACACCTATGGAATTACCATAAGTGTTTTTGTTATTATAACTATATGATTAGAAATCTAATCTATATTAATTACTTTTTAATTCAAAAATTGCACGCTGTCCTGAAGTAATATCAGCAGTTGGTACAAACTGAACTACCAATGTTCCATACTCGGTAGGTAGTGAATTATTAGTTAGTGCGAAAAAGCCAGATCCTTTTCGTTCTCCTGCCGGAATCAAAACTTCAGAATCAAAACTAAAATTATCTGAAGTAATACTGGTTTCTTCAGCAACTACCTCTAATGCGAAAGTTCTGTCTTCCGAAGAAAGAGAAGTCACAAAATAGGCAACTGGGAAATTTATAGTTTGTCCTGGATTTATCGATATCTGCTGACTAGGAAAAGTAAATCCAATTGTGTTTCCTCGTTCGCTATCATAATCATTGTTATCAACTTCACATGATGTAACTAATGCAGCCGACACAATTAATGTTAATACTAAAAATATTTTTTTCATCTGTTTTAGTTTTTAAAATTAATACCCTGGGTTCTGCTGCATGTTTGCATTGGAATCTAAAGAACTTTGAGCAATCGGTAATTGAAATTTATTACTTCCTGCAGCAAGTGTCAACACGTCTGAAGGCGTTCCTGATCCGTCAGCGATATCACCAGCATTGGTTCTGTTTATTCCCAATCCCCATCTTTTTAAATCAAAAAAGCGTTGGTATTCGAAAGCAAGCTCCAATCGTCTTTCGAGACGTATCGCATCTCTTAAAGCATTTCCTGTTTCACCACTTGGCGGGTTTGTATATCTATTAGTTCTTATTTGATCTAAAGCTTGTCTTGCTGCAGCCTCATTTCCAATATTAAAATACGCTTCTGCCTTGTTTAAATAGGCTTCTTCAGCTCTTAATATTTTGTAGTCAACAACACCAGGCTGCCCTCCAGGGCGAGCAAATAATTTCTTAATACCATTATATGGAATTCCTCCGCTAGACGCATCTAAAACATAGGCGTCTTTTCGGATATCATCACTTGCAAACAAATTGGCAAGCTCAAAGGAAACTACATATTCAGGAATTAAACTTGTAACACCACCTTGGCTCCATGTAACACCAATTGCGTTTCCAAGAACGGGTTGCTCGTTTTCAATGCTAAAGACTAATCCATCGGTGCTTGTGTCTTCCCAAATTCCTACTACAGAGCCTCTAGGAGCAACAGCGGTGGTTACTCGATTAGCAGCATCAACAGCATTTTGCCATTGTCCCATATATAGATATACTCTAGATAATAATAGATTAACAGCATTTTTATTCAATCTATTTGCTGGATTGCTATCATTAATCCCAGCACGAGCATCTTCCAAATCTTGAATGATCATGCCATAAGTTTCGGCAACGCTGGAACGAGAAGGTAAAATACTTGTATCTGCTTCTGTTACATAAGCAACACCTAAACTTCCGTTAGCGTCACCCGACTGTGTTGGTATTTTAGCAAAATAGGATGCCAAATTTAAATGTCCAAGCGCTCTTAGTGCTTTTGCTTCAGCCACGATATTCGCTTTGCTTTCTCCTTCAAAGTTTTCGGCATAAAACAATACTTGATTGGCATGATAGATCATTACATATGCGTCTCTATAAAAAGTAAGCATTGTAGTAGATGCATTATAACTAAAATTGTGTAAATACAATTTTGTATTCCTACCGCCTTGTGATAAGGTTGCATTATCTGATAATACATCTGGTGCACTTAGCATAGAGCCAGCATCACTACTTCCGTACATTCCACCTCTAAGTAATTGAGAATATACTCCACGGATACCATTTTCAAAATCGGATGCCGTTACAAACGCATTTGCCGTAGCAAAACCGTCATAAGGTATTTGGTCTAGTTCTTTATCACAGGAAATAAGTGTTCCTGTTAAAAGAAAAATACACGTTAATTTATATATATATTTTTTCATTGTCATTTTTTTTTAATTAGAAACTTACGTCTAAACCTACTTGAATAGATTTTGTATTTGGATAACTATAGAGAGTTGCTTCACCCGGTGCAACAGAATTTGCAAAACTAATTGTTTCTCCCGATGAAAGACCTACTTCTGGATCTCCATAGAATTTTGTGAAGGTCAATAAGTTCTGCCCTTGCACATAAATTCGCAATGCACTTAATGGAGATCTTTCCAAGGTTGCTCTTGGGAAGTTATAAGAAAATGTTACGTTTCGCATTCTTATATAGTCGCCTTTTTCCAAGAAACGATCCGAATTAACCCCAGCCTCTAACTCATCTTGTAAGTATAATGGACTTGGGTGAACGTCTGTGTCTCCTGGTTGTTGCCAGTAATTGAATGCATCCAATGCTTGGTTGTCATCTATATTGGCTCCATCAGAAATTAAGTTATTCTTCACAAAGTTGTTAACCCAGTTTCCTGCCTTGAATACAAAGTCGGTACGCAAACCAAAACCTTTATAAGTAATGTTTGAGAAGAAACCTCCTTCTTTATCGGCGATAGTAGATTTTCCTTGGAAAACTCTATTTTCACCTTCAGGAAGGTTTAGACCTGTATACTTTTCACCGTCGGCTCCATAATAAAGCGCTTCTCCTGTAGCAGGATCTACACCGGCATATCGTACCAAGTAGTGCTCATTAATTTTAACACCCTCGCGATAAGCTATATTATAAGCCTGTGTTGGAAATACATCATCACCTTCACCATCCCCATCTAAATCGGGTAGCTCAACAATTTCTGTATCTAAGAATACGATGTTTCCTCCTAAGGTCCATTTAAAGTTTTCATTTCTAAAGACATCAGCCTGTAATGAAATTTCTAAACCTTTATTTTCAATAACCCCAAGGTTACCAACAACACCTAACTGACCAGTATTGTCAATCGCACCTACTTCATCTGCAGCAGGTATTAAGAATAACAAGGCTTCAGTTTCTCTTTTAAAATAATCAGCTACACCTCTAACTCTTCTGCCAAACAAGTTAAACTCTAAACCGATATTGGAAGTAATGGTGGTTTCCCACTTAATAGCATTGTTTCCATGGTTATTCGTTGTAGTTGAAGGACCTCCAGGATAAGAACTACCAAAACTTACTAAACTTTGAGATGCATAACGAGCAATACCATTTCTATTTCCTACGGTACCATAAGCAGCTCTAAGCTTTAAATCGTTGATCGCATCTACCTGAAAGAAATCTTCTTTGGCGATGTTCCATCCCAAACTTCCACTATAGAACCAACCGTATTGATTGTTTTGTCCAAAATTTGAGGATGCATCTGTACGTACAGAAGCTGATGCCAAATATCTTTCGTCAAAATCATAATCAGCGAAAAGTCCATAAGATAAAAGTGTAAGTATGTTTCGTGTTGTCGAAGCAACCGTAGGCGTACTAGCATTCACCTGTGTGTGCACTTGTGCCGATGGAAAACCGATACTTCGTGCAGTATATCCATTGTTTTCATTGACATTATACTCCATTAGTCCCAATACATTTAAATGGTGATTGGTTGCATCAAGACGATAATTCAGTCTATTGCTAACGGTAAAGTCAAAACGGTATATACCGGTATCTAATTTATTTCCGGGGTTGTTAGGATCACCAATAATCGCGTCCAAGATTCCTCCGGGTTTCGAATAACCATCTGTTCTTCTATTAAGGCTATTAGCCGAAGCTGAAAAGCCATAACTAAAGTTTTTAAATAGCTTTACGTCAGCGTTTACACCTGCCAATAAGTTGTTTTCAATGGCAACTGATGGCTCAGATAATAAAGCACCTCTCACATTGAAAGTAGTATGCGTAGGTGAATAAACTGGGTTTCCGTTTTCGTCTAATACGATACTACCATCTTCGTCCAAAACAAATTCTGTTTCGTATGGATTGTAATCATACATCGCTCTAAACGGGTTTTGTGCGTTGTTTCTGTCTCTAGGCTCATCACTAGTGGATCGAGCATATCCTACATTCACACCAATTTTCAACCAGTCTTTTGCGTCAAAATTAACGTTCAATCTGGAATTGATTCTTTCAAAACCGTCTAGTTGATCAATGATTCCAGAGTTTCTATCATGACCTACAGAAAAGTAGTAATCCGCTTTTTCTGATCCACCGGATATAGAAACGCTGTTATTTTGAACGATCCCTTGCTTAAGCATTAGATCTTGCCAGTCGGTTTCATTGTCAAGTAAGAACTGTCTTTCGGTACTACCCGGTGCCGTTGTAACACCCGGCAAACTATTTGCTGCTGATATTCCAAGGGCGAAAAGTTCTGCTTCATATTGCATCTTTTCTTCAGCATTCATCACTTCAAAATTTGGATTGATTCTAGAAGTGAATCCAAATCGCGAACTATACTTTACAATAGCATCTTTATTTCTATTACCTCTTTTTGTTGTAATAACCACAACTCCATTGGCTCCTCTGGAACCATACTGTGCTGTAGTCGCAGCATCTTTTAAAATGTCGATTTTATCAATATCCTCATTGGGGATATTTCCTAAATCTTCTTCACGAACCACTGCACCGTCAACTATATATAAAGGAGAAGAAGCTCCAGCAGATAGCGACCCAACTCCACGAATACGTACGAACGCACCTTGTCCGGGCTTACCATTTGCTGAGGTTACTGCAACCCCTGCTGCTTTACCTTGTAACAGGTTGTCAATACTCGTTGTTGGACTCAATTCCGAAATTTCGCTGGCAGATATAGATACTACTGCCGAAGTAGAAACTGTCTGGTTTCGGGTCGAATACCCAGTTACAACTACTTCTGAAAGGACATTACCAGCAACCATACCAACGTTAATAGTGTTGGCGGCACCCACTTTAATTTCCTGAGGGTCGAAACCGACATAACTGAAAACCAAAGTTTGCCCAACGTTTACCTCGATAGAATAATTTCCGTCAAAATCCGATTGGGTACCGGTGTTTGTCTCTTTAATAATAATATTGGCTCCCGGCAAAGGTAACCCTGTATCATCAGACACAGTTCCGGAAACGGTCTTTTCTTGTGCAAAAGCAAATTGCACCACTAACGCTAATAAAAACGTTAGTATTCCACGTATTTTTTGTTTCATATTATTAATATTTAATTAAGATTGGTCAAAATTGACAATAAATTGTTGAATTAACAAGTTTTTATTCTTAAAAATTATACATGCCAAGGTTTATTATTATCGGCTCTTACCCAATAAAATCAAAACCTTGAGGTTAGGCTTATATGAATCTTGGTGTTTGAAAGTCCAAAATCTTGTGTTTCGGAGTTTCCATTGGCAATATTAAGCTTTAAAAGCCCTGCTTTGGACTGCAATCCCAAACCAATTCCGAAGCTGTATAATTTCTCTTTCTGAAGAAAAATCTGATTCTCAAAATACCCAACATCAATAATACTATGTATATAAATAGATGCATTAAAGGCATATCGATATTCCGTATTTAATACTGAAAAAAACGATGCATCGATACTATTTTCGTCAAATCCACGTATACTTGTAATACCGCCAAATCTAAAAAGTTCATTGGTGATAAAAGTATCACTCAACAAAACACTTGTACTATTCTGAAGAAAAACAGAATTTTTAAAATTGAGATTAAAAATATGATGTAGTAAGGCGGAAAAGCGTTCTTGCCCTTCTTTGGCACTTTTTAATTCTCGCGACCCAACTTCAGCATCGATAGATAGGTACGATTTAACCGGAAAGAGGTTATTTCTTTGTTGTTTTTTATATGCTATTCCGGCTATAATATTGCGCGAAGTATAATCTTCAATAGCGATACCTCCAATAGCTGCGTCCAATAAATTGCTTGATTCATATCCTTTATATCCAATATAGCTGTGGGAAGTGGGTGTGATCTGGTAGGTAATCCTCGCCTGTTGCTCTGTAGTGACAAACGAACTATCCCTTTTAAAAATCTTGAGTTCTGCTCCCAAACCAAATGGCGACTTAAATAAATAGGGCATAGTCGCCTTTACTCTAAAATTTTGTTGCTCGTTTCCGTCGGCTTTGTAGTTGACAACCAATTGTTCGCCGAAGTTCAAATTATTGTTAAGTTCTAAGTTGATGTAGCCGTTAAAAGCCAAGTTCCGAGTTTCTTCGTTAGTGGAAAACCCCAAAATGCCATCGAACAGATTGTTGTTTTGTTTTTTCAGATAAAAATAAACCGCAGTTGTTTTTTTTCGAAATAAGGCTTCCGGGGCTTTTATGGTACTTACAAATCCCAGATTATTGAGTACGTCGTTTTGCGCGATCAATTTTTTTTGACTGAATTTTCTCCCAACCCTCACGCCGGCATAATATTTCAAATAAGACTTAGGAAATTTATCATACCCTTTTACCACAAGGGAGTCGATGGTTCGCTCGGCACCGCTCACGAGAATTAGTTGCGCTTCTAGTGTGTTGGCGGACAGTTTGGTGATCTCATCCAACCGTACTTTAGCGAAGGCGTTTCCGTTTTCGGCTTTAAAACTGTTCAATTTTAATAGTGCGGTTTCCACATTCTCCACACGAAGTATAAAATATTCGTCAGTTACCTCTTGGGCAACTCTGAACAATTCACTTTTTTTGAAATCGGTTGCTTGGTAGAATACCTTAATATATAGGTATCTATTTCCTAAAAAATACGTAGCGATATAACTGGAATCATTCTTTTTATCAAGCGTGCGTAATTCACTTTCAATATATCCTTTCTTTTGAAGTTGATAAGCCAAGGTGTCGGCGACTTTTTTCAGACTTAAATAATTGGCAAAGGATTTGGGATGTTCCAGGCTATCCAAAAGGGATTGGGGGATCGTTGTTTCGGCCTCAATTATCAGATTCAAATTTTGAGCATTTGCTATCTGAAGAAAAGCAGTATATATATTAAGGTATAAGAAAAGGCGAAGGAACTGTTTCAAAAACTACTTTTTTGTGTTGTAAAACTAACGTTTCGCTTCGGCATTTAATATCTGAATTTCAAAATAATAAAAGAGTGGGTAAAATTAATTTAGTAACGTTTGATTAATTCAATTTTATTTCTACCTTTGCAAGCCCTTAAAAAGAGGGATTTTATATTTAAATAAGTATAATACATATTTTATATGCCAACAATTTCACAATTAGTACGAAAAGGAAGAGCCAAAATAACCAAGAAGAGTAAATCGGCTGCTTTAGATTCGTGCCCTCAGCGAAGAGGTGTGTGTACGCGTGTATATACGACTACTCCTAAGAAACCAAACTCTGCGATGCGAAAAGTAGCGAGGGTTAGGTTGACAAACGGAAAAGAAGTAAACGCATACATCCCGGGTGAAGGACACAATCTACAAGAGCACTCGATAGTATTGGTTAGAGGTGGAAGGGTGAAGGATTTGCCAGGAGTTAGATACCACATTGTTCGTGGAGCTTTAGACACCGCTGGTGTTGAAGGAAGAACACAACGTAGATCTAAGTATGGTGCAAAACGCCCTAAAAAGTAATTTAAAACTTTTAAAGAGAAGACATGAGAAAAAGACAGGCCAAGAAAAGACCACTTTTACCCGATCCAAGGTTTAACGACCAATTGGTAACACGTTTTGTGAACAACATGATGTGGGACGGAAAAAAGTCGGTGGCTTTTAAAGTGTTTTACGATGCAATAGATATCGTAGAAGAGAAAAAAACAGACGAAGAAAAAACGGCTTTAGAAATTTGGAAAGATGCTCTTTCTAATGTAATGCCACACGTCGAGGTTCGTAGTCGTAGAGTTGGTGGGGCCACCTTCCAAATTCCTATGCAAATACGTCCGGACAGAAAGATTGCAACTGCTATGAAGTGGTTGATCGGTTATGCGAGAAAGCGTAACGAAAAATCTATGGCACAAAAGTTAGCAGGCGAAATTCTTGCAGCTGCAAAAGAAGAAGGTGCTGCGGTTAAAAAGCGTACGGATACGCACAAAATGGCCGAAGCAAATAAGGCATTCTCACATTTCAGATTCTAAAAAATGGCACAAAGAGATTTAAAATATACAAGAAATATAGGGATTGCTGCGCATATTGATGCCGGTAAAACCACCACCACAGAACGTATTTTGTTCTATACCGGGGTGAGTCACAAAATTGGTGAAGTTCACGATGGTGCAGCAACTATGGACTGGATGGAACAGGAGCAAGAAAGAGGTATTACCATTACTTCGGCAGCTACTACTTGTACCTGGAAGTTCCCATTGAAAAATGGTGAACCGGTGGACGAAACAAAAGATTTTCATTTTAATATTATCGATACTCCGGGTCACGTTGATTTTACCGTTGAGGTAAACAGATCGCTACGTGTGCTAGATGGATTGGTATTCCTTTTTAGTGCAGTAGATGGTGTTGAGCCACAATCTGAAACTAACTGGAGGCTTGCAGATAACTATAAGGTGCCACGTATTGGATTCGTTAATAAAATGGATCGTCAAGGGGCTAACTTTATGGAAGTTTGTCAGCAGGTGAAAGACATGTTAAAGTCAAACGCCGTACCGATCGTATTGAATATTGGTGATGAAGAGAACTTTAAAGGAATTGTTGATCTAGTAAAGAACCGTGCGGTAATTTGGCATGATGAGTCTTTCGGAGCAACTTTTGACGTTGTCGATATTCCTGAAGAACTAAAGGCAGAAGCAAAATTATTACGTGGTAAACTTATTGAAGAAGTTGCTGCCTATGATGAAAATTTGCTTGAAAAATATATGGAAGATGAAGATTCTATTACTGAAGATGAAGTGCATGCTGCACTTCGAGCTGCTGTAATGGATATGTCTATCATACCAATGGTATGTGGGTCGTCTTTTAAAAACAAAGGAGTTCAATTTTTATTGGATGCCGTTTGTAGATACTTACCTTCTCCAGTGGATAAGGAAGGTATTATTGGTGTAAACCCGGATACCGAAAAAGAAGAGATCCGCAAGCCGGATGTATCTGCTCCTTTTTCGGCATTGGCATTTAAAATTGCTACCGATCCATTTGTAGGTCGTTTGGCATTCTTCCGTGTTTATTCCGGTCGATTGGATGCAGGTTCTTATATCTTGAATAACCGTTCGGGAAAAAAAGAACGTATCTCACGTATTTACCAAATGCACTCTAATAAGCAAAACGCTATCGATTTTATTGAAGCAGGAGATATTGGAGCAGCTGTTGGGTTTAAAGATATTAAGACAGGAGATACCATGTCCGATGAGAAACACCCTATCGTTTTAGAAAGTATGAACTTCCCCGATCCTGTAATTGGTATCGCGGTGGAGCCTAAAACAAAGGCCGATGTAGACAAATTAGGTATGGCTTTATCAAAGCTTGCCGAAGAAGATCCAACCTTTACGGTTCGTACCGATGAGGCTTCCGGCCAGACTATTATTTCTGGTATGGGTGAGCTTCACTTAGACATTATCGTGGATCGTTTACGTCGTGAGTTTAAAGTAGAAGTGAACCAAGGTCAACCACAGGTTGAGTATAAGGAAGCAGTAACTAAAACTGCAGATCACAGAGAAGTGTATAAAAAGCAATCTGGTGGTCGTGGTAAGTTTGCAGATATTGTGTTTACCCTTGAACCGGCTGAGGACGGCAAAGTAGGACTTGAATTCGTGAATGCTGTAAAAGGTGGTAACGTTCCTAAGGAATTTATCCCTTCGGTTGAAAAAGGATTTAAACAAGCTATGGCGAATGGACCTTTGGCCGGATTTGAAGTTGATAGCATGAAAGTTACCTTGAAAGACGGGTCATTCCACGCTGTGGATTCTGACGCACTTTCTTTTGAACTTGCTGCTAAATTAGGCTTTAAAGCGGTTGCCAAAAAAGCAGGCGCCGTAATACTCGAGCCAATTATGAAATTGGAAGTGATCACGCCTGAAGAAAACATGGGTGATATAGTAGGCGACTTGAACCGTCGTCGTGGTCAAGTAAATGATATGGGTGATAGAGCCGGTGCTAAGGTTGTAAAAGCTGAAGTGCCTCTTTCTGAAATGTTTGGTTATGTAACCACTTTGAGAACCTTGTCATCAGGTCGTGCCACATCAACAATGGAATTTGCACATTATGCTGAAACTCCTTCAAATATATCGGAAGAAGTAATCGCAGCAGCAAGAGGAACCGCTAACGTATAATATTTCAGCAATGAGTCAAAAAATAAGAATTAAACTAAAATCTTACGATCACAATTTAGTGGACAAATCTGCTGAAAAAATCGTTAAGACCGTAAAAAGTACCGGTGCCGTAGTAACAGGGCCAATCCCTTTACCTACGCACAAGAAGATCTTTACCGTATTGCGTTCACCACACGTAAACAAGAAGAGTAGAGAACAATTTCAATTAAGCTCTTACAAGCGTTTATTGGATATCTACAGCTCTTCTTCAAAAACAATTGACGCTCTAATGAAGTTGGAGTTGCCAAGTGGTGTTGAAGTAGAGATCAAGGTATAGTGCTTTTGCTGAAACACCATAGTTTCAGTAACATGTCCGGAGCTGCGTGCAATGGAAAAACGGAACAAAATAATTTCAGGGTTGAATTTATTTTGACCCTGTTTTTTTCTGAAGCGGTTTCAGAATAAAAAAAGAGAATAATTAATAACTAATAATAAATAAATATGTCTGGGTTAATTGGAAAGAAGATAGGGATGACCAGCATCTTTGACGAGAACGGAAAAAATATTCCGTGTACCGTTATTGAGGCAGGCCCTTGTGTTGTTACCCAAGTCAGAACCAAAGAGGTTGACGGGTACGAAGCTCTTCAACTTGGTTTCGATGACAAGAAGACTGCTACAAAGGCCGCCGAAGGGCACGCCAAAAAAGCAGGAACCGTTGCAAAACGTAAAGTCGTAGAATTCCAAGGATTTGAAGAAAATTACAAATTAGGTGACACCATCACGGTGGAACATTTTATCGAAGGAGAATACGTGGATATTTCAGGTACTTCTAAAGGTAAAGGATTTCAAGGTGTTGTAAAACGTCATGGTTTTGGTGGTGTGGGTCAAGCGACTCACGGTCAGCACAACCGTTTAAGAGCGCCGGGTTCTATTGGTGCTGCATCCTATCCTGCGAGAGTATTCAAGGGAATGAAGATGGCCGGCCAAATGGGGAACGAAAAGGTGAAAGTTGAAAATTTAAGAGTTTTAAAAGTAGTTCCTGAAAAGAATCTACTTGTGGTTAAAGGATGTGTTCCCGGTCACAAAAACGCTTATGTAATGATTCAGAAATAATGAAGGTAGCTGTATTAGATAGTAACGGAAAAGACACAGGTAGAAAGGTTGAACTTTCTAAGGATGTGTTCGGAATAGAGCCAAACAATCACGCTGTTTACCTAGATGTGAAACAATATCTTGCCAATCAACGGCAAGGAACTCACAAAGCCAAGGAACGTGCAGAGATTACGGGTTCTACGAGAAAGATCAAGAAACAAAAGGGAACAGGTACTGCCCGTGCGGGAAGTATCAAGTCTGGAATTTTTAAAGGTGGTGGACGTATGTTCGGACCTAGACCAAGAAGTTATTCCTTTAAGTTAAACAAAACCCTAAAGCGTTTGGCGCGTCGTTCGGCCCTGAGTATCAAGGCAAATGATAAGGCAATCGTGGTATTGGAAGACCTTAATTTTGAAGGGCCAAAAACAAAGAATTTCACAGCTGTTTTGAAGTCGTTAGGACTTGAAAACAAAAAATCTTTGTTTGTGTTGGGAGAGTTAAATAATAATGTATATTTGTCGTCTCGCAATTTGAAAGGTACAGAAGTTGTAACTAGCTCAGAATTAAGTACTTATAAAATTATGAATGCAAGCAGTCTTGTGCTGTTTGAAGGTTCTTTGGAAGGAATTGAAACAAACTTAAGTAAATAGAAACAAGATGAATATCTTAATAAAACCTATAATTACGGAAAAAGCTACCAAAGCTGCGGAAGACAAAAATGTTTTCGGTTTTGTAGTAAACCCAAAGGCGAACAAGGTTGAAATCAAGAAAGCGGTGGAAGCTGCTTACGGAGTTTCTGTTACCGGAGTTCGTACAATGAATGTCCGCCCCAATAGAAAGACTCGTTATACAAAGACGGGAATTCAAACTGGTAAAACAAATGCTTATAAAAAGGCAATTGTACAGGTGGCGGAAGGTGATACAATAGATTTTTACACGAACATCTAAGCTTGCTTAGATTTAATTAGACAAAAATGTCAGTAAGAAAATTAAAACCTATCACCCCAGGTCAGCGATTTAGAGTTGTAAATGGATTTGACGCCATTACAACTGATAAGCCGGAGAAAAGTTTATTAGCTCCGAACAAAAGATCTGGTGGTAGAAACAGTCAAGGAAAAATGACCATGCGCTATTTAGGTGGAGGTCATAAAAGAAAATATCGAATTATCGATTTTAAACGCGACAAGGCAGGAATTCCTGCAACTGTTGCTTCAATTGAATACGATCCAAACCGTACGGCTTTTATCGCTTTATTGAATTACCAAGATGGTGAAAAGCGTTATATAATTGCACAGAACGGACTACAGGTTGGGCAAAACATCGTTTCGGGTGAGAGCGTTGCTCCAGAAATTGGAAATGCCATGACACTCGCCAATATCCCATTAGGTACTGTTATATCTTGTTTAGAGTTGCGTCCTGGTCAAGGTGCTGTTTTGGCGCGTAGCGCCGGTGCGTTTGCGCAATTAATGGCAAGAGATGGGAAATATGCAACCGTTAAATTACCTTCTGGTGAAACACGAATGATCCTTGTTAATTGTATGGCTACTATTGGAGCTGTATCGAATAGCGACCATCAATTGTTGGTATCTGGTAAAGCTGGTAGATCAAGATGGTTAGGAAGAAGACCTCGTACAAGACCAGTGGTTATGAACCCGGTTGATCACCCAATGGGTGGTGGTGAAGGTAAATCTTCGGGAGGACACCCACGTTCTAGAAACGGTATTCCTGCTAAAGGTTACAGAACCCGTTCTAAGAAGAATCCGAGTAGTAAATATATTATCGAACGTAGAAAGAAATAAGCTATGGCAAGATCATTAAAAAAAGGACCTTACGTTCACTATAAGTTAGAACAGAAAGTTGGACAAAATGTTGAGTCGAATAAGAAAACCGTAATCAAGACTTGGTCACGTGCTTCTATGATTACTCCGGATTTTGTTGGACAAACTATCGCGGTACATAACGGAAAACAATTTGTTCCTGTATATGTGACCGAAAATATGGTAGGACATAAATTAGGAGAATTTTCACCTACAAGATCATTCCGTGGTCACGCTGGTGCAAAAAATAAAGGAAAAAAATAATAGGCCATGGGAGTTCGTAAAAGAGAAAGAGCAGAACAGATCAAGGAAGCAAAGAAGACAATGTACTTTGCTAAGTTGAACAATTGCCCTACTTCACCTAGAAAAATGCGCTTGATGGCGGATTTGATACGAGGTGAAAAAGTAGACAAGGCGCTTAATATTTTAAAGTTCAGTGCTAAAGAATCATCACGTCGTTTAGAGAAATTGGTTTTGTCTGCAATTGCAAACTGGCAAGCTAAGAACGAGGATGCTTCTTTGGAAGATGCAGATCTTTTTATAAAAGAGATTCGTGTAGATGGTGGAACTATGTTGAAAAGACTTCGTCCAGCACCACAGGGTCGCGCACACAGAATTAGAAAACGTTCCAACCACGTAACACTGGTATTGGGAGCTAACGATAACACACAAAGCAATTAATAAATGGGACAGAAGACAAATCCAATCGGGAATCGCCTAGGTATTATTAGAGGATGGGAATCCAACTGGTACGGAGGTAACGACTACGGTGATAAATTAGCCGAAGACGACAAGATTAGAAAATATATTCACGCCCGTTTGAGTAAAGCAAGTGTGTCTAGAGTAATTATTGAGCGCACGCTTAAACTTGTAACCGTTACTATAACCACAGCCCGCCCCGGTATCATTATCGGTAAAGGAGGTCAGGAAGTAGACAAGTTAAAAGAAGAGCTTAAAAAGATTACGGGTAAAGAGGTTCAGATCAACATCCATGAGATCAAAAGACCTGAATTAGATGCTTTCTTAGTAGGAGCTAGTGTAGCGAGACAAATTGAAAACAGAATTTCATACCGTCGAGCTATTAAAATGGCTATTGCAGCTGCTATGCGTATGAACGCAGAGGGTATTAAAATTCAGATTTCGGGTCGTTTAAATGGGGCTGAGATGGCGCGTTCAGAATCGTATAAAGATGGACGTATCCCTTTATCAACTTTTAGAGCCGACATCGATTATGCTTTAGTTGAGGCACACACTACCTATGGTAGATTGGGTGTTAAAGTATGGATCATGAAAGGTGAAGTTTATGGAAAAAGAGAGCTTTCTCCCCTTGTTGGTATGACCAAAAAGGCTGGAAAAGGTGGAAATTCCGGAGGACGAGGAGGCAACAATAAGCCACGTCGTAGAAAGTAATTTTTTAAATAGAAGAAAATGTTACAACCTAAGAGAACAAAATACCGTAAAATGCAGAAAGGCCGTATGAAGGGGAATGCCGGTCGTGGCAACCAACTTGCATATGGAACCTTTGGTATTAAGTCTTTAGATTCAAATTTCTTGACAGCACGTCAAATTGAAGCAGCACGTATTGCCGCTACCCGTTATATGAAAAGGGAAGGTTCCATCTGGATTATGATTTTTCCAGATAAGCCTATTACAAAGAAACCTTTGGAAGTACGTATGGGTAAGGGTAAAGGAGCTGTAGAATATTGGGCAGCAGTTGTTAAACCAGGTAGAATGTTGTTTGAAGTTTCCGGAGTTACTTTGGAAACTGCCAAAGAAGCGTTGCGTCTTGCAGCTCAAAAGCTTCCGGTAAAAACAAAATTTATCATGTCTAGAGATTATCAAGCTTAATTTTATTAAAGATGAAACAATCACAGATAAACGAGACATCAACAGCGGAACTTCAGGAAAAACTTGCTGAATCAAAAAAAGCATATTCAGACCTAAAAATGGCACATACCATATCACCGTTGGAAAATCCAATTCAACTTAGATCGCACAGAAGAACGATCGCTAGAATTGCGACAGAACTAACTAAAAGAGAAGTACAATAAGGGTACGAAGCTGAAAGATGGAAGAAAAAAGAAACTTAAGAAAAGAGCGTATTGGGGTAGTTACCAGTAACAAAATGGAGAAGTCTATTGTTGTTGCCGAAGTAAAAAAAGTAAAACACCCTATGTACGGAAAGTTCGTGTTGAAAACGAAGAAATACGTAGCACACGACGAGAAAAATGACTGCAACGAAGGAGATACTGTAAAGATCATGGAAACTAGACCTTTAAGTAAAACGAAATGTTGGAGGTTAGTAGAAATAATTGAAAGAGCGAAGTAATCATGATACAACAAGAATCAAGACTTAAAGTAGCAGACAACACCGGTGCCAAAGAGGTGCTAACCATTAGAGTGTTGGGCGGAACTAAAAAGAGATATGCTTCCATTGGAGATAAGATAGTAGTAACTGTAAAAGAAGCTACTCCCAATGGTAACATTAAAAAGGGTGCCGTTTCTACTGCAGTAGTGGTACGTACCGTGAAAGAAGTTAGAAGACCGGATGGATCGTATATCCGTTTTGACGACAATGCCTGTGTACTTTTAAACCCACAAGGGGAGATGAGAGGAACACGTGTATTTGGACCGGTTGCCAGAGAACTTCGTGACAAACAATTTATGAAAATAGTATCATTGGCGCCAGAGGTGCTTTAATACGAAACAAAGATGGCAAAGCTTAAAATAAAATCGGGAGATACTGTAGTTGTTACTACCGGAGAGCACAAAGGTGCCGAAGGAAAAGTGATGAAGGTGATTCTTGAAAAAAACAAAGCAATAGTAGAAGGAGTGAACACAGTAAAGAAGCATGAGAAACCTAGCGCAGCTAATCCTCAAGGTGGAATTACCGAAAAAGAAGCTCCTATTCATATTTCTAATCTCGCATTGATCGATCCAAAATCTGGAACCGCAACACGTGTAGGATATAGAATGGAAGATGGTAAAAAAGTGCGATTTTCCAAAAAATCGAATCAAGTATTATAGTTATGGGATATTTACCAAGACTTAAGGAAGAGTACAAGAGCAGAGTAGTGAATGCTCTTACAGATGAGTTTGGATACAAAAATGTAATGCAAGTACCAAAATTAGAGCGCATTGTTGTGTCTCGTGGCGTTGGAGCAGCAGTTGCAGATAAAAAACTAATCGATTACTCAGTAGACGAATTGACAAACATTACAGGTCAGAAAGCGGTTGCAACTATTTCTAAAAAAGATATTGCAAACTTTAAACTTCGTAAAGGAATGCCAATTGGAGCGAGAGTTACCTTGCGTGGAGAACGCATGTATGAGTTTTTAGATAGACTTGTGACTACCGCATTGCCAAGGGTGCGTGATTTCGGCGGAATTAAAGCAACAGGTTTTGATGGTAGAGGTAACTACTCTTTGGGTGTTACCGAACAGATTATCTTTCCAGAGATCGATATCGATAAGGTAAAGAAGATTGAAGGTTTGAATATCACATTCGTAACCACAGCCGAAACCGATAAAGAAGCGAAAGCATTACTAACTGAACTAGGATTACCTTTTAAAAAGAATTAAGAGATGGCTAAAGAATCAATGAAAGCCCGTGAGGTTAAAAGAGCAAAAATGGTAGCTAAATATGCCGAAAAGCGCAAAGCTTTGAAAGAAGCTGGTGACTGGGAAGGTTTACAGAAATTACCAAAGAATGCATCTCCAATTCGCATGCACAATCGGTGCAAGCTAACCGGAAGACCTAAAGGGTATATGAGAACTTTTGGACTTTCACGTGTAACATTCCGTGAAATGGCAAATCAAGGTCTAATCCCAGGTGTTAGAAAAGCAAGCTGGTAAAATTATAAATGGGTAGCAGGTTTGTCCGCCAGAGCAGACGAAAACCATTACCGCAAATTAAATTAAATGACAACAGATCCAATAGCAGATTTTCTAACTCGAGTTAGAAATGCAGTGAAAGCAGGACATCGCGTAGTAGAGGTGCCGGCTTCCAATCTTAAAAAAGAGATTACAAAAATCTTGTTTGATCAAGGGTATATCTTAAGTTATAAGTTTGAAGACGATAAGGGACCCCAAGGGACTATCAAGATCGCTTTAAAGTATGACAAGCTTACAAAAGACCCTGTAATTAAAAAGATTCAAAGAATTAGTAAACCTGGTTTACGTAAGTACGCAAGTTCAACCGAACTACCTCGAATTTTGAATGGTTTAGGTATTGCAATTGTCTCAACTTCAGCAGGAGTTATGACAGGAAAGCAAGCCAAAGCTCAAAATGTGGGTGGTGAAGTATTATGTTACGTATACTAATATAAAGACAAGAAGAAATGTCAAGAATAGGTAATAACCCGGTAGCAATCCCAGAAGGAGTTACAGTCGATATTAAAGACAACGTAATTACGGTAAAGGGAAAATTAGGTGAGTTGACTCAGGAATATTCCGATGTGACCATCAAAGTAGAAGACGGAAATGCTTTTGTGGAACGTCCTTCAGATATAAATGCGCACAAAGCAAAGCATGGTTTGTACAGATCTTTAATCAATAATATGATTAAAGGGGTGTCAACAGGATGGACAAAAGAGTTAGAGCTGGTAGGAGTTGGATACAGAGCTACTAATCAAGGACAAAAATTGGATTTGGCAATTGGATATTCACATAATATAGTGTTGGACATTGCTCCCGAAGTAAAAGTGGAAGCTATTGCTGAGAAAGGAAAGAATCCTATCGTAAAATTAACGTCTCACGACAAGCAATTGGTTGGACAAGTAGCGGCTAAGATTCGTTCGTTCCGTAAGCCAGAACCTTACAAAGGAAAAGGAATCAAGTTTGTTGGAGAAATATTAAGAAGAAAAGCAGGTAAATCTGCATAACAAATAGAGTTATGGCATTATCAAAAAACGATAGAAGAGATCGTATTCGTTTCAGAATTAGAAAAACTGTTTCAGGAACAGAGCAACGTCCTCGTTTGGCTGTTTTCAGAAGTAATAAAGAGATTTATGCGCAACTTATTGACGATGTAAGCGGTAAGACAATTACAGCTGCATCTTCAAGAGACAAAGAAATTGACGCTACAAAGGTGAATAAGACCGAAGCGGCAAAATTAGTAGGGAAAGCCATTGCAGAGAAAGCTGTAAAAGCCGGTGTTGAAAATGTTTCTTTTGACAGAGGCGGGTACCTATATCACGGAAGAGTAAAATCATTAGCTGAAGGAGCTCGCGAAGGCGGCCTTAAATTCTAAGTAGTATGTATCAAGATTATAAAAACGTAGAATTAGTAAAACCAGGAGGTCTTGAATTAAAAGATCGTTTAGTAGGCGTACAACGTGTTACTAAAGTAACTAAAGGGGGTAGAGCCTTCGGATTTTCAGCTATTGTTGTAGTTGGTGATGAGAACGGTGTCGTAGGACACGGTCTTGGAAAATCTAAAGATGTGGCCAGCGCAATTGCTAAAGCCATTGAAGATGCCAAGAAGAACTTAGTTCGAATTCCGTTGAACAAAGTAACACTTCCTCACGAACAAAAAGGAAAATATGGTGGAGCGCGTGTAACGCTATTGCCAGCAGCGCCCGGTACGGGTGTAATTGCAGGTGGTGCAGTACGTGCGGTATTAGAGGCCGTTGGGGTACATGATGTATTGTCAAAATCTCAAGGATCTTCTAATCCACACAACGTAGTAAAAGCGACATTTGATGCGTTATTGCAATTGCGTAGTGCGCAGTCAGTAGCAGCTCAACGCGGAATCTCTTTGGAAAAATTGTTTAAAGGATAAAACCAGGAAAGATGGCAAAAATTAAAGTAACAAAGGTAAAGAGTGCCATAAACCGTACTCAAACCCAAAAGAGAACGCTCGAGTCCTTAGGTCTTCATAAAATAGGTCAGACGGTCGAGCACAATGATACGCCAAACATTCTTGGTATGATAACTAAAGTTAAACACTTGGTTTCGGTTGAAACCAATTAAGATATAGACAATGGAATTAAGTAACTTAAGACCTGCAAAAGGTTCGGTTAGTAACAAAGGCAAGCGCGTAGGTCGTGGGCAAGGTTCCGGAAAAGGTGGAACGGCAACTCGTGGTCATAAAGGAGCAAAATCCCGTTCAGGATATTCCAAGAAACTTGGATTTGAAGGAGGGCAAATGCCACTTCAGCGTCGTGTGCCTAAGTTCGGGTTTACGAACATTAACCGTAAGGAATATCAGGGTGTAAACCTCGACACGCTTCAGCAATTGGTTGATGATAAAAAGATAAAGGATACTGTAGATTTTGAAACCCTAGTAGGTTTAGGTCTAGCTGGAAAAACCGAAATGGTGAAGATTTTAGGAAGAGGAGAATTAAAGGCTAAATTAAAAGTATCTGCACACAAGTTTACTGCCTCAGCTCAAAAAGCGATTGAAGCGGCCGGTGGTGAAGTAGTAACATTGTAATTCAAGACACCAATGAAATTTATTGATACTATAAAAAACGTTTTTAAAATAGAGGAGCTGCGAAATCGCATCATGGTTACCTTGGGGTTATTATTGGTGTACCGTTTTGGTGCACAGGTAGTATTGCCCGGGATAGATGCTTCTAAGTTATCTGAATTCGCTGGTAAATTTGACGCCGGTGGTATTGGTGGATTACTTAATGCATTTACAGGAGGAGCCTTTGCGAATGCTTCGGTTTTTGCATTGGGGATCATGCCGTATATTTCGGCCTCTATTGTAGTACAATTAATGCAGATTGCGGTGCCTTACCTTCAGAAATTACAGAAAGAAGGAGAAAGCGGAAGAAAGAAGATCAATCAAATTACACGTTGGTTAACCATTGGTATCTGTCTAGTGCAGGCACCGAGTTACCTATTTGGTTTGGAAGCCCTGGGCGTTCCAGCCGAAGCCTTTATCCTTGGTAAGGACACGATGTTCTTTGTGTCTTCAACAATTATCTTGGTAACAGGCTGTGTATTCGCGATGTGGTTGGGTGAAAAGATTACAGATAAGGGTATCGGAAACGGGATCTCTATTTTGATCATGGTGGGTATTATTGCCACCTTACCATTATCTTTTGCTCAGGAATTTGCGTCTAGAGTATTAGAATCGAATGGTGGATTGATCATGATTCTTATCGAATTGGTAATCTGGTTTGTCATTATTCTGGCGTCGGTGATGCTGGTCATGGCAGTCCGAAAGATACCTGTACAATACGCGCGTAGGACAGCCAGTGGTGGTTACGAGAAAAACATCTTTGGTGCAAGACAATTCATTCCCTTAAAGTTGAATGCTTCTGGGGTAATGCCTATTATCTTTGCACAGGCGATCATGTTTGTTCCTTCAGCTGTTGCCAGTCTTTCTGAAAGTGAGATGGCGCAATCAGTTCAGGCGGCATTCAGTGATATATTTGGATTGTGGTACAACATTGTTTTTGCAGCATTGATTATAGTATTTACGTACTTCTATACGGCAATTACGGTACCAACCAATAAAATGGCAGATGATCTAAAACGAAGTGGTGGTTTTATTCCGGGTATTAAACCGGGAACCGAAACCGCCGAATTGTTAGACCGAATCATGTCTCAAATAACCTTGCCGGGATCTGTTTTCTTAGCACTTATTGCAATATTTCCTGCATTTGTTGTGAAGTTAATGGGAATCCAACAAGGGTGGGCATTATTCTACGGTGGTACTTCCCTCCTAATTATGGTAGGGGTGGCTATCGATACTATGCAACAAATAAACTCCTACTTATTAAATCGTCATTACGACGGTTTGATGAAGAGTGGTAAAAATAGAAAAGCAGTAGCATAATATGGCAAAGCAAACAGCAATAGAACAAGACGGAACCATTATAGAAGCATTGTCTAACGCAATGTTTCGTGTGGAACTTGAAAACGGTCATATTGTAACTGCACACATTTCGGGTAAGATGCGTATGCACTATATTAAATTGTTACCCGGAGATAAAGTAAAATTAGAAATGAGCCCATACGATTTATCGAAGGCTCGCATAACTTATAGATACTAATAGAGATGAAAGTTAGAGCATCCGTTAAGAAGAGAAGTGCCGACTGCAAGATTGTTCGCAGAAATGGTAGATTATATGTAATTAATAAAAAGAACCCTAGGTTCAAACAAAGACAAGGATAATTATGGCAAGAATCGCAGGTGTAGATATCCCAAAGCAAAAAAGGGGTGTAATCGCGTTAACGTATATCTTCGGAATTGGTAAAAGCCGAGCGCAGGATATATTGAACAAAGCCGGAGTTGACGAAGACAAAAAAGTTAGCGAATGGAACGATGATGAAATCGGTGCTATTCGTGAGGCTGTTGGGTCTTTCAAAATCGAAGGTGAATTACGTAGTGAAATCCAATTAAGCATCAAACGTTTAATGGATATTGGATGTTACAGAGGTATTCGTCATAGAGCAGGTCTTCCGTTACGAGGACAGCGCACTAAGAATAACTCGAGAACTAGAAAAGGAAAACGTAAAACAGTTGCTAACAAGAAGAAAGCAACTAAATAATACCTAGAGATATGGCAAAGACTAGCTCAAAAAGTACAAAAAAACGCAAGGTTAATGTTGAATCTGTTGGTGAGGCACACGTAACAGCTTCCTTTAACAACATTATCATTTCGTTAACCAATAAGAACGGAGACGTTATCTCTTGGTCATCAGCCGGTAAAATGGGCTTTAGAGGATCAAAGAAGAATACTCCTTATGCAGCACAATTAGCCGCCGAAGATGCTTCAGGTGTGGCGCACGCTGCAGGTCTACGTAAAGTAAAAGTATATGTGAAAGGACCAGGAAATGGTAGAGAATCTGCTATTCGATCTATTCACAATGCCGGTATTGAAGTAACAGAGATTATCGACGTTACCCCAATGCCACACAACGGATGTAGACCTCCAAAAAGAAGAAGAGTTTAATAATTATAAATATCAACCTGAAGGGGTTAAAAGCTAGAGGATAGATAAGACCTTAATTTAGTTTTTCCTTCTAAATCAATTTAAAATGGCAAGATATACTGGTCCAAAAACTAAAATAGCTCGTAAGTTCGGCGAAGCTATCTTCGGAGAAGACAAATCCTTCGAAAAGAGAAATTACCCTCCGGGACAACACGGAAACAACCGTCGTCGTGGGAAAAAATCTGAATATGCTATCCAGTTAATGGAAAAGCAAAAGGCAAAATATACCTATGGTGTATTAGAGCGTCAGTTCAGAAATATGTTTAAGAAAGCAACAGCAGCGCCAGGTATAACCGGTACTGTATTGTTACAATACTGTGAGTCGCGTCTTGACAATGTGGTATTCCGTATGGGAATAGCACCTAGCCGTCAGGCAGCAAGACAATTAGTCTCTCACAGACATATCACCGTTAATGGTGAAAAAGTAAACATCCCTTCTTACCAATTGAAAGCAGGTGATGTTATTGCGGTAAGAGAGAAGTCAAAATCTCTTGAAGCCATTCAAAATTCGTTGAATAACGCGAGTAGTGTTTACGAGTGGATCTCTTGGAATGGAGAGAAAATGGAAGGTACATACGTATCTATTCCAGAGCGTCTTCAGATCCCGGAAAACATTAACGAGCAGTTCATCGTCGAATTATATTCTAAATAATCAAAACACACGAGTCACACTATGGCAGTATTTAGTTTTCAGAAGCCTGATAAAGTTATCATGATCAATTCCACAGATTTTGAAGGGAAATTCGAATTTCGCCCTTTGGAACCTGGATATGGATTGACCGTTGGTAACGCATTAAGACGCGTTTTACTTTCTTCATTGGAAGGATTCGCAATTACCTCGGTTCGTATCGAAGGTGTTGACCACGAATTTTCAACCATCGCCGGTGTTGTGGAAGACGTTACCGAGATCATTCTAAATTTGAAGCAAGTTCGTTTCAAAAGACAAATAGACGAGATCGATAACGAAACTGTTACCATTTCTATTAATGGTGCCGATCAAGTAACCGCTGGTGATTTTCAGAAATTCATCTCAGGATTCCAAGTGTTGAACCCCGAATTGGTGATCTGCAATATGGAATCTAAAGTGAACCTGAACTTCGAAATCACAATTGAGAAAGGTAGAGGGTATGTGCCTGCTGAAGAGAATAAAAAAGCAAATGCACCACTTGGTACCATCTTTACCGATTCGATCTACACGCCGATAAAAAATGTGAAATACAGCATTGAGAATTTCCGTGTAGAGCAAAAGACCGATTACGAGAAATTGGTTTTCGAAATTGTAACCGATGGTTCTATTCATCCAAAGGATGCTTTAACTGAAGCCGCAAAAACCTTGATTCACCACTTTATGTTGTTTAGCGATGAGCGTATCACTCTGGAAGCAGACGAGATTGCTCAAACCGAAACCTACGATGAAGAGTCATTGCATATGCGCCAGTTGCTTAAAACCAAGTTGGTAGATATGGATCTTTCGGTCCGTGCGCTTAACTGTTTAAAAGCGGCCGAAGTAGATACCTTGGGAGATTTGGTTTCTTACAACAAGAACGATTTGATGAAATTTAGAAACTTCGGAAAAAAATCATTGACCGAATTAGAAGAGTTAGTGAATGTGAAGGGACTAAACTTCGGAATGGATCTTTCAAAATATAAATTAGATAAAGATTAATACGTCATATTTTGCTCTCCCGATAGCTTTTGGGATTTGGTAGCGAGATGATGATTAAAAACAAATGTCATGAGACACGGAAAAAAAACAAATCACTTAGGAAGAAAGACGGCACATAGAAGCGCGATGTTGGCAAATATGGCCTGCTCCCTAATTGAACATAAAAGAATCAATACCACAGTAGCTAAGGCGAAAGCATTACAGCGATTTGTTGAACCAATGATCACAAAATCTAAAGAGGATACTACACATAACCGTCGTATCGTTTACAGTAGATTGCGTCAAAAGGAGGCGGTAGCCGAATTGTTCAGAGACGTTGCCGTAAAAGTGGGAGAACGTCCGGGAGGATATACCCGAATTATCAAATTAGGGAATCGTCTAGGGGATAATGCAGATATGGCAATGATCGAGTTGGTAGATTACAACGAGCTGTACAACGCAGGAAAAGCAACTAAAACGAAGACGACACGTCGTAGTCGTCGTGGTGGTTCAAAAACTGCAGCGGCTGTTGCACCAGTGGCTAAAGCAACTGAAGCAAAGAAAGAAACTGAAGCAAAGAAAGAAGAAGAATAAATGAAATATCAGTTATAAAATCAAAGGGATAAGCAGTCAATGTTTATCCCTTTTTTTATGACCTAAATTGTTTAAAAGTTCTAAAACCTGAATTGTACACGTTCATCTTTTAAAGTATTTTTGCAAAACATTTGAGGAATATGAAGTATCAAAAACGAAAAAAAGCACTTATTTTATTAGTCGACGGGACTATTTTTTACGGAAAAGCAGTAGGAGGTAAAGAAGGCTCCGCTTTTGGAGAAGTTTGTTTTAATACCGGAATGACCGGTTATCAGGAAATATTTACCGATCCTTCTTACTATGGACAACTTATGGTGACCACCAATGCACATATTGGAAACTACGGTACCAATGTGGAAGAAGTTGAATCGGAGGGTATAAAAATCTCCGGACTTATTTGCCGAAATTTTAGTTATCACTATTCGCGTCCGGCGGCCGATGACTCTCTGGAAGCATTTTTAGATCGGAATAACCTCTTAGCCATCAGTGATGTGGATACACGCGCTTTGGTAAATTACATTCGGGACAACGGTGCTATGAATGCCGTGATCACTACCGAAGTGGATCAAATAGAGAAACTTAAAAAACAATTGGCCGAAGTGCCAAATATGGAAGGGCTCGAATTGGCTAGTAAGGTTTCAACAAAAGCACCTTATTTCTTCGGAAATCCAGAGGCTACCTTTAAAATCTCAGCATTGGATATTGGTATCAAGAAGAATATTCTTCGCAATCTGGCAGAACGAGATTGCTATATTAAGGTGTTCCCGTATGACGCCAGCTTCAACGATATGAAATCCTTTGAGCCGGATGGCTATTTCCTATCAAATGGGCCTGGTGATCCTGAGCCGCTTCACAGTGCCATCGAGACCACTAAACAAATAATTGACTCCGGGAAACCCCTTTTCGGCATATGTTTAGGACATCAGGTGTTGGCTTTGGCGAATGGAATCTCGACTTATAAAATGCATCACGGACACAGGGGTATTAATCACCCTATTTTGAATCTGCTAACCGGAAAAGGGGAGATTACGTCTCAAAATCACGGTTTTGCCATTAGTAGGGAAGATGCCGAAGCACATCCCGATATCGAGATTACACATGTGCATCTCAATGATAAAACAGCGGCGGGAATCCGCATGAAGGGCAAACCCGTATTTTCGGTACAATACCATCCCGAAGCAAGTCCGGGTCCACACGATGCTTCCTATCTTTTTGATGACTTTTTAGAAAATATTAAAAAACACAAACTACAAACCGCATGAGCATTATCATAGACATCCACGCAAGACAAATATTCGATTCGAGAGGAAATCCAACCATCGAAGTAGATGTGATTACCGAAAATGGCTATTTAGGACGTGCTGCGGTACCTTCAGGAGCTTCTACAGGAGAACACGAGGCTGTTGAAATGCGAGATGGTGGAACGGACTATATGGGCAAAGGAGTCCTAAAGGCTGTAGAAAAGGTAAATGGAAAAATTGCAGGAACACTTTTAGGTGTTTCTGTCTTTGAACAGGAATTGATCGATCAGATTATGATCGATTTGGACGGTACCCCTAACAAATCGAAGCTGGGAGCGAATGCGATACTTGGAGTTTCTTTGGCAGCAGCAAAGGCTGCGGCTAACGAATTGGGAATGCCGCTCTATCGGTATGTAGGAGGTGTAAGCGCAAAGACCCTTCCCGTTCCTATGATGAATATCATTAACGGTGGTTCACATAGCGATGCCCCTATTGCATTTCAGGAGTTTATGGTCATGCCGGTAAAAGCAAAGAATTTTACACATGCGATGCAGATGGGAAGTGAGATATTTCACAACCTAAAAAAAGTGTTGCACGATCGTGGTTTGAGCACTGCCGTGGGTGATGAAGGCGGATTTGCCCCTACACTGGATGGTACTGAAGACGCCCTAGATACGATTAAAGTGGCCACGGAGAAAGCAGGCTATAAATTAGGAAGTGATGTGATGATCGCTTTAGACTGTGCTTCAGCCGAATTCTATAAAGATGGAAAATACGATTATACAGTTTTTGAAGGGGAAGGTGGAAAAGTAAGGACGTCAAAACAACAGGCCGATTATTTGGCCGAACTATGTGAAAAGTATCCTATTATTTCTATTGAAGATGGAATGGATGAAAACGACTGGGAAGGTTGGAAGTATCTTACCGAAATAGTAGGGAATAAAGTACAACTTGTTGGAGACGACCTCTTTGTGACCAATGTAGAGCGATTATCAAGAGGTATTTCAGAACATATAGCGAATTCAATTCTTATTAAGGTAAACCAGATAGGGACACTTACCGAAACTATTGCGGCTGTTAATATGGCGCACAATGCGGGATATACTTCTGTGATGTCACATCGTAGTGGTGAAACTGAAGACTATACAATAGCAGACCTAGCGGTAGCACTAAATTGTGGACAAATAAAAACGGGTTCTGCCTCCAGAAGTGACCGAATGGCAAAGTACAATCAATTGCTTCGAATAGAGGAACAATTGGGAGAGGTTGCCTACTATCCACAGCGAAAAGCATTTAAAATATAAAAGAAAGCACCTCCTTCACAACCTGTAAGAAGTGTTACCTGGGAATTATACATCAAATAATACTGATTTAAGTATTTTTTAACCTAACAAGTGTTCGTAAGTGTTAAAAAATCGTTCGAGATTTTGTAATTTTACAATTCGGACTGATATCTTTTCAGAACCATTAAAACCAAATTGAATATATGTCAAAGACAGCGATCCTCGAAATCGACGGAAAAAAATATGAATTCCCATTAGTGGAGGGTACCGAAAACGAAGTTGCTATAGATATTAAGAGCTTACGAAGTGATACCAACGGAGTAACAACACTCGATCCTGGATATAAAAATACGGGATCCTGTGAGAGTGCTATTACTTTTTTAAACGGAGAAGAGGGTATTTTAAGATACCGTGGATATGCCATTGAAGATTTGGCTGAAAAAGCCGATTTCCTTGAGGTCGCTTACCTACTTATTTTTGGAGAATTACCTACCAAAGATGAACTCATAAAATTTCATAACGATATAAAAGCACAATCTCATGTCGATGAGGATGTAAAGAGAATAATTGATGGATTTCCAAAGTCAGCACATCCAATGGGGGTGTTGTCTTCACTTACATCTGCCTTAGTCGCTTTTAACCCTTCATCGGTCAATGTTGATAGCGAAGAGGAAATGTATAATGCCATTGTAAAAATAATGGCTAAATTTCCTGTACTAACGGCTTGGGCATATAGAAAAAGAGTAGGATTGCCGTTGGATTACGGTGACGATTCATTGGGATATGTTGAAAATTTCTTAAAGATGATGTTTAAGAAACCAAATGGAGACTATATTCCAAAACAAGTAATTGTCGATGCATTGGATAAATTGTTGATTTTACACGCAGATCACGAACAAAACTGCTCTACTTCGACCGTGCGAATTGTGGGGTCATCGCATGCCGGTTTATTTGTTTCTATTTCAGCAGGAATTGCTGCTTTATGGGGCCCTCTGCATGGTGGAGCTAACCAAGCCGTAATTGAAATGCTGGAAGCTATAAAAGAAGATGGTGGAGACACCAAAAAATACATGGCAAAAGCGAAGGATAAAGACGATCCTTTCCGTCTAATGGGCTTTGGACATAGAGTATATAAAAACTTCGATCCTAGAGCAAAGATTATTAAGCGATCGGCCGACAGTGTGTTGGATGACCTTGGCATTGACGATCCGGTATTAAACATTGCGAAGGGACTAGAGAAAGAAGCTTTGGAAGATCCGTACTTTGTAGATAGAAAATTATATCCCAATGTAGATTTCTACTCGGGTATTATTTACCGTTCGCTAGGTATTCCAGTAGAAATGTTTACACCCATGTTTGCCTTAGGACGTTTACCCGGCTGGATTGCCCAATGGAGAGAAATGCGCTTGCGTAAAGAACCTATAGGGAGACCCAGACAGATTTATATTGGAGAAACACTACGTGACTTTAAGCCTGTAGAAAAAAGATAAGGTTTCGTTTTTTTATAATTGAAAAGCATTCTGACCATATCGGGATGCTTTTTTATATTTGCCATATGATTCAACTGAACATTAATGACGAAATTTCTAGGCTACGTGCTGTCGTGCTTGGTAGAGCAGACAGCAATGGTCCTGTCCCTAAATTAGAAGACGCGTACGACCCCAAATCGGCTGAACATATCAAGGCAGGCACCTATCCGAAAGACGAAGACATGGTAAGGGAGATGGATGCGGTGGCTGAAATCTTAAAAAAATACGACGTTAAAGTCTTTCGCCCTAAAAGCATCAAGGATTACAACCAGATCTTTTCCCGCGATATTGCCTTTGTCATTGAAGACAAATTTATTATCGCCAATATTCTGGATGATCGTTCGCTGGAGATTGAGGCAATTGAACATGTTATTTCACAAATAGATCCCTCAAAAATTATCGAATTTCCGGAAGATGCCCATATTGAAGGGGGTGACGTGATGCCTTGGGGTGACTATATTTTTGCAGGTACGTATTACGGCGATGATTATGCCAATTATATTACCGCGCGCACCAATATAAAAGCCGTAAAGCACCTTCAGAAATTATTTCCGCATAAAAAAGTGAAATCCTTCAGTTTGCGAAAATCCAATACCGTTGCTCGTGACAATGCGCTTCATTTGGATTGTTGCTTTCAGCCTTTGGGTAGAGGTAAGGCAATAATTCACAAAGAAGGTTTTTTGGTTGAAGAAGAGTATGAATGGTTGCTCAATTTCTTCGGAAAAGAAAACTGTTTTCATATCACCAAGGACGAGATGTACGAAATGAACAGCAATATTTTTTCTATTTCTCCCGATGTGGTGATTTCAGAAAAGAATTTCACACGACTCAATACTTGGTTACGTGCTCAGGGCTTCAAAGTAGAAGAAGTTCCCTATGCCGAAATTTCCAAGCAAGAAGGTCTGTTACGCTGTACTACAATGCCTCTTATTAGAGACTGATTATACTAAAATACTATTCTCTTATCCGAAAAGGAATTAATGAGTAAGTTTCATTAGAAGCCACGGGGCTTTCGATATTTCCCTTCCTCCATAACTGATAAAAATAGACCGTATCATCCGAAAGACCCACATTGCGTGTTTGGTTGAACGTATTTACCCAAAAGTTTCCATTTCCACTTGGTGAAGCACTAGCATAATTTAAAATAGTACCCGGTAGACTAGCCGTTGTCATTCCAATAGCGCTGGCACTTGCGGTACTTCTTGTTAGGGAAGTTATAACCCCACTTAAGTCGGTTGGATCTCCCGAATACGAAGATTGTACAATTACAGCCGTACCGTTTAAATAGGCGATCGAAACTTCGCCTAATAATACCCAGTTATCTACAGATGTTCCCGAAATTGTTAATGTAGCCGAATTAAAAGTTCCTGTATTGGCCGCAAGGTCATCACCAATTCGTAAAATCCAGGTCCCATTTGGAGCGGCACCATTAAATCCTACAAAAGTCGTAATATTTGCTGTAATATTTAGGGGAGCTCCCGATGCGGTTAGTGTGCCTTCCGGTCTAAATGTTCCAGTAAAGGGAGGAACACCAGCGGTAATATTGGTCGCACCGGCATCACTAAAAACGGTATTGGTATAATTATTCCCTGTACCGCCATTGTCTGTACTCAATTCTAAAATTTGCCCGGTAGGGGATTGTAAAAAGATGTCAATGTCGGCATCATTTCCGTGAGTTATTGTAAGCGTAAGTGTAACCAAAGATGTGGTGCCTGTGACACCACTTACCACTATATTATTGGCGTATGCCGTGTTATTTGCAATGGCCGAATTTGGAGTAATTGTAAATGCTGTAGGTGCAGTTACAACAGGAAAAGCATCTGGTGATACAATTCTTTCCGATAAGGTTGCACTCCCTGTAATAGATACTGGGTTCCATTTAATTAAATTCCAATGATAAAATCCTTTTTTCTGATTTCCTACATCGGCTATTAGATACACCAATTGACCGTCCTGACTTCCTGAAACCGAAAGGCTATTGACCCGAGGAATGAGAATTCCATCTGTTGCGGTTACAGCACCGTTATGATTGGTGCCTAGAATGTCTAAAGTTGCTAAGGGATTAGTATTACCAATACCTACTTGGGCACATAAGTACATTGCATTGAATAGTAGCAATGCAAAACTGGGGAGTTTTTTATACATAAAGCTAGAATCAAACTATATCAATTTCAGTATCGATATAAAATATAGGCAAAGGTATATTGCATTTTAATTAAGAATTTGTTAAAAATATAAATGGAAGAAAAATAGTTTTAAAGTCTAATTCAATATGAATTTAAAACCTCCTGAAATCAAACTGAATTTTAGTCCGGAATCACGCTTGTAGTAATTGTATTTTAAATCTATGCTTTTTAAACCCAATTTCCATAGGTTGAATTTGGTAAAAATATCGGTATAGGTAATTCCGAAGCCATACTGATTTGCTGAAAACTCAGATAAGTCATAATCTGAAGTATAGAACTCATCCGTAGATAGTGCTTCATTATTAGCAAAAAAGTAATCGGATGCCGTTTGATTGTAATAACGGTAGGATGGGTAGACAGTAAATTTATCTCCTAACTTTACTGGGACTTCAATACTCGCCGTATGTGAGTTAATTCCCCAATCATCAAAATAATATCGATAGTACGTACGAATCACCATGAATTCGTTCGCATAATAATGCAAGCGTCCACCAATGGCAGTTTTGAAGCGGCTATCGGGTAAGCGTTCTATGTCATCGGCAATTTGAAAATTATTACCAACGAAGAAATCGGGTTGGTCACTAAAATAAATGCGTTGAAAAGGTGTAGACAATAAACCATCCTGTTGCACGAGGTCAAGGGACAAGGATCCTTGCAATTGTTTGGATAAAATCTGTGAAAAGCCAAATCCAACCGAATAAGAATTTCTGCTTTTTGAAGAAAGAGGTTCCAAACCGGAGAGTTCGATGGGTCGAAGTTCCATAGGATAAATAATGTTCCAGGTGTCCAGATAGACATTGGCATTGATGCTGACCTCCGTATTCTTTTCATTAAACAATCTTGTATAGCTTCCACCGAATCCGATGGAAGTGTAGTCATATTCATTCGCGAAAGCAACCTTACCCGACCAGAGATTGTTTCGGTCGTCACTGCTATGGCTGTAATTAGCCGAAACATTAAACCATAGGTCACTTCCTGATGCACCCGAAGAAGCTACAAACGGATCTGGGTCACCCGGGCCATCAAAAGGATCCACATTACTGGATGAAGCTGAGGTATAGGCCGAAACTCCGGCATCGATCGTTAGAACATCATCGTCATTTAAAGGAATTGCTACTACAATGGTAGGCGTGAAATCTGTTAATTCTTCGGTTCCTATTCCACCAGTCACCGCGGCGTTATTCCCATCTTGTGAATAATAACTTATTAAGAAATCAACTTCAGGTGTTTCTAACACTCTCTTTTTATAGGTGCTAGTTGAATCCTGAGAAAAGCCGAGAATAGTAAAAAGGAAACAAAATAGGCTTAAAATGGATTTCATATGTTTAAGATTAATTACAGCCACATCCACCACCGGTTTTACCTCCGTTAGCACCTGAAGCAGCTTCACGATACGCATGTGCATTTGTTTCAAATCGTTTAATTCCCTTATCGCTAAGCGCCATATCCGGGTCGTTGATATTTACTTTTTCATATTCCTTCACTACCACACAGGAAGCGAACAAAGAACAGAAAAGACATAACAGGAAGATTTTTTTCATTTTTTAGTGTCGATTTCTATTTGGTTCGATGTGTATATATTTCCCTCTGCATCTATTAAAATACATTCTATTTTGGGAATTTGATTGATAAAGTCCAACCCGGCTTTTATACCCATTACAAATATAGAGGTTGCCAAGGCATCTGCCAGCTCAGCTTTAGGAGCAAAAACAGTGGCGCTTATTATCCCAGTTGCGGGATACCCCGTTCTAGGATCGATAATATGAGAATAACGCACTCCATTGAAAACCACATATTTTTCATAATTTCCTGAAGTAACTACAGCGCCTTCTTCTATGGGCAACATAGCAAAGGCCTTATTTTTGTCCATTGGATTGGTAATAGCTACTTTCCAATCGCTACCATTCATTTGCTTCCCCCATGTTGTCATATCGCCTGAGGCATTAATGATACCAGCCTTCACACCATGCTCCATTAATAGTTTTTTTGCTTTGTCTGCAGCATAGCCTTTGCCAATAGCACCAAATCCTATTTTCATCCCCGGGAGTTTCAGAAAAACAGTGAAATTTTCAGGGTCTAGGATGATGTTTTTATAGCCAACTTTTTCTACGGAAGCAGCGATGTCTTTTTCCGCAGGCATTTCAGACATACTGCCATCAAATTTCCAAATCTTGTCCATAGAAGCATAACTAATATCGAAGGCGCCATCTGTTAACTTCGAGAGTTCAACGCTACGTCCAATGAGTGTGTACAATTCTTCATCTACTGTAATGGACTTAATTCCCGCGTTTCTATTAATTTCTGAAGTTTGTGAAGCAGGATCCCACGAGGAAATCAATTTTTCAATTCGGGTAATTTCGGCAACAGCCAAATCAATATACCCATTGGCTTCGGGTTTGGTATTGGCAATGACCGTAATCTCAAACCGACTACCCATTAATTTTAGAGTCCGCTTTACCGTTTGCTGTGCAAGCAAACTATTTGTAACAAAGCTTAATATAAAAAAGATCAGGAGTTGTCTCAAGTACTATTATTTAAATGATTCCAAATGTTTAATGTATTCTGAAGGGGTTGTATTAATATAACCTGTCTCTCCAAGCTTTTTACCTTTCTTATCCAATACTACAACAAAAGGGAAAATACCTTGTTTGTTATAGATTTCGGCAAGCGCATTGTTTTGTTTCTGAAGGGATTCCGGCAAAGCATTCTTCTTTTTTTTGGGAAAGTCCGCCTGCAACATGACAAAATGATCTTTGGCATAAGCGGTAAAGACTTCACTGCTCCAAATTTCTCTATCTAATTTAATACAAGGTGCACACCAATCACTTCCTTGAAAAACTAAAACAATAGGGCGGTTGAATTTGGCAGCAAGTTCTTTGGCAATAGTAATGTCTGTTTCCCACTTCTGAGCCATCCCTGAGGTCAATGTAAATAGTGAAAAAATAAAAGTAACTACTAGTTTATTCATAGTTAAGCAATAATAGATAGTACGCAAACAATTACTAAACGAAATATACTACCTAATAATTGTTAGTCTAATTTAATTTTGTTGTATAAAGTCGAATTGTAATGCAATTAATTACAACAATTATAAATTGGTAACGAGTTAATTTGAATATAATTTCCCAACTTTTATCTACTTTTTCAATCATAAAAACACGTAAATTTGTAGCCTAAATGATAACCCTTTGGCACAACAAATTACCAACACCATCTTAATGATTCGTCCGGTCGCATTCCGCATGAACGAAGAGACCGCCGTGAATAATTTTTTTCAGGAAAATATAGATCTTAAAAATAGCGAGATCAATACCAAGGCCCAGGCCGAGTTCGATGCGTTTGTAGCTAAACTAAGGGCGGTTGGGGTGCAGGTGATTGTGGAACACGACGACCTTAAGATGGATACGCCCGATTCTATTTTTCCCAACAATTGGGTTAGTTTTCACGATAGCGGTATCGTTGGATTGTACCCAATGTTTGCTGAAAACAGACGTAGAGAACGTCGCGAAGAGGTCATGGACCGTTTAGAAAGTGAAGGTTTTGTTATCGAAGGCTATATGGATTATACCAGTGCCGAAGAAGAAGGTTTGTTTCTGGAAGGAACCGGAAGCTTGTTGTTGGATCGGGTTCATAAAAAGGCATATTGTGCCCTATCTCCGCGTGCCGATGAAGAACTTCTAATTGAGTTTTGCGAGGATTTCGATTATTTCCCGGTGGTGTTTACGGCCAATCAGGTTGTCGATGGTGTACGAGTGCCCATTTATCACACCAATGTAATGATGGCACTTGCCGAAAATTTTGCAGTAATTTGTCTGGATACCATAGACGATGCTACCGAAAAGAAAAATGTGGTGCAACATTTAAAACAAGACGGGAAAGAGATCATAGCGATAACCGAAGCGCAGATGCACCAATTTGCCGGGAATATGCTACAAGTAAAAGGAGCGGGAGACACTAAATACATGATCATGAGCAAAGCGGCTCACGAGAGTTTACGTCCAGATCAAGTTGAGGCGATTGAAAAACATTGTGAGATTTTAAGTAGTGATCTGGAAACTATTGAAACCTGCGGTGGAGGTAGTGCCCGGTGTATGATGGCCGAAGTCTTTCTTCCGAAGGAATAAATTTAACTATCTTTAAGTCACATAACAGATACTGTAATGAGGATCCTAAAAATAATTTTGGTGATTGTGGGGATTGCACTTATTGGGTTTGGACTCTACAGTGCCTTTGTCCCACAAGAAGTACTCGATATTGGACCATTGGAAGTCTCGGCCAAAGAGGGGCTGAATAATCAAACCCTGGGAATGATCGGTTTAGGCGTCTTGGCGTTACTAGCCGCATTGTTTGCTAAAAATCGCAGATAGCATTTACACGCGTATGGTTTCTGAAAAGATACGTATTCGGGACGTGCAGCCTACCGAAGTCGCATTGTTGCAACAGATCAGCAGCAAGACTTTTGTGGAAGCATTTGAACATTTAAACAACCCATCCGATTTTAAAATGTATATGGATGAGGCCTTTACCCTTGAACAGATAAAATTGGAGTATGAGAATCCGAATTCCTATCATTTTTTTGCCGAATACAATGCCGATATAATTGGTTTTGTCAAACTCAATCTCCAAACGGCCCAAACCGAAATGCCTTTCAAAAACGCTTTAGAAATTCAGCGCATCTATATAATTTCCAAATATCAGGGGCTAAAAGTTGGAAAGCAGTTCTTGCAATTTGTAATTGACTTTGCAAAACAGAAGAGGATCGATAAAATCTGGCTGGGGGTATGGGACAAAAATCTAAGAGCAATTTCCTTTTATGAAAGGAACGGCTTTGTAGCTTTTTCGAAGCATAAATTTATGGTGGGTACCGATTTGCAGTTTGATATTATGATGCAATTGGATTTGGTGTAGCTCGTACCTGGTATTTCCATTTTCAACGCTTTCTCTAACCGATAGGGCCAGAGTTATGATCGCGATATTTTTCAAGTATACATCTCCAATCCATCCCTAAAAATTCTTGTATCTTTGCCCTCGCTTTCCAGCCCTATGGTGTAGGAGAGCCTTATATTTAAAATCAACTCATGAATTTGCAACTCACTCTTGAAAAGGAAATTATTAAGGCGGTGTCACAACTATATGGTGCTACGCTCGAAACTGTCGAGTTTCAAGCCACTCGAAAAGAGTTTGAAGGCGATATTACCGTGGTGATATTTCCTATGCTTCGTGTTGTAAAGGGAAATCCGGTGCAAATTGGAGAGGCCATTGGAACATATATCGTGAAACATATAGATGTCGTATCAAAATTCAATGTGGTAAAGGGTTTTTTGAATTTGGTGCTGAGTGATGCCTATTATTTGGAATTCTTTCGTAGTGTTCCAGATTTTTCCACCTTCGGAAAGAGGCAAGATGAAACAGAGGCCATCATGGTCGAATTCGCCTCTCCCAATACCAACAAGCCCTTGCACCTAGGACATATTCGAAATATCTTATTGGGTGCCAGTGTTGCCGAAATACTTAAAGCCGCAGGTAAGAAAGTGTACAACACGCAAATCATCAACGACCGCGGTATTCATATTTGTAAAAGTATGTTGGCCTGGAAGCGATTTGGCAAGGGAGAAACGCCAGAATCTAGCGGTTTGAAAGGAGATAAGCTGGTTGGAAATTATTATGTAAAGTTCGATAAGGAATACAAAAAAGAGATCGCAAAGTTGATTGCTGACGGAAGATCTGAAGATGAGGCTAAGGCCGAAGCCCCATCCTTATTGGAAGCCCAAGAAATGCTTCGTAAATGGGAGGCCGGCGATACCGAAACAGTGGCACTTTGGAAGAAAATGAACGCCTGGGTCTACGAGGGTTTCGAAAAGACCTATGCGTCTTTAGGTGTACATTTTGACAGTTATTACTACGAGAGTGACACCTATTTATTGGGGAAAGAGGTGATCGATATCGGACTCGAAAAAAACGTATTCAAACGAAAAGAGGATGGTTCGGTATGGTGTGACCTCACCGATGAAGGATTGGATGAAAAAATTGTATTGCGTAGTGATGGCACCGCTGTCTATATGACTCAGGATATTGGAACTGCCATTCAGCGTGTAAAGGACCACCCCGATGTGAATGGGATGATCTATACGGTAGGAAACGAACAGGATTACCATTTTAAGGTATTGTTTTTAATTCTGAAAAAACTGGGATATGTCTGGGCGCAACAATTGTATCATTTAAGTTATGGGATGGTAGATCTACCCTCCGGGAAAATGAAAAGTCGGGAAGGAACTGTGGTGGATGCCGATGATCTTATTTCAGATATGGCCAAGACAGCAGGTGATATTAGTGAAGAACTCGGTAAAATCGATGACTTTTCGGAAGAAGAAAAAAAAGAACTCTACCAAACCATTGGATTGGGTGCTTTAAAATATTATATCCTGAAGGTGGATCCAAAAAAGAGAATCCTTTTCAACCCAGAAGAGAGTGTAGATTTTCAAGGAAATACAGGTCCTTTCATTCAATATACCTACGCTCGAATACAATCTATTTTGCGGAAGGCGGGCCCTCTTAAAAAGCAGGTAAATTATAATATCATCTTACAGGACAAAGAGAAGGAACTGCTTAAACAACTGCAAGTATTCCCTGAAACAATTCAGCAGGCTGCCCAACAATACAGTCCGGCACTTATTGCTAATTATACCTATGAGCTGGTACGATTATACAATTCCTTTTTTCAGAATATCTCAATTTTTGGCGCAGATACAGAGGAAGAACAGCACTTTAGAGTCCAACTGTCAAAAGCAACCGGGGATGTTATAAAAACAGCTTTCAACCTACTTGGAATTCGAGTTCCGGTACGGATGTAACCTAAAATAATAGCTGTAAGGAAAAATTAGGTGTTACTCCCAAAGAAACTTCTTTTACCTGATTCACCCGCGAGTTACCACTGCTGTCGGTATCCAAAGTATACCGAATATTTAGCGTGTTCTTTGTATTAAATACATTCAATACGGCCGCGTTTATTTTGGCGGTTACCTTCGAAGAGATCTCCCATAGGTATTCTACCGAAAGATCGGTACGGAAATAATTTGCTGTGCGTTCATTATTGGGCGTGTCGAATTGAATTACCTCTGCTCCATCTTCAATAATGATTTCTTCCCCGGCTAGGGGGAACGTATTGGGTTTTCCGGTTCGATAATTATATCCCAAGGCGATCTTAAAATTTTTAAATGAATAAGAACCTGCGGTTGTAAGACTGTGTCGAATATCTAAGTTGTTCGGAAAAGTACTGGGGGACAAGGAATCGAAAGTGTAATCATTTTTCATATACAGATAGGTAAACCAGGCGCTAAAAGATCGAATCTTTTTGTTCAGGGTGAACTCAGCTCCTTTTGCAGTATAACTACCCGTGGTTTGAACAGACTGAAATTGATTCTGAAATCCTTGATTGGATGAGGTAATGCCATCTACAAACTTATAAAACCCCTCTAGATTGACAAACCAATTATTCCTTTTGTATACCACTCCTGCTGAAGCCTGTTTGCTTTGTATCACAGGTACAGCTTGGTCATCGGCAAGTACCCATCTTCTATTTTCAATTCCTAAGAAATCATTGGTAAAATCAATGCGCTGGGTAACCGATTGGTTTTTGAATTCTCCCAGTGCTTCAAAGGCAAATCCACCACCCATCTTCTGATGAAAGCTCAGCCTAGGTTCAACAATAAATTTACTGAACTTGTCCAAATAATTCATTCGAACGCCTCCGTTGATTATGGTTTGGTCATTAGGAGATGTATAGTTGAGTGTTCCGAAGAGCACATGGCTTTGCAACACATTTTTTACAACACTTCTAAATCTAGGCAGGTTGACATCTTGTGTATTCGAAATCCCGGTTTCCGAAAAGTGATAACCACTCTCCAATGAATACCTGTCAGAAAGTGTAATTTTTGTTTCCAACTTAATTCCGGTTTCCAAAACTTCATTTTCCTGTTGCTGTTCTTGAGACGTTAAAATGTCTTTATTGATAGAATCAATCAAATAGCTCGATCCGTATCCTTGCACCGTTGTTTCGAAATTCGAATCCCAAATCCGTTTCCATGAAATTCCACCTACTGTACTTGTTTGTCCCAATTGACTTCTTTTAGATTGCATAGATGCTTCCACCGACTCGTCGAAGTGCAGATGGTTTTCTATGATTAGAAAATTAAGCCTGAATTTATCTTTATCCGATACATCCCATAGTAGTTTGGCACTGGCGTCGTAGAAATTGAAATCAACTTCGGTTGAAATAGTGGTCGGGTTATTCGGATTTTCGCGATTCGTAATTTCTGTATCTTGAAAGATCCGTTCCGAAAAGGTATTGTATACCGGCGTTTCTACCAGAAAACTTAATGAGTGTCTGCCGGAGACCTGCATCGAAAAGTTTTCAGAAACAGGCACATCGGCAAATACATTGGCATTGATCAAATTAAAACCACCTCCTGCGGTAAAAGTGTTGGATACGGTATTTTTAGAATACATAGCGATGACCCCCGAAGCACTCTCACCGTATTTTGCAGGTGTTCCATTCTTATAAATACTTACTCGCTCCGTCAAGTCGGGATTAAAAGCCGAAATAAGTCCAAAAAAATGACCGCTTTGATACATTTTGATATCGTCCCAAAGGATCAAGTTTTCATCATGTGTACCTCCACGGATATTAATGTTCGAAATGGTTTCATCCACACTTTCTACTCCGGGAAGGGCCTGTGCAATCTGTAGTACGTCATTTTCAACCTGACCGGGTAGTAGTCCAAAATTATCGGTATTCAGAGAAATAGAACCGTTAAGCTCCTTGACAATTCCCTTAGTAAAAAGGGCATTTAAGGTTATATACTCTAAGCGGGTAACTGAGGGGATCAATAAAAAGGTGGGACAATTCGTTTCAAATCGCTGCAATGGGATTTCGTACGATTCGAAACCTACATAACTAATGAGTACGGAAGTAATATTGGCATTTTCAGAAATATAAAACACGCCCTCCGCATTGGTGATAGTAGCATACTTATTATTATTAGTCTGTACAGTGGCTCCTTCTAATGGAAAGCCGGAGCTGGCATCCAAAATACGACCACAATACACTTTTTCGGAGTCCTTGAAAGTTACGGTGACGTATCTGGCATCGATGCTAGTAAATACCAACGGGGTATTTTCGTTCAAGTAAATTAATAGGTCATCAAGGGAAAAGCTAGGGGAAGGAGGTGTTATGGTAATGCCGGCAATTGCATCGGGAGTGTAGGAAACACTAATACTGTATTTCGTTTCCATGTTTTCAATAACGGTCTGCAGGGCAATTTTATCATGGTCCTGAGCAGTACATAACTGACCCCAAAACACATAAAACAGCCCGATAAAAACATAGCGATAGGTGCTAGTTGCCTTCTTTTGCATAAATGTTTACTTCCCCTTCCGTAACTGTAAACTGTAAGTCTAACGGATCACAAATCGATTTCAAAGCTAGATTGATATCCTTATGTGTAAAGCTTCCGGTAAAACGTTTGTTCAAATTTACATTTATTGCGGTTACGCTTATTGGATATTGACGTTTTAATTCATTTAAAACTATATTGAACGACGCATTCTCAAAATGACTTTCGTCAGTTATCCAAGTTGGGGCAAGGGCATTGGATGTTGTGTGTACGACTAAGCTACCATTTTCAATTTTGAGTTTATTACCGGCGGGTAACTTTACCAATGTGTCATTAAAAGCTACACTCACCAAGCCTTCAAAACAATTCACATTGAATATGGAATCTCTTGAAAACACATTGAACTGAGTCCCTAGAACGGTAACCACACCTTGCGTTGTTTCTACACTAAAGGAATTTCCCTTGGTCACCTTAAAATAAGCCTCGCCATTCAGTGTTAATCTCCGATCCTTTTTCCAGTTTTTCTTATTGAAAACAATTTCAGAACTGGCATTTAGAACCACTTCCGAAGCATCGGGTAATAAGAAGGTCTCCTTTTGCGCTATTTGGGTTGAAACGGTTGTGTCCAAAGAATTTAGGTAAAGATAACCCACAAGGACGACGGCTAGTACGGCAGCAATTCGCAAAAATGCCGAAAATGGCCGCATTCGCCTCACCTCCTTTTGAACGATACGTTTCGAATTGATCAACTCAAAATTAGCTTCGGCATTGAAGTTTGGTGCCTCAAAACCGGAAGTTGCTTCTGCAATTTTCATGTAAGAAGCATATTCCGGCGAGGACTTCAATTTATCTATCTCATCGGCAGTAGCCTCCCCATTCAAATATTTATGTAAGATGTAGTTTAATTCCATATCTAATTTGTTCATACCTATTCTTGAAACAGCCTACCTTGGCTTTACCCTACCTTAGCTTATATATTTTCAATATCCTTCCGAAGCGTTGCCAATGCCTGACTCATACGTTTCTCGACTGCTTTTACAGAAATTTCCAAGATTTCGGCTATTTCTCGATATTTTTTTCCGTCGATGCGATTCATTAAAAAGGCGGTTCGTTGTGCCTCCGTTAGATTTGCAATAGCCGATTCAAGTTTTTTTAGAAATTGCTTTTCTTCCAAGATGTATTCGGGCGATTGACTATCTACCTTCGTTGGCTGAAGCTGGGCGTGCTTAAGCACCACCTTTTTATGTGCCACTTCGTTTAAAAAAGTATTATTGGCAACGGTGTACAAGAATGATTTTGCCTTCCCTAAAGGTACCTTTGCACAGTTTTGCCACAATTTTATAAATGCCTCTTGCACCAAATCATCGGCCTGTGCCGAATCCCCACATTTGTAATATATAAAGCGCCAAATGGGTTTTCCATAGTCCTTATAGACCTGATTGAATATATGTTCATTACAAACGTTTTCTATATCTTTCATGCACGATGAGGTGTAAACCAAAGATATTTAAAAAGTTTTAAAAATAGGGGTAGGGTAAGCCTGTATTAAATTGTTTTAATACCAAAGTGCCCCAGATTAATAAATGTATATGAAACGACTACTACAATTTACTTTGACGCTTCTACTGTTAGCGGTAGTGCTAACTGCATGTCAAAAAGAAGAGAAGGTGCTTATCGATGAAACCGATGCCGAAACAATTACGGCAAATTCGACCGTAACCCAATTCCTTATTCGTGCAGCGGAAAATGCAGGAAACTTCGATGATCTAATTGATGGATTTAGCTGCGGAAGTATCGTACTTCCTATTACCGTTATTGCAAACGGACAAGAGGTTGTGATTAATTCGGAAGAAGATTTCGCGCTTGTTGCCGCTATTTTTGACCAATTTCCCAACGATACGGATACCTTGGAAATCCTTTTCCCTATTACCATTTTGCTGGAAGATTTTACAGAAGTAATTATCAATAGTCAAGCCGACCTGGATGCCATTATAGCGCTATGTGATGGCGATTTGGATGACGCGATCGAATGTGTAGATTTTGTGTATCCCATCACTTTCTTTCTGTATAATAGTAACCAACAGCAGACCGATACGGTTACCGTAAATTCAAGTTACGAGCTGTATCTTTTCCTGAGCAATTTGGATAGCGACGATTATTTCAGTATTGAATTTCCGGTGTCGGTAATCGTGAATGGGGAGACTACAGAGGTACATACCAATACCGAATTACTGGACATTATAAGCAATGCAAATTGTGACGATGATCCTATTAATAACGACTTTACGGAAGACCTTACATCCGGGACTTGGTATATTACCTATTATTTTGATGAATATGATGAAACGGGAAATTTTACCGATTATGCCTTCACCTTTAATTCAGATAATACCGCACAAGCCTCCAATGGAAGTACTGGAATTCCGGGAACCTGGGGCACGAATGAAGATTTTACATATTTAGATTTAAACTTCGGAAGTGATTTTCCTTTTAATGAATTATATGCGAGCTGGGATATAATTGAGGCTTCTTCCGAAGAAATTCGAACTAAGGATGTGAGTGGTGGCAATGGTAGCATAGATTACCTCACCTTTGGGCGAACGCCGAACGATGGTTCAAATGATGACGTCAATGCTTTTATTGAGCAGTTGACAACCGGGCTTTGGTACGTTAATTTATTTGAAGATGATGGTGCGAACGACACATGTAATTACCACGAATACGCGTTTAATTTTAATACCAATGGTACGGCAACTGCTACCGGAAGTACCGAGACCAAAGATGGTTTCTGGACAGTAGAAGTGGATAGTGGTGGTGATCTGGAACTTATATTGAATTTCGAATACAACAATAGCGATGACCCATTTAAAGAACTAAATGACGATTGGGACGTACTCGATTTTGATGTATCCTTCCTCAATTTAAAAGATACAAGTGGTAGTGGTACCAATTATCTGGATTTTGGACGTGAAACCAGCCCCGATTGTGGTGGTGGTGGAGGAGGCCCTGATCCGCAGGAACTTATAGATATAATGGTTGCAGGTACCTGGTATGTTGATACCTTCTTGGATAATGGAGATGATGAAACGGGCGACTTCAACGGCTATAATTTCAATTTCTATGCGAATCAAACAGTCTTGGCAACCAACGGTTCAGAAAATGTGTATGGGATATGGGTCGTAACCCTACAATCTGACGAACTCAATTTCGAGTTTGATATGGATAGCCCTATTAATGGTGCAGATGATCAAGAATACAAGGTACTGCAGTTTACCGAAACCACAACCACCCTTATTACCAAGGACAGCAATGGCAATATTGAAGATACGCTCATATTTAAGAAAAATTAAAAAAAAATTGAATAAAGAAATTAACAACAAAACAATCTAAGAAAACTATGAAAAAGAGAATTTTTAACACAATGGTAGTGATTTCCCTAACGGCCGCACTTGGCGCTTGTAGCCCTTCCGATGATTCAAATCAGCCCAACATTTCAAGCGCCGAGCAAACGGCCAACCTGGTACGCCAGGGTACTTGGGAAATCACCTACTTCTACGATACAGACCAAGATGAAACCGGTAACTTTAGTGGCTATAGTTTTAGTTTTAATCAAGACGGAACGCTAGTTGCGGTTAATGGAAGCACTACGGTTACCGGTAGTTGGTCTGTAGTAGATGGAAGTAACAATTCCAGTGATGATGACGGCAGCAGTAGTGATGACGACGATTTTAATATCTTTTTCTCTGCTCCAAGAGATTTCGAAGATCTTACCGATGATTGGGATATTATTTCCAGCAGTGAAACTAAAATTGAATTGATTGATGTAAGCGGTGGAAATGGAGGTACCGACTACCTAACATTTACAAAGAACTAACAATAGGTGGATTAGTTAGTTAGAGGCATTCAGGAATAAAGATTGGAAGAAAATTGCTTTGAAAAAGATTTATATTGAATGCCTCATTTTTAAAACTTACACCACCACAATTTTTTGCCCCGGAAAACCGGCTGGATTTATTCAGTCGGTTTTTATTTTTTGATCGGTGTTAGCAATGCTCAATCGACTAATTCTTCCAATAATTTTTCAAGTGCTGATCGTTTTTCTGAAGGCAATAAAATAACCCTGGAAATGTCTTTTCCATTAGATTCAGCCAGTAAAATGGCGGTACGCATTTCTCGCCGGTCGATATGGGACAAGGTGTCTTGTTGAAGTGTTTCGGCTAGCTGAACGATTTTCCTAAAGGTCTTTTGCGTAATGGGAATGACCGCTTTTTCACCCCCGCTATACACTCCCGAAGAACTCTCTTTTGGAGTTATGGGATCGTATCGAACTTCCGAAGAAGAGATGGTGTACGTATTGTTATTTTGATCGGTATAGAAATATATCATTTTATCAACTCGATCACCACAGCCCGTAAGGACAAAAAGCATCAAAACACAGCCATATAAGGAAAGAAGTTGTTTCACAATTTATCGATTGTACAGTTTTTTACCCACAGCTTCGTATTTGTCACCACCCGTCCAAGAAGGAGTGCTGGGATCATTGGCAATATTTCTTCCTGCCAGTACATAGGCCTTAAAGAACTTCAGCAAATACGCATAATCCAGCGTATCGGCTTCGTCTCCAGGTCTGTGATAGTATTCGGTCACCATTCCATTAAAGGCCGTAAACCCAAGACTGAAAGTGGGTGCCGGGATTCCTTTGGCTGCAAAATGTACATTGTCACTGCGATCAAAAAGACCTTCTTCGGGAGCCGGATCATCGATGGCTGTAAGTCCGAATGCAGTCGCGGCATCTTTTATATTTTGAGCTGCCGTTGTGCGATTTAGCCCAATGACAGTTGCCAATGAAGTATCGTTATAACCTCCGTTATCACTGTTAAAACAATACACCATTTGGTTTAATGGCAATACCGGATTATTTACATAGTATTCACTTCCCAACAAGCCTTTTTCTTCTCCGGTAAACAGGATGAACAGCGCAGATCGTTTTGTTGGGTATTTCGCTAGATTTTCTGCCATACTCAAGACCGTTGTCGTGCCCACCGCATTGTCCCGTGCTCCGTTGTAAATCACATCCCCGGTCTCATCGGCTGCACCAATTCCCACATGATCGTAATGCGCCGAATAGATAATAAATTCATTCTTTAGTGTAGGATCCGTACCCTCGACCATTCCGATCACATTTTGTGAGCTAATCATTTCGGTTGTTCTCTCGGTCACCGAGAGTTCGATGCGAATCGATTTCTCTGCACTTATGGATGTAATAAAGCTGCTATTTTCATCGTGAAGCCACAGGTACACAAATCCCTTTCCTTGTTTCTTTTTCTCCACCTTATTCGAAGCCAATTCTAAACGATCACTGTTAAAATTGTGTTCAATATATTCCCATATTGTACCGGGAGTTTGTACAAATTCCACAATTCCCAATGCCCCTGCTTTTTTAGCGAGTTCCATTTTTGTCTCGCGCAACCCAAAAGCCGAACGGGCATCTTGCGTTTCCGAGCTTCCTGCCTTTATATAAACCATCTTTTCGGTTACATCTTTTCCTTTATAATCCTCTTCTAGTCCATAACCAAGAAAAACAGCCTCTCCTTTAAAATCCATCTTACTGGCTTCTAACACTACTTTCTTTTTGTATTCGGTTCCGTTTATCTTTAAAAGTAGTTTTTTTGGCGGACTCACTTTCTGCATAGGTACTTGTTGGAAATAACTACCTGTCATTGAAACAGGCTGTACCCCATAGCTTCGGAGTGTATTTGCCAAATAGGAGGCGGCGATTTCAAGTTCAGGAGTTCCGGTTTCACGCCCTTTTAACAAATCGTCTGCAAGAAAATAGATATGACTTTCAATCGTATTTTTATTGACGGTTGCTTCAACCATTTCTTTTTCAGTTTGAGAAAAAAGCGGAGCAATGCCTATAAATAGGAAGGTAATTATAGTTGTAATAATTTGCATAGTGGGTTTGGATTTGGTTTCAGTAAATTTTTTTTAAAAATCGTGTTGCGTTAAATAATTCGGGAAAGGTCACTCCAGATGATAAATTTCCATAATCCCTTTTAACACCTTGTTGAAATCAATGTTGAGGTCTATTAATTTACCCGTTTTAATATCTAATACCCAACCGTGAACCGTAAAGTTTCGGTCGCGGTGCGCAATCTGTACGTCAGCTGTCTTAATCGCATTTACACATTGTTCCTGTACGTTCAATTCGACCAAACGGCGGTATTTTTCTTCTTCATCTTCGATACTATTTAATTCCTGCCTGTGTAGTCTGTAAACATCGCGAATACTCCGTAACCAAGGGTTTAAAATACCCAAATCTTTTGATTCCATCGCTGCTTTAACACCTCCGCAGCCATAATGACCGCAAATAATTAAGTGGTTCACTTTTAGAACACTTACCGCATAGTTGATAACAGACATGGCGCTCAGATCGAGGTTGGAAACCATATTGGCAATGTTTCTCAAGATAAAAGCTTCTCCCGGTTTTGCACCCATAATTTCTTCGGCAGTCACCCGACTGTCACTACAGCCTATATATAGAACTTCAGGGCGTTGCCCTGCCGCAAGATTTTTGAAATAGTCGGGATCGAGTCCTAACTTTTCATTCACCCAATTCTGATTGTTTTTAAAAATTTGATCGATATTCATAATGTAAGGCAGCTATTTTTCGGTTTTAAAGATAACGAAAGTTTGATAACTACTTTTATTAAAAAATATACTTCCTCAGTTGTAGATTCCTGTCATTTTTTTCTGAAGAAATTGCTGCTCTTTTTTGGACTGCCTAAGTTGAATTGCCTTTTGATAATGCGCAAGTGCATCGGGAGTGCGGTGGAGTTTCTGATAAATTCCGCCCAAGCACGTATGGCAGATGTAATAATGCAACAATGGGATCTTCAGTAACAGCAAGCATCATGTCATAATACCCTAGAATAGCACCCCAGTTGGTGTCCCTATACGATTTTGAGATACAGTGTTCCATGGCGATAGCAGCTTCAAAATGATAGGTCGAAAAGGTATTGCCTTTACCGGCTTTGCGTAAATAGGCCCTGCCATGACCAATGAGTTCTTTATTCCAAACACTTCGATCCTGCTGTTTTACTCGAAACGTCCGTAAGCTTGTCTCCTTTAAGTAAATTTTTAGTTATTAACGACAAAGAAAACCATTGCCTGAAAGGCTAGTTTAGAATTATAAAAAGAGCCAATTCAATTCATTTTATGTATAAATTGAAGTTTGGTTGTAGTAACTTCTGCCCCCTCGACCATTACTTTCTTTGAAACAATCCTCGCAACTAAGGTATCTTTTATTGTAGTGGAAGGTGTCACCACATAGAAGGATACTGTGAGTAGTTGTACCGAATCCGAAATCTTTTCCGGAACACCAATTTGTTGTACATCCTCGATGGATATCTTAGCCGTATTTAAAGGAATTTTAGTGGAATCACTAGATAGAGCAACAAGTTGTTTGTGTATTTCATTTTTAAATTCGGGGTGTTGTTGCTGTAAAACAAGTAAATCAAAATAGTCCTGAAGTTTCTGAGTGGTTAAAGATTGATACTCGAACGCTTCCGGAATTACCTCGTAGGAAGTGGCAGTGGCCTCTTCTTCAAGTAAGTCGAAGTTCTTGAGCGAATCCGACTTTTCACCATGGTTACATGAAATTAAAAATAGCAGTATTAGTATATAGTATGCCGATCTCATTTCACCATAAATTTTAGTTTTACAATCTTTCCATCTTTATAGTGCTTGTCGAGTATATCTATATTCTTCAAGCTACTTGTTGGAATCGTCATTTTGCCAATAAAATCCTGCTTACTGTACAGTTCAATTCCGGAGTGTTTTTGAAAAACCTGATAGATCTGGGCATCATCGGCAATTAGGTTGTTTAGCTGTTCTTTCCGTTTTTTCCAGTCTTCCACATTACCATTGCTGTAATACTGAAGCATGAGTGCGTAATTATCGGTTGCAAGTTGAACGTTAGCATTACTATTTGAATTAATATGCCGAACAATGGTATCGGTCTTATGATAAGGTGATTGCACTACAAAACGAATCGTCTCTTCTTTGGTCATAAAGCTGAAACATCCTGTGGTATCTGTTTTCAGATAAATAGGGGATTGATCCAGAGAAAGAATTTTTATATCCAAGGGGATGTTTGTAATTGCCTCTCCCTTATCCTCATCGATCATACAAAAGTGAAATTCATTTTCCGAATTTAAGTTACCAACAATCAGAACTACTAGCGGAATTAACACCAACATCCAACCGTATTTTTTTAAAGCACCGGTCTTTTTTATGGCGCCTACTTTTTGAAGGTGTGCCGCTTCATAATTATTCCAATTGGTATAACCCGCATAACTGCTCAGTAAATTAAGCATATCGATACGGGGTAATTTTTTCGGCTTTTTCTTTAGGTAAGTATAGAACCACTTTTCGCTGACCCTCGCCTTTGTTTTGCTAAAAAGATCTTCCTGAAATGCCACAATAGCTTCACCTTTCCACTCCGACATATCCTCCGGCGCAAAATTATTCTCTAAAAAAGTACGCACAATGTCCTTTTTCAGAAGGGTAAGAAGATGTTGTTCAGTCTTGGTCAAATGATTGTAATATACTGATAATCAATTAAATATAAATTGTAAATTAATTTACAACGGGTTTACTGGTGTTTTACAGCCACCAGCTGCTCCGGTGGATTAGGTTTGTTTCTGTAAAACTTAAAAATATAAAATTATGAAAACAATTTCAGTAAAATCAGTTTTTAAAATCACAGTTAGTTTGGTATGTATCCTAACCGTTTTTGCATGTAATCAGGGAGATTATAAAGAAAATCTCACACTCGAAGATACGGGAGTCACCACTAGCTTTGAAGTTATTGAAGAAGAAAGTACCAAAGCTACTATTAAAACCGATGCCGTTTTGGCAAAGACCCCATTGGATCTTAAGATCATTAAGTCGGCGAATGCCCGTTACAAGGTTAAAAATGTAAAAGTTGCCACCGAGCAGATTAAAGGCATCACCCTGCAGTATCACGCATATGTAAGTGATCTTCGATTTCAGAATAACTTATATCAAATTGAAAATAGATTCACTATCAAAGTGCCACAACAATATTTTGATGTACTTCTTGACTCAATTGGCAGCGTTGTTGAGTTTGTTGAATTTGAAAACATTTCGACGCAGGATGTAACCGAGGAGTATATTGATCTGCAGTCCCGACTCAAAACAAAGTTGGATGTAAAAGAGCGGTATGAGGAGGTGTTGAGAAGGAATGCTAAAACCGTTGAGGATATCTTGGCCACCGAAGATAAACTACGCATAATTCAGGAAGAGATAGAAGCAGCTCAAGGACGACTAAAATATCTTAGCAGTAAAGTTGCCTATAGTACCATTCAAATTGATTTGTATGAAACGGTTAACTATAAAGAGGAACCAGAGCATTATTCTAGAACCTTTATTTCGAAAACAAAGGATGGTTTTGCCTTTGGCTGGAATATTATAGAAACGGTTGTCTTAGGAATGATCCATATTTGGCCATTATTGCTAGTAGGAATTATTGCTGTGGTTTTTGTTAGGGCAAGGCTCAAAAAATAAGAAGAAAACCCCCGTGTTAAGTAAACACGGGGGTTTTTGTTTTTTAATAGTTTTCTAAATTACTTTTTGGTTGACGGTGTTAACGAATTTTTCCCAGACATTGTATCGGCTGCTTTTTTAGCCGCTTCAATTTCCATCATGGCTGTCATTATAGGAGCTGTGTCAAAATAACCATATTCCTTAACAATCTTTCCATCTACAAACTGAGCCGTTAAATGTACTGGCATCACAATTGTTTGGTTGTTTCCGGCCAGTGTGCCATTCCAAATACCCCAGTAATTCACCCAAGTCTCTCCTTCATCGGTCACCACCATTTCTGAATCGCCTTCATCTTTTACAAAACCATAAGAAGTGTAATTTTTATTTCTTTCAGTAAAATATTCAGTAGATTCTTTAGGAGAGATTGGTTTGTCATCTGTATTGTGATATATTTTCGCGGTATCTGCATAATGACTCATATAACCTTCCCAGTCACTAGCCTCATAATCGGCGATTGCAGCTTTCAGGTGGTCAATTTCCGGAGAGCTTTGGGTATAGCGTTTGGTCTGCTCTTGACAAGCTGCAAATAGTAGTAATGTAATTACCAGTAATCCTAAAATTTTAGTTGTTTTCATAATTATTTAAATTGGTTAGAACTATTTTATATTGGTTAATAATCTTGATTGGTTTTAATACTTATGAAATAAGGCAGGTAAATAAAACGGCTTTTAATTTTAATAAACTGAAAAACAGCAATTTAAAATTACAAAATATAGTTGAGTTTTTACTTGCACCTGCACTTCTTTTTTTCCTACAAATTCCACTCAGATAATTTAATGTATCTTCGCCCCTTATAAAGAAATGACGTTGCCTTACATTGTCATTTTGTAATCCAATACTATGTCATTTACATCTTTGGGCTTGTCTGATGCCCTGTTGAAAGCGATCAACAAAAAAGGATATACCAACCCAACACCTATTCAGCAAAAAGCAATTCCATTAATCCTCGAGCGAAAGGACGTATTGGCTTCAGCCCAAACAGGAAGTGGAAAAACTGCAGGGTTTGCGTTACCAATCTTACAAATTCTCAATAGTGGACAACCATTACGTCATCGTCCGGTACGCACCCTAATCTTGACCCCAACAAGAGAACTCGCCGCTCAAGTGGAAGATGAATTTAGGGAGTACAGTAAATTTTTGGATTTGCGATCGACAGTAATCTTTGGTGGTGTTAACGCCAATCCGCAAATTAGAACACTTCGGCAAGGGGTGGATATTTTGGTTGCAACTCCGGGTCGCTTATTAGATTTAGAAAACCAAGGGGTGCTCTCCTTAGCGAAAGTTGAAATATTGGTGTTGGATGAGGCAGATCGTATGCTGGATATGGGATTCCTAAGGGATATTAAGAAAATTCTAGCTTTAATGCCATCGAAAAGACAGAACCTCTTGTTTTCGGCTACCTTTTCAAAAGAAATCAAGCAACTTGCGGGTTCTTTTTTGCACCACCCGGTTATGGTGGAGGCTACACCGGTCAACACCACGGCCGAAAAAGTAGATCAGATTGTGTACCGAACTGACAAGGGAAAGAAAACTGAATTGGTCATCAAACTAATTTCTGAAGGAAACTGGCAACAAGTACTCGTTTTTACCCGAACCAAGCACGGTGCCAATAAACTGAGTCAGAAATTGGAAAAGGCTGGAATTAGATCGGCAGCCATACACGGAAATAAAAGTCAAGGGGCACGCACCAAGGCACTTGCAGGATTCAAAAGCGGAAAGGTTGCAGTCTTGGTCGCTACCGATATTGCCGCTCGCGGATTGGATATTCCATTACTACCGCATGTTATCAATTATGAACTTCCCAATATTCCAGAGGATTATGTCCATCGCATTGGCCGAACGGGAAGAGCCGGTGCCAGTGGCGAAGCTATTTCTATTGTAAGTGTGGATGAATATGAATATGTGCAAGGGATCGAAAAACTATTGGGTGAGAAATTGGAGAGTGAAGTCATTCCGGGTTTTGAGCCAACCGAATCTTTAAAAGAAGTACTGGACAAGAAAGCCGAAAACAAGGCACAACATCAGAAAGGGCGTTCAAGTACACAAAAAAAGAAACCCACAAAAGGGCGTGGGTTTCATAAGAGAGGAAGATAATAGCTTTTATTATTTTTCGTCAGGGTCGTATGACAAGTCATTCCGCATATAGCCGTTTAAGGTCTCTACACGAATAATAGATTTTAAAAGTTCGGTATACACCGGTGTTCTAGCTTCTCCCAACAACGCTTTGTTTTCTACACGAATACGTTCGTAATCTTGTGCGCTTTTTGCTGAAATCGCCACTAAAATAAACTGACCAGCAGCTCCAAACCCGCTTCGGTAGACGCGATAATACTCTTTCGAATTATTCTTGGTATACAACTCTTTAAACTCCTTGGCAAGGTTGAGCACTTTTTGAAAGTTTTGTGGGGTTACATACCAAAACTCTAGTTTTCTGAATTCCATACCCGCCTGCACTATTTTTACCCCTTCCGGCATATACGAAAGATCATTGTCTAAGTGAATAATATAGTCGGTATGAGTATCGTAACAACTATCAAAATTTTCGAATAATTCATTGAATTCATTTTCCCCCATCTTATCTCTAAGGAGTGAGAACCTACTTTTATCAAGGTCTCCCATGTTTTCAATAGGTGAAAGGTGAAAATATCGCAGGTCATCTGTGGAAACCGTTACCCATTTGGCTTCCTTGACATCGTACTTTTTACAATTGTCGGCCAGGGTAGTGCAATAACCTTCATAATCGGCTACTTTAGCTGGGTAAACCGGATCCTCATGTACCCAATAGGCCTGAGAAGCATTTTCTTGTGAAAAACTTAAAATAGGGATTAGTAATAAAAATATGGTACTAAAAAGAGTGATGGACAATGATTTCATAGTGGTAGGGTTTTATATTAGTATCATAAGTGGGATTGCCAAAAAGTTCGCTGAAAGCGATATCCATATATGCAATATAATCGCGTCACCAAATTATGGCTAACGTTCAAACGAACGTAAAAACGGAGCAACCCGTAGTGCTTTTAGAGAATATGCTGCTAAAAGCATTTTTATTTACGCTGTAAACTTCCTTTTAAAGATACATAAAGTTTTGATTTCTCAGTATGTTGTTTTCCATTATATGTTGAAAAAAGTTCAATTTCATATACACCTATATCAATAAGTAACCTATCTAAAAGGTTAGTTTAAATGTCTGAAACAGCAACAGGTCTTGGTATTGTTAAAAAATAAATTAACACCAAAACCGTCATCGCTCCAATGGTTATAAAAGCGACCGTCGCCCCAAACTGATACCAGATAAAACCGGTAAGGGAACTCGCTATCATAGTGCAAATACTTTGGAGTCCCGAATAGGTACCAATTGCAGTTGCAGTATCCTTTTTTTCTGAAATGTTCGTGATCCATGCTTTTGAGATCCCTTCTGTGGCCGAAGCATAGATCCCATACAGGAAAAACAAGCCAAAGAAAAGATACAAATGGGTACTCACCGACATGCCAAAATATACCGTTGCGAATAGCGCTAGCCCTAGAATGAAAATAGTCTTCAGCCCAATTTTATCGGCGAGTATGCCAATGGGAAATGCAAATAAGGCATAGATAAGATTGTAGAAAATATAGACGCCAATCACCATGGTGTCATCTAGTCCCGCTTCCTTGGCCTTCAGCAATAAAAAGACATCGGAGCTATTGAATAGGGTGAAGATTAGCAATCCGATTACCAATTTTCGATAGGCCTTCGGACTTTCCTTCCAATACTTCAGAAATGAAAAAAAAGGTGTCGTAACTTTTTCTTTTTGGGAGGTCCTCTTTTTGTCTTTTAGGTAGAAAGACGCTAATATCGCCAGAAGTCCGGGGATAAATGCAATATAGAATAAGGTGACGTAATCTTCAGGATAGAAATAGAGATATACTAAGGCTAGGGCCGGTCCAAATACGGCCCCCAGTGTATCCATGGACCGATGAAACCCGAAGATCTTCCCCTTGGTTTGTGGTGTGGCTTCGTGAGACAATAAGGCATCCCGTGCGCCGGTTCTAATTCCTTTTCCGAAGCGATCCAAAGTACGTGCAAAAAAGATCCAAAGCGGATAGATAAATAGGGCCATCATAGGTTTGGAAATGGCACTGAAAGCATATCCTAATTGCACGAAGGGAACCCGTCGAGCGGATACATCGGACAATTTTCCAAAATACCCTTTGCTAATACCGGCCGTTGCCTCGGCGACACCTTCCAGGATACCGATCAAAACCACCGAAAACCCAATCGTTTGTAAGTAAATGGGCAGTATGGGGTACAACATTTCACTGGCGGTATCAGTAAACAGACTCACCAATGAAAGAATCCAGACGGTTCGAGTAATGTGTTTCACAAATAGGTGGCTTATACACGCTAAATGTAAACAAACGATTTCAATTTTTTGACAGGTCTAAATCGTTTGAAGTCGGACTCCCAAAACCAAAATTTAGTGATAGTAAGGACACCAAGGTCTCATCAGGGTTAAGGATCGCATCAAATTTACTTCCCAAGGTATAGCTCAACACAATTTGATCGGTAAGGTTGTAATTGAACGTGCCCATATATTGTACATCACTGTCTTTTTCTTTTCTGAATAATTCATTCCCCTGGGCATCCGTACCCGAAGGAATGGTAGCACTACTACTGCGTCCCACCAATTCGAATTGTACGGAGAAGCGTTTAAAATCTGTTGAAAGTGAAACCCCATAGTCTATGTTGTTTTGATAGGTGGTCGCTTCGGGGAAATAGCGACGATAATAATCATCCAGATACCATTCGTATCGAAATACAGCTAGGAGCTTTAGAAATTCAAATTTTTCAGAAAAGCGATACGAAGGAGTAACCCAAATCGAACTCTTCGGAAGATAGGAGAATTCGAACGAATTCGTTGGAAAATTCAATAGAGATGCTAAGGCTATGTCAATAGTAAGCCCCTGACGTTCTTTCAGGTATACTTGTAATTCTTCGATAGAAATATAGGTTTTTACCTCCGCATCGATGATGGCTCGAAATGCATCTAGAAAGGCATCCTGAGTGGTGACAGTCAGCTCGGGCAAGGTTTCCATCTTCCCCAATATGGTCTCAATCATGGCCTTCATTTCTTTTGGAGTATTGTATCTCCCGTATTTCGTGATGGCGTTGGAGACTGTATCTCGCATTGCAGTAATGAATTCCTTTTTGTCGCCAACAGATTCATTCAAGACGAGGCCAAAGGCCTGTGCTTCGATTCGTGATTTTAAACTATTGTCATTTTGTATAGCCGCAATTTTAGCGGTCGTGATTTCCTTATCTTTTTTATTCGGAAAAAAGAAGGAGGTGCGATACCCAAATGCTAGGCCATTAGAAGCAGTGCTGTCGCCTAAAATAAAGTTTTGCGTAGAGGCGAGGGAGATGGAAGAATTTCGAACCAAATGATCCATAAATGCTTCGGGATAGAGGTAATTGGCGAGTGATAATTTGTGGTTTTCGGTCCAATACGGTGTAAATTCTAAGGCAAAATCGGTTGGGATCACCGCATCATAATTACTATTTAAGAAATTCGAATACAGCGCTGTTTCCAGAGCTTGATACGATTTTGGTTGTAAGACGACTTTGGGCTGTAAGTCTAAAATACCGGAGGCAGGGGAGGTAGGAGCTCTCAACAGATTTAACTTGTCTTGTGCCAAAAAAACTGTTGGCAACCATACCATTAATAACATCAATTGATACTTCATGGCGTAGGAAATTTTATAAATAAAACGATGGTGGGATTATCTTCTTCCGATTTGAGATTGTGATGCTCAACGAGGAATTCGTCATTAAGTTGATACGCTATCCGTATCTCATCTTCATTCGGGTTGAGGTTGGTGACTTCGGTAATAACGATGGTGATTCTTCCCCGGAGTTGTGCTCCGGTTCCAATGCTAACGGTTCCTGAATTTTCGATCTCAGGATTTCCCAAATGGGGCTGATAGATTACGGTTTTACCAAGATTGCCATCAGAAATAAAATCAACAGTAAAATTTACCTCAGTGGTATCATCAACTTGGTAAGACAGTTCTCTATAACGATAGATTTTACGCATGGTTTTTAGATTAAGATTAGATATTAAGGGTATAACAACCGGGCTCAATTGTTAAAAGGGGAGAATATGTGTCACTAAGTTAATCAAAAAATATGAAAAAGGCATGCAATCTTTCCCATCTTCCAACTTTGTAACTCTCTATTCTATTAGTATCTTTGCCGTCGCTAACACCATGGTGATCGTATTGGTGTGCTGTTAATTACAAAGAAGAAGAACTATGTTCGATAATTTAAGTGATAAATTAGACAAAGCATTACACGTCCTCAAGGGACATGGTAGTATTACCGAAGTAAACGTAGCGGAGACATTAAAAGAAGTGCGTCGTGCGTTGCTGGATGCGGATGTTAACTTTAAAATAGCCAAAGATTTCACCAATACCGTAAAGGAAAAGGCACTGGGACAAAACGTATTAACTACGTTGCAACCCGGACAATTGATGGTGAAATTAGTGAAGGATGAGTTAATTGAATTGATGGGAGGCGAGACCGCTGGAATCAATTTAAGTGCTTCGCCTTCCATTATATTGATGTCGGGATTACAAGGAAGTGGTAAAACAACCTTTTCGGGGAAACTTGCCAATTACTTAAAATCGAAGAAATCCAAGAAGCCATTACTCGTTGCCTGTGACGTATATCGTCCAGCGGCAATCAACCAGCTTCATGTGGTGGGAGATCAGGTAGGGGTTGAGGTCTATAGTGAAGAGGGAAATATGAACCCTGTCGAGATTGCACAAAACGCCATTGCGCATGCCAAAAAGAATGGTCACAATGTGGTGATAGTTGATACCGCCGGTCGGCTGGCAGTCGATGAGGAAATGATGACCGAAATTGCCAATGTGCATAAGGCAATCAATCCGCAAGAAACCTTATTTGTGGTCGATGCCATGACCGGGCAGGATGCGGTAAATACGGCAAAGGCGTTTAATGACCGACTTAATTTCGAAGGGGTTGTGCTTACCAAACTCGATGGAGATACGCGAGGTGGAGCTGCAATCTCCATTAAAAGTGTGGTTAATAAGCCCATAAAATTTATTGGTACCGGTGAAAAGATGGATGCTATCGACGTGTTTCATCCGGCACGTATGGCCGACCGAATTCTGGGTATGGGAGATGTGGTTTCCCTTGTTGAGCGGGCCCAGGAACAATACGATGAAGAAGAAGCGCGAAAACTTCAGAAAAAAATAGCCAAGAATCAATTCGGATTCGACGATTTTATCAAGCAGATCCAACAGGTAAAGAAAATGGGAAGCATGAAGGATCTTGTGGGAATGATTCCCGGAGCCGGAAAAGCACTGAAGGATGTGGATATCGATGACGATGCCTTTAAACATATTGAAGCTATTATTCACTCCATGACACCTACCGAACGCAGTACACCGGCATTGATTAACGGAAGCAGAAAAAAGCGTATCGCCAAAGGAAGTGGCACCTCGGTAACTCAGGTAAATCAGTTGCTGAAGCAATTTGAGCAAATGAGCAAGATGATGAAGATGATGCAAGGGGGCGGAGGCCGTAAGATGATGCAGATGATGGGAAAAATGAAATAACTAAGCTATTTTTAATCTGAAAAGAACACCTTAACTATGACCATACTCGACGGTAAAAAAGTTTCCAACGATATCAAAAATGAGATCGCTGCCGAAGTGCAAAAAATGAAGGACAATGGTGAAAAGGTCCCGCATCTGGCCGCTGTGATTGTTGGCGAAGATGGAGCGAGTTTGACCTATGTGGGGAGCAAAGTACGGTCGTGTGAACGTGTTGGATTCGAGTCTACCATGATCTGCTTGCCGCATACCACCAGTGAAGAAGAACTGTTGCGCAAAATTAAGGAGTTGAATGAAAATGACGATATCGACGGATTTATTATTCAGTTGCCATTGCCACCCCAGATCGATACACAGAAAGTGTTAATGGCGGTTGATCCCAGCAAGGACGTGGATGGTTTCCATCCCGAAAATTTTGGGAAGTTGGCACTAGACATGTCCACATTTATACCTGCTACTCCCTTTGGAATCCTAGAGCTTTTAGCACGTTATAAGGTAGAAACCAAAGGAAAACATACGGTTGTGATAGGCAGAAGCCACATCGTTGGACGCCCTATGAGTATTCTGATGAGTCGCAAAGGGTGGCCGGGTGACAGTACCGTGACATTGACACATAGTAATACCAAGGATATTGCGCAAATTACATCTCAGGCAGATATAATAATTTCTGCTTTAGGCGTTCCAAATTTTTTAACAGCCGAAATGGTCAAAGACGACGTTGTGATCATCGATGTTGGAATCACGAGGGTTCCGGATGACTCCAGCCCGAAAGGTTATGTCATAACGGGTGATGTGGATTTTGAGAATGTAAGCAAAAAGGCGTCCTTTATTACCCCGGTTCCTGGAGGTGTAGGCCCTATGACCATCGCAATGTTACTTAAAAACACCTTATTGGCAAGAGTGCAGCGAAAAATCTAAGGAGTCTCCTCTAAAGAATTGCTTCCGTATTCGTTTCGGTAAATACGCAATACTATTAAAAACAGACTTATTAGTAGCGGCCCGAAAATCAGGCCAATAAATCCAAATAAAGGAACTCCAACAATAACACCTATCAAGGTAATCAGCGGATGGACATTGTCTAACTTTTTCAGTACGTAGAGTCTAATGATATTGTCCGTTGAACCTACAATCACCACACCGTAAATTAAAATACCCCAAGCCTGAAATGACTGACCTGTAGACAAGGTTAAGATAAACACCGGTAAGATGCCAATGAGGGTGCCTACAAACGGAATCATAGACCCTATAGTAACAATAACAAACCAAAAGAAGGGGTCCTCAATCCCAAAGATTAAAAAACCAATTAGAGCTACAATTCCTTGGGCGATGGCAACTAACGGGATTCCCAATGCATTTGAGCGAACCATGGCTTGGACTTCCTTTCCTATAATTTTAATATTCTTGTTGCTGAAGGGTACTATATCCGAAACGGTATCTTTAAGGGTACGCTTGTTTATAAACATATAGTACAACATGAAATACATAATCCCAATCGAAATAACTATGTGAAAAGTACTTCCGGCAATACTCTGAAGGTTCTCTGTAAGCCAAGAAGAAATAGCCGATACATTGATTTGTGAGCTTAGGTTATAGCCTAATTGCTCTTCCCAAGAGACCAATTGTATTTTGAACGCATCCACCACCTTCTCCGAATTCTTAACAGCATTGCCAATTTTATTGGTCAGCATTACTACAATGCCAATTACCGGAATTAAAATACCAACAAAGGATAAAAACATCAAGAAACTAGCTGCAATACTGGGGCGCCACCCTTTTTTTACTAAGCGTACCATCCACTTCCGCAGCAATACATAAATAGTAATTGCACCCAATACCCCCGAAAAATAGGGCAGTATTTCTCTAAATATGAGTCCGCCCATTACCACGATAAGCAGAAGCACTAAAATCTGTTGGATAATGTTAATATTAATGGTTTTCATGAGGCTGAGAATGCTGCTAAAATAGATTTTAATTAAAGATACTGTTTTTCAGCGAAGAATATTGCACTTCGTCAAATTGTAGGTATTCTCTTTCAATTTGTAAGAATTATGTACTACATTTATATATCAATTAACCAATATAAATCTTTAGTTATGAAAAAAGTAAGCTTAATTTTAGGCGTCGTGCTATTGGCATGCATGTCATTCAGTTTTAGTGAAAACAAGGCTGATGCCGGTGATAAGATTGCCATTTGTCATATTCCTCCTGGAAATCCGGCAAATGCGCATACCATTGTAATTAGCGTAAATGCACTACCTGCACATTTGGCACATGGCGATGCCATTGGACAATGTAATCCATGTACCGATCCAAGCCATCCCGACTGTTAATTTGTGGATGTCTTATTCTAATCTTGCAGATTAGGTGGCAAACAATTGATCCCTGTCTCGGAATGCCTTAAACTCTAGGGCATTCCCGGAAGGGTCTGTAAAGAACATGGTGGCCTGCTCACCCACCTCCCCTTTAAATCGGATATAAGGCTCGATAATAAATTTCACCTTTTTTGCTCTTAGTTTTTCTGAAAAGAGGGTAAAGGTCTCCATGTCTAAAACCACTCCGAAATGAGGTATGGGAACAACCTTACCATCTACCGGATTGCTAGTGATTTGTTCTGAAGTTTTTTCTTTATAATGGAGCACCAACTGGTGCCCGAAGCAATCAAAATCTACCCAATGATCACTACTTCGACCCTGGCCGAAGCCAAGTACTTCACGATAGAATCTGCTACATTCCGCGAGATTATCCACCGGAATTGCCAAATGAAAAGGAGGTATGCTGGACATATTTTGGTTTTTGATTTACTTAGCTATTGGCATCCATGAACTTCTCAACAAAGTGGGCCGTGTTTTTTTTCAAAGAAGTGATCGAAGCGTCGTCTTTATAATCCAAATAGTGCGTCACAAATACAATGCGATCCTTCACAATTAGGGCATTCATTGAAACTGCCATTGTTTTATTTTCGGAAGTATTCGTAATACTCATTAAAACAATCATGGTGGAAGAATTCGAATTCAAGGTGTATTTTTCAATTAGCATGGGTTGCGTAATTGCGATGTCATTCTTCGAAAATGAGTCACTTTCATTTACTTCATCCATCGTTTTGTCCAAGAAACCCGTGGTCATCATACCCATAATCTGATTCATCTCGGCTGTGGTCATTCGATAGTTTTTGGCCAAGTTGGGGGCGTAAATCTGGTAATAATCATCGTACGAAACCCCATCGAGATTATCCACATTTTCGTAATTGGTATTGCTGATATAATATCCCAGAATCTCGTTGTCAGGATCATTAAAGGCATTCACACGTGTATTGATCACCGGGTGGGTATAACATTCTGTCTGTCCCTCGATATTTGGGAAACAAAAAGTCACATCTCCAAAAGTGGCTTCACGAGTACATGCAACTTTTGAAGTTGTTTCTATTGGAACCGCCGACGATTCTTCATTTTTCTTGGTATCGTTCTTACAGCCGGTCATAAAGACGAGCGCCACGATTAGGAGTGTGAGTTTTTTCATACTTATTAGTTTTTAAGCGGGTTCCAAATGTCTAAATAGATTTTCCAATCGCCTTTGTGTTTTTTCCAAACGATCACGTATTTTCCTTTAAATGCAATTTCCAATGGTGCCGTGGTTCGTGTCCTTCCTTCATAATAGCCATAGTCGTATGCGTAATCTCCTATTATTTTTATTTCTGAAGGTGTCACTTTGTGATGAAGGACCTTTGTTCCTTCAGCTAGAACCCATCTTTTCATAATAGCCTCCCTACCGCTAATAATATCGGCATTCATAGGGAATATTTTCCCATCTTCGGAATAAATGTTAGCCAGAGCTTCATAATCGGAATCCATATACGCTTTGGAAAAAGCTTCGGTATTCTTTAAAATGATTGCTTTGTCCGAAGCCGGAATCCGCTTAATACATTCAATTTTCCAAGTGGGAAACGCAAATGTTTCAGCCGTATTAACCCACTCACCCATCCAATTAAATCCTTTTTCAGAAATATCACTAAAGGTAAGCCGATAGAATCCGTCCGTCCCATTGGGTGCCTTTTGCTCATTATACAGGACAATGCTATCGCCTCTTTTACCACCTACCCAGGTGGGGAGTGACGTACTCGGTGTACCATTTGAATACCAATGCACATACCATTTACTACTGTCGGCGATAAACTGGCGTATACTTCCCGAATGACTGCCATCTTCCTTGTACGACTCATCCTGTACTCCCATGCCGTTTAGAATGTACTTAAAGGTCCAGGTCATTTTTTGAGGCTCCCCCCAGCTCTGGTCAGCTTTTCGGGTGGTAGAAATACAATCGCAGCTACCAATGAGTTGCTCAGAATCCCCAACTTCTTTGGGAGCTTCAGGATTTAATCTTCCAAAGGGATGCTCATTGGAGGGAGCGTACATTTCAATAGGTTGTGCAACGGATAGAAGCGGAATAAAAAAAAGAAATAGAAGCAGCTTCATGAATCTGATTTTGAAAGTTTAAGGTACTATTTATTCTGGATATTAAAAAAGCCTTCGTTTATGAAGGCTTTTTATTCAGATAATTTTTTGCTACTATTCAAAAGTATCCCAACCCACCATAAAATATTTAAAGGTGGCTTCATCCGGGATCTGACTTGCTTCAATAGTGATACCCATATCATACCGCAAATTTTCGGGCAGTTGTTTTTTATCGATGGTGATAAAGACATCGCTATCCTTTAAGAACACTACCACCGAGTTAATTGTAGTCTCAATATCTGCAATAATATAGTTGTCTTTCACAGATTTGAACGTGCTATTCTTAGACAAACCCTTCTCTGTTTTATATCGGTCATCGAAAATTTGGATATTAGTAATCACAGATTCAGGATCACTTTCGTCATCTGGCGACAGCAATAATAATAAGGCACCGCCCTTTTCATAGATTTCCACTTCACCCTGTGTGCCCAGGGCATCGGGGATTGGGTTAAGTTTCACGATCGAATCTTGCGCAAAGATCGAATCAATCTGCTTCATTTGTATTTCTTTGGTCAAGTTGCCGATGGCGCCTTGCTTAATTAAAAACGGATCGTTGTCTTTTCCGCATTGTACAAATAACAGCGCTATCAACGCACCAAATAACAGGGTCTTTTTCATCTAAATTTATCTAATTTAACTATTAACGCATCATTTTTCCAAGAATTCCCAACACGCTGCGTATTACAGTGGGACTTGTTAAGGTTTTTACCAAAGTGCTTTGCCGGGTTCGGGTACTTCGACTTCTTGAAGTAGAACGACTTGCTGCCTCTCGTTCTTCCTTGGCCTTTTCTTTGGCTTCTTCGCGATCGGCAATTTCAATTTTTTTATTGAGAAGTTCGTAGGCGCTTTCGCGATCAATTTCTTCGTTGTATTTTCTAACGAGTTTCGAATCGGTAATCAGCTCTTTCAACTCTTGATCTTCCAACACGTCCATCCGGCTCATAGGGGCGCGTAGCATGGTTGCGGCCAAAGGTGTAGGGATTCCCTTTTCATTTAAAGCCGAAATCAATGCCTCGCCAATTCCGAGGGAGGTTAGTACTTCGTCGGTTTTGTAGTATTCTGAAATAGGATAATTCTCGGCTGTTAATTTGATGGCCTTTCTGTCCTTGGCCGTAAACGCACGTAATGCATGTTGTATTTTTAAACCTAACTGACTCAATACCGCTTCGGGAACATCGGTGGGGTTTTGGGTGACAAAATAGAGACCAACGCCCTTTGAGCGAATCAGCTTTACTATACTTTCAATCTGGTTGAGCAATGCCTTACTCGCTTCATTAAAAATTAAGTGGGCCTCGTCTATAAAAATGACCAATTCGGGTCTGCCGCTATCGCCTTGTTCGGGGAAGGTGGCGTATATTTCGGCCAATAGCGATAACATAAAGGTTGAAAATAATTTTGGGCGGTCTTGAATATCGGTCAGACGTAGTATATTGATATAGCCCATGCCATTTTCATCGATGCGCAGCAGATCATCGGTGTCAAACGATTTTTCTCCGAAGAAGAGGTCACCGCCTTGCTGTTCCAGTTCCACTACTTTTCGAAGGATTGCACCTGTTGAGGCAGAAGAAATCCGGCCGTAATCTTTTGATAGTTCATCCTTTCCTTCGTCGGTGGAATACTGAAGGATTTTTTTAAAGTCTTTCAAATCCAGCAAAGGAAGCTTGTTGTCGTCACAATATTTAAAGATAACCGAAACGATACCCGACTGGGTTTCGCTGAGATCCATAATTCGGGAGAGCAGTACCGGTCCAAATTCACTAACGGTAGCACGCATACGCACCCCTTTTTGTTCTGAAAGTGATAAGATTTCAACCGGAAATTTTTTGGCTTCGAAAGGGATTCCAATCTTTTCATGACGTTCGTCAATTTTTGGATGCCCCGGACTGGGTTGCGCGATACCACTTAGGTCGCCTTTCATATCCATGAGCAGTACAGGAATTCCTTTTTCTGAAAGATTTTCAGCCAATACCTGAAGAGTTTTCGTCTTACCGGTCCCTGTTGCTCCGGCTATAAGTCCGTGACGATTTATGGTCTTAAGCGGAATCTTAACCAAGGCATTGGTCACGGTTTCACCATCCAGCATGGCAGCGCCCATAATAATTGCATCGCCCTTAAAAGTGTTTCCGGTGGTGATATAGTCAAAAAAAGCCTGTGTATCTGCCATCTCCTAAATTTTTGATAAAAGTAACAATTGTAGTCTTGCAACTAAAATTTAAGTAGCAAAAATAGGTAAATTCAGAATAGATATGGTAGAACAACCCGCTAAAAGAAGTACTTTTGCACACGATGAAAACCGAAATTCAAACACTAGTTGCAAAAGGAGAAATGCTTCCGTTAATGGAAGAATTTTATACCATTCAAGGAGAAGGCTATCACAAGGGTACCGCCGCCTATTTTGTGCGAATAGGAGGTTGTGATGTAGGCTGTCATTGGTGTGATGTAAAGGAAAGTTGGAACGCCGAATTACATCCGCCCACCGCTTCCGAAGCCATTGTAAATAACGCCGTACGCTATTCGAAAACGGTGGTCGTTACGGGAGGAGAACCTTTAACTTGGGACATGGGCCCGTTGACAACGCAATTCAAGGAAAAGGGCATGCAGGTGCATATTGAAACTTCGGGGGCCTATCCGCTAACAGGTACTTGGGATTGGATCTGCCTATCACCGAAAAAAATTAAACTTCCCAAAGCTGAGATCTATAAAGTAGCAAATGAGTTGAAGGTGATTGTTTACAACAAGGATGATTTCAGATTTGCCGAAGAACAGGCCGCCAAAGTTGGTAAGGACTGCATTTTGTATTTACAACCCGAATGGAGCAAACGCGATACCGTAATCCCCCTTATTGTAGATTATGTGATGCAACACCCAAAATGGAAGGTTTCGCTACAAACACATAAGTATTTGAACATTCCCTAATTCCCCTACTTTTAATCGGTTTTATAAATTCTTAAAAGGAATTTCAATATAGACGTTGTCCCAGCCAATCATCAAGGTGGGTCCCGAACTATCTGGACGGAACACCATAGAAAGCGATTCGGTCGTCGCTGCTGCCTCTTTAGCAGGAACGATGATTCTTGCTACATCTTTTTCTTTTTTATAGCTGTAAGTGCCCCAAACGTTGGTGTCGCTGTTGATAATTACGGTCCAATGCTCCTTTCCGGGGATTGTATACAAGGTATAATTTCCGGCTTCCAAGCGGGTATTACCAAGCTTCATGGGTTGGTATAGCGTGAGTTCGGTAGCTTCGTTGGCCCCGGTTCGCCATACCTCATCATAAGGAACTAACTCTCCAAAAATGGTTCGGCCCTTTTTTGAGGGTCTGCTGTAGATTACTCTAGCAGTTGGTTGTGCATTGCGTTCAGGTCGCGCTAAGACCAAGTCCATCGGACTTGTATCCATTTTAGGGAAGGATTGAGCCTGTAGTGTTACGGTCGAAAATAATAGGCAGATAAAGCACAAAACTCCGGTGATATTTTTTTTCATGGTTTTTTTTTCTGAACTATAACGCAAAATTGGTCGCTTCTAGTGCATCCAACTAACAACATTTCTGGAATTAATTTTTAGAACCGATCGTGGAGGTGTTTTTTGCACAAAAATTGTTAATAACTTCACTGGTATAAATCGCCGAATCCCTATATTTTAGTAGGGGTTTTGTTATATTTGTTCGTTACGAAAAAATTGAGAAAAACAATCTAATTTTTATGAGCGAAGAACAAAAAAAAGGCAGTTACGGAGCCGATAGTATTCAGGCGTTAGAAGGAATGGAACATGTGCGCATGCGTCCCTCCATGTATATAGGTGATGTAGGGGTTCGAGGCTTGCATCATTTGGTATACGAAGTGGTGGATAATTCCATTGATGAGGCCATGGGCGGTTACTGTGACACCATTGATGTTTGGATCAACGAGGACAATTCGGTTACGGTAAAAGATAACGGACGTGGAATTCCGGTCGATATCCATAAAAAAGAAGGTGTTTCGGCCTTACAAGTGGTTATGACCAAAATTGGTGCCGGAGGAAAATTCGATAAGGATTCTTATAAGGTATCAGGAGGATTACATGGAGTAGGAGTTTCGGTGGTAAACGCACTTTCGGAAAATCTAAAGGCAACCGTGCACCGTGACGGTAAAATTTGGGAACAAGAGTACGAACGCGGAAAAACCATGTATCCGGTAAAGCCGGTTGGAGAAACCGATTACAGAGGAACTATAGTTACTTTTAAGCCAGACTCTCAGATATTTCAACAATCATTAGAATATAATTACGATACCCTAGCTAGTAGACTGCGGGAATTGTCGTTTTTGAATAAGGGATTAAACATTACCCTAACCGATAAACGCCATAAAGACGACAAGGGTGAATTTGTAACTGAAAAATTTCACAGCGAAGAAGGACTGAAAGAATTTATCCGTTTTTTGGATGGAAACCGCGAGCCATTGATCGCAGATGTGATCTCCATGGAAGGGGAGAAGAACGAAATTCCTGTTGAGGTTGCGATGGTGTATAATACCTCGTACAATGAAAATTTACATAGCTACGTAAATAATATCAATACCCATGAAGGGGGTACACATTTAAGTGGGTTCCGTGCAGGATTAACCCGTACTTTGAAAAAATATGCGGATGCGTCAGGAATGTTGGATAAACTGAAATTCGAAATTTCGGGAGATGATTTTCGTGAAGGGCTAACCGCTATTATTTCGGTAAAAGTTGCCGAGCCTCAGTTTGAAGGGCAAACCAAGACGAAATTGGGAAACCGTGAAGTGACCGCAGCTGTGAGTCAGGCAGTTTCAGAAATGCTCGAAAACTATTTGGAAGAAAATCCAAATGATGCCCGAACCATTGTGCAAAAGGTAATCTTAGCGGCGACGGCCCGTCACGCAGCTCGAAAGGCGCGTGAAATGGTGCAGCGTAAAACCGTGATGAGCGGAGGAGGTTTACCCGGTAAACTTTCCGATTGCTCTGAACAGGATCCAACTAAATGCGAAGTGTTCCTAGTGGAGGGAGATTCGGCAGGGGGAACAGCCAAACAAGGACGTGACCGAAATTTTCAAGCTATTTTACCACTTCGAGGAAAGATTTTGAATGTGGAAAAAGCCATGCAGCACAAGGTGTTCGAAAATGAAGAAATTCGAAATATCTATACGGCACTGGGAGTTACCATTGGTACCGAAGAGGATAGTAAAGCCTTGAATTTAGATAAATTACGCTATCACAAGGTGGTCATCATGTGTGATGCCGACGTGGATGGTAGTCATATTTCTACCCTTATCTTGACTTTCTTTTTCCGATATATGAAGGAATTGGTTGAGGCCGGTTATGTATACATTGCTACTCCTCCCTTGTATTTAGTGAAGAAAGGTGCCAAAAAAGAATATGCCTGGTCCGATAAAGAACGCGACGAAATCAACGAGAAATTTGGAGGCAGTGCCAATATCCAACGTTATAAAGGTCTTGGGGAAATGAACGCCGAACAATTGTGGGATACCACAATGAATCCGGAGTTTAGAACCTTGCGCCAAGTAACCATTGATAACGGTACCGAAGCAGATCGTATTTTCTCCATGTTAATGGGAGATGAGGTGCCGCCAAGACGTGAATTCATCGAAAAAAATGCGGTCTATGCCAATATAGACGCTTAAGCGATTATTATTTTACAAGAGGCGTTCGGAATTTTTTTCGAACGCCTTTGTTTTTAACCAATTCTTATCTCTTTTTACCTCAGATAATTGTACTTTTGCGACGCATTTCAGAAAAACCCATTTTCAGAAATATATTCAAATAACACTTAAAATAATACCAAATGAAAGTAACAGTTGTTGGAGCAGGTGCTGTGGGCGCAAGTTGTGCCGAGTACATTGCCATTAAAAATTTTGCAAGCGAAGTCGTTTTAGTTGATATTAAAGAAGGATTCGCCGAAGGGAAAGCAATGGATCTAATGCAAACCGCTTCATTAAACGGATTTGATACAAGAATTGTCGGAGCCACCAACGATTATAGTAAAACTGCAGGGAGTGATATCTGTGTCATTACCAGCGGAATTCCACGTAAGCCCGGAATGACCCGCGAAGAATTAATTGGAATCAATGCAGGAATTGTGAAATCGGTTTCAGCGAGTTTGGTACAACATTCTCCGAATACCATTTTGATCGTGGTGAGCAACCCTATGGACACCATGACCTATTTGGCACACAAGACAACAGGGCTGCCGAAAAACCGAATCATCGGGATGGGTGGTGCCTTAGATAGCGCACGCTTTAAGTATCGTATCGCGGAAGCCTTAGATGCCCCTATTAGCGATGTGGACGGTATGGTAATTGGCGGCCATAGCGACACCGGAATGGTGCCGTTGACGCGTTTGGCAACCCGAAATAGTGTGCCGGTTTCCGCCTTTATGTCGGAAGCGCGGTTGGAACAGGTGAAAGAAGATACCAAGGTAGGAGGTGCTACTTTGACCAAATTGCTAGGAACCTCAGCCTGGTATGCTCCGGGAGCTGCCGTATCGGCCATGGTGCAAGCGATCGCCTGTGACCAGAAAAAAATGTTCCCATGTTCAACCATGTTAGAAGGAGAATATAATTTAAACGATATCTGTATCGGAGTGCCTGTGTTAATTGGTAAAAACGGTATTGAAAAAATAGTTTCGATTGAACTCAATGCTGCTGAAAAAGCCCACATGCAGGAAAGTGCCGAAGGTGTAAGAAAAACAAACGATTTACTGGAATTGTAATTTTAGTAAGCTATTTCTTAAGAATTGAAAAGCCGGCATTTAGCCGGCTTTTTTATTGTATGATAAGATGTAGTTTATAATTACCCACACTTCGAAGAACCGCAATCCTTACAGGTTAGACAGCCCTCTTGGTAAATAAGTGTGGTACTATTACAGTTCTCACATTTTTGTTTGTGCGCTTCGGTGCCATTGGCAATGTATCGTTTTAAGGCACGGGCCACACCGTTTTTCCAAGTGTTAATACTCTCGCTGTCCAGTTGTAAACTATTGATAAGCTCCACCACTTTGTCAATAGGCATTCCATGGCGTAATGTGCTAGAAATTAATTTTGCATAGTTCCAATACTCTGGATTAAATTTATGTGAAAGCCCTTCAATAGTGGTTTTATAGCCTCTTTTGTTTTTGTACTGAAAATCATATCGCGAAGTTCCATCCTCGTTTCTATTTTTAATAATTGTCCCTTCATTGACCCATCGCGGAATTAAAATTCCATCTTCATCATCGGAAAAACCGGTAAATATTTCATAGGGTTTTTCATCAATTAAGCCAATAAAAGCAATCCATTTGTCTTTGTTGTTCTGAAAACGAACCACATCTGCAACTAAGGTTTCCGGGCGTTTTGTAGGGAAGGCCGTCAAGGTATCGGCCTCTTCTTCGTTCTTTTCTTCGTTCGAAATCAATACCCCAGAGCGTGAACCATCTCGATATACGGTAACACCCTTACAACCCGCTTGCCAAGCTTCTAGGTAGAGTTTCCCAACCAATTCTTCGGTGGCTTCGTTGGGTAAATTTATGGTTACGGAAATAGAATGATCTACCCATTTTTGAACAGCACCCTGCATTCGCACTTTGCTCAACCAATCTACATCGTTCGAAGTAGCCTTAAAATAAGGTGATTTCTTTATTATTTTATTCAATTCTTGTTGGCTATAATTTTTGTCAGTGGCAATACCATTCACCTCCATCCATTGCTTAAATCGGTGATGAAATACGACATATTCTTCCCAGCTGTCCCCAACATCATCTACAAAATCTACGCGTACATTTTTATCGTTGGGATTTACCTTTCTTCTTCTTTTGTAAACAGGAAGAAAGACCGGCTCGATACCCGAGGTAGTCTGTGTCATTAAACTTGTGGTCCCTGTTGGCGCAATGGTAAGTAGTGCTATATTTCTTCGTCCGTATTCCAGCATATCGAAATACAATTTTTCATCGGCTTCTTTGAGCCGAAGAATAAAGGGATTGTTCTTTTCTTTTTCAGAATCGAATATTTTGAAAGCCCCTCTTTCTTTCGCTGCATAAACCGAAGCACGATAGGCTTCTAATGCAACCGTCTTGTGTATTTCAACTGAAAAATCAATTCCTTCCTGACTTCCGTATTTTATTCCTAAGGCGGCAAGCATATCGCCTTCAGCAGTAATCCCAATGCCTGTTCTTCGGCCTTCTATGGCTTTTCGTTTAATATTTAGCCACAGGTTTTTTTCAACGGCTTTTACCTCATCGCTCTGTGGGTCGGCATCGATCTTAGCAATAATAGCGTCTACCTTTTCAAGTTCCAAATCGATAATGTCATCCATTATTCGTTGTGCTATGGCAATGTGATTTTTGAATAGCGGAAAATTGAAATATGCTTCTTTTGTAAATGGCGCTTCAACGTACGAAAACAAATTAATGGCCAGTAAACGACAGGAGTCATAGGGGCACAGGGGAATTTCGCCACATGGATTGGTAGACACGGTTTTAAAGCCAAGATCCGAATAACAATCTGGAACCGACTCCTTGATAATGGTATCCCAAAAAAGGATGCCCGGTTCTGCCGATTTCCAAGCATTATGAACTATTTTATTCCACAATCTTCCGGCTTCCATATCCTTTGAAAACCTTGGATTATCACTATTTACAGGATATTTTTGGGTATAATTAGTGCCGTCTTTTACCGCTTGCATAAAGGCATCATCAATACGTACCGAAACATTGGCTCCCGTAACTTTTCCCTGTTCCATTTTTGCATCAATAAAATCTTCAGAATCTGGATGATTGATAGAAACGGAAAGCATTAACGCCCCGCGACGCCCATCCTGAGCAACTTCGCGAGTAGAATTTGAATAGCGTTCCATAAAAGGAACAATCCCGGTAGAGGTAAGTGCCGAATTCTTAACAGGCGAACCCTTGGGTCGAATGTGCGATAAATCGTGACCCACACCCCCGCGACGTTTCATCAATTGCACTTGTTCTTGGTCTATTTTCATAATGCCTCCGTAGGAGTCGGAATCCCCTTCATTACCAATGACAAAACAGTTTGAAAGTGAGGCAATCTGATAGGGGTTGCCAATACCCGCCATAGGGCTGCCCTGTGGGACAATATATTTAAAATCTTTAATGACTTCAAAAACGGCTTCTTCGCTTAACGGATTTGGGTATCGTTGCTCAATTCGAGCAATTTCTCGAGCGATACGTCTGTGCATATCGTTGGGAGTTTTTTCGTAAAGATTTCCTTTGGAGTCTTTTAAAGCGTATTTGTTAATCCAAACTCGAGCGGCGAGATCATCTCCATTAAAATAATCGATGGAGGCATTAAAAGCTTCTTCTTGAGTATAGGTTTTTTGAATTTCGGCAACTTTATTTTCTTGCATTTGGAGGTTTTTTGTTGAAATGTTTTGTTGGAATAATTTTGGTATGTAAATATAGTGAAATAGAAGTATTAAATTTTAAAATGTAAAAAATAAGTTGTCAAGCAAAATTGCTTAAACAGTTAAAAATGAGATATATAAGATTTTATTAACAATTAAAAGTTCACAAATTTTGAAAGTTTTCAAAAAACATAGTGTATTTTAGAAACCGAGCTGTTTTCTTTAAAAATGTGACAAAAATCATTCTTTATAGCAGGGTGTCTTTAATATCTTTGCGATGTGAAAAATGTAATTCTCATTGTAGCATCCGTATTCATTCTTTCAAAGCCCTTATGGCCGGTGGTGGATTATGTGGTAAACTATAATTACATTATTGAAAAACTTTGCGAGAATCGGGATAAGCCCGAGATGCAATGTAATGGTAAATGTTACCTCTCCAAACAACTTTCTAAAGAGGCAAAGGATGCCGAAACAAATCCGTTTAATAAGTCGAATACCTTTGAATTTTCACAACAAGTAGTTTTTCTTGAATCTTTGGTTTCGTATCATTTTTCGATGCCTGATTTAAATATTGAAAAGCAAATAAATTCTGAAGATCAGATAGGTTTTTCTTCCTTATTTGTCTATGTAATTCCCAAACCTCCCGAAGCCTGATTTTTACACCTTACTATATAAGTAGTTAAAAATCAAAATTCCAGAAAATGAATCAAAATAAATTCTGGCCGACCCTTTCTAAGGGGTTCGGCAGGGAATATGGTGTTTGTTTCCTAGTTTTTATGATGCTGTTAATGCCGCGAGGCATAAAGGCTCAAGAAACAGAAATAGACAGTACATACCTACTTCCCGTTCACTTAAACGAAGTAATCATACTTAGTGCTAATAAACGTTTGCACCACCAAACACAATTTAAGCCATTGTCGTCTTTGGATGAATATTTGGAAACGGCACAAAAGGTGAATCTCATAAAACGAGGTGCCTATGCCTGGGAGCCGTCATTGAACAATATGACCTCCGAAAGGCTTGCGGTGACCATAGATGGCATGCAGATCTTTGGAGCCTGTACCGATAAAATGGATCCCACCACCTCCTATGTGGATGTTTCAAATTTGGAGGAAGCGCAAATTCAATCGGGGCAACAGGGAGCTGTCTTCGGAAATATAATTGGAGGAGGCATCAATCTAAAATTAGGCCACAGCCGGTTTAAGGATAAGGGGTTGTATGGAAGCATAGAAAATGCCTTCGAAAGCAACAATAATTTGCGCGTAATAGGTGGGGAACTGAATTATTCAAAACCTACATTTTACATAGATGGTGATGTTATTTATAGGAAGGCCGACAACTATGTTGCAGGCGATGGAAAAGAAGTTGCTTTCTCGCAATTTGAGAAGTACAATTTTTCACTGAATTCAGGCTTTCAGCCTTCCGAAGGAAATAAATTAGCGGCCACCTTAATATTTGATGAGGCCAATGATGTAGGATATCCCGCCCTTACCATGGATGTTTCTTTGGCACGGGCTATTATCACTTCCGTAAGTTGGACACAGGATTCAATTTCCGAAAATGTCACCAATTGGGACACCAAAGCCTATTACAATTATGTAAAGCACGTCATGGACGATACCAAACGCCCCGATGTGCCTATTCATATGGATATGCCGGGCTGGAGTGAGACTTTTGGGGCATACTCGCAGGCAAATTGGAAAATGGCAACGCATCTATTCAATGTTAAAATTGACGGTTTTTACAATCGTTCGATTGCCGAAATGACCATGTATCCCAGCGACCCCAATGAACCGGTAATGTTTATGTTGACCTGGCCGGATGTCCGAACCTTAAATTCGGGGATATATATTGGAGATGTAATTTCCTTAAAGGAATTTTCGATAGCGCTATCCACACGTTTGGGCTTGCATAGGAATACGGTAGCCGATGATTTTGGACTGAATAGTTTGAAGATCTTCTATCCTGAAATGAATCGTACCAATACACGTGTATTGAAGAGTTTTTCGGTAGTGCTGAACAAGGAAGTGAATGCGTTCAGTTTGAGTGCAGGAGGAGGTTATGGCGAACGTGCGCCGTCGGTTTCTGAAGGATATGGTTTTTACTTATTCAATAGTTTCGATGCACATGATTATATTGGTGATCCCAATTTGCAAACGGAGCAATCATTTGAGGCAAATGCGGTTATTTCGTTCAAAAAAGAAAAATGGCAGATTTCTACTGAAGCCAACTTCTTTCATATTCCGAATTATATCATAGGCGTTGTAAACTCAGATTTGTCCACCATGACCATTGGAGCTACTGGTGTGAAGGTGTATACCAACCTGGATTATGCGCAAATTTTCAATTCGGCTTTTTCTATTGAATACAAGTTGCTAAAAGACGTGCGCTGGAATGCACGGTTGTCCTGGCACCGAGGAACTGATGATACCGGGAAAAATCTACCACTTATAAGTCCGTTGGCGTATTCGTCCACAATGGTTTATAAAGGAAAACGCATGTCGGGATCTGTATCGGTTTCAGGGAATGCCGTACAGGAGAATTTTAGCCCTATCTATGGTGAAAATCAAACAAAGGCCTATGCAGTCGTTTCGGCTACCTTGGGGCGACGTCTTATTATTAGTAAAAACGATTTATATGCCAAAGCGGGTATCGAGAACATTTTCGATGTCAGCTATTCAACCTATTCAGATTGGAATAATATTCCGCGAATGGGCCGAAACATATTTATGACATTATCGTATTCAATTAATTAAACACATTAAAAATAAAACTCATGAAAACAATAAAATATATAGTATTTATAGCTGTTGTAGCACTAAGCTTCTCTTCTTGTTCAAAAGATGATGAAGGTAACATAATAGTAGATCCTATGGAGAACTACTATTTGATCAATGAAATAACCGATACAGACCACAAAGTGGAATTGTATTCAGAAAAAACGAATTTGACTGTGGGCTATAACCCTGTCTTTATTCGAATTAAGGATTTGGCTTCTAATAATTATATTGCGAATGCCAACCTTAGTTGGATGCCCATGATGCATATGGAAACCATGATGCATTCGGCTCCTGCATCGGCAATATCAGCAACCGATGACCCAACTGTATTCACCGGTTATATAGTATTTCAGATGCCGGGGAATGCCACAGAGTATTGGGATATTACTTTAAACTACACCTTTGGTGGGGAGCAAATGTCCAAAACCGAGCGTGTGGATGTCGTATTGCCTTCCGATGGGCTACAAAAAACACAGGTGTTTACGGGATTGGATGAAGTGCGTTATATTCTTGCCTATGTGGCGCCGAAAACACCGGAAGTAGCCATTAACGACTTTACCGCAGTTTTGTATAAAATGGAGGATATGATGACTTTTAGCGTGGTCGAAAACTTTAAAGTGACTGTAGACCCTCGTATGCCGGGAATGGGAAATCATTCTTCCCCGAATAACGAAGATCTAATCTATAGTACGCAGGATGAAATGTATCACGGTAAGTTGTCCTTAACGATGACGGGATATTGGCGAATCAATCTCAAACTCTTGAACGCCGCGAACGAAGTTCTTAAAGGAGAAGATATAACCGATACCAATACGGAGAGTAGTTTGTTTTTTGAATTGGAATTATAAAAATAGATCCTAATCTGTATAGAAAAGACCACAATTTGTGGTCTTTTTTTGTTGTGTAATTAAAGAGAAAATAATTGTCAATTCTTTTTTGAAAACCTATATTTGCACGTTTTTAAAACTATATAAACACCCATTAGAATGCAAAATAAAGGACTTATTACAGTATTTGCAGTATTATTTGGATTGGTTAGTTTGTACCAATTATCCTTCACATATATTGCAAACAAGGTTGAAGATGATGCGAAAGCCTATGCGGACAGTAAGTTTCCGGCAGAACAATCTGCAGAGAGAGACATCGCCGAGCTTCAATATTTGGACTCTTTGGCCAAAGAACCTGTTTTTTTAGGGATCGATTATAAAACAGCGAAAGACAAGGAGCTTAACAAAGGTCTAGACTTAAAAGGGGGAATCAATGTGATTCTTCAAATTTCTGTAAAGGATATCTTAAAGGGATTGGCGAACAATTCGAAAGATGCTGCTTTCAACCAAGCATTGAATAATGCTACCGGTCTTCAGAAAAATAGTCAAGATACCTACTTAGAATCATTTTTCGTAGCATTTCAAGCACTTCCGGGTGAAAACAGACTAGCATCACAGAATATTTTCTTTAATAAGAATCTGGAAGATCAGATCACTGCCGACATGTCCAATGAGCAGGTGATGAAGGTATTGGAAAAAAAGATTGATGAGGCGATCACTTCGGCCTTCGAAGTATTGAGAAAGCGTATTGATAAGTTTGGGGTAACACAGCCAAACATCCAACGTCTTGGAAACTCAGCGCGTATCTTGGTCGAATTACCGGGTGCTAAGGATATTGAGCGTACCAAGAATTTGTTGCAGAGTACAGCTCAACTAGAATTCTGGGAAGTTTATAAGAGTGAAGAAATGACCGGCTTTATTTTGCAAGCCGAAGCAAAAGTTAGAGAATTGGCGAAGCCTGAGGTTGATACTACAGCAGGTGAGGCACAAGATACCACAGCCACGGAGGAAAACGCTATCAATGAATTGTTAAAAGGAGATGAGGTAGAAGCGACCGATGGGGATGCCTTAAAAAATAACCCTATTCAAGCGAGAATGGTGGCTCCCGGCTTTCAGGGAAGCCCTATTATAGCAACATTTGCGGTCAAAGACACCGCAGTTATCAATAGTTATTTGCGTATGTCTGCCGTAAGAGCATTGCTGCCTGCAGATCAACGTACAACAAAATTTGTTTGGGGAAAACCCGAATATAACGATATAGCCTTACAGGATGTAACTGCTTTGTATGCATTAAAAGTAGGCCGTGATGGGCAACCACCACTTGGAGGCGCTGTTGTGGTAGATGCACAGCAATCGTACGACCAAGTAGGACGTGTGTCGGTAGATATGCAAATGAATGGTCGTGGTGCCAAGGTGTGGGAAGAAATGACTGGTAAGGCATTCACTACGCAAAGCCAAATAGCTATTGTACTTGACAATATTGTATATTCTGCTCCCGGAGTAACCAGTGGTCCTATTTCAGGTGGACGTAGTTCTATTACAGGAGATTTTACTATTACCGAAGGACAGGATTTAGCAAATGTATTGCGTGCCGGTAAATTACCTGCTTCTGCTGAAATTATTCAAGGAGAGGTTGTTGGACCTACCTTAGGTCAAGAGGCGATCAACAGTGGAATCCTTTCATTCGCACTGGCTTTGGTATTTGTCCTACTTTGGATGATTGGCTACTATGGAAAAGCGGGTCTTTTTGCCGATGTTGCCTTGGCGGTGAACATATTATTTATCTTCGGAATCCTTGCCGGATTAGGAGCCGTGTTAACACTCCCCGGAATTGCGGGTATTATCTTAACCATAGGTATGTCGGTTGATGCGAACGTTCTTATTTTCGAACGTATTAGGGAAGAACTGGCAAAAGGAAAGGCGCAAAAGGATGCTATCAAAGATGGTTTCAACAATGCCTTGTCTTCCATCTTAGATGCTAACATTACAACAGGTCTTACCGGTTTAATCCTTTTGGTTTTTGGAACAGGACCTATCCAAGGTTTTGCAACGACATTATTAATTGGTATTCTAACTTCACTGTTTACCGCGATCTTCATTACGAGATTGTTTATTGATGCTTATACCAAGAATGGAAAACCATTAACTTGTTCTACACCGGTTACTAAAAACCTATTCAAGAATGTAAATATCAACTTCCTTGGAAAACGTAAAATTGCCTATGCCATATCAGCAGTGCTGATCATGATCAGTTTAGGTTCATTGTTTACCAACGGACTTAATCAAGGGGTCGATTTTGTGGGAGGACGTACCTATACGGTTCGTTTTGCACAGGATGTGAACCCGGTGAATATTCAGGAGGATCTCATCGCTGTGTACGGAAGTGCCGAGGCGAAGACCTATGGAGGTGACAATCAATTAAAAATTACAACCAAGTATAAGGTAGACGATAGCGGTTCCGAAGTTGATGTTGAAATCGAACAAATGCTATTTGATGCATTAAAGCCAAATCTTCCTGCCGATATGACCTTCGAACAATTTACAGGAGATCATGAAGATAAAACTGTGGGTAGAATGGAATATTACAAGGTGAGTCCTACCATCGCCGATGACATTAAAAAATCATCTTTCTGGGCGGTATTAGGATCCTTAATCGTGGTGTTCTTATACATCTTACTGCGCTTTAGAAGATGGCAGTTTAGTTTGGGAGCGGTAGCGGCAGTATTTCATGATGTATTGATCGTATTAGGAATCTTTTCGTTGACCTATCGATTTATGCCATTTAGTATGGAGATTGACCAATCCTTTATTGCGGCAATCTTAACGGTGATTGGATATTCCTTAAACGATACGGTGGTTGTTTTTGACCGTATTCGTGAATACTTTAACGAACACTCAACCTGGAAGATGACCCGTGTGATTAACGCAGCCTTGAACAGTACCTTAAGTCGTACGTTGAACACCTCGTTAACTACCTTGGTCGTATTGTTATGTATGTTCTTTATTGGTGCCGAATCTATTAGAGGCTTGCTCTTTGCAATTATAGTTGGTATTGTGGTAGGTACTTATTCATCTTTGTTCATTGCAACTCCGGTGATGTTCGATACGGTGAAGAAAAAGGGAATCGACCTTACCGACAAAAAGAAAGAAGAAGTGATAGAAGCTTAGGCGTTTTATCCTTTGAATTAATAAAAAACCCTTCACATTGTGAAGGGTTTTTTATTTGATTTAATGCTTGATATATTATTTTAATCTAGTCCATTCCATCTTATCCCCTGGTTCAAGTCCCCATTGGCTGGTAAGATTTGCATTTACTTCCAGAACATATAAAACAGCTCCTGCCGAAGGGAGAGAAGTCTTGTCAAAAGGCTGTGCATTTTTCTGAATACTTACTATCTCGTTTTTACTGTTCAAATAAATTATGTCCAAGGCGAACTCCGTATTCTTCATATAAAAAGAGCGTGGGCGTTCGTCTTCAAAAATAAATAACATGGCTTGATTTGAAGGCATGGACTTTCGATACATCAATCCGGTTTCGGTTTGATAAGCGTCGTCGGCGATTTCTATATCCAATTGCGCAACGATCGAATCGTTTTCGGCCTTTCTCAATCTAAGGTCTCCTTCTTTTGTAAAGGAAACTTCCTTGGTCAAAACTTTGGTTTCACCTTTTTCTTTACATGCAGTCGACACCAAAAAGCTGCTTAAAACAGCTAAGGCTATCCAATTATGCTTCATATACTTTCTTTTTCGAGGCTCGAAACATCATATAAACTCCAATTAGAATAAAAGGAATGCTAAGCCATTGCCCGGTTGAAAGGGATTGTCCAAGTGCGCTTTCAAATCCTCCCTGACTTTCCTTCACAAATTCTACCAAGAATCGTACCGACCACAGCAAAACTAAGAACAGGCCGAATAAATACCCCAACCAATTGCGCTTTTCCGTTTTCCAATAGGCGAGCCACAGCACCAAGAAGACAAGCACGTAACCGGCAGATTCATACAATTGCGCGGGGTGTCTTGGAAAATCTTCTCCCAGTTGTTTGAACACAACCCCAAAATCGCTCTGTGTTGCTTTTCCAATGATTTCAGAATTGATAAAATTTCCAATACGTACAAAGATGGCACCACTAGCAACAGCTATTACCACGCGATCTAGGATCCAAAGTGCCGGTTTCTTTATGACTTTCTTGCTGTAAATGAACATGGCTATGATAATGGCAATGGCAGCGCCATGACTTGCAAGGCCTCTAAAACCTGTAAATTCGAATTCGGGGACTGTTTTAAAAGGTAAAAAGACAGAAAGTGGATCTTCATTAAATATTTCGGGTTCGTAAAAAATCACATGCCCCAAACGAGCTCCCACTAAGGTTGCGATTACGGTATAGATAAAAAGACTATCCAATTTTTCAAGGGGAATGCCCTCGTACTTAAAAATTCGTTTCATAATAAACCATCCCAGCGTAAATGCGATGACAAACATCAGGCTGTAATAACGAATCATAAAAAAACCAAGGTCAATACCTTCGCTAGGATCCCAAACAAAACTCAGAAAATGCATACGTTCTTTTTAAAAATGTTCATAAAGATAGCAAAAACGAAAACGGATTTTCTGCTAAATTATTGGTTTTCTTCTTTTGATTGAGGTACGGGATCATAACCGCTGCCTCCCCAGGGGTTACAACTGCCAATACGTTTTACCGCAAGCCAACCTCCTTTAAATAGACCGTGTTTTTGTAGTGCTTCAATCGTGTAGTGCGAACAGGTAGGTTGATAGCGGCATGTAGATGGAAAAAGGGGCGAAATAAATTTTTGATACCCACGCACTAGAAAAATAAATGGAGATGTGAGTATTTTTTTCAAAACAGTTAGTTTACTGAAAACGTCGTGCCGTCCTTTCCGTCCTTTAACTGAATCCCCACGGCGAGCAATTGATCCCTAATTTGATCACTTGTCGCAAAATCCTTGTTGGAACGCGCTTGGTTTCGCAATGCTATCAACAATTCGACCGCCCCCGTTAACTTATCACCATCTGCATTATTTTCTGAAATACTGTCCTCTAATCCTAATACATCAAAAATAAAGTCACTCATGGTTTGCTGAAGCAATTGTTTATCGCTTTCAGAAATACCGGCAATGCCTTCTTTTACTGAATTGATGAATTTTACGGCTTCAAACAACTGTGCGATGAGAATGGGACTGTTAAAGTCGTCGTTCATCGCATCGTAACATGATTGACGCCATTCAGAAATAGAGAAAGTGTCGGTCTTTGAAGTTTCCAGCGAAGCAATGCTATGAAAAGCCTCCATCAATCGATTGAACCCTTTTTCAGAAGCCAGCAAGGCATCGTTCGAAAAGTCCAAAATACTACGGTAGTGTGCCTGAAACATAAAGAATTTGGCCACGGTAGGTGAAAAGGCTTTGCTTAGCACACCATTTTCTCCTGTAAATAATTCGTTTGGCAGTATATTATTTCCGGTAGATTTTGCCATCTTTTTGCCATTGAGCGTAAGCATATTGGCATGCATCCAGTAGTTCACCGGTGATTTTTTAGTGGATGCTTCGGCCTGGGCGATTTCACATTCGTGATGTGGGAATTTAAGATCCATTCCGCCGCCGTGTATGTCGAATTGAGTGCCAAGATATTTGGTGGACATGGCGGTACACTCCAAATGCCAGCCTGGGAAACCATCACTCCAAGGTGAAGGCCACCGCATAATATGTTGTGGTTCTGCTTTTTTCCAAAGGGCAAAATCCTGAGGGTTTTTCTTTTCAGATTGTGCTGCCAACTCACGCGTATTGGAGATCATATCCTCTAGTTGGCGTCCACTGAGCTTTCCGTAGGTATAATCTTCGTTGAATTTTAACACGTCAAAGTATACCGAGCCATTCTTTTCATAGGCATAGCCTTCAGCAATAATCTTTTCAACAATTTGAATTTGCTCAATAATATGCCCGGTTGCTGTAGGTTCAATACTTGGTGGCAAGGCGTTGAACTTTGCCATGGTGGTATGAAAGTCGACCGTGTATTTTTGGACTACTTCCATGGGTTCCAACTTCTCGATGCGCGCCTTTTTAAGGATAGGGTCATCACCGCTTTCACCGTCGTTTTCTAGGTGGCCGGCATCGGTAATATTTCGGACATACCGTACCTTGTAGCCCAGATGTTTCAGATAGCGAAACACTAGGTCGAATGACAAGAACGTACGGCAATTTCCCAAATGCACATTGCTGTAGACCGTTGGTCCACAGACGTACATCCCAACAGCCCCTTGGTGAATAGGATTGAATTTTTCTTTGGATTTACTCAGGGAGTTGTAAATGGTAAGTTCTTGCTGTTCGTATAAATTCATTCAGAATAGTTGAAAAAGTTAAAACTCTGTGTCCAGATTGATATAATCGAGAAATTCGCGTCGTGTTTGCGGATCTTTAAACTTTCCGCCAAATTCGCTGGTAACTGTGCTACTGTCAATATCTCTGATTCCTCTTGAATTCACACACAAATGTTTGGCATCGATTACACAGGCAACGTCTTCAGTACCGAGAACACGTTGTAATTCTTCAACAATTTGCATGGTTAGACGTTCTTGAACCTGTGGTCTTTTCGCAAAATAGTCAACAACCCGATTCATTTTTGAAAGCCCAACCACCGTACCACTGGAGATATAGGCGATATGTGCTTTTCCAACAATGGGAAGTAAATGATGTTCGCAAGTAGAATACAAAGTGATATTCTTTTCTACCAACATTTCACCGTACTTGTATTTATTTTCAAAAGTGGAAGCTTTTGGCTTTCTATCGGGGTGTAATCCTGCAAAGATCTCTTGTACAAACATTTTGGCCACACGAGTAGGAGTGCCTTTTAAACTGTCGTCGGTTAGATCCAATCCCAGTGTATTCATGATGTTTTTAACATCCTTTTTAATAAGGGCAATTTTCTCAATATCGCTCAGTTCAAAAGCGTCGGGACGCAGCGGTGTATCGGTGGATGAACCGATATGATTATCACCGTGTGCTTGTATTTCTTTCAATTGTTTTTCTAAATCCATATAGCATGTATTTTGTATCGCTAAAATACAGGCTGCAAAGATACGCATTCGGCAATTGCCATAAAAGACCTGATTGACACTATTTTTAAAACTGATACGCCCCCTATTTCATAAAATTTCCTTAATTTTCGCAAATTATACCTATTTGGCTATGAAAAAGATAATCCCCAATTTTAAATCACTGGTGTTTTTGCTATGGTTCACGCCGGCTATGGTTTTCGCTCAAGGTCCCGGATCCTTATTTGTTGACGCAGGCCCTGATGTGTTTGCCGACTGTGCCGCTGGCGGTTGCGCCGATATTACAGCAACCTTTTTAGCGACCTTCGACACCTCCGGACTAACCTATTCGGTAAATTCGGTTCCGTACAATCCGCCTTTTGCTTTTAATGGCTTGGCCAATCAGTTAAATCCAAATATTGATGACGCTTGGTCCAATGTAGATAATTTACCCTTCGATTTCTGTTTCTTCGGAAATTTAGAAACCCAATTTCAAGTTGGTTCCAACGGTGTACTGCGTTTCGATGTGGACCCAGGTGATACCGGTCCGGGTTCTAATGGTTGGAGTTTTTCTCAAAACCTACCCAATAACTCAAATCCCACCTTGGGAGAAGCGAATGTTTTTACACCGGGGCATGATATAGATCCTGCGGTTTCTTCCTCAGAAGAAATAGGCTATGAAGTATTAGGAACATACCCAAACAGGGTGCTTGTAGTATCCTACTATAGAGTTCCTTTGTATTCGGCAGCGTGTAATTCATTATTGGCAACTCACATGGCAGTGTTCTATGAATTCTCCAATGTAATAGAAATTTATATGCAGGACAAACCGTCTTGCCCTTCATGGAATGGTGGCAATGCCGTTCTAGGAATTCAAAATAATGCAGGAACCACAGCCTATGTGCCCCCTGGGAGAAATACTTCAGACTCACCATGGACAACAACTAATGAAGCCTGGAGTTTTAGTCCTGTAGGTCCTCCAACTTATGTATTTGAATGGTTAGATTCAACAGGAACTGTAATAGGAAATACACCAACTATCAATGTTTGTCCTTCCGGTGCCTCCGAGACTTTCACGGCAAGGGTTACTTGGACGAATACTTGTAATGGTGAAGTAGTTACTTTGACCGATGAAGTGGTAGTAACGCAATTAGCCCCATATTCAATTGACTTAGGTCCAGACATCGATTCCTGTGGTTCGGGTTCTATAATCTTGGATGCAGATCCGGGACTTCCCAATATTTCATACGAATGGTTTTATAACGGGATATCTCAAGGACCAACGGCGGTTGGGAATTCTACCTTTACGGTAAACCCCCCGAATTCTGGAACCTATTCCGTGGAAACCTTTGATCTTGCAGATCCTACGTGTATCATTGGTGATGCTGTCGAAATAAATTTCTTTTTACAGCCAGTGGCTAATCCACCCGTAGATCTGTTTCAATGTGATGACGGTACGAATACAGGTATTTTTGATTTAACCGTAAATGACGCCAATGTTTTGGGTGCCCAAAATCCGGCCGATTTTAATATTACCTATCACAATAGTGCTTTTGATGCTGCAACTGGAGCGAATCCAATTGCTACGCCGGCTGCGTATCCTATAACAGGAACGATAGAAACCATACATGTTCGAATAGAGGACCTTAGCGGATCATGTTTTGACACTGAGTCCTTTCTTATTGAATTTTTGCCTGCCACGGCTGGCCCTATGACCGATATAGAAGTTTGTGATCAGGATTCCAACGGAATTGTAACCCTGAATTTGGTATTACTGAAAAACGCAGAAGCCTTAAACGGACAAAATCCTTCGAGTTACAATGTCTCATATCATCCTACCCAAGCCGATGCCGACGCCAATACAAACGCACATCCCAATCCCTATGATGTAACGGCTCCTTCCGAAACTATATTTGTAAGGGTTGAAAGCAATAGCAATAGCAGTTGTTATGCAACAGACAGCTTTTTGGTTACGATATATATTGCACCTGCGGTAACGACGCCTACCCCCTATGAAATTTGTGATGAATTACCCAATGATGGTTTTGGCATTTTTGATTTAACAACCAAAGATATTGAGATTACCGGAGGAAATCCCGATGCGGTCGTTACATATTTTACCACCCTCCTTGGGGCTCAGACCGGTGGTTTTCCCATTGCCACTCCTACGAACTTTGCAAATACGAATGCGGGTTTTCAAACGGTATACGCACGTGTAGAGCATGTAAGTAGTCCTGATTGTTTCAATATTGTACCTCTTGATCTTATCGTCAACGATTCTCCTGCCTTGACCGATCCTATCAGTGATTATTTTCTTTGCGACAATGATGGTGATGGCATTGAGGTTTTTGATTTGACCAGTAAGGATGCTGAGATTTTAAATTTTCTGGTCAATGTTACTTTGACCTATCATATATCTCAGGCTGATGCCGATGCTGGCAATGCTCCCATTACCCCTGCCGATGTGTATCCTAGTGGCAATTCGGTTATTTGGGTCCGTGGGGAGAATGTAGCGGGCTGTTATACGGTGAGGAGTTTTAATTTGGTATTGGGGGAGGTTCCTGATTTTGTTTTGGTTCCTGAGTTTGAGCAGTG
>NZ_JAIOHK010000034.1 GCF_019913785.1 Altibacter sp.
ATGGACCGACTCGTTATGTTCTTAACCAATAATGCCTCTATACAGGAAGTACTGTTCTTCCCCCAAATGCGACCCGAACGACGAATCGCCGCTGATATAGCGCTCACTCAGGAGGAGAAGGACCTTTTCGAAATTCTAAAAAAGAACTCTCCCATTTCTTTGGAGGATCTAAAAACGCAATCCGGTCTTAGTAATAAAAAGTGGGACAAGACTATTAAGCATCTTACCAAGAGCAAACTCGCCAAAGTGGAGAAGACCGCAGACGGATTAATGGTTGAAGTGATATAAGCCGTATTTCACACTTATTTTTAAAGGCATTTCTGATTATAGACACACAATTTATTGTGATAATTATTTATGAATCTGCCTTAGAAAATATTTTAGCTTTATATTAGCGGTCTTTAATTTTCAAAAAACTAATTTTCCAATGAAAAAATATCTATTGCTACTGGCTGTGGTTGTTGCATTTACACAGTCCTCGCTTACACAAAACAGCAAAGAAAGTGTTGCTCAAACTTGGTTAAACCACAACATAACCGATGTGAAGACCAATCAGAGTTTTAATATGCTCCATAGCAGAGCGGGAAAATCGGGAGAGACTTTCAGATATTACCACACGGTTAATGGTGTGGAGGTGTTTGATTCCTCTATTGCCATTCACGTATCCAATAAAAATGAGGTGACCTATACTGCAAGTACCTTTGACAGGACTGTAGAAACAATTGACACCACGCCAAATATTTCGGAGAACGATGCGCTAAATGCTGCAATCAACGCTCTGAATATTGAAGGAGTTATATCTCAAAAAGAAGTAAAATTGTACGTATACAATAAGCTTGACGAAACTAAATTGGTGTATCGGGTTACAATCAATTCGGAGAACTTAACCGGGCATTGGGAAACCATTGTAGACGCAAAAACCAATCAAGTGCTTAGCACAAGAGATATTGCCATCTACGAGAATACCAAAGGAAAAGGGGCAGTAACAGAAGTACAACTATTTAAGGAAAAGGGAAATATATTTCCTATGGCAAAGAACGCAGGAGCGTCTATGCTGGTTGATGGAACTGCCTTGGTGTTTGATCCGGATCCCTTGACCAAAACAACTAGTCTTTATGGCGGTAGCTATGTAGATGGGAATGATGCGACAAATGCACAACTGGATGCAGCCAGAACTGCTGTTACACTATATGACATCAGCTTTGATGGCGCTTTATATTCGTTAGAAGGACCATATGTAGAAATAGCGTCCATAGAAGCTCCCAACACCGGATTGTTTTCACAGGCATCTTCAGACTTTAGTTTTAACAGACAGGAGCAGGGCTTTGAAGCTGTAAATTGCTATCATCATATTGATCAAAGTTTTCGATGGATAAATGACGATTTGGGAATTCCATTAACGTCTATTTATAATGGCGGAGTAATGCGTTATGACCCGCACGGTTTAAACGGTGCCGATAACTCCTATTATTCGGCTGGATCCTTAGTGTTTGGCGAGGGTGGCGTTGATGATGCGGAAGACATGGATGTCGTTTTACACGAACTGGGTCACGGACTGCATGATTTTGTCACCAATGGAAGTCTTTCCCAGGTACAAGGATTAAGTGAAGGAACCGGCGACTACTGGGCAAATTCATATAAAAGAAGCTTAGGCTTTTGGACGCCAGCAGATGCATCGTACTACTATGTTTTTGGTTGGGACGGACATAACCCATTTTGGGGAGGTCGTGTAACAAATTACGGCGCCATGTATCCGGGAGGACTTACGGGTTCCATCCATACAGACGGTCAAATCTGGGCGACCGTACTATTAGAAGTTTGGGAGATCATTGGAAGAGAAAAAACCGATGCTGCCGTTTTAGAAGGCTTGGCAATGACCAATAGTTCGACCAATCAACAAAACGCTGCCATTGCTGTACGGCAAGCAGCCATCGATATGAATTACAGCTGTGATGATATAGATGCCTTTACCGATCGATTTGAAGCTAGAGGCTATGTATTACCTGTTTATAACTGTAGTTCGGCCTGTAATATTTCCGAAATAACCACTTCGAACCTATCGCCTTGTGATAATAATGGAACTAACGGTGACCCCTCTGATGATTTCTTTACAGCCGATGTTACGGTTACATTTCAAAATGCAACGCTAACTGGCACACTCGATCTCACCGGAGACGGTACTGCTTCGATTTCAGTAGCTGGGTTAACATCACCACATACCTTTGTTGGTGTGGTGCTACCAGCCGATGGCGGCGCTATAAATCTTACGGCAACTTTTTCTGATGACGGTGCCTGTACGCTTACAGAATCGAATGCAGGAACAGCTCCAGATAGCTGTAGTGTTCTAGGAATTGGTGATATCGAAAATAACGTTGCTATTTCGATCTATCCAAACCCCGCTGATGACACTATTTTACTCCAAAATATTACTCAGGAATACAATGTGGCTATCTTCAACCTGTTAGGTCAAAAAGTTATGGACCAAACCGTAAACACCAACGAAAATGCCATAAATGTGTCCGGTTTATCCATGGGAACGTATTTATTAAAGATTGACGGCTATAGTGACGTACTGAAATTTGTAAAAAAATAACGGGGTCAAACTAAATAACGAATTAAAGGAGCCGCTAACTGCGGCTCTTTTTTTTAACTAAATTTTAATTTTTTTATTTGATATATCAATTATATTTACATCAAATAAGAAAAAATGCATATTCCATTACCATCGGAAACTGTTTTTCATACCATCGAACGCAGTATTAAAGAGTATCGTAAATTCTCGCAAAGGAATATTTCTGAAGTGATTCCCGATATTACTATCGATCAAGGGATGATCCTACTATTTCTAGACAGATATCCCGAATTGTCACAAAAAGAAATAGCAGAACTGATCTTTAGAGACAATGCGTCCATGACGCGTATGATAAATATTATGGTTAAAAACAATTATATCAATCGATCCATTAACGAACAGGACCGCAGAAGGTTTCATCTTGTTATTACCCCCAAGGGTAAGGAGGTACTATTGAAGTTGCCCCCCATTATACTGAATAATCGAGCCCAATCACTCGAAGGTATATCCGCGGAAGAGCAACTCCAATTGATGACTATCCTTAACAAGATATTGAACAACTGCACAAATTAAAAACCCTATGAACAGAGTAATCATTTACATCGTAACCGCAATAGCGCTACTATTGCTTCAAACTGCCAAACTATTTGCGCAAAGTGAGAACAATTCACTTTCGGTCAAGGAAAAAAGTGAAGTTGTAGACTCGGTAAGCAGTAAGCTAAATGCTAATTATGTCTTTCCGGAAGTCGCTAAAAAAATGGCCGATAAGCTCAAAGAAAATGTACGCGCCGGTGCGTATACCAAAATTGTAGAACCACAGGAATTTGCCAATCAGCTTACACAAGATTTGCAATCTGTTAGTAATGACAAACACATTAGAGTGGGTTTTGATCCTCAAGGCATTGCCGAACAACAACAGGCGGTCACTGCCGAAGACAGTGTGACGTTCTTAAACCGATATATTGCAAATTTAAAGCGAAATAATTTTGGATTTCAAGAAGTTAAAATGCTCGGCGGAAACGTAGGCTATTTAGATTTGAGAAGCTTTTCAAATGTCACCTATGCTGGGGAAACCGCTGTAGCCGCGATGAACTTTTTAAGCAACGCCGATGCCATTATAATCGATCTTAGATATAACGGAGGAGGAAGCCCGGCAATGATTCAATTAATAACAAGTTACCTCTTTGGTCCGGAGCCTGTGCATCTAAATAATTTTTACTGGCGACCTAGTGATAGTAATTCCCAAACCTGGACATTACCGCATGTGTCAGGGAAACGCAGCCCAGACACGCCTGTGTATGTGCTTACCAGTGGAAGTACCTTTTCGGCAGCAGAGGAATTCAGTTATAATTTAAAGAACTTAGAGCGTGCCACTTTGGTGGGTGAGACCACAGGAGGTGGCGCACATCCCGGAGGTACCATTACTGCCACCGATCGTTTTACGGTTTGGGTTCCCACCGGAAGAGCGATAAACCCTATCACCAATACAAATTGGGAAGGCACTGGTGTTTCCCCACATATCGCAGTTCCCGCTAAAGATGCATTGACCGTAGCGCATATGAATGCTTTGGAAATGTTGGTAGAGAAATATAAAAATGACGAACTCGCTCATTTTTACAAATGGCCCATTGCTGCGCTGAAATTAGAAAAGAACCCTATCACCCTAAAAGAAAGCACGCTTAAAAAATATGTCGGCACATACGGTCCTAGAGTGGTTACCATTGAAAATGGCCAACTATACTACCAAAGAGGAACAGGAATTAAATACAACCTTATTCCATACAGTGAAAATGAGTTTATACTCGATGGTTTGGATTATTTCAGAATAAAATTTATTTCAGAAAACAACAAGGTGGTGGCCTTAGAAGGTCTGTACAACGATGGGAGAACCGATAAAAATGTGAGAAGTAAGTAAAAAACACCGCCCTTGATTCAAACGAACCAAGAACGGTGTTACCACCAACCTAAATTTTTATATCCTCCTCTCCATATGGAGAGAATGTATGAGGAATTACTCGCCTACCTTACGCAGGTATTCAATGTCGTTTTCAACGGTAAGCAGCAATAAACTAGTTGCCGTACAAAACACAGGGCTTGTAATACAGTGGTGCCCATTCCAACTTCCGTCGTTATTTTGAATTTTCAGAATACGCCCGCTCATATCATCGTACCATTTTTTCCAGTCCTTATCTTTATTAACGGCCAAGGATTCTCCAGTTTGCAAAAAGCTCAGGAATTCCTCTCCCCCATTGTTTCCAAATCCGTTTAGGACATCTTGTCGCTGAGCAGTGGCTTTGGCAGCGTTATACACATTATAAGAGGCATTGTACTCCATAGCCTCCTCTTCCGAATACCCGGATTTCATCAGGTTGTCGACTGTTACCGGGGCATCTCTGTCCAGTTTTCCGGCTTTCTTGGCCTTGTTCAGGGCTTCTTCAGCCTTACGCGCTTCTTTGGCACTGGCACGCACACTCCCGCTAACGGCATACAGCATAACCCCTGCGCCATCGGCCGTATTTACATCTCCTGTCTTTTCGTCGAAATTATCCTTCTGATACGTACGGGTTCTATCCAATACTTCTTTATCTACCTCAGCGCCAACAGCATCGGCTGCTTCTAATGCGCTATTGGCCAAACCGCTTTGCAATACACCGGCCCATCCCGCACCATTTTGTCTTCCCATGGCGTCTGTGCCTTGTTGAATCTTGGCAACACAAATATCCAAACAACGTGCGACTCTCTTTTTGTCGACCCCTTCTAAATTTCTATCCAATAAATTGGAAAAGAATTGGGCCGTAAGCACTGCATCAATATTCTGACCCAATTTTGTTTGAATCTGCGTATTGCGCACTTCTGTGATATAGGGGTTATCTTTGGGTGTGTCCTCTACCGTTTCCAACAAATAATTGATAGCCTGTTTAAGATTTTTTGAATACACTCCTTTTTTAACGGTATTTCCGCTACGCATAAAAGCCATTCCTACCATGGCAGTGGTTGCTGGATCTGCTTTTACCGCATGGGGATCAAGAATATCCTGCGCACTGTGGCTTCCTGCGCCGTAGCCACCATTGGGCAATTGTGCTTTCGAAAGCCATGAGAGTCCGTCACGGACCGACATATTTAAATTTTCATCGTTCTTATAAATATTAAAATCTTCAGAAGATTGTTCGCCCATAACGGTCATAAATACACAACCGTCGATGGGTTTCAGCACACGTGCTGTTTCACTGTACATGTCAGTTTCGGAATTGAATACCGAAAAAAAAGCGCCTGCTATAAATAGTGGTACCGCAACTAAAAGCAATTTTGTTTTCATCTTTATTTGATATTTGTTAAAAAGGAAGAAGGAATGCCCTTAAGAACATCTTCCTTTGATTTGTATATTAGCATTGGGCATTTCACAATATGATTTTTAAATTTCTATCGAAACTAATTCAGACAATAGGTTAAAAAAAAGCCCGTTTAGGGAGTAGGCTGTTTCAGTGAGGGAACCGCAATACTATGGAAGGATTCTTTTTTTTTCGAAAGGAACCGCATGGTTTCTTCCAAATTTTTTACTTTAGACCAAAATATAAATACCCATGAAAAAATTATACCTACTAATGCTAGTAATAGGTCTTGTACTCGTCAACGCATGTGGCAGTGATGACAATGGTAATGGCACAGATTCAGAAAGTCCTTCCGCTCCACTAAATTTAATAGCTTCAAACGTTTCGGATACTTCACTAGAGCTTAGTTGGACAGCTTCTACAGACAATACAGCGGTTACCGGATATCGTCTATATGAAGAAATTTCGGGTAATGTGACTCCGCTTGGTGGATCTACCACAACTTATATGGTAACCGGTTTGACTCCTTCAACACCTTATAAATTTTACGTTACGGCCATAGACGCTGCCGGAAACGAATCTTCTCAAAGTAATACGGTTGAAATTTCTACCGATGAAGCGCCGCTTGAGTTTCTTACCAATCTTTCAGAAATGGGGATATTTACCGGAGACCTGGTGAATTTAGAGCCCGCCGAAAACGTGCAATTATACGAACTGAACAGTACGCTATTTACAGATTATGCAGCCAAGCAACGTTTGATCCGTTTCCCCGAAGGTCAAGCCATGCGGTATAATAACAGTGACCAATTTCCGGTATTTCCAGACAACACCCTTATGGCCAAAACATTTTTTTATTATATAAACGATCAGGATCCGGGTCAGGGAAAGCAGATCATTGAAACGCGGCTTCTATTAAAAATTGAAGGAGCTTGGCAAGTAGGTAACTATGTCTGGAATGCGTCGCAGACCGAGGCTACCTATCGAGAAACAGGAAGTGAAATTCCAATAAGCTATATCGATGGCAATGGCGATACACAAAATGTGGATTATCAAATTCCTTCGAAAGCGGACTGTATTATCTGTCATAGCAATTCGAACACTATTATCCCTATTGGTCCGAAGTTGCGTACCATGAATTTTGTACCTAGCTATACCAATATGAATCAGCTGGAATACTTTAAGGCAAATGGTTTGTTGGAAGGATTAGGAAGTGCTAGTAGTATTTCGGTCTTGCCCGACTGGACCAACGATGTTTTATACACCCTTGAAGAACGAGCTCGTGGTTATATTGATATTAACTGTGCACATTGCCACCAGCCCGGAGGAGCTGTAACCAATTTTAATATTGATTTTCAATATGAAACTCCTTATGCCGACACAGGTATTTACCCGAATAGAGGTGAAATAGAAATGCGTATTCAAAGCACTTTGCCCTCGTATAGAATGCCACAACTGGGACGCACTGTTGTACATGAGGAGGCTGTAGCCGTATTAATTGCCTATTTAGATACGCTTTAGAATCTTTCAGATACTGATACAAGCTGCCAATAGGCAGCTTTTTTTATTTCAGAAGATTAACAAATTATTAATACAAACCGTTTAAACCAAACGGTATTCCACGTGTCAAAACCTTGATGAACTTTAAAAAAATAAATACTATGAAAAACTTAATAATGATCGTCGTACTTCTTTTCGGCTTTAGTGTAGTTGCTCAAAATCCTAAAATGGAGAAAAGGCAAAACAAAAAAGAAATGCATCAGAAGATGAAGGACATGACACCCGAGCAGGTTGCCGCATTGCGCACCAAACAAATGACACTGCAGCTAGATCTTACCGAAGCACAACAAATTCAAATTGAAAAATTAGAACTGGAACGTGCAAAAAATCGCAAGACTCGATTCGAAAGCAAAAAAGAGCGTGCCGAGCTAACAGCAGATGAAATGGCCGCAAAGAAAATGGCGATGTTGGATGAACAGATCGAGATGAAAAAGCAAATGAAGTCGATTTTGACCGAAACACAATTTCAGAAATGGGAAAAAAGTGTTCAAAACAAAAGGGGGCACGGAAAACGCAAACATGCCGATAAAGGAAACGGACCTCGTAATAATTAGCAAAAAATGTTTTTTGGCCTAGTTCTTGGTAAATTGTTTCTAAAATAGTTACATTAGTAACCTTAAATTAAATTTTGAAACGATGAAAAATTTATTCAAATTGACAGCTCTTGTATTTGTACTTTTCTTAGGAATGAATACGATGCATGCACAGACTTTAACCCAAACGGACCAAGACAGACCAGAAGTGGTAGCCAAAGCCATTGCTGAAAAACTTACGTCAGAATTAGGACTGAACGGGGATCAACAACGTGCATTGTTTAGAGCGTATACAGCCAATGAATCAAATTACAGAAAATACGTCAATGGACAGGATCCCAAAGATGCTGCGGTAATTGCAAACAAGAAGAAATACGATGACGTCTTAAAGGAAAATGTGAAAAAAGCCTTGACCGATGCGCAGTATAAGAAATGGTTGAGTTTACAAAAAATGTAGCTGAGCCTATTAAAATTGAAAACCTCCAAAATTAAATTTTTGGAGGTTTTTTTATGCGATTTCCTGAACAACCTTTTCGCAGGCAGCCACAGTATTGTCTATATCTTGATAAGTTAGTGCATCATTTAAAAACCAACTCTCAAAAGCACTTGGAGGCAAATAGACTCCTTGGTTCAACATGCCGTGGAAAAATTGTTTAAAGGTTTCATTATTGGCATGGGCAGCCGTTGTGAAATTGGTTACAGGCGTTTCCGAAAAATGAATAGAGATCATGGACCCCACTCTATTGATGGTATAAGGTAGCTTACTTGTCGAAAGCACCTTATCCAATCCCCGATGTAGGTATTCAGTTTTCGAAGCCAAGGAGGTAAAAATCCCCGGATTATCATTCAATTGTGTCAACATGGCCAATCCTGCGGCCATGGCCAACGGATTTCCACTAAGCGTCCCCGCCTGATAGACCGGTCCAACCGGTGCGAGAAAATTCATAATCTCCTCCCGAGCTGCGAAAGCACCTACCGGCAAGCCTCCTCCTATTACTTTTCCAAAAGTGACGATATCTGCACGAACATTATAAAACTCTTGTACGCCTCCTTTGGCCAATCTAAACCCCGTCATGACCTCATCGAAAATTAGCAGTACCCCATTGGAATCGCAAAGGTCTCGCAACCCTTGTAAAAATCCTTCAGCCGGCGGAATACAGCCCATATTACCTGCTACAGGCTCTATAATGATACAGGCAATTTCATTTTTATGAATTTCTAGAAGTTGTGCTACCTGTTCCAAATTGTTATAAGATGCCAAAATCGTATCCTTTGCCGTCCCCTGAGTTACACCGGGGCTGTTGGGGGTGCCATGAGTAACGGCCCCACTCCCTGCCTGAATTAGAAAGGAATCACTATGACCGTGATAACAACCGGCAAACTTAATGATCTTGTCTTTGCCCGTAAATCCCCTAGCCAATCGAACCGCACTCATACAGGCTTCGGTACCACTATTTACAAAGCGTATCTTATCCACATTGGGCACCATGGAAACCGAAAGTGAGGCAATTGTTGTTTCAATTTCGGTAGGCATTCCGAAGGACGTTCCCTTTCGGGCCTTTTCGATGACCGCATTTACAACTGGTTCGTAAGCATGACCCAAGATCATAGGACCCCAAGAAGCTATATAATCGATAAGTGTATTGCCGTCTTCATCATAGAGATAGGCTCCTTTGGCTTTTTCAACAAAAATTGGCGTTCCCCCTACGGCGTTAAAAGCTCTTACGGGAGAATTAACACCTCCCGGAATAACCCGTTGCGCTTCAGAAAATAAAGCGCTACTTCTTTTATAAATCATGATTGCGTATTAATTTTTTACAGGATGCAAATATAACACTTGCCCAATAGAAATGGTATCAGATTCCAATCCATTGTACTCCATTAATGTATCGACTGTAATATTAAATCTACGAGCAATGCTATAGAGCGTATCACCTCTTTGAACGGTATGTGTTCCAATTTTCGAATTGTCCGGGCGAATAGGACTCGCCTTACTTCCTAAAATTTGGTCGTCGTATTGTGTTAGATTATACCGCTCAATGATACTTATTAATTTATCCGGGTATTTGGGATCGGTTGCATAGCCGGCCTTTCGAAGCCCTTTCGCCCAACCTTTGTAATCGTCTTTCCTCAGTTTAAAAAGATTTTGATATCTGCTGCGCTGGGTTAAAAACAGCGAATGATCCCTATACGAATACTTTGGATCCTTATATTTTCTGAAACATTCCTGAAGTTCATCATCGTCGTGATACACCCGTTCACCGGTCCATTCCGTATGACATTTTATTCCGAAGTGATTGTTGGCCTTTCGAGTTAGCTCTCCATTTCCGGCTCCGCTTTCCAGAATACCCTGTGCCAAGGTAATACTGGCAGGAATTCCATACTGAAGCATTTCTTCTTTTGCAATCTCGCTATAATTTGAGATATATAGAGCTACAATCTCTGCATAGGTAGCATTTTTCTTCGGCGCTTCCACAATTGTTGTTGATGCCTCCTTGTCGTCGGGAACAGTTTCGGAAGTGGTTGTAGATATAACCACCTTTTCTGTTCTGGGTTTTTTTCGAGGTTCAACGGTCCTTTTTTTCGATTTACAAGCAGTAAGGCATAAGCTGCTAATAAGGAGTAGGATGGTAATTCTGTATAGCATATTACACTATAATTTGAGGTAGATTTTTTTTCTTCAGTCTTTGGTTCATTCCGGCTATTCCTTGCAGTCCCCCGGTATGAACGGCTAAAATACGGCTATTTTCCTTGAAAAAACCCCTTTTTAACAAGTCGGTAATCCCAAACATCATTTTTGCCGTATACACAGGATCCAGCTGTATTCCGTTTGTTTTCTTAAACTCATTTATAAAACGAATTAAAATAGGATCTATTTTAGCATAGCCCCCAAAACAATACGAATCGATAATCTCGTAATTGGTTTTATCTGTGTGTTTTTGTACTTCTGAAGTTTGAAAAGTACCCTTTAAGGCTGAAAATCCAAGGACGTATTGATGGGGCAAGGAAGCACTTACTATGCCCGAAAGTGTACCCCCGGTTCCTACCGAAGCACAGATATAATCGAAGTCCGATGCAGTTTCGGTTAAAATTTCCTCACAGCCCTTTACCGCCAATTCATTCGTGCCCCCTTCAGGAAGAAGATAGCAATTGCCAAATTTTTCATATAAATTCTTTATAAAACTGCGCTCATTCTTACATTTATATGCTTCACGAGAAACAAACTGTAATTGCATCCCACAATCTTGTGCAAAATGAAGTGTAGGATTTTCTAATATTTTGGCAGCAAGCTCTTCACCCCTAATGATCCCAATGGTTTGCAATCCAACCTCCTTCCCCAAGGCAGCTACCGCTGCTATATGATTTGAAAACGCGCCACCAAATGTTAAAAGTGTTGTATAGTTTTCGTTTTGGGCTTTCAGCAGATTGTACTTTAACTTACGGAATTTGTTTCCTGAAACCTGTGGATGAATTTGATCCTCTCGTAACATTGTCAAAGAATAATTACCTGAAAGCGTACCGGGAAGATTAATTTCCTGATACTCAGATATAATTTTTTTTCTGAAAAATTCACTCGCCGATATCTTTTTCATCTTAAAAACTTGTTTTTGCTCTCATTTTTAAAAATAACGCAAAATGGAGTGACAATTCTAATGGAATTTTGAAATATATGTAACAATCTATCATTCAATCTATTAATTCTCTAGTCATTTCGAGAAAATTTACAACAACATTCTATGTTAATTTTAACATAATTTAACTAATTTTGTTAAAGTTTGATGTATTTCATCGATTTATATTGTTTTTTGTCGATTTTATATTATAATATTGTAGGAAATTTCTTAATCCCCAATCATATGAGAAAATCTTTACTCCCAACAATTTATACATTTCTTTTAACTGTCTCATTTTGTATAAATGTTTCGTATGCACAGGTTGGAATTGGCACTACAACTCCGCAGCCTGGATCTATTCTGGATATTAGTACCACCAATAAAGGTGTATTAGTACCTAGGGTTAATATCGCAAATCTAAATACTATCGCGCCTATAACAGGTGGCGCAACCGAGGGTTTATTGGTCTACAATACCAATGGCATCACAGGAGTAGGTTTCCACTATTGGAATGGCTCGCTTTGGATTCCCATAATTAGTAAGGACTGGAAACAAGGCGGAAACGTTGGCACAAATCCGGCTACCGATTTTCTAGGAACTATAGACAATGTAGATTTACGTTTCAGAACAAATAATACCGACCGATTGGAAATTACGAATTCGGGTCTTTTTAGAGCCTTTTCTCCCGGAACCGTTACGAACCCATTATTGTCTTGGGATATCGATTCGGATACAGGGATTTATAGAGGCGCCGATGACCAACTTAACTTTGCGGCTGGAGGATTGGATTTTATCAGCTTACAGGAAAATGCCAATGACGCTCTGGTGATAAACGATTCGGGTGCCGACGTGAATTTTCAAGTTGAAACCATAAATAATGCAAACACCTTGTTTATTGACGGTGCCAATGACAATATAGGTATGGGTACAGGGACTCCTAACAACAGTGCCCAATTAGAAATAGCCGATACAGACAAAGGACTACTTATCAATAGAGTGGCGTTGACTGCGACCAATTCAGCAGCACCGGTTACGGCTCCTGCTACAGGCTTATTAGTGTATAATACCGCCAATTCTAGTAGCGGAAGTACAGAAGTATTACCCGGATTCTATTATTGGGACGGATCCCGATGGGTTGCCATGGGTGGTACAGGAGGAAAGGATTGGTCATTGGAAGGAAATGCAGGTACTTCTTTGGCAGCCAATTTTATTGGAACTACCGATGCTACCTCGGTAAACTTTAAAACCAATAACCTTCAACGAATGCAAATAGACGTAGACGGAACAATAGGTATAGGAAATAACCCTTTTACCGATACTGCACTACGCGTAAACAATAATGCCCAACCCTATGGTGTAATTGCACAAACGTCCAGCAATGGAGTTTCGCTCTATGGAAGTGATACCGGAACGGGGCTTGGGGTTTACGGAACATCCTCTAACAACCATGGAATATTTGGAACCACAGACTACACTGGAAGCATTTACCTAATTGGTGGTATTATTGGCTGGGGTGGTGGATTCAACGGGGCAAACGGGGTTTTAGCCGTTGCCGATCAGAATGCTACAAGTAACTCGAACATGGGAATTAGAGCCGTGGCGGGGAGTACGACTTCTATCTCTTCCAATCAAGTATTAGACGTAGCTGTAAATGCGAATGCTATAGATCTTGGTTTATATGTAATGACAGAAAAATCCAATGGCGAACGCGAAGCCGCTCGCTTTCAAACAAATTATTCGGGATCTCCTATAGATGCAGACGCTCGTGATATGCGAGCTCAATTGGCGGGGTACACGAATAACAGTATGGTAGGTGGCAATAATATGTACTATGGAGGATTTTTCTATAGCGGCGGATCTAGTAGTGGTTCATACGCATATGCTGGCGCTCGCTACGGAAACACGAATTACAAAATTATTGGCAATGGAACTGTTTCAACCATAGTAGACGGTGTTAATGGCGATGAGAAAAAAGTAATGTTTGCAGCCGAAGCCCCAGAAGTCTTATTTGAAGACTATGGAACCGGACAACTTACTAATGGTATGGCCAATATTTCGATAGACCCAATCTTCTCGAATAATATTCTTGTTGATGCGTCGCATCCGTTAAAAGTATTTATTCAATTGGAAGGAGATTGCAATGGTGTCTACGTAACTAACAAATCGGCCACCGGATTCCTAGTAAAAGAATTACAAAATGGAAATTCTAATGTTGCCTTTTCATGGCATATTGTTGCCAATAGAAAAGACGATATTTCAGGAAATTCTTCTGATGGCATCACAAACTATAGTGGTTTACGATTCCCAGATGCTCCGAAAGCAATCGAATCTGAAACCATGGATTCTCAAGAAATCAAGAATTTCACACCATCAGCAAGCGGATCTATTCCAAAAACTTCTGGAAAATAGATTCCTAAAGCACTGTTAATTACCATATTGCCTGAAATACGCACGAAACAAGTTTGTTTTTGTGCGTATTTTCCTATATATGTTAATTTTTTATGCATTTTGTCGAATTATTAAATCTTTTATCGGTTTTCTTACGTATACTTGTCGTAACCAAATCAGTAATCCTCAAATATATGAGACCTATTTATGCCCCCAAACGACGCTTTCTGCTATGTAGTATTGGCTTGTTTTTTTCGCTTATAGTTTCAGCGCAGATAGGTATTAACACCACCACTCCCAACGGAATTTTAGACATTAACAGTAGCACAACCGGCTTTGTATTGCCCAGGGTTAGTCTGACTTCCACTATTGTTCAGGCGCCGGTATTAAATCCGCAAACAGGTAGTATTCCTATTGGGACTACTGTTTACAATACAAATACCACATCAACTGGAACCAACGATGTCACACCAGGCATGTATGTATGGGACGGAAGTAAGTGGGCTATTGAATTTACAAGAAAGCAAGCCCAGCTTTATGAATCGTCTTTAGGGATCCGCACTGTATCTACTGGAAGTTTTGCAAACGTCTCAGGCTTGACGAATCAGAGCTTTACCGCCAAATACACCGGCTATTATAAGGTCCTCTTAAACGTCAACTATGGCGGAGGTGGAGCAAAAGTTCCTAAAAAAACCGGAAGTGGTCAATCACAAGGTTACTTAAATATTGCTAGGCAATCCGGTACTTTCCGACTTAATTTTGGAGGTACTAATTACGATATTCCTGTTCATACCTATTCTACAGCCTATGAGCCCTCAGTAGGTGCCACCAACTATTTTGCCATTTGGCAAGAGTTTTCAAGTATCTTTTACGTGTATCTCAATGCAGGAACCGTAAGAAACTTTACACTTTCATTTGATCAAAATGCTGCTCCGGAATTTGTTAGTAATGGAGATGGCAGCACGGGAAGAGGATATATTGCATATGATATCCCATGCACCGTAGAAATTTTATACGTAGGAGATTAAAAAACCGAAAAGATATGAAACGAATAACTTTACATAACTATTTAAGTGTATCATTACTGTTCTTTTCGATAACAGCGATGATAGGACAAGTTGGAATTAACACCACTACTCCACAAGGAGCCTTAGACGTGAACACTTCTAATAAGGGTATTGTATTTCCGGTTGTGTCGTTGCCCGATTTAACAACACAGGTAATTACCAACCCAAATGGAGGGAATATTGTCGCTGGAACGACCATTTACAATACCAATACTACCATAAATGGAATAAACAGTGTATATCCGGGAATTTATTTTTGGAACGGCTCAAAATGGATCTCTCAAAGAGAAAAGAAGGATAATAAACTAATTCTGCAAAATGCAGACCTTCGAACCGGCTCCAATGATGTTACAAACCCGGTTTTAGGAAATCAAGCAATTAGTTTTAGCGCTAATAGTTTTACTCCTTTATATACCGGACCTTATAGAATATCGGTAACCGTCCACTTTGGAGGAGGTAAAACCAGAGCCGTAACCAACCCTCAGTACACTAATTTTGCAAAGCAAGGAGGGACCTTTATTTTTACGTTTAACAGTACCAGTCATTCCTGGATAGGAAATTCTTATTCTGGCAGTAATGATGATAACTTATTTGATGGAGGTTCATTGAAAAACTATGTCAATTCAATAAATCAAACAGATTACGATATTGAAGAAGCGTTAGTTGCAGGCACTTCCTACCCATTCACGCTTACATTTAATCAAGCCGATGCACCTGCATTCGAAGGAAACGGGGACATAAGCATTGTTCCTGCAGGAGATGGTAGAGGCTATATTATCCAGAACGGGAGCCTAAAATGTTCGATAGAAATTAGTTATATAGGAGAATAAACACATTGTTAAAATTGATGATTATGAAACGTTTTACTATAAAGCATATATTTTGTACAGTTTTGTTGGGGATTTTCCTAATGCAAACCCAATTTGCACAAGTTGGAATTGGAACGGTAACACCCAGAGGTGCCTTAGATATTGGCAGTAATAGCTATGGTATCGTGTACCCTCGAGTTGCCTTAACGGCTAACAATGTACAGACTCCTGTAGTGAATCCAAACGGCGGAAATATCGTTGAAGGCACTATGGTCTATAATACCACGCAAACAATGAATGCCACTAATAATGTATATCCGGGAATATATGCCTGGAACGGTACAAAATGGGCTCCTCAATTTATAATGGAGGAATATAAGAAATACTCACAAACAGGTGGCTGTCAGAGAACCACGATTCGAGAATCTAATGGTAACCCAAATCCGAACGACGATGAGAATATTGCCGGATTGACAAACCAAACTTTCACGCCCAAGTATTCGGGAACCTATAAGGTTGAAGTCCGCGCGAATTTCGGCGCCGGAGAATTAATAGATTTTACCAACTTAGATGCTATTTCGTTAGCGACCTCAGAAGGTGCTTTCTTTTTTACCATGTCGGGTTTAGGTGTTGATATTGACCCCACCAGTTCCACTTACGATTATACAGAAGGATGGTTGTATACACACTCCTATGCTACCCATAATAGTAATACAGCACCTGCACAACAAGATAATACGAAATTGCACAATTCGGCTTTGGTATATCACCTAGAATTGGTTGGTGGAACTACCTATAACTTTAATTTTAGTATTTGTATTACCACCGGACATACCTATTTCCTGAACAATGGTGACAGCGGAAATGGCCAAGGTCATGTAGGTCATGATCGCCCTTGTACTGTTGAATTTACCTTCTTAAAAGAAAACTAATCTCATATATTGTTAAAAATTAAAAGCCCTCATATGCTAGCTAAAAAACTACTTCCCACCTTATTATTCTTACTAAATGTAGCAATAATGGCCGCACAACCCTGTAGCGGAGGAATCATTAATAACCCAGGAACTGCTAACGATTACCCGTGTAACGGGATCGATCTGGTAAGTTATATTTCGGCATCTGCCATGGGCGGAGGCGAAGGACAGGACTCCTGGGGTTGGACCGACACCGATGGCGACGGTGACGAATATGCGATTGTTGGAATGGACAATGGAACTGCCTTTGTACGAATTACAGACAATGGCGTGACCAGCCCGGTCTATTTGGGACGACTTCCTACCTATACAGGAACAAGTCTTTGGAGAGATGTTAAAGTGTTTCAAAATTATGCCTACATCGTGAGTGATTCCAACGGAAATCATGGTGTACAGATTTTTGACCTAACAAGACTTCGAACACTTACCGGAGTTTCTCCCACGGTTTTCAACAAAAACGGAGATGGGCGCTATGCGGGAGTGGGTTCTTGCCACAACATTATAATCAATGAAGATACCGGCTTTGCCTATCTTTCAGGATGTCCAGGAACAAACTCTGGAGCTCCTAGAATATTGAATTTAAATGTAAGTAAAACCAACCCTACGGTTGCTGGAAATATTAGTTCTTCCTATGGGTATTGCCACGATGCACAAGTTGTTGTATACGATGGCCCGGATCCCGATTACCAAGGAAGAGAACTCCTCATTGGAAGTTTTAGTGGATCAGATTTTGTAAAGGTTTTAGACGTAACCAATAAGTCCAGTATTTCACAAATAAGTACCATCGCTTATTCAAATAAATACTACACACACCAAGGCTGGTTTACCGAAGACAAGCGTTTCTTTATTGTGGGAGATGAAGTCGATGAAGAAAATGTTGGTTTCAATACCAGAACCTTAGTCTTCGACATGCAAGATCTGGATAATCCGACGCTGGTTTATACACACTATGGAGCGACTCCTGCCATCGATCACAATGGGTATGTACGAGGAAATCGATTCTATCTTGCCAATTATGCCGCAGGTATGCGAGTTATGAAGGTGGATGGCCTTTATGATGGATCTCCTAGTTTGACTGAAGTAAGTTCTTTCGACACATTTGTCCCCCATAATACCGCAAGTTTTAACGGTACATGGAACGTATACCCTTACTTAGAAAGCGGAAATCTGATTGTAACTGGTTTTGGAGATGAAAATGTATATGGTGACGGAGGTCTATTTGTGGTTAAAGACCCAAATTATGACAATGTGGATCCTGTGGCTGTTTGCCAACCTTTTACAGCAATCTTAGATGGATCTACCGGATCGGTGACAATTACCGCTACCGATTTAGATGGCGGTTCAACAGATAATAAAGGAATTGTAAAACGAACAATTACAGCAGGGCAAACCACTTTTAGCTGTGATAATGTAGGCGATGTTTTCAACGTTACCCTTACAGTGGAAGATGACTACGGAAATAAGTCCTCTTGCGTTGCCTCGGTTACAGTTGCTGCCGAAACAACCGAATTTGTCGGCGCCGGAATATGGACCAATGGAATTCCCGATATAGGTTCGAATGCTAAAATTACGAACAATTATAACACTTCTCAGGTTGGAAATTCCAGTATCGATGCTTGTACCTGTGAAGTAGATTCAGGAAAAACACTTACTGTTGCTGCCGGCGACTATATCAATATCACCAAAGATATAACCGTAAATGGAACATTGATTGTTGAGCATACCGGAAGTGTGGTTCAAACCGATAAAGATGCGGTGGTAACGAAGGCAGGCGGTGCAACCATCAATGTAGAACTAGACACCCCTATTTTGCAGACACGTGATTTTATGGTCATGGGAAGTCCCATGGATGCCGAAACGCGAACAGATGTATTTAACAGTGCCTTTTTGGTATTAAAACATACACCGGCTAATTTTTGGCCACACGGTGATGTCCCGGCTGGAGGAACAAACTTTGCCGATGATATCACAAAGAATGGTAAATTTTGGAATGCCTATACAGGAAGTATCGATGTTGGTGAAGGATATATTGTACGACCACAATCAGGCTATACAGATCCCGCCAACCACTCATATGCATTTACCTATAGCCAAGGAACGCTCAACAACGGAGATGTCACCAGACCTATTGTTTTCAATGGACTGGGGGATAATCCCGATGGTACACCAAACGTTTTGGCAAACCCTTATGCTTCGGCTATCTCGGGATATGACCTTATTGGTAACAACGCCCTTATTAATGAGATCTATTTCTGGGAACATTTAACCCCTCCTAATGCATCGATTCCGGGATCGGGTTCTATCAATTTCAGCATGGATGATATCTCTATGTACAATCAATCGGGTGGTGTAAAAGCAGCCAACGACCCCGGAACGAGCACCGAACCAAACGGAGTGATCTCCACCGGACAAGGATTTGGCATCAAAGCATTTGGAGCAGGTAACATTACATTTGACAATACCTTACGACTCACTTCAGGAAATACCACACTGAGAAGACCCAACGAGAATGAGATCGATCGTATCTGGCTCAACGTAAGCAATTCACAATACGGTATTGGGAGTAACACATTGGTTGCTTTCAACCCACTTGGAAGCGCACAAATCGATCCTGGCTTTGACAGTAATAGATTGGCAACGGCGATCGCCTTATACTCGCATCTTGAAGATGGTTCTAAGCAATTGGGAATTCAGACACGAGAAGCCTTTGATAGCGAGATCAAGATCCAGATGGGCTTTGCCTCTCAAATAGATGCCGATGTAGCATTTATAATATCAATTGAAAATATGGAAGGTCTTGCTATTGAAAACAACACCGTTTATTTGGTGGACAATCTAAATAATACTATTCACAATTTGAGTAATGAACCATACGAATTCAGAAGCAGCAAAGGAACCTTTAACCAACGTTTTACCTTGCTGTTTGAAGGAGAGGTTGTTTTAGGGCCTAACGACAATGTATTAAAGACCATTGCTGTATTTCCTAATCCAACAAATCACATCGTAAATATATATTCGCCACATGCCATCATTAAAAATGTGGAAGTGTATGATGTTAGAGGAAGGCGAATTGTTGAAATCCTGAATAGTGATGAAAACAAGTATCAGCTAGATCTTTCATCTCTTGAAACTGCCATCTATTTTGTAAAAGTGGATACAGATGCAGGTTCAATCACAAAAAAGGTGATCAAAGAATAAAAAATTCTGCCAACTATAAACCAAAGCCTTCAGAAAAACTGAAGGCTTTTTTCGTTAAACGCCCATTTATTTCCTCTTCATTGCATATCCCTTATTCAATGGTCGATATTAATTACATATCATCGAAAAATTTGCATTTTTAGTATATATATTGTAGTCTTTTAACAGTTTTGCTAATATATTTGGATTGTAAAAACTCCTTAATAAATTGTTATGAAACGATCAACCTCACTCCGTTTCAGAGAACTCTTACCTCTGATTTTCATATTTTTCTTTTCAGTAGCCTTACAATCCCAAGTGGGTATTGGAAATACAAATCCGAATGCCAATGCCTTATTGGAAATTGGTGATGCCACAACCACTACTAAAGGCTTATTATTACCGCGGGTGAATCTTTTGGCCACGACCAACCCGTCGCCTTTAAGTTCGGATGTATTAGGGATGATTGTTTACAACAAAAATACGGCAGGTGATGTAACACCCGGTTTTTATTACAATGACGGCACTAATTGGGTACGATTAGGATCTGGTGCTGCAAGTAATGATTGGAGCCTTACAGGAAACGGTGGCACTGTGCCGGGAACTGGAATTGGTCAAAATTACTTAGGTACTACCGGAAGTCAAAGTTTAATTATTGCAACGGTGGGAACTGAGCGTATGCGATTGCTCGCAAACGGACAAGTAATAATTAATGATACTGGTGCACCAATCGCTGGGGATAGGTTTACTGTTCAAGGCAATAATAATGACTATGCAATAAATGGCTATACATCGGGGACTGGTTCAGCTGTATATGGTGAGAACGCAACGACTAATGGGGCTGGAGTATTTGGAAATGCTGCTGTGGGCTATGGTGTTGTTGGTTTAAGTACTGGAGGCGGAATTGGCGTTGATGGTGAAAATACAGGAAACGGAATTGGCGTTGCTGGCTATAATACCTCTAACGGTATTGCTGTTTATGGATGGAACCAAGGAAGCGGAGATGGAGTACGGGGTGATGCTGCAAATGCAAATAATGGCGTATATGGACAAAATACAGGTACCGGAGCTGGTATATATGGAATCTCAAATAATGCCACAGGTCTTGGAATGAGAGCTGCCAATATCAGTGCGACAGGAACCGGATTATTGGCATCGGGAACAAATTCAATTGCCACCTACTTAACTAGCGGTACAGGTATAGCAGCAAATGGAGCAAATGGTATTTTTGGTTATGGAAGAGCCGGCGGAGGGACTGGAATGATTGGAACTGGGAATAACAGTACTATGATCGTTACCTCATCTACTGGGTCTGGAGTTGCAGGTTCTGGGACGAGAAACGGTGTTTTTGGATATGCCGGACTTGGAACAGCAACACTTGTAAATAGAGGCAATAGTGGTGGGACATTTATTCTTGACACAGATAACAACGTATCAACCAATGGTACCAACAATGGAACACGAGCCGCTGCTGTTCTTGCAGGATTTGATAATATTGCGGCAACAGGGAACGGTTCACTTCCACCAATTCTTTCGGCAGCCGATAGCTATTATGGCGGATATTTTAGTGGTGGAAATGTAAACAACGGCACCCCAAGTTATGCTTATGTTGGACTCAGACATAATACCAATAATAACGGAAGTTCAGGTACGGATTATAAAATAATTGGACCTGGAAGTGTTTCTACAATAATCAATGACGACAAAGGTGTGCCACGAATTATGTTCGCTCCCGAAGCTCCAGAAATAGTATTTCAGGATTATGGTATTGGGAAATTGTACAATGGACAGGCGAGAATAAATATAGATCCTATCTTAAAAGCATCTCTTTATGTCGATGAAAACCATCCTTTAAAAGTTTTTGTTACCTTAGAAGGAGACTGTAATGGCGTTTACGTAACAGAAAAATCGATTGATGGTTTTACAGTAAGAGAACTGAACAAAGGAACCAGCAATGTCGATTTTTCTTGGCAAATAATTGCCAACCGTGCCGACACTAAAGACCAAAACGGACTCGTTTCATCAAAACATGTTGGTCTTCGACTTCCAGCAGCACCCGGCCCATTGAATGTTTCGGCTAAACAAATTGAAGTGTCAGAAGGTTCATTAGATGCTTTACAAGCTAAGCCGGATTCTGAAAAATCTAAGTTTTCAGCTGAAAAAACATTAAAATCTGAATCAAATAATTTAAAAGCAGATGACCAAAATTAGTTTTAAAACAATATTGGTTATTATAAAACCCTTTTAAATAAACCGCACAAACCTCCAAAAAGACCTCTTTTTTAAATAATCGGGGTCTTTTTCATTTGCATAGGCTTCTCGCTCAAAACAAATGTTTCGGTAGGCTTGATACCTGTCTTTATACTGAAGCCACCGCAACAAAAATTCAATCCCGTACCAAAGGTAAAATGGCAACACTAACAATTCGGCTTGCTGCCGAAAGTGAATTCGTTCGTGATTCATAAAAACCTTATCCTCTTTTAGGAATTTTTCCTTCAGAATAATAAACGGCCAAAGGGTAATACCCAAAAATCTTTTCCGAAGTAATAAACGATTCACCAAAACTATCATCTATACAATATAAGAAATTGGTATTTTTGTAGGATGCTATTTCCGAAGAAAAAAATAGACTTGGAAGAGGGCGATTATTATCTTACTCCTGAAGGTTATAAATGCTTTACCGAGCAATACCATTTAAAACGCGGCTATTGCTGTGAAAGCAATTGTCGCCATTGCCCATATGGATTCAATAAGAAATCAAATCCTCAAAAAAAGTGAGTTATTAGTATTGATTTTTACAAATGCCACTACAAACTGAATACTGAATACTGAATACTGAATACTGAAAAATATGACCTTTGCTGAAGAAATACTACAAGGAATCCCAAATCAATTACCTGCCAAAAAGCCGTACGATCCTGATATTAATCATGCGCCAAAACGAAAAGAGATACTTTCTTCTGAAGAAAAAAAGTTAGCCTTGCGCAATGCCTTGCGGTATTTCGATCCGAAACACCACGCCACACTCCTACCCGAATTTTCTGAAGAATTAGATACCTACGGAAGAATCTATATGTATCGGTTTCGCCCCGAACATAAGATCTATGCACGTCCCATTTCTGAGTATCCCGGAAAAAGTGAACAGGCAAAGGCCATCATGCTCATGATTCAAAACAATTTGGATCATGCCGTAGCCCAACATCCGCATGAACTTATTACGTATGGTGGAAATGGTGCTGTTTTTCAAAATTGGGCGCAATATCGATTGGTTATGAAATATCTTTCAGAAATGACCAACGAACAAACTTTGGTAGTGTATTCAGGACATCCGTTAGGGCTGTTTCCATCGCATAAGGACGCTCCCAGAGTAGTGGTCACCAACGGAATGATGATACCAAACTATTCGCAACCGGATGATTGGGAAAAATTCAATGCCCTTGGCGTTACCCAATACGGACAGATGACCGCCGGCAGCTATATGTATATTGGTCCGCAGGGAATTGTACACGGAACAACGATTACCGTTTTGAACGGTTTCAGAAAAATTAAAAAATCTCCAAAAGGAGGCTTATTTGTCACTTCTGGGCTGGGAGGCATGAGTGGCGCACAACCAAAGGCCGGAAACATTGCCGGTTGCGTAACCGTTTGTGCCGAAGTCAATAAAAAAGCAACCCATACACGGCATTCACAAGGCTGGGTAGATGAAGTGATTTCCGATTTGGAAGTATTGAGTCGACGTGTAAAAGAGGCGCTCAATGCCAAGGAAACAGTATCCATTGCTTACGATGGAAATATTGTAGATGTTTGGGAGCAGTTCGATAAAGACGACATACATATCGATTTGGGAAGTGACCAAACTTCACTTCACAATCCCTGGGCAGGTGGCTATTACCCTGTTGGGATGAGCTACGAAGCAGCCAATGAGATGATGGCGAATGCCCCTGAAAAATTTAAAGAAGCCGTTCAAAAAACACTTCGCCGTCATGCAGATGCCATCAACAAACACACTGCCAAAGGGACTTACTTTTTTGACTATGGAAATGCATTCCTACTCGAAGCTTCCCGGGCCGGGGCAGATATCATGGCTGAAAACGGAATTGATTTCAGATACCCAAGCTATGTACAGGATATTATGGGGCCGATGTGCTTCGACTATGGATTTGGACCATTTAGATGGGTATGTGCTTCGGGAGACCCGGGAGATTTGAAAAAAACTGATGCTATAGCTTGTAATGTATTAGAAACATTGATGAAAAATGCTCCAAAAGAAATTCAGCAGCAAATGGCAGATAATATTCAATGGATCAAAGGTGCTCAGGAAAATAAGTTGGTCGTAGGGTCGCAGGCAAGGATTTTATATGCAGATAGCGATGGGCGAATACAGATCGCTTCGGCTTTTAATAATGCCATTTCCGAAGGAAATATTGGCCCCGTAGTTTTGGGCAGGGATCATCACGATGTCTCGGGCACCGATTCCCCTTTCCGAGAAACTTCTAATATCTATGACGGCAGCCGATTTACTGCCGATATGGCCATCCAAAATGTGATAGGTGATAGCTTCCGTGGAGCGACTTGGGTGAGTATTCACAACGGCGGTGGCGTAGGTTGGGGAGAGGTTATTAACGGGGGATTTGGTATGGTTCTTGATGGTAGTATTGATGCGCAAAGACGCTTAGAATCAATGCTTTTCTGGGATGTAAACAACGGAATTGCACGGCGTAGCTGGGCGCGAAATGAAGAGGCAATTTTCGCAATTAAGCGGGCAATGAAAAACAACCCAAATTTAAATATAACGCTTCCGAATTTTGTAGATGATACCTTATTCAAATAAATAAAACGCTATGAAAATAATTAATTTCCTCCCCTTAGTTTTAGTGGTGGTACTTTCTTCTTGTACCACCGTCCGTGTTGCTACAGATTATGACAAGAACGCCAATTTCAATAACTATACGTCCTATGCTTTTTATAAGCCGGGAATTGATAAGGCCAAAATATCGGATCTTGACAAGAAACGAATACTTCGTGCCATCGACAACGAATTAATGGTTAAAGGAATGGCTAAGTCGGAAAATCCAACGCTATTGATCAGTATTTTTACAAAAGAAAAGGAACGCGTAGATGTATACCAACGGAATTTTGGATATGGCTGGGGTTGGAATCCGTGGTGGTATGGAAGCTATTATGGCAACTCTATATCCAAAACCACCGAAGGCACCTTATACATCGATCTGATAGACGCAAAGTCCAACGAGTTAGTTTGGCAAGGGATGGGAACGGCCGATCTTGTAACCCGTAATATGGAAAAAAAGGAGGAACGAATTCGTGAAATTGTTCGCGAAATCCTCACAGAATACCCCCCCGGTAGTACGAAAAAGTAATCTAAACCCTCCATCGTTATTTGATGGAGGGTTTTTTTATGGACTATTGTATAATTTCCTCTTATTTTCAGCATGTTACATACCTTATATACTATGTTACATATGTAATAGGCTCTACCCCAATTTACATTTAATTTTACTTCAATAATTATTTTCCTGTATCATGAACAGGGAAATACCCCATAAATAATGGGTTATTATCCTTTGATTATCAACTAGTTAAATTATAGCTTTGTAATAGAAAACAAAACTCAGACTTTTATTAATTAAAACCATTTATTATGAAAACAATTTTTACTTTCTTATTATCACTGTTATTTCTAACAGTTAACGCACAAGACCAAGTGTTTACTCACAAGGCAGATCCGGGTAATTCTAGCTTCAACGTTACTTACATTGACCATCCGTTGTTAAATGGAAACCCGGGAGCAAACTTCATTCTAACCCATAATTTACAGGTAAACGGCACACAATACAATAACAAAGTGTCTGGAACCTGGTACGACGGGGCAAGCTGGACTGTATACAATGAGGATGCTTCGAATATAGTTGATGGCTCTGCATATAATATCTATGTTCCAAATGGTGCAGATTTAATCAGTGTTCAAGCAGACGGTACCTCGTACGAAACCGTGATCAATGATGCCTCCATCAATAATAATCCAAATGCTATTTTGGTGTATTCGACCTATTATAATCCGGCCAGTGTTTACAATGACAATAACTATGGATTCTATTACAATACAACCACAAACAGATGGTATATTTATAATGAGGCAACCGCTACAAATGCACCTGCCAATGCTACTTTCGAAATATTAATTGGTGCAGGCACGGGAGGAGCAACTACATTTATTCACAATGTAACTTCCCCTATTAGTAATTATACAATTATAGATCACCCGAGTTTAAATGGAAAACCAAATGCATTTCCAATTGTGGCACACAATTGGGGATCTGGCGGAGATCCTTCTAATATTATTTTGGATACCCCTATTGGAGTTTGGTATGATGGTGCTAATTGGACAATCTATACAGAAGACGTTTCGGCGATGCCACTAAATGCTAGATTTAATGTGTATGTAGCCGATCCGGCCCTAGCTGTTGAAGATGTGGAAATAGAAGGTTTCTCAATGTATCCTAACCCAGCATCTGATTTTGTAACTATTCAGGCCAAGGATGTCATCTCACATATTTCAATATATAATATTCTAGGGCAAGAAGTCGCTCAAATTAAAGGTGATAACACCAAGATGACTATTGACATTTCAAATTACTCTTCCGGAAGCTATTTTGCAAAAGTCCAAGTGGGCGATGCTATTAAAACAGTGAAACTTATAAAATCATAGGTTTTCCCTCAGAGTTAACTAACCAACAAAAAGGAGCGCTATCGCGCTCCTTTTTAATTCCATATTTCAACAAATATTACTGTTTTACAATTTTGAAAATACTTTCTCCTTTATTTGTAGTTAACCGAACAACGTACAAACCATTCTGCCAGGAGGAAGATTCGATATTAAGTTCTGTCTTCCCATGGGAGGATTCTGAAAATAACTCTTGTCCTAACAAAGTATAAACTTGCATTGAACGAATGGTTTCCCTACTCACAATATGAAGTCTATCGGTAATTGGATTCGAATAAAATATTGAGGCAGATATATCAAATTCATCGATGGCCAAAATCTCATCCATAAAATTCTGTGCATAGATCCGTGCTCCTCCACCCTTATTCTCAATAAATACAGCTACAGATTGATTGTTTACCGGTTTTGTATAGTGAATTCTACTTTTATTTGCTGAAAAGGTAGCCACCGGCCTTGACTCTTCAGGCCATACAAAATCACCATTCGAATCGAGATAAACCACATCCAAAGTAGTAGGTGTCGCTCCATTGTCAATTCCAATTTTCAGCAAAAAAAGGGGACTATCATCTTTAAGCTGCAACGCCCCAGCATGTACTTTTTCACTTCCAATTGAATAGACCTCTTTGGCCGTGTTGGAAAGCAGTCTCCCACCCGTTGTTTTGTCGAATTTTTGAACATATTCTCCTTTTTCACTCTGACTCACATTACTATAGTTACAAACGGCCCATATATACTGAGAACCCGGTGTAAATGCAATGCGTGTATCCATTTCATAATCACTCTCATTGGTGTCAAAATCGGATCCATTGATCCCCCAAGGCAAAGTTCCATCCGAGTTGATTCGTTGTAAAAATGAATCGAAGCGAACGCCCGGCGACGAAAAGTATCCATAATAAACTGTATCCCCATCCTGTGTGCCTCCATACGATCTGTTAAAAGCAGTCGCCTGATTTGAAAGTTGGGTGGTTGCTCCCCAAACTGCATTTCCATCACTATCAAATCGCTGTGCATACAAGGTTGAGTTAATACCCACAGAAGGAACATGGAAAATCATCATAAAGTCACCGCCGGACAGTTCAAATAAATCACCCGGAATTGTATTACTGCCTCCACTCACTACTGGTTGTGGATTTGTCCAAATTGCAGTTCCCCCGGTGCTGTATTTTTGCATCAAAGCCTGCCCTCCCGGGTACCATGACACAATTGCTTCACCATTTGACAAAGGCAATATGGTGACAATATTTCCAGAACCAACATTTATCCCATTGGCGCCCCATAATTGGTTTCCTGAGCTGTCTAATTTAAAGGCATAAGCCGGATCACCGCCACCCGTTCCTGTAACACCTATGTACAGATTGTCACTGTCATCTATTGTAATATTCCATATCACTGTAAACGTACTCATAGGCACAGAATTACTTACAAGTATACCATCGCTTCCCATTAATTGTGTACCGTCTACATCGAGCAATTGCATTCGCAGTTCATAATTGGTAGGCGGTGCGACAACCTTCCAAAAAACAACGTAGGTCTTTCCATCGGAAGTGCCTATCGCCTTCATATCGCCACCTTCACTATCGGCTACTAAGGTGTTTACGGCAGTGTCTGTGGTCCATTGCGCATTATTAAATGTGAATACAAATAATAGCAATACGGTGGCTAGTAGTCTCATAGTTACTTATTTAGCTGAATTACAAATATACGCCGCTTATTAATACTGTAGCAACGCTACTATTTTCTGCTTTACTTTCTCCGTCGAAGGAATCATAGTCTGTTCTAATGTGCTATTTAATGGAATCGCAGGCATATTTTCTGAACCAATTACCATGACCGGCGCATCTAAATACTGAAAGCACTCTTCTTGGATACGACCTTGTAATGCTCTTGAAAAACTATTTTCTGAAGGCTCTTCGGTGACCACCAAACACTTACCACATTTCTTAACACTCTTAAAGACAGTATCATAATCTAGGGGATGTAAGGTTCGCAGATCAATAATTTCAATTCTGTCGATCATATCTAACGCTCTTGAAGCATTCCAAGCCCAGTGCACACCCATGCCGTAGGTGATAACAGTTAGTGTTTCCTCCTCTTCCTGCGGCCAAATCTCTTGTAACAACCATGCCTTACCAAGGGGTAAAATATAGTCTTCTGCGGGCTCAACCGAAGTTGCTGTTTTGGTACCTGGTATTTTACTCCAATACAAACCCTTATGTTCAAAAATAACAACAGGATTTGGGTCGTAATACGCCGCTTTCATAAGACCTTTCAAATCGGCACCGTTACTTGGATAGGCGATTTTTAATCCACGAATGTTGGTTACCACACTTTCTACGGAAGACGAATGGTAGGGCCCTCCACTGCCATAAGCTCCTATGGGAACCCTAAGGACCATGGATACGGGCCACTTGCCATTGGATAAATAGCAACTTCTACTTACCTCTGTAAAAAGCTGATTCAATCCCGGCCAGATATAATCGGCAAACTGAACCTCAACAATAGGCTTTAAGCCCACAGCACTCATCCCTACGGTAGAGCCAACAATAAAAGCTTCTTGTATGGGGGTATTGAACACCCTGTTATCTCCAAATTTTTGCGCCAAGGTAGCGGCTTCACGAAATACGCCTCCTAATCGTCCTCCTACATCCTGTCCGTATAGCAAGCACTCAATGTGTTTTGCCATCAATTCTTCAATAGCAAACAAGGCGCAATCTACCATCACCACCTTTTCAGCCCCTTCTGGTGTGCGCTCACCTACCTCTTCGGTGATCGTTGTTGGTGCGAAATCATGGGTAAAAAGATCTTCCGGCTGTGGGTCTTCAGCTTGTAAAGCACGCGCTAAGCTATTTGCAACCTCCTTTTTTGCCGAAGTAATCATACCTTCTAAATCCGACTTAGAAAATCCGTTCTTCAACAACAGATCCTGCATTTTCGGAAAAGGATCTCGGCTTCGCGCCTCTTCCAAGTCATCGCGATACCATTCCATACGTACCCCCGAGGTATGGTGATTCAATAGCGGAACTTTCGCATGCACTAAAAAGGGTCTGCGTTCGGTTCTAATTTTTTGAATTACATTCTGAAGTGTTTGGTAACAGGTCTCAAAATCGGTTCCATCTATTGAAATAGCCTCCAAGCCATGAAAACCGGCCGCATATTCAAACGCATTCTGCGCGCGTGTTTCGGCTTCATTGGCACTTATGTCCCAGCCGTTATCCTGAACCAAATACAAAATAGGCAGTTGTTTCAATGCCGCCATCTGAAAGGCTTCCGCAATTTCTCCCTCCGTTACCGAAGCATCGCCCAACGAGCAGACTACAAAAGGTTGCTCTTCCTTTGGGTTGTGTAAATTTTCCGTCTCTTTATACCAAAATCCCATAGCCACACCGGTAGCCGGAATGGCCTGCATTCCGGTAGCACTGCTCTGGTGTGGAATTTTTGGTTTATCCTCATCCCGTAAACTAGGGTGGCAGTAATAGGTTCTCCCTCCAGAAAATGGATCGTCTCTCTTTGCCAAAATCTGTAGCATCAAGTCGTACGGCTCCATACCAATGGAAAGTAGCATGGCGTCATCTCTATAGTATGGAAAGGCGTAATCCTGAGGAAGCAGCTGCAATCCAAGTGCTATTTGAATAACCTCATGTCCACGGGAAGTGGCATGTACATATTTTGAAACCAACTTAAAATTTTCCTCGTACAACTCGGTCATCGCCTTGGCGGTGACCAACTTTGTAAATGCTTTTTTGAGTATTTCCTTATTTATTTTGCTCATTTTAAAACTTCCTGTTCACATCAAATTGCTCCATTTCGTCAGCAATTCTTCTTAAAAATGATCCTGCCAAATATCCATCCACTATACGATGGTCAAACGACAACGAAAGGTACATCATAGATCTAATTTCAATGGTATCTCCCTCGGGTTTTTCCATCACCTCTGCCCGTTTCTTGATAATTCCTGTGGCAAGTATCGCGGCTTCCGGCTGATTTATAATGGGTGTCCCCATCAAACTTCCAAAGGTGCCCACATTGCTTATGGTAAACGTACTTCCTTTGGTTTCGTCTCCTTTCAGCTTATTATCACGTGCTTTTCCAACCAATTCGTTTGTCGAAGCAGCTAGTTCGGGCAGGCTTTGCCTGTCCGCATTTTTTACTACCGGCACAATAAGATTTCCACTTGGCAAAGCAGTAGCCATCCCAATATGAATATCTTCTTTAACAATGATTGAGGTCCCCTCAAGTGACGAATTGATCATTGGATATGCCTTAATCGCCTTTGCCACACACTCAATAAAAAGTGGTGTAAAGGTGAGTTTTTCGTTGTGTTTTTTCTGAAATGCCACCTTATTATCATTTCGCCAAGCCACCATATTTGTGAGGTCCGCCTCCACGTACGCAGTCACATGCGGAGAGGTATGTTTACTAAACACCATATGATCGGCAATCATCTGTCGCATCCGATCCATTTCAACAACCTTTCCTGTTCCCTTGTCGAATTTCAGATCGGGGATTTTAAAACCAGAGCCTTCCACTACCGGCTGTGCAAACTGAAGCGGACGTCCTTCGGCAATATAATTGAGTAGATCGCTTTTGCGCAAACGGCTGTCTTTTCCTGTACCCGGAATCCGCGCCAACTCCTCATAACTCACATGATGTTTGCGCGCAATACTATCTATCAGCGGACTTATAAACACATTTTCATTCACCTTGAATGAAGTGGCGGCCGATTTACTGTTTGATTTCTTAGCAATTGTAGCTTCGGTAATTTTTGCTGCAGGTTTCTCTTCTGAAGAAATCGATTTTCCCGCTTCGGAGAGTTCCAAAAGCGCAATAACTTCGCCTACCGGGACAACGTCTTTTGATCCAAACTTATGCTGAAGCATTTTTCCCGAAGCCGGTGCCGGCACTTCATTATCCACCTTATCGGTGGCTACTTCGCATAAAATATCACCTTCCTCAAAATTTTCACCTTCCTGAACCAACCAATTGATGATGGTTCCTTCGGTAATACTCTCCCCCATTTTGGGCATTCTAAATTCAGTTTCAGGCATTTCTATTTTCGCTTTAATTCTTGCAATGTTTTATAAAAATCTTCTTGTACCGGTCTATTCTTCGGAACCGATCGCAACGGAGTTACTTCTTTCAAACTCTCATGACAATCCTTCGGCAATTGCTGATACAATGTTGTACCTGCCGTTTTCCATTCGATCATTTCTTCTGAAACCTCCTTGATCACCTTTGCCGGATTTCCAACGATCAGTTTCCGCCTCGGAAAAATCGTTTCAGCCTTTACAAAACTCATGGCACCAACGATGCATTCGTCACCTATTTCGGCAGCATCCATGATCACGCTGTTCATCCCTATCAAGCAATTTCGACCCAGATTGGCACCATGAATCACCGCTCCATGTCCTATATGAGCACCTTCCTTCAATACAATCGATTTCCCCGGAAACATATGTACCGTACAATTTTCTTGAACATTGACGCCATCTTCCAATATAATTTCACCCCAATCCCCTCGAATAGCAGCTCCGGGGCCTATATAACAATTTCTCCCAATGATCACGTTTCCGGTAACAGCCGCCAAGGGATGCACAAAACTGGATTCGTGAACAACCGGTATATGTCCTTTAAAGGAGTAGATCATTATTTAAATCGTTTCAAGATTTCTTTGGTAAATTCTGAAAGCACCAACCTTCCGCTTATGGCAGCTCGTTCGGCCAACAAATGATCCCAGTCTTCAGTACCTGCCCACATTACTTTCTTCATCTCCTTCATCGCCTCCGGATTGTAGGTACAAAGATTTTCGGCAAATGCTTGCACCGCTTCGTCCAATGCCTCGGTCGAATCGTATACTTCGGCATACAAGCCTTTTTGACGCGCCCATTCGGCATCGTAAAAGGTGTCGGCATCAATAGCGATCTGCGACATTCCGGTAAGTCCTAATTTTCGTTCCACCGCAGGGCCCACCACAAAAGGGCCTATCCCCACATTCAATTCACTAAGCTTAATAGAAGCAAATTTGGATGCCATACAATAATCGGTTGCCGAAGCCACTCCTACGCCTCCTCCCACCGTCTTTCCTTGAATGCGACCAATGATAAATTTTGGGCATTTTCGCATGGCGTTGATCACATTGGCAAAACCACTGAAGAATACACGACCGGTTTCGGCATCATTGATATTAATCAATTCTTTAAAGCTAGCGCCTGCGCAAAAAGTGCGTTCACCCCCGCTTTTTAGTACGATTACCTTGACCTCATCATTGGTACCTGCCTGATTGATTTCATCGACCAATTTGGCAAGGATATCACCCGGAAGGCTATTGTGTGCCGGATGGAAGAACTCGATCGTTGAGATTCCGTTTTGTATGTCTTGTGTTACGTAGGGTTGGGTCATTTTTTATTTTTTATAGTAATCCAAACTGACTGAAATGATGGTTCAAATGTTTTCGTTCCAACAAATAACAATCAAACTTTCCTAAATTTCCGAACACGGCGTTTTTCGTTATGGCGTCCGGGTTTTCCTTATAAAACTGCAAGTATTCAGTTCTAGCTTCCAGCATCTTTTGTTTTGCTGTTTCCAGATTGGGATGCTTCAACTCGGTCATTTTGGCCTTCTCCGCCAAAGGGAAGTCATATTCCCGCGGCATAGGCTCATAATTGTATAAGGTCGCTTGAACTTTATCCAAATATTTTTCAGGAGTAGTAATTTCAAAATCCTGAATTTGTCCTGCCGAAATGCGATAGGTATATTCCAAATGCTCTACCATATGTTGCGCCGTCATGGTACCCCATTGTGGTTTTGACTTTTCAGTTAATTTTTGCAGACACGCCTCTATTTTTTCTGAAGTCATTTCGGTAAAAACCGTCTGCTTCTTCTGCACCATGGTCAAAATAGTAGCCACGGCCACCAAGTCGTCCTGATCGTCGGCAGGTTCGGCATCAAAGACTTCCACATACCATTTTACAATACCGCTGGGCAGTTCTTTTGCAACTGTATCCCGATCGATCTTTTGCTTACAGGTTAATCGCACATACAGGGTATCGTTGTGATAAATAGGACGCAGGAACCTACATTCCTCCAAACCGTAGTTGGCCGCTACCGGCCCCTTGTTCGGATAAACGAACAAACCTGCCGCAGCTGCAAGGATAAAATACCCATGGGCCGTACGCTTTTCGAATATACTTCCTTCCAGCGAAGTGATGTCTGTATGGGCATAGAAATGATCCCAAGTAAGGTTGGCAAAATTCACAATGTCGGCATCGGTAAAGGTGCGTTTATGTGTTTTAAGCGACATCCCGGGTTGAATATCCTCCCAATGATAGGCAAATGGATGTTTTTCCGCTTCAGCATAATCCGCCTTTGGCTGATAGATTCCGGTCACCTTGGTCAAGGTGGTGGGAGAGCCTTGAATAGCACAGCGTTGTAGATAATGTTTAACACCGCGTAGGCCGCCCATCTCCTCGCCGCCGCCGGCGCGTCCGGGTCCACCGTGCACTAGGGCAGGTAATGGCGAACCATGGCCGGTACTTTGCTTGGCGCTTTCTCGGTTTAATATAAGAATACGACCGTGATGCGAAGCCGCATTCACTGTATATTCTTTGGCAATTGTATTATCGTTGGTCACGATCGAACTCACCAAAGAGCCCTTCCCCATCTGCGCTAACTGAATCGCTTCTGAAAGATTTTTATACGGCATAATAGTGCTCACCGGACCAAAGGCTTCGGTGTCGTGGGCCGCACAATTATCGAAAGGATGGTCTGCCCGAAGTAAAATCGGACTCATAAAAGCTCCTTTTTTTGAATCGGCTCCAACCACATCCACCTTGTCTAGTTTTCCATAGACAATCTGAGCCGATTTGGCTATTTCTTTCACCCGATCACGAACTTCATCCACCTGATCCATACTCACCAAGGCTCCCATACGCACTTCTTTTAAGCGAGGGTCACCGATGGTGACTTTATCCAATGCATTTCCGAGCGCAATCTGCACATCTTCTACGAGTTTTTCCGGAACGATAATACGTCGTATAGCCGTACATTTTTGTCCGCCCTTTACGGTCATTTCGTTTCTCACTTCCTTGATAAATAAATCGAATTCGGGGGTTCCCGGAACGGCATCTTCACCAAGTACAGAAGCATTTAGCGAATCGGCCTCCATATTAAATGGAACCGATTCTTCTATAATTCTGGTATGTGTTTTCAGCATTCTTCCCGTAGTCGCAGAACCGGTAAACGTAACCACATCCTGCGATTCGACCGTATCCAAGATAGTTCTGGCTGAACCTGAAATAAGTTGTAGCGCTCCCTCCGGCAGTATTTTGGAGGCAATGATCTCACGTACTACAGCTTCGGTTAAAAAAGATGTATTGGTAGCAGGCTTTACAACCGCCGGCACACCTGCCATCCAGTTGACCGCACATTTTTCGAGCATACCCCAGACCGGAAAATTAAAGGCATTGATGTGAATGGCAACTCCTTTTTTGGGTACCATGATATGATGCGCCATAAACCGACCCCCACGAGAGAGGTCTATAGGATCCCCTTCGACGTGATAGGACTGATTTGGAAACAATTTCCGAAGGGATGCATTGGCAAATAAATTTCCGAAGCCTCCTTCAATATCGATCCAGCTATCAATACGAGTCGCCCCGGTACGATAGCTCAATTCGTAAAACTGCTCCTTCCGTTTTGTAAGGTATAAGGCCAATTTTTTTAGCATCAAACCCCTTTCCTGAAAGGTCATGTTGCGCAGGGCTTCTCCTTTGTCTCGACCGTATTGAAGAATTTCTCCAAAATCGAGTCCTTTGGTATCTGAAAGTGCAACGACCTCGCCTGTTACCGCATCGAGCATAGGTACACCTTCACCAGTACCTTCAAGCCATTGTCCTGTAACGTAATTTTGTAGTTTGTTCATAATTAAGCTCTTATTCTTATGATTTCTCCATTGATCCTTCCTTCCACACTTTTTACATAGCCATCCACCACTTTTCGCATGGCTACGGGCGTATTTCCGGGAAAGTAATCCTTATATTTTTCGTAGGCGTCTTCCACCAGATCGGCCGATACTACATTAATTCGAATACCATTTTCCAGTTCGAGGGCAACCGCCTTCACAAAACTCTGAATAGCGCCGTTCACCATCGCAGCGCTGGTCGTCATATCTACCGGCTCATCGGCCAGAATTCCCGTGGTAAGCGTAATCGACCCTCCCGAATTTAAATATTTTCTTCCTAAACGCACCAAATTCACCTGTCCCATCATCTTGCTCCGTATTCCAATATAGAAATCTTCTTCTGAAAGCTTGTCAAATTTATCCCATTTGGCATCGCCCGCAACATTCACAATGGCATCTATCTTGCCCACCTTCTGAAACATTGCGCTAATACTTTCCGAAGCAGCGATATCCACCGTAACATCACCCGAATTTCTTCCGGCTACAATCACTTCGTGCTTTTCAGATAAACGTTTGGTAATGGTTTTTCCAATGGTTCCGTTTCCTCCAATAATTAAGATCTTCATTTTTATAAATTCACGTTTTCAATTACCGCCGCATAGCCTTGTCCTACGCCCACACACATGGTGATTAGGGCATAGCGCTTGCCTGATTCTTTAAGTTCCAAGGCTGCCGAATACGCTGTCCTGGCACCTGTGACACCTAAGGGATGACCAATAGCGATTGCGCCTCCGTTCGGATTGATACGTGGATCATCGTCTTTTAATCCCCATTCGCGTATACAGGCCAATGCTTGCGAAGCAAAGGCTTCGTTCAGCTCAATTACATCCATGTCGGCCATAGTCAAACCTGCCTTCTTCAAGGCCTTGTTACTAGCCTCCACAGGTCCTATCCCCATGATTTTTGGCTCCACTCCTACTACAGCAGAAGAAACAATCTTCGCCAAAGGTTTCAGACCATATTTTTTCACGGCTTCTTCCGAGGCAATGATAGTGGCTGCTGCTCCGTCGTTTAATCCCGAACTATTCCCCGCAGTGACACTTCCATCCTTTTTAAAGGCAGGTCGTAATTTGGCCAATATCTCCTTCGTAGTCGTAGGTTTAATGAATTCATCGTCTTTAAAAATGATGGGATCCTTTTTTCGCTGCGGAATTTCCACAGGAACGATCTCCTTCGCCAAACGTCCGTTTTGTTGGGCTTTGGTGGCCTTCATCTGACTGTTATACGCGAAGGCATCCTGATCTTCACGAGTGATATTATGTTTTTCCACCAGATTCTCGGCCGTATTTCCCATACCGTCGGTGCCATATAGTTCGTGCATCTTCTGATTTACGAATCGCCAGCCAAAACTGGAATCGTACATTTTGGCATCGGTCCCGAAACCAGTAGAAGGTTTGGCAATTACATAAGGCCCTCTGGTCATGTTCTCTACACCTCCCGCAATAAACACATCGCCATCACCGGCTTTAATAGCCCTGTTGGCGTGAATGATTGCTGAAAGTCCGCTGCTGCACAGTCTATTGACTGTTTCACCGGGTACGGTGAAAGGCAGTCCTGCCAGCAGCAGCGACATACGCGCTACGTTTCTATTGTCTTCTCCCGCCTGATTAGCACATCCCATGATCACATCGTCATAGGCCTCTTTTGGAATGTTCGTGTTCCTTTTTGCAATTTCAGCAATAACCAAGGCACCCAAATCGTCTGTACGAACAGCACTTAGTGTTCCTTGATAGCTTCCAATGGGAGTTCGTACTCCGTCAATTATATATGCGTTTTTCAAAGTTTATATTTTAGGGTAAAAGTCTAAAGTCAGTTTCACTTTATCATTTTATATTTTTCGGTTTTATATTTACTCTGTCCAATCTTTTGTGGTTCGATATACAACTCCTTTAAAAAGAGCCACAAGTTCTTCACCTCGTTTTACTTCCACTATATTAAATCCCACCTTGGTGCGTTGTTCATCTAAGGTTGCTTCAGCGGTTATATAATCTCCCGCATCTAAGGCTGAAATATGATTAATAGAGGTTTCAATAGAAACAGCGTATTTACCGTGGGTGTTTGCGGTAAAACCAAAGGCAGTATCGGCCAAAGAATAACTAATTCCTCCATGCGCCTTATTCATACTATTCAACATTTCGGGCCGTACGGTCATCCCTACTTTACACCTGCCTACTTCACATTCCAAAATCTCAATGCCAAGCCACTGACTGTACGCATCTAGAGATAGCATTTTATATGGGATTTTAGCTCCTTCCATTTTAAGACCCTTCGACTCAGCTCAGGGTTCATTCTTATATTTAATTGAAAAACTTTTCCTTTTTACTTTTCATCTTTCTAAGCAATGGTGAACATCGATATCGGTCTTCATGATATTCATCATACAATGTATCCATTGTTGCAACACACCAATCGATACCCTTTTCGTCTGCCCAAGCCAACAATCCTTTCGGGTAATTTACCCCTTTGGTCATCGCATTGTCGATATCTTCGGCCGAAGCAATATTCCAAAACAAGGCATCGGCTGCTTCGTTGATGAGCATTACAAGCAACCGTTCAAAAATTTGCTTCCCTAATGCATCATTCTCTTTTGCAACCGAGTTTGTAGCGTCTTCAGCATAATTATAATATCCCTTTCCGCTTTTTCTTCCTAAATACCCTGCTTCGGCAAAACGTTTTTGGGTAAAGGAAGGCTTATATCTCGGATCAAAATAAAAAGCTCCAAAGACTGTTTCGGTCACCGTATAATTTACATCATTTCCAATAAAATCCATCAATTCGAAAGGGCCCATTTTAAATCCGCCTTTGGACTTTATAGCCCAATCGATGGTAGCAAAATTTGCGATGCCTTCCTCATAAATGCGAAGTGCTTCTCCGTAGAATGGACGCGCCACGCGATTGACAATAAAACCGGGGGTGTCTTTGGCAATGGCCACCACTTTTCCCCAATCCTTTATGGTTTTTACTGAAGTTTCTAATGTTGTTTCTGAAGTCTGTATCGCCGGAATCACTTCTACTAATTGCATCAACGGCGCCGGATTGAAGAAGTGTATCCCAACACAGCGTTCCGGTTTTTGCAAAGAAGAAGCGATGGATGCTATCGATAAAGAGGAAGTGTTGGATGCAATGATACATTCCTTTGAAACGTAGCTTTCCAATTCTTGAAACACCTTCTTTTTTATATCCAGATTCTCCACGATGGCTTCAATGGTCAAATTGGAATCTGCCAAATCCTTCAAGGTACTCACATACCGAATGTTCGTTTGAATCCGATTTTTTTCGTCTGTATCAATTCGTCCTTTTTCAACCAACCGACTCAAAATTTTCTCCAAGCTCAATTTGGCCTTATCCAGAGCGTCTTTTTGGGTGTCAAATATTTTTACCACACAACCGGCAGTCGCTGCCACCTGTGCAATACCGCTTCCCATGGTTCCCGCTCCAATTATTCCAACTTTTTCAATCATTTACTTTCCTTTAAAATTGGGTTTTCTCTTTTCAACAAAGGCAGCCACTCCTTCGGTATAATCGTCACTTTGCGCAGCTTCAATTTGTAATTTGGATTCCATTTCCAATTGCGATTGCAAATTGTTGGTCATGGATTGGTTAAGCAATCGCTTCGTCATCCCCAAGGCTTTGGTTGGCATTTGTGCTAAAGTTTCGGCTAAAACAGTTACTTCAGCATTAAAATCTTCAGCAGCGTATACTTTATAAATCATTCCTAGCTTTTCGGCCTCTTCAGCAGAAACTTTATCGCCCAGCATCATTAAGGCCGATGCTTTCTGAAAACCAATTAACCTAGGTAAAAAGAACGTTCCGGCACTATCCGGTATCAAGCCTATCTTACTAAATGCCTGAATAAAGCTCGCATTTTCTGAAGCGACCACCACATCACAGGCCAGGGCTATATTCGCACCTGCACCGGCTGCCACACCATTAACGGCGGCAATAATTGGTTTTTCTATAGTTCGAATCCGTTGGATAATGGGATTGTAATGTTCCTCCAGAATTTTTTTGAATCCCGGGTTGAGTTCGGGAGTGGTGACTTCTTTCAGATCCTGACCTGCACAAAAAGCTCTTCCGCTTCCGGTGATGACAACAGCTCGAATTGCAGCATCTGCTTCACAATGGTCTAATTGCTTTTGAAGACGCAACGCCATCTCACGGTTAAAACTATTAAACACCTCCGGTCTGTTGAGCGTTATCCACGCCGTATTATTTTCAATTTTAAGTTCAATTGAATTTTCGCTCATACCTGTTATTTTGACTTCCTCGCGCATCTTCGAATTTTATTCCGAAGGCAAGCGAGCTTATTTAATTTTAAAATAGGGGTTATAAATCAACCCTACTACATTATTCCACGGATCTTTGACCGAAGCTACCATGAGTTCCCCACCCACATTTTTTGGTGCTTCGTGTTGTGTAGCACCTAATTTGATGAGGCGTTTGTATTCTTTTTTAATATCATCCACACCCCAATACGACAATACATTTTCCCCTCTGGGAATCGATGCCCCCTCTTCCGGCATTAAACCCAATTCGTATCCTTTTATTGAAAAACCTACATAAAAGAGTTCATCAAAATAGGGATCAACCTCAAACGCCTTGGTGTACCATTTCTTTGCTTCGGAAAGACTTGGTACAATGTATATGGTAGTTCGTAAACCCAACATCATTTCAAACATTTAAAATAGTCGAACGGTTCCTGGCAATCATCACACTTAAAAAGCGCCTTGCATGCTGTCGATCCAAACTGACTTACCAAATGTGTGTTTGTACTTCCGCAATTGGTACACTTGACCAATTTGGCATTTCCTAAAAGGACCGCTTTATCTGCCGATTCCTCCAGAGGTGCTGCAATACCGTAGGCTTCCATCTTTCGCTTCCCGGCTTCACTCATCCAATCGGTCGACCAAGCGGGAGATAGAATCAATGTTACTTCGGCTTTCATGCCGTTTTTGGCGAAGGCAGCTTTGAGATCGTCTCCTATCACGTCCATGGCAGGGCAACCCGAATAGGTGGGTGTTAATTTTATGGATACGAGTCCGTTTTCTTCTACCGCTTCTCGAATAACCCCTAAATCCAGAACCGTTAGTACAGGAATTTCGGGATCCGCCACTGTTTCCAGTATTGGAATCAAAGCTATATCAATATTCGGTTCGAGTAGACTTGTCATATTACCAGGTCATATTTGGGAAGGTTCTCTGCATATACTGCAGCTCGGCCAGAATATAGCCCATATGCTCTGTATGCAGTCCTTCTTTTCCTCCCTTAGTAAAATACTTATTCTCGGGCGTTTGCAAGGTGGCTTCCTCCAGTACTTCGGAAACTTTCTTATAATAGTCTTCTTTTAATTTGGACACATCTACGCCAATTCCTACTTCTACCATTGCCTTATCTGCTTCGGTCAACTGAAAGAATTCATCCGTAAAGCGCCAAAGGTCATTAATTGCTTCCTGAATTTTAGCATTGCTTTCCGCTGTCCCGTCCCCCAGTCTTTTGATCCAATCTGAAGAAAAGCGTTTGTGATAACTCACCTCCTTAATTCCTTTATTGGCAATGGCCACCAGCGTTTCATCTTTACTATGCTGAAGCTTTTCCATCAACATAAAGTGAAACATATCAAATAGAAATTGTCGCACCATCACATACCCAAAATGCGTATTGGGTTGTTCCACCAATAATACATTTCTGTACTCCCGTTCCAATCGTAAAAAGGCAATATCATCTTCAGATTTGTCTTGACCTGTCAGTTTCCCTGCATATTGGTAATAGCTTCTCGCCTGTCCAATTAGGTCCAGATTGATATTTGTCATGGCAATATCGGTCTCCAAATTAGGGCCATGGCCACATAATTCGCCAAGCCTCTGACCAAGAATTAAGGAGTTATCGGCTATACCAAGAATATAGTTATATAGATTTTCGTTCTTCATATTACATATGTTTCACTTCGTCCGGCAGATCGTAAAACGTAGGGTGTCGATATATCTTGTCCTGTGCCGGCTCGAACAATTCTCCATTATCGGCAGGATTTGAAGCAGTGATATATTTGCTCTCCACGACCCAAATACTCACGCCTTCGTTTCGGCGTGTATAAACATCGCGAGCATTTTCCAATGCCATGTCGGCATCGGCGGCATGAAGACTTCCAAAATGCCGGTGTTCGAGTCCGTTTTTACTTCTAACGAATACTTCCCATAAGGGCCAATTCTTTTTCATATCTCCTTATTTAACTTGCTTTCGCTACTTTTTTATTTTCTTGTTTTTCGGCATACGCCATGGCGGCATCGCGCACCCATGCTCCATTCTCCCATGCGCTCACCCGAGCATTCATACGCTCTTTATTACAGGGTCCATGCCCTTTTACTACCTGCCAGAATTCGTCCCAGTCGATTGCGCCAAAATCGTAATGACCGGTTTTCTCATTGAATTTTAAATCGGGATCCGGGATGGTCAAGCCTAGCAAATCTGCCTGCGGAACCGTTTGATCGATAAACTGCTGCCGCAATTCGTCGTTTGTTTTTCGTTTGAGCTTCCACTTCATGGATTGTTCGGTATGAACCGAAGCCGCATCGGTGGGTCCTAACATCATCAAACTCGGCCACCACCATCGGTTTAAGGCATCCTGAGCCATCGCTTTCTGTTCGGGAGTGCCCTTGCATAAGGTGAGCATTATTTCATATCCCTGTCGTTGGTGAAAGCTTTCCTCCTTACACACACGTACCATGGCTCTTGCATAGGGACCAAAAGATGTATTACAAAGTGGGACTTGGTTGATAATAGCAGCGCCATCAACCAACCAGCCAATGGCACCCATATCGGCCCAAGTGACTGTTGGGTAATTAAAAATGGACGAATATTTTGCCTTTCCGGAATGTAGTTGTTCGTATAATTCGTCTCGAGAAATTCCCAAGGTTTCACAAGCCGAGTACAGATACAAACCGTGTCCGGCCTCATCCTGAACTTTTGCCAACAAAGCCGCCTTTCGTCTCAGCGATGGGGCTCTGGTAATCCAGTTTCCTTCGGGCAGCATACCCACTACTTCCGAGTGAGCGTGCTGGGAAATCTGACGAATATGTGTTTGACGATACTTTTCAGGCATCCAGTCTTTGGGCTCTATCTTTTCATCTCTGGCAATTCGTGCTTCGAAGATCGCTTCCAGATTTTTTATTTCTTTTTCGCTCATAATGTCACTTTTTTAAACATCAAAATCCACTTTTACCTTTTCTGAAGTAGGCACCGATTGGCAGCTCAACACAAAATTCTGTGCTACTTCTTTTTCTTCTAATGCGTAATTTATTTTCATCTCAACCGAACCCTCAACAACCTGACATTTACAGGTGCTACACACCCCGCCTTTACAGGCAAAGGGTAAATCGGCTCCGGCTCCAAGGGCAGCGTCGAGTATATTGTCATAGTCTTTGGTCATGGTGAATTGGAATTCCTTGCCTCCATCCACGATTGTAATTTCAACGCCTTCCACATTCTGCTGTGCCAATCGTTCGGCACGTGCCTTATCTTCTTCCGAAAGGCCTGTAACAAACAATTCGAAGTGAACCAACTCCTTGGGCAATCCCGCCTCAACCAGATACGTACTTACAAACTGCACCATATCTTCGGGGCCACATAGAAATACCTCACTGGTATCCGGTATGTCGATAAAGGTCTTGGTAAGCACCTTCATTTTTTCGTCATCGAAACGCCCGTTGAACAACTCGATATCGCGTCGTTCCTTGGTGAGGAAATAATAGATTTCCAACCTTCCGAAGTAGGTGTTGCGAAGTTGCTCCAATTCTTCCTTAAAGATAATTGATTTTGCTGTTTTATTCACATAAAACAACTTACAAGTTGCACCGGGTTCCAAAGCCAAATGTGTCTTGATCATGGAAAGTATGGGGGTAATGCCGCTCCCGGCCGCGAAAAACAAATAATTTTTTGCCTTTTCGGATTTTGATGCAACTCCGAAAGTACCACTTGGCGCCATCACCTCGATAAGATCTCCGGCTTTTAAGGATGCGTTGACATAGCTTGAAAACTTACCTTCCGGAATCTGTTTTACGGCAACCCGCCATTCGTTGTCTAAGGGACTAGAACACAGGCTGTACGAACGTCTTGTGTCTTCGCCATCGATATCGGCCTTGAGCGTTAGGTGTTGCCCTTGACGGAATTTAAATTCGGAAGTGAGATTGCTAGGCACATCTAAGGTTACCACCGAACAATCGTCGGTTTCCTTATAGATGTCCTTTACTTTTAAGGTGTGAAACTTCGCCACTTTTTTTTAAAATTTGATTGACAAAACTAACGTTTGTTAGCTAGAATTGCAAGTTAATGTTTGTTAACAATTCCGTTGAGGAATACGGCTACCATGTCCTTTTTTAGCACATTTACATCCAGCTTTCCACGCTTCTGATACCATACGTACAAGGTTCGCAACGTAGAGAGAATAGAAAACAAAATAACCTCGGGATGACGTGCATGAATTTCTCCCGAATCAATGCCCTGTTTAATAATAGTTCTGAAATTTTCCTCGTAATCGGTACGCATCTTGACAAAGGCTTTCAAATGGTCATTTTCAAGGTGCATCCAATCGTTGTTTAGGGCGGCAAGGCCCTCGGAATAATTCACGGTGATGTCGATGTGCATCTCGATGATGGTTTGTATTTTTTCCAGGGGTGAACTGACATCAGAAATCACGGCATTCATTCCTCGGGTAAACTCATTGGCTACTTCCAAAATTAGAGTCGCGAGTATTTCTTGTTTGCTACTAATATGATTGTACAAAGAAGCTGCTTTCATCCCCATGGCTTCAGCTATGTCGCGCATGGTCACGGCATTGTACCCCTTTTCCTTAAAAAGGTGTGATGCCGTACTGATAATTTCTTCTTTTCGGGAAAGTGCTTTCATGCTACTGCAAGATAATCATTCTGTTCAGATTCTGCGTTAGGGATTGTAGCGAACTACCGCGTAGTGCGAAAAGCCCGACCCACTGTTTTTGTCAGAAACAAAAACGGTGGGGAACGCCCAAAAATTGATTATTTTTGAACTCTTATGGAATTGCAGATTGAAACCAATGAATTGCTGGATAGGTTACCGCCGCATTTACAGCAATACATAAAACCACAGAATTACGAGCAGTACACACCTGTCAATCAGGCGGTGTGGCGCTATGTGATGCGAAAGAATGTGGATTATTTGAGCAAGGTGGCGCATGAAAGTTATGTGGAAGGACTTCGGAAGACGGGTATCTCCATAGATACCATTCCTTCTATGTATGGTATGAATCGCATACTGAAGGAAATTGGCTGGGCGGCCGTTGCCGTGGACGGCTTTATTCCGCCGAATGCCTTTATGGAGTTTCAAGCTTACAAAGTATTGGTCATTGCGAGTGATATCCGGCAGTTAGAAAATATAGAGTACACCCCGGCACCCGATATCATTCACGAAGGTGCGGGGCATGCTCCTATTATCGCTAGCCCGGATTATGCCGAATACTTACGTCGTTTTGGGGAAATAGGTGCTAAAGCCATCTCTAGTGCGCACGATATCGAAATGTATGAGGCGGTGAGAGAATTGTCTATATTGAAGGAAGCTGAGGGCATCTCCCAAGCTTTGATAGACGCAGCTGAGGCACGTGTATTGGAGCTCCAGAAAAAGAAAGTGGCACCTTCAGAAATATCATTGATACGAAATTTGCATTGGTGGACCGTGGAATATGGGATGGTAGGTACATTAGCCAATCCAAAAATATACGGTGCCGGATTACTTTCTTCCATTGGTGAAAGCGCCTGGTGTATGAAAGATGCGGTAAAAAAAATCCCCTATTCCATTGAGGCTGCCTATCGGGATTTTGACATTACCAAGCCGCAACCTCAGCTCTATGTTACACCCGACTTTGCCTATTTACAGGAGGTGTTGGAGGAATTTGCCAATACGATGGCCGTTCGGAAAGGCGGCTGGCGTGGTTTAAAAAAATTGATCGAATCAAAACAATTAGGCACTATCGAATTGAGTACCGGTTTGCAAGTGAGTGGCCAGTTCACACGAATGATACAGAATGAGGACAACGAAGTGGTTTATTTTGAAACCGAAGGTGAAACCGCGCTGTCCTATCGTGAAAAGGAGGTGATTGGGCATGGTGTTAGCAGACATTCCAATGGTTTCCGATCGCCCTTGGGAAAATTAAAAGGCATTAATTTAGCGATCGAGAACATGGGGCCACGCGATCTACAGGCCTATAATTTCTATGACGGCAAACCCATTGCATTCGAATTTGAAAGTGGTATTACTGTTGAAGGATTGAACGTAACCGGGATGCGGAATTTGGGTGGCAAATTGATGTTAATCCAATTCACCGATTGTACGGTTCGATATAAGGATGAGCTGCTTTTTAGTCGGGAGATGGGCGATTTTGATATGGCGGTTGGAAAGGAGATCGTTTCGGCCTTTGCAGGAGCGGCCGATTATCTTTCTTTTGATCTGGCACCTCATATACGCAGTACGGAAACCATTCGCAAAGCACTTTCAGCAAAGGAATCGGCATTGAATTCGATGTATCAAAAGGTGAGAGAAATACGCGCAGGAAATCCCACGCTTGAACGCACTAACAAAGAGCGTGATCAATTAGAAGAAATCGCAAATACGCTGCGACTTAACCACGCTGAGGATTGGCTATTGGCTTTGGAGATATACGAATTGACAACTTCAGAAGCAATTTTACAGCATCTTACAAATTTAAAAATACAAAGGCCGAAAGTTTCACATTTGATTGACGACGGATTGGCTTTAATAGAGAAACAGGTTAAATTTCAAACACGGTAATTATGGGAATATTCAGTGCACTCTTCGGAAATAAAAACAAGAAAATTACAGACATGGTATCCAGAGGTGCCATCATTGTAGATGTACGCTCAAAAGGCGAATACAATGGGGGTGCTATTCCGGGTTCAAAGAATATTCCACTGCCTTCAATCTCCTCGAAAATTTCGGAAATTAAAAAATGGGACAAGCCGGTGATACTGTGTTGTGCCAGTGGTATTCGAAGCGGAAGTGCCTCGGGAATTTTAAAGCGCAATGGTATTGAGGCAATGAATGGAGGGGGCTGGTTTAGCCTGAGTAAGAAGTTATAACTCGATATTTTTCAAATCGTCTTCTGCCGAAATGACCTCCTCATGATACTGCAAGATCCAGCCCATGGAATTGGTAAGTATATAGATTTTTTGCAATTCGGAAATAAGCCTGTTCTGTGCATTTGACACTAGCTCCGATGCTTCAATCTCTGCCTTGAGTTTGGTGTCGATTTGGGTTTTTATTTTGTTGTAATCGGAAGCTTCGAACGGGTTAAAATAGTCCTGTTGAATATCGTAGTACTGTATATTCGGATTGATGGACAATTCGGGTTCTGGTATATGTGTAATTGTAACTGTTTTGTTCGCCTCGTCGACCGTCGTTTTAATCTCGCTTAGATCGTACGAAATACTTGCCTTGGCGTTTACAACGATCAAGGCCTTCTTATTGGAAGAGAACAAGCCCGCATATAGCGATTTGGAATCTTCATAGGTAAAGACTTTGGCGTAATTACCTTCGGTAACGATTAGTTTTCCAACATTTTCAAGCTGTTTTTGAATTAACGCGGTATTTGCCTGCAATCTTTCACGTTCCTCTTTATTGTGCTCACAATAGCGCAATCCGAAGACGATAAAAACCGCGATCACTATTCCGAAGACTATATTACGCATAGGGTGAAGTTTTCAGAAAGATACTAAAAAACTACAAATCGTATTTTACTATAAACATGACGATTCGCGGTAACACCAGATATTGGCTGGTTGTGTTGTATTGTTCATTAAAGCTATCGGTATCGATAAAACCGGTATCTAGGATATTGGAAGCTTGTATTTGAAATTCCCAAGGGCTATCTCCTTTTTGATAATACAGATTCGCATTTACAAAGGAATATTTGTTTTCAACCGTCTTGGCTTCGTCATTATATACGTAATAATCCCACTCGGCCGTGAGGTTGAAATCCTTTAGAAATCGCATATCCAAATTCGCATAGGGTCTGTGCGTAAAAAATGTTTGTTGCAACCCACCGTTGTCATAGTCGTTCAAACTTAAACGATAGCCGACTTCAAAATTGGGCCATTTTCTGAAATTACTTCGCACACTGCCTCGATATGCCTGGGTTAGGCTCTGACTTTCGCGAATTTCATCGTTGACAATATTGTTCGATTTATTCAAACTTACATTTGCATTTAGACCAAACTGAAGCTTTTTGATCGTTTTGCTGAAGCGGGCAAAGGCCGAAAAGGTCTCATCGGGAAAATTGCTGTCGCTATTGAACAGCGAGCTCACCTGACTAATCCCCTGAATGGCCGTATTCCTTTTGAAACCGTTCAATCGACGCGAGTAATTCAACGAGCCACTTATATTGGTATAGTTGAACATATTAAAGCTGAAATAGGTCAAATTATAGGTATGCGAAAGTGCATTCTCTAAAAAGCGATTTCCACGGAAGAGATTGTTGTAATTATTAAACACATACGATTGGGCATAATCATTAACATCGGTGTATTCTGAAGAAATAGCATAGTTAAACCGAAGGTTTTCACTTTTCTTCAATTCCAAAATAACATTGAGATCGGGCAGCAGCATCCAATCATTCTGAGAACTAGACAATCCCAACTGATCATTCTTTACATTATAATTGTGCAAGCTAAGTCCTGGGGTAAAAATGAATTTCCCAACCTTCGCCTTGTAATGCAAGCCAAAAAATACATCGGTAAAATTGAATTCCACATCGTTATTGAAATCGGTTTCCGAAAAAATATTCTCGCTTCCGTTGTCGAGAATTTGAAAGATGCCCGATTTAAATTTCTGACTGCTTAAGGTACTTCCCAAGGTGAGATTTATATTGCTTTTATTATTGATGACGTAATAATAATCCACCTTGGCATCCAGTTTGCCGGTCCTTACGTTTTTATCCTGATTTATGTTATATCTAGATGCTTCCGTCAATGGGTCAAAGATTTCAGATCCGGGGTTTTGCGGATCAAATTGTGTAAAGATCCCACGAAACGGTATCGAATCCTGAATGGCTCGGTAAAACGGGTCCTCGTCCTGATACAAATGTTGCACTTGAGCGGCAAAGATGTTATTGTCGTTTAGGGTAAAGTAAATATTGGCGTTCTGATTGATAGAATAGGGTTTGTTTTCTATGGTTTCGGAAATATTGTTGGATTTGTCTTCAACAATGGATATCGTACTATCATCTTCTGATTGGTCCGAGGTTTTTAAAAGGGCATCGTAGTCTAATTGAAAGCTGGAATTGGGCTTATAGGTGCTGCTCAATTTTAACATACCTAATTTGCTTCGCTGATCGTTTATGGTATTGGTGTTTTCAGTAGCTCCCGAAACAATATACTGGCGAATTGAATTGGTCACCATATTGGTGGTGTTGTCCGAGAGAATTGCAAATCCGCTGAGGTCCAATTTAGAAGTTGCGGCCCAGCTAAAGTTGCCGGCCAAAAATTTTGTATCTATTTCGTTGGCGCGATTGTTTTGCGCTACGGCAAAGCCCAGATCACTTTCACTTATATTAAAATTGGTACCGCCTCCCCGATTGAAGTTTCGGAATCCACCGGTAAAATTAAAATAATCCCGGAAGGTAAATGGCACTTCGCCAATATTGTTGAAATCGGTGATTAGATTTATACTGTACTTCGGACTGTAATAGAAGAGTTTGGGATGGACCAGATATTTGCCTTCATCGTCTGCAATTCCGGCACCGGCAGTCACCTCTCCAAACCAAAAGTTCTTTTTTCCCTCTTTAAGTTTTATATTAATGGCTATGTTGTCCTGATCGTTCCCCAAACCGCGCATCTGATCTACTTCATTGTAATTTCGAAGTACTTCTACCTTGTCCACCGCATCGGCGGGAATATTTTTGGTAGCCAATTTCGAATCGCCATCAAAAAAGTCCTTTCCTTCAACCATGACCTTGCTTACTGCCTTGCCTTCCACCTCGATCTCACCTTCGTCGTTCACTTCAACCCCCGGGAGTTTTTTCATAACATCCCCTAATTTTCGTTCATCGCCGGTGGTAAACGAATCGGCATTATACACAATGGTATCGCCTTTGACGGTAACGGGCATTTCATAAACAAGTTCAACACCGTCCAATTGATTGGCTAGTTCGTTCAGTATAAAGTCAAGTTGGATATTTTCTGAATTCTCAGCAACAGCAACGGTTTGTTCTTTGGTATCGTAGCCTAAAAAACTAGCTTTTAAGAGATAGGTGGCATTAAAAGGAAGGTCTAATTGGTAGCGGCCTTCAGAATTGGTAATACCGTAGGATTCGATTTCACCGCTGGACTGAACCGTTGCAATCACATTGGCAAATTCTAAGGGTTGGCCGATACTGTCTTTTATAAATCCCCGTACTTTCACGCTCTGTGCAGAAACGGATACGGTAAAAAGCAGCAGGACTGCCCAAATCAATTTTGTCATAGTTGGTTTTTCTGAAATAATTTATCCGCCGAAACGCATGCCTCCTCTTCTTCCTCCACCTCTAAAATTCTCGCGCATTTCATCGGTTTTATCCTTTACTATCTTATTGAATTCTTCGCGAGTTACTTCTTTTCCTTTTTTCAAAGGTTGAATCGCTTCCGCCTCCTTCGGATTCATCACTATTTTAGAACAAAGGATCGTAGTACGATCTACGTTTAATTCAAGGATTAAACCCGGTAGTCCGGCATATTCACCCGGCCCGTTCGATACCGGAATTTGAGGTGTAAACCATGCGGTCACTAGCACCTCCTTTGGCACTTCAATCTCATCGAAAGGATCATCGGTTTTCGCAGTATCTTTTACTGTTTCAGCTTCCTTCTTTTCGGTGTCGCGATCTCTATTTCTTCGACGCGCCATGCTCATATCGTTGGGATCAATGGTTTTGATCGCTGTGGCTCTGAAAGCCACATACTGACCAATTTGTTTGGATTCTTTTTCGAGTTTCCAATCTAATTTGGTAAGCGTATCATTAATAAGAAATTGTTTTCCGAAGAATTCACGCTCTTCCAACAGCAGGTTCTGTGCTATATTCTTATACTGCGGCCCTGCGGTAAAACTTCCCATCATCATTCGAAATCCTCCTGCTCCTGCTCCCGTCTCAAGCTTTTCATCTTCCTTGTAAATAGACTCGTTCTTATTAAAAGTAAGTATATACGTCTTCTCGAGCATACTCTTCATTCGTTCGGCGATCTGCTTCTTCATGTCCTCGCTCATTTCACGATTTCCGAAGTTATCCATATCTACCGTGGTCTTCGATTCATAAAATGCTTGTCCGCTAAAGTTTTGTGCAAAAGTTAGAAATGGAATAATGGTAAATAATAGTAGGCTTATACGTTTCATTAGGATTGTTTTAGGTATAGTAAGTCACAAAATAAGTGTTTTGTTACAATATCTTTTGACTATTCTCAAGAAAGATGGTTTAACCGATTGTCGAGTTATTTATCCCCCAATTCGTATTTCCACATTATTGCCATCCCCTCTACGATTATTCTTGAAACGCTCATCCATCTCCTTCATCTTTTTTTCCATGATTTCATCGAACTCGGCTTGACTCACTTTCTTGCCCTTGGAAGGAGCGGTAACATTTACATCATTTTTTGGGTTGAGTACTATTTTACTACACAGGATCGTTTCTCTTCCATCACTCACTTCCAGAATGAGACCCGGAAGTCCTCCGTATTCACTTGGACCGTGTTTCACCGGAATTTGTGGGGTGTACCATGCGGTTAGGGTGATTTCTTCCTCTTGAGGCTCTTCTAATACCCCCTCTTCATCCCCTGAACTTTCTATCACTCTCATCACAGGTACCATTCGCTTAGCAATTGCTTTAAAACAGGTGTATTCGCCTATATTTTTTGTTTCTTTTTCCAATTGCCAATCTAAGTTTTCCAAAGCATCTTCGATTAAGAATTGCTTTCCGAAGAGATCATTTTGATTTACAAACTTGTTTTCCTTGGTGTTTTTATATAAGATATCGCTTCCACCGGCTGTTGCCACTACAAACTCCATTCCTCCGGTTGAAACACTTGGTTTGTCCAAATTTTCAACTTCTTTGTAAATGGATTCATCTTTAGTAAAATCGAGTGTATATTCTTTTTCGAAATTTTTTTTCAGCATAGCGAGTACTTGAGCACGCATCTCGTCGTTCATCTGGGTACTGTCCAATTCAATGTCCACCTTACGTTGTGATTTGTAGGTGGCTATTCCTTTAACTTCCTGAGCTTGACTCTGAAAAATAAAAAAGGAAGATAATAGGAAGGGAAGGAAGTATTTTCGTTTCATACCTAATATAATTTTGATTTTGTAAAAAGACGACAAAATTGTTTGTGTATTACAAAATACAAACTTCTATTTATTTGAAGTCATTTCGTACCTTGTACTTCGTATGAGGGCCTTTTATTTTTTATTTTTCTGTATTGCGCAAACATCCTTCGGACAGGATCTGAAACCTGTCGAATCGATACCGTTGAAGGCCGATGTGTTTATTGGTGTGGACAGTTATAACAATAAATACTTTATAAAAACCAATGTGCTGCACAAACAAGGTTCTGAAGGGAGCTTTGTGTTTAACGACTATCAATTGGGCAGGATCTCATCGGTTGATATTATTAATCCGCTAAAAATTGTATTGTTTTACGAAGATGTGAACACTGTTGTTTTTGTTGATAACAAACTAACCGAAATTGAACGCATCAACTTTAACAATTTACCCGATTTTGTAAATATAAGTACGGCTACCAATGCCGGCAATAACAAGCTTTGGATCTTTAATGTCGATACAAATCAGTTGGAATTATACGATTACCGAAGTCAACGTCGAACCACCGTTTCTCAACCCTTTGCCGGAAAATTAGTGTCGCAGGCAAGTAATTTCAATTACTGTTTTGTTCTTACCGAACGAAAATTGCGAACTTTCAATGTCTACGGAAGTTTACTTGCTGAAGTCGATGCAATGGGTTTCGAAAAAATAGTTCAGCAGAATGAAAATGTGATCGCCTTAAAAGCAAATGAATTATTTTATTTTTCTGAAAATTCCTTTAAACCCATAAAAATTCCGATCTCCGAAAACACACCAAAAGACTTGCAGCTTACGCAAGATTTACTGTATATTTATGACGGGATTAATATTCTCACATATAGACTAACACAACCTAAGCAGTAAGATTTATGCACGTTGCGATTGCAGGAAACATTGGATCCGGAAAAACCACTTTAACTCGTTTACTGTCAAAACACTATAAATGGAAAGCACATTTTGAAGATGTGGAAGACAACCCCTATTTGGACGATTTTTACAATCAGATGGAGCGTTGGTCTTTTAATCTTCAGGTGTATTTCTTAAACAGTCGTTTTAGACAAATACTGGATATACGCGAAAGCGGAAAGGATATTATTCAGGATCGCACTATTTATGAGGACGCCTATATTTTTGCACCCAACCTACATGCAATGGGTCTGATGACCAATCGCGACTTTGAAAATTATCGTTCGCTCTTCGATCTTATGGAAAGTGTGACCGAAGGCCCCGATTTATTGATATACTTGCGGAGTTCCATTCCCAATTTGGTGAATCAAATTCACAAACGGGGTCGTGAATATGAAAATTCTATCAGTATTGATTACCTAAGCAGACTCAACGAACGCTACGAAGCCTGGATTCATGAATACGATAAAGGGAATTTAATTATCCTCGATGTGGACAACCTCAACTTTGTAGACGAGCCCGAACATTTGGGTCAGGTGATCACAAAGATCGATGCCGAACTGCACGGGTTGTTCTAAAATCAAAATAATGACAAAACAAAAGCCCGAACAATCGTCCGGGCTTTTTAATATTTAACTATGTGGTTTAGTTTTTCTTCTCCACTTCCTCTACCACTTCTTTAATCACTTTTTTACCCTTTATGGTGACGCCGGCCTCCTTCAAGGCATCCAATTGGGCCTGAACTTCAGCTTCGGTACCCGTTAAGGTCTTTGTTTCGGTGGTGGTCTCACCATCTTTAGTAGTAGCAATGATAACATGGGCGGTCGTGACATCTCCATCCACCGACATTTCCACCTTTACTTCTTTTGACACTTCAGCAGCA
>NZ_JAIOHK010000035.1 GCF_019913785.1 Altibacter sp.
TTTTCGTTCTTCAATATTGGAAAGAGTTAGGGATCGATCGTACAGACTATCAAATACTTCGTTTTTAAAGTGCGTATAGTTGGGGCCGTTAGGGGTGAAGTTCTGACTGTAAAACAGCGACATATAATTTTCGGCATCGGGGTAATCGGCGATCCAGCTCGCACGAAATATGTCTAATTCGCCGCTACTTTTCATTTGCCGAAGCGTAGACGGAGGCATCACATCGATGGTAATTTTCAATCCCAGCTTTTCCAATTCCCGCTGAATGTATTCACAGAGATCCAAATACTGGCTATTGGTGCCAATAGTTATTTCGGGTTTTGCATCACCCGATTCCATTTTGTACTGCTCAATAAGGATTCGGGCTTTTTCGGGATCGTATTTGTAGCCTTCAATATTCGCAAAACCCGGAAGGCCTTCGGGAATAAAGCCGTGAATAGCCGGAATACCAACTCCATTTCGTAAATAGGTAACCATTTTATTTCGGTCGAACCCATAATTGATGGCCTGTCGCAACGCCTTCGAAGTGATTTCTTCGGAAGTACTTCCCATAAAGAACCCTAGGTATTCGGTATTTAAAAAGGGTCCTTTAATCAAATAAAAATCCTTTTTATACGGTTCTTGTAAGTCGCCGGTAGTGGTTAATATTTCATCTTTATACGAATTATCCAAACTGTTTAAGAAGTCTAATTTTCCTTGTACAAATTGTAGAAACTCGCTTTGTTTGTCGGGTAAAAAAGTAATGGCTACCGCTTCCAAGTAGGGAAGTTGGTTTCCTTCGGCATCTTTTTCGAAATACAGGGGATTTCTTCGGAAGACCAATTTTACATTTTCCTCCCAAAGTTTAAATTGAAAGGGTCCCGTCCCCACCGGATTGCGTCTGAATTCACTGCCGTAGAAGGTGACCGCCTCACGAGGTACCACCGAGCAATAGCGCATGGATAATAGCCCTAAAAACGCCGGAAAAGGTTGTTTTAGCTGAATTGCGAAGGTGGTGTCATTCTTTGCCTCGTAATGCGCAACATTATTCATAACCCAACTACCCGAAGAGGCCACTTGCGCATCGGTAAGTCGATCAAAACTATAGGTAAAATCGGAAGCCACCACCCTGCGGGTTGAATCCTTCCCAAAAACCTTGTTTTTATGAAAAAAGACATCATCTCGTAAATAGAAGGTATAGGTATAGGTGGAATCGTTCACTTCCCAACGCTTAGCAATATCGGGCTTAATATTGAGCGAATCGTCTAATTGGACCAGGCCGTTAAACAACTGGTTGGTGGGCCAAATAATTTGCGAATTTCTGGCAAAGGCCGGATCTAAGGTAGGAATATTACCGTGTTCGTTGTAACGGAATACCAGGTGGTCGCGATTGGTAGTTGTATCATTTTTACAGGAGATTATCAAGGCTGAAATAACCAGAAAATTGGCAGGAAGCCTGAAGCTTGAAGCTAGAAGTTTTGACTGCGGAGCTCGAAGTATGAAATGAAGTATAGATAGCATATTAACTTATTTTCTTCTTAAAGGCCACCATCATATTCATCAAATGATAAGAATCATCATACATTTTTATAAATTCATCTTCTTTTATATACTTTCTAAATTTTACTTTATGAAGGCAAGTTACTACTTCGGCGAGAGATCGAATTGAATACCCCATAAATTTTTTGTATTCCTTCGCCGATTGTCCTATAGAACCTTCAGCAATATTTAGAGCAATAGAGTCAGCTGCTCTACAAATTTGTGTTGTTAAATTATATTTTTCTTTCGTTGGAAATGTTTGAGATAATGCAATAAGTTTTTCCCCTAAATCCATGGCCTTCTGCCAGACTACTAAGTTTTCAAATTTGAACTTCATAATTAGATGATTTAAAAGGGAGTTCATTTTTGTATTTTTTAACTTCGTGCTTCCAGCTTCTAACTTCATGCTTCAAACTTAACTTTGTATCTTTGCCCCCACGTTTGTCAAAAATATGAGAATGAACGCTACAAAAAAAGTCGCATTTTATACACTGGGTTGTAAGCTTAATTTCAGCGAAACCTCGACCATTGCCCGCAGTTTTTCTGATGAGGGATTCGAACGGGTAGACTTTGCTGAAAAGGCAGATATTTACGTGATTAATACTTGCTCTGTAACCGAAAATGCCGACAAGCGTTTTAAAACCATTGTAAAGCAAGCACAGAAGGCAAATCCCAATGCTTTCGTGGCAGCGGTTGGTTGTTATGCACAGTTGAAGCCTCAGGAATTGGCCGATGTCAATGGCGTGGATTTAGTTTTAGGTGCTACCGAAAAATTTAAAATTACAGATTATTTAAACGATCTCTCCAAAAATGATTTCGGGGAAGTACATTCCTGCGAAATAGAAGAGGCCGATTTTTACGTGGGATCCTATTCCATTGGAGATAGAACGCGGGCATTTTTAAAAGTGCAGGACGGCTGTGATTATAAATGTACCTATTGCACCATTCCGCTAGCACGTGGTATTTCACGAAGTGATACCTTGGCAAACGTTTTAAAAAATGCTGCCGATATTTCGGCGCAGGGAATTAAAGAAATTGTATTAACCGGTGTGAACATAGGCGATTATGGCAAAGGGGAATTCGGAAGTAAAAAACACGAGCACACTTTTCTGGATTTAGTGCAAGCCCTCGATGAGGTCCCGGGAATTGAGCGTTTACGTATCTCTTCCATAGAACCTAATTTGCTGAAAAACGACACCATCGCATTTGTAGCACAATCCAAAACCTTTGTACCACATTTTCATATTCCGCTGCAGAGCGGGAGCAACGAGATCCTAAAATTGATGCGCCGGCGTTATATGCGGGAGCTGTATACAGATCGGATTGCCACAATTCGTGAAGCAATGCCTCATGCCTGTATTGGTGTGGATGTGATTGTTGGATTTCCGGGAGAAACAGACGAACACTTCTTGGAAACCTACCATTTTTTAAATGAATTGGATATTTCCTACCTGCATGTGTTTACCTATTCGGAACGGGATAATACTCCGGCGGCCAGTATGGAGGGCGTAGTGCCTGCCAAGGTGCGAAACAAACGCAGTAAGATGCTGCGCGGTCTGTCGGCAAAGAAGCGACGTGCCTTTTACGAACAGCAATTAGGGACGAGGCGAACTGTCTTATTTGAAGGAGAAAATAAACATGGTTATATTCATGGTTTTACCGAAAACTACGTGAAAGTAAAGGCGACTTGGAATCCGGAGTTGGTCAATACCTTACATCAAATAGCACTTACTGACATAGACGAAGATGGTCTGGTGCGTTTTGAGTTTGTCGCTGATCCGGTCTTGCGTTAGGGGTTGCAGCAAGTTACCCTGCCTTTGCCGTTAGGCAGGCATGTAACGCGGAAAACCCGACCCGGCGGTTATCGAGCGCTGTCGAGATACCGATGGGGAACGCCCAAAAAAAATTAAATACTTATGCCAACGGGGAGTAGATCTTTATAAACTCTGCGGTTTTTTCTCATAAAACCGGCTACTTCGGGGCTGGTGGGTACCAAACTAATACCGCGATCCTTCACCTCTTCGAAAACAGCCTTGATAAAAATATCTCGAAAGCCCTGATCCTCCATGTCCTGAGGCATATCGTACTTGGTAAGGAAAATCTTTCGGTCTTGTAAGGCATACTCGATGCGCGCCATATTATCGCCCACTTCGAGTTCAAATTGTCTCAAAAATTCATTGTCGGTTATTTGCACATCTTCAATCATGGGAGTTAATTTTAATTAATTCATTGGGACTTCTATTAGCAATGCTTTACTGCCCTTTTCGGCAGTGACTGTAACAGTGGATGTGTCCCAAATACCTATGGCATCCCGGCTGTTAAGTGTTTCATTTTCAACAAAAAAAGTGCCATCTATCACCATTAAATAAATGCCCTGGTTCTTGTTGTGTAATTGATATGTTATTTCTGTTTTTTCCGAAAAGTCACCCACCTTAAAATAGGCCTGCTGATGGATCCACAGATCGCCCTGCTCAGCTTCCGATTTGGGTTTTACCACCGTACTGAATTGATTTGGCCTAAGCAGCGGTGCAATTTGTTTTTGGTCGTAGCGAGGGGATACATTTTCGGTATCTGGAAAAACCCAGATTTGAAATAAGGTAACGGCTTCGGTAGTGCTATCATTTTGCTCGCTGTGCTCCACGCCGCTTCCGGCACTCATCACTTGTATATCACCTGCCCGTATCACACCTTCATTTCCCATAGAATCTTTGTGTCGCAATGCTCCGGTAAATGGAATAGTCACAATTTCCATATTGTCATGAGGATGTTTTCCAAATCCCATGGCCGGCGCTACATAATCGTCATTCAAAACGCGTAATTGTCCAAATTGTATTCTTTCGGGGTTATAATAATTGGCAAAGCTGAAGGAATAATTGGCACGTAGCCAGCCGTAATTTGCGCTACCCCTTGTGATTGCAGGATGTAAGAGCTTCTTCATGTAATTTTGCCCCTGTTAGAATGAGAGAATGGTATCTTTGTTTTGTAAATTTACGAATAATCTTTGGGTGAAACCATTATTCTCTTGTGAAAGCGTATGACATCAGAAAAAATACACGTTTATTTTGTTCCGGGTATGGCGGCCGGAGCAGAGATATTTAGAAATATTCGCCTTCCGGAAGACCGATTTACCATACACATCCTCCAATGGCTTATCCCCGAAAAGAATGAATCAATTACTACCTATTCCGAACGGATGGCTACATTGATCACCGAAAAAGAAAGTGTTTTGATTGGCGTATCCTTTGGAGGTGTCGTAGCTCAGGAAATGAGCGAGTTCCTTTCATTGCGGAAATTGATTATTATTTCTAGTGTCAAAACGAAAGACGAATTACCACGACGCATGAAATTTGCCAGGAAATCGTTTTTTTATAAGTTGATACCAACAAGTCTGGTGCTGAGTGCCGAAGATCTCACCAAATTTTCGGTGGGTCCCCGGTCGGAAAAGCGATTGCGACTTTATCAGGATTATTTACATGTTCGGGACAAACAATACTTAGATTGGGCAATTCAGAATATGGTATGTTGGAACAGAAAAACTCCTGTGGCCCATGTCACCCATATTCACGGGGATAGCGATATTGTTTTTCCACTGAAGCATATTAAAGATTGTGAGGTGCTTGAAGGAGGCACACATATTATGATACTTACCAAAGGACTGCAACTTTCAGAAATGATTGTCGCAATAATTGAAAAGAATTAACAGTCTGCTAGGACTTAATCCGATATTAATTTTTTTATCTTTAATAAAAATTTACGGTTATGAGCATTTTAGCAAAAATAGGTTTGTTTACGGTACTTATTGGGGTGAGTAGTTTGTGCGTTAATGCCGTGCAGGAAGCCCCAACCGATGAAACCTTACAAAAGAAAATTATTAATGACTACAACGTGTATGCATTGCCAATTCCCGAGTATATGGAATTTGCCGGTGAACCCGTTCCATTAAATGAACCGGACATTCGAGAACGGTTTGATCGCGAATTATTGGTCAATACGTATTGGCAGTCCAATGCCTTCCTCATGATTAAAAGGGCACATAAATATTTTCCCATAATTGAACCATTGCTGAAAAAATACGGCTTGCCCGATGATTTTAAATATCTGGCTGTCGCCGAAAGTGGTTTGGACAATGTACGGTCTCCTGCGGGAGCTTCCGGTTTTTGGCAGTTTCTGAGTAGTACGGGAAAGGAATACGGGCTCGAAATAAACGATTATGTAGACGAGCGATACCACCTCGAAATGGCGACGAAGGTCGCCGCCGAGTACCTGATCAAGTCAAAGGAGAAATTTGGTAGTTGGACCTTAGCGGCTGCTGCTTATAATGCCGGAAATGGCGGTGTGAACAAGCAAATTACGCGACAAAAAACCGATAAGGATTACTACGATATTTTATTGAATGAGGAAACGAGTAGGTATGTTTTTCGGATTTTAGCCTTTAAGGAAATTCTTTCAAATCCGAAAAAATATGGATTCAATTACCGCGAACAGGATTTGTACAAGGCCGTACCGACATACAAGGTAAAAGTAGACACGGCAGTTACCGATTTTGCCGATTTTGCCAAGCATTTTGGCATTAATTATAAGATTCTTAAAATACACAATCCGTGGTTGCGAGACACCTACCTAAGAAACGCATCCGGAAAGGAATACCAGATCGAAATTCCCAAAAAAGGATATTATAATGCCGGACAATAACAGCGATATGAATATTACATTAATAGTTGCTCTTGTTGTAATAGGTCTGTTAGCCGGAATCTTTAGTGGTTTTATGGGTATTGGTGGAGGTGTGATTATGATTCCATTGATGATCCTCTTATTGGGATTTAATCAGCATGAGGCGCAGGGGACCAGTCTTGCTGTTTTAGCTATTCCGGTTACCTTTTTAGCCGCCTATAATTATTATGCGGAAGGACATGTGAACTGGAAATTTGCCCTAATAATAGCCGTCGCATTTGTGATTGGAGGTTATTTTGGATCTAAATTTGCCGTTAAGATCGACCAATCTATGTTGAAAAAGATCTTTGGTGTGGTCTTGGTGCTAGCAGCGATAAAATTATTTACTTCGAAGTAGCAGGGATATCTTCCTTTTTTAATAAGGCAACACCGCTCATAAAACTTTGATAATTGGCGGTGTACGAATTGGCGTAGCCCTCCAAATAATGATGGAATAGATTTCTGCGAACATCCAATATTTTTTTATCACTATCAATAAAGAAGGAGGTAGGAAATCCAAGGCTGTGCTTCATGGTTTTGATGGTGAAATCGTTTCTGTTTTCCTTTTCATCTACATAGAGCACCTGAACGTTGCGGCTGAATTTCTTCTTAAATTTGCGGATGGTCTTTTTGGAACCCCAAAAAAGTACTACAAAATCTATTTCTTGATGGTGTAAATCGGCAATGTCATTAAAGGCCGGAACCTCACCAATTCCCGGAACACACCAAGACGCATAGGTAATGAGGTAAATAGGTTTTTCGAATCTGTACAATTCGATTTTTCGGCCGGAGAATTTCCGAACCTTAAAATTGTCGATTACTGTACCGGTAACCACATGCTGTATTAGTGAATCGAATAGAAATTGGGCTCTTTCCTCATCTTTTTGAATATAAGCTCGTTTGGCGCGCGTTCGATACTTTCGAATATTTTTTCCAATCGCATCCGAAAATAGATTTTTTGGCTCTAGGTCTTGAGATATAGAGGGGAAGCAAATCAATAATAGGAAGAAGGTAAGTAATATTTTACCCATAAGCAGTTAGTTGATTGGTTGCGGTAAATTTAGAAAGTCTTTTGGTTAAAACGCTCAGAAATAGGGAAATAATTTCCTTTATTTCGGTCGTTTCAATTGTAAAACTCAAGCGATTGTGGACTTCTCTTTACCATATACTAGCGTACGCGCCCACCACGACCCGATCTTCCACCGCCATACTGCTGTCTGGGTTGTCCGGCGCGTTTCATCTGCTCTTTCATCATTTTTATTTGCTCGTCCATCATATTGTGTTTGTCGAGCTTCTTGGCTTCGGCGAGCAGTAATTCGGCTTCTCTTTTTCGGTTTTTGGTCATGGCTATCCCGGCGAGATTCAATTTGGCCATAGCCATATCTGCATCCATGGATAGGCCTAAGCTTACAGCCTTTTTGAAGTATTTTTCGGCTTCATTGATATTGGTTTGTGAAACCATGAGTCCGTTAAGATAATTGTAATACCCTTGTTGTTTGGTTACCAGCGCGGCTTCCGGATTTTTTATTCTGTCCAGCCATTTTTTTGCACCCGGAAAATCCTGCTTCCGAAGTCGTAAAAAGGCCATTAGAATGAGTTCGTTCTTAAAATAGAGGAAAACGAAAATAAGGGAAAGCAGTATAAACATAATGCCATTTCCAATATTACCCTCAACAAACTGCCAAACGGCGGTTGCAATGACCAATACGGCTAGAACTAATTTGATATTTTTATTAAACATATTATAAGAGTCTTTTATAGGTTATTGTTGCTTGTAAGGACGTTGGTATTTCGACCTTACTCAGCACATTCATTTTTGTAGTTCCTGAGGCATATTGAGTTACGATAATCTCTGTAAAGAAACCATTCGAACTATCAATGGTCGCCTGTGTTTCTTGTGTGCCAACAAGGCCAATTTCAACATCTTCTTCTTGGGAATTAAAAGAAATTATTGCAGTTCCAACGATATGATAATTGGAGTTAGAATAGCTTTTCAACTTCCAGTGATTGCTAGCTTGAATAGTCCCCGAAAAACTGTTCTCCCAGGTTGCATCCATACTAACGTTTTCAGCCGGGAGCATATAGGTCATTTGCTCGAGACTTTCAGCAAGAGAGGCATTACTAAACTGACTTTGTACACCTTGCCTAATTAGGTTGACAGAAAATTCATCTTCAATTCCTGACAAGCGTATCATATTTTCTATGATCGCTTCGGAACCAGTTACTGAATCAATAGCACCTGTCTTCATCAATTTTATTTGAAAGCCAACATGCAACAAACCCTCAAAGATCTTAGACTCCTTATCCTGTTCTTCTAAAGGTGTCTCCGTATCAATATAATTGACGATACCATAAATGTCAGATTCTGTTTTAAATTTAAACATTTCGAAGTAACTATTCAGGAGATAGTGGTCACTATCCTTTGCCACAACTTCTAAGAAAAATGTCCCTTCCAATGTATTCGTAATATTATGATCTGCCCCATCTACTGTCATCTTCATATTTTGAATAGCACTTTGATTCACTCTAAAAGTGTCTCCCACTTTAAGATTATACTCTAGCAAATGCTGAGAATAACAATTGAAAGTAATACATGCCAAGGCAAGAACAAGCTGAATTGATTTTAACATTGCGGCCGCATTTTTTTAGAGGGTTCAAAGGTACTAAAAACATTCAAAAATATTTTATGTTTTCCGTTTGGGAAAGTGAAAAATGATTGTATATTTGCACCCGCCTATGCAAAAGAATGGATTCGTTGCTGTGGCAGGCTGCAACTAGAACAGCATGCGGTCACAAACTAGAGAAAGAAAAGATTTTTCAGAAGATAAAGAATTAGAAAATGAGTAAGAGAACATTTCAGCCATCGAAAAGAAAGAGAAGAAACAAACACGGTTTTAGAGAGCGAATGGCTTCTGTAAGCGGTAGAAAAGTACTTGCTGCTCGTAGAGCAAAGGGTAGAAAGAAAGTTTCTGTATCCTCTGAAGCTCGTCACAAGAAATAATGTTGATAAGTATTATATAAAAAGGTGTTGTCTAAAAGCAACACCTTTTTTTTATACCCTATTGAATCGTAATTTTGTAGCACCGAAAAAGTATCATTAAAATGCCAAAAAATCCTTCTCTCAAATCTGTTTTAATTATTGGTTCAGGCCCTATTATTATTGGGCAAGCCTGTGAATTTGACTATTCCGGGTCGCAGGCCTTGCGATCGCTTCGCGAAGACGGAATTGAAACTGTATTGATCAATTCAAACCCGGCGACCATCATGACCGACCCTTCCATGGCCGATCATGTCTATTTGTTGCCGCTAACCACAAAATCGATTGTTAAAATCTTAAAAGATCATCCGCAAATTGATGCCGTATTGCCAACAATGGGAGGGCAAACTGCACTGAATCTCTGTATTGAAGCCGATGAAAAAGGGATATGGAACGACTTTAATGTAAAGATAATCGGCGTTGATATTGCCGCCATTAATATTACCGAAGACCGCGACCAGTTTAAAGACCTGATGATCAAAATTGGAATTCCGGTGGCACCTGCTAAAATTGCAAATTCCTATCTAACCGGAAAAGAAATTGCACAAGAGTTCGGTTTTCCCTTGGTCATTCGGCCCTCCTTTACATTGGGTGGGACCGGAGCCTCCTTTGTCCATACCGAGGAACAATTTGATGCCTTATTGACGTACGGACTTGAAGCCTCTCCTATTCATGAAGTGCTTATCGATAAGGCCCTATTGGGATGGAAGGAATACGAATTGGAATTGCTTCGCGATAACAACGATAACGTAGTCATTATCTGTACCATTGAAAATATGGACCCTATGGGGATCCATACCGGAGATTCCATTACGGTAGCTCCGGCCATGACCTTAAGTGATACCTGTTACCAGCGCATGCGTGACATGGCTATAAAAATGATGCGCAGCATAGGGGATTTTGCTGGTGGGTGTAATGTGCAGTTTGCCGTAAGTCCCGATGAAAATGAAGACATCATAGCCATTGAGATCAACCCGCGTGTATCCCGCTCTTCTGCCTTAGCATCGAAGGCAACTGGATACCCAATTGCTAAGATCGCTTCAAAATTGGCCATAGGCTATCGTTTGGACGAATTAGACAATCAGATTACGAAATCGACTTCAGCCTTATTCGAACCAACCCTTGATTATGTGATCGTTAAAATTCCAAGATGGAATTTTGACAAGTTTGAAGGCTCCGAACGCACATTGGGGCTTCAAATGAAATCGGTTGGAGAGGTAATGGGAATAGGTCGATCGTTTCAAGAAGCGCTACACAAAGCGACACAATCATTGGAGATTAAACGCAATGGCTTAGGTGCCGACGGAAAAAGTTATACCAATTACGAGCAAATTCTCGACAAATTAAAAAATGCAAGTTGGGATCGTGTTTTTGTGATCTACGACGCTATTCAGATGGGGATTCCACTGAGCAGGATACACGAGATCACCAAGATCGATATGTGGTTCTTACGGCAATATGAGGAATTGTACATGCTCGAGAAAGAAATTTCGGGCTATACTTTGGATACCCTTCCAAGGGAATTATTACTCGAAGCCAAACAGAAGGGGTATGGGGACCGACAAATAGCACATATGCTGAAATGTTTGGAGAGTCAGGTGTATAAAAAGCGTGATGAACTCAATATCCAGCGCGTATACAAACTCGTGGATACTTGTGCGGCCGAATTTAAAGCGGAAACACCGTATTACTATTCCACCTTCGAGAATGAAATGGAAACAGCCGATGGGAAGCGTTATTCTGAAAACGACAGCATCGTAACCGATAAGAAAAAGGTGATCGTTTTGGGCTCTGGACCCAACCGAATAGGACAGGGGATCGAGTTTGACTACTGTTGTGTGCATGGTGTCTTAGCGGCAAGTGAAATAGGGTACGAGACCATTATGATTAACTGTAATCCGGAAACAGTTTCAACCGATTTCGATGTGGCAGATAAATTATACTTCGAGCCGGTTTTTTGGGAACATATCTACGATATCATTCGTCATGAGAAACCGGAAGGCGTGATTGTTCAGCTGGGTGGGCAAACCGCACTTAAGTTAGCCGAAAAGCTAGATCGCTACGGAATAAAGGTATTGGGGACGAGCTACCAATCGTTAGATCTTGCCGAAGATCGCGGAAGTTTTTCAACCTTATTAAAAGAAAATAATATTCCGTACCCCGAATTTGGCGTAGCCGAAAACACCGAAGAAGCCTTGGCCTTGGCCGATAAATTAGACTTTCCTTTACTTATTCGTCCTTCCTATGTACTTGGTGGGCAAGGGATGAAGATTGTAATCAACAAAAAAGAATTGGAAGAACATGTGGTCGACCTACTGCGTAAAATTCCGAATAATAAATTGTTGCTGGATCACTACCTTGACGGCGCGATCGAAGCAGAGGCAGATGCGATTTGCGATGGTGAAAATGTCTACATTATTGGTATCATGGAGCATATAGAGCCCTGTGGAATCCATTCGGGTGACTCCAACGCGACCTTACCGCCCTTTAATTTAGGGGAATTTGTAATGCAGCAGATTAAGGATCACACGGTAAAAATCGCCTTGGCCTTGAAAACAGTAGGATTGATAAATATTCAATTCGCCATCAAAGACGATATGGTCTATATTATCGAGGCCAATCCTAGAGCATCACGTACCGTTCCGTTTATTTCGAAGGCGTACAAAGAACCCTATGTAAATTATGCGACAAAAGTAATGTTGGGGCATAGTAAGGTCACCGATTTTAAATTTAATCCGCAATTGGAAGGATTTGCCATCAAGCAACCGGTCTTCAGCTTTAATAAATTTCCCAATGTGAATAAACAATTGGGGCCCGAGATGAAGAGTACAGGGGAGAGTATCCTGTTTATCGACAGCCTAAAAGACGATGCTTTTTACGACTTATACGCCAGAAGGAAGATGTATTTGAGCAAATAGTTTTCCTTCATTTACAGCACAAATCAGCCCTACCGTTAAATTAAAAGGTAGGGTTTTTTTGTATAGAGTTGTTTTAGTGAAAAGGATATTGAAAAAGTATATTCTACCGCAAACTAATCTTTAAAACTAAATACCATGAAAAAAATCAACTTTTTTATTTTTTGCTTGATAGCAGCATTCGCTTCGGCTCAAACTACTTACGACGTAAACTGGCAAGTAGGAATAAGTGTTCCGGATGCCAGTTTTACCATTGAACAAGGCGACACTATGCGATGGACTTGGACCGATGCGGTGCCGCACAGCGTGACAAGTGATAGTGGAAGTCAGGAAGATTTTGATAGTGGAATTCTTACGGGAGCAGGAACCGAATTTTCCTATACCTTTTTGCAAGAGGGAATCAATCCTTATGGTTGCGATGTGCATTCGAATATGGAAGGAACCATCACCGTAGAAGCACCGCTTTCTATAGATGATAAATTTGCAAAGAATGTTAGGTTATACCCGAATCCTGTTGCAGACATCTTTACCATTACCTCCTTGTACCAATTGGATGCGTATTCAATTAATGATATTTCGGGAAGAAATGTGGCGCAAGGCGTTGGAAACGGAAACTTTACAGAAATTGAGATTTCCAATTTGAATACGGGAATGTATTTCGTGACCGTAACATCGGGAGATCAACAAGCAACACTTCGTCTAGTGAAAAAATAATAAAGCAGCCGGAGGGATTATATCCTTCCGGCTATTGTTTTACGCCCAAAAACCATTTAAAAATCAATTTAAACATCCCAGCAGATGAAAGCGTTCTATTGCATTTTTCTTATCAGTTCGGTTGTACTCATGTCATGTAGTACGAACTCTATAGATGATCTTGAACCTATTGGAAATGAAGAACTTCCCGATCTAGTGACGTATCAAGAGGTGCGATCGACCTTTGACAATATTTGTTCGGCCTGCCATGCAAATCCGCCACAAAACGGAGCACCCATGCCTTTGATAAATTATGAAAACGTAAAGGAAGCAATTGAGAATAGAGGGCTGCTCGATCGCATCAGTAGAAATGAAGGAGCGCAGGGCTTGATGCCACTTGGTGGGCCACGATTACCACAATCGGTTATTGATCTTATTTTTCAGTGGAACGAAGACGGACTTTTAGAAAATTAAAAAAACAGCTATGAAACGATCCCTTTTTATATCAATTGTAATTTTATGTGTTTCGGCTTCGGCTATTTCACAAAAATACAGCACCAAGACCGGTGAAATAGTATTTGAAGCTTCCGTGCCTTCCTTCGAAGAAGTTAAAGCGAAGAATTCATCAGTTAGTGCAATTTTAAATACCGAAACCGGTGACATTGCAGCCCTAGTGCTTGTAAAAGGATTTCGTTTTAAAGTGGCTTTGATGGAAGAACATTTCAACGAAAACTATATCGAATCTGAAAAATACCCCAAAGCCACCTTAAAAGGGTCTATACAAGATTTTGAGCTATCAGCTTTAAAGGATGGACCCAACCATCATACCTTGATAGCAGCTCTGACCTTACACGGAAAAACAAAAAATTTAGAAATTCCTATTGTCTTGACAGCAACAGACGAAAAGTTAGTATTGACTTCTAATTTTGCATTGAACCCCGACGATTTTGATATTTCTATTCCCAATATTGTACGATCTAAGGTAGCAAAAGAGGTTGACGTAAACGTACACCTTGAACTTTCTAATTGAGAACATCTATGAGAAAATTAAAAATTTATTTCATACTTATTGCCCTGGCGAGTATGGTGGGATATTTTGGATACAAATACCTGTATCACGAACATAGAGATATTAATGCTGAAACTTCGGTTATTGAAACTACTGCACAGCAGCTATCGGAAGCCTATCAGGCAAATGGACAAAATACATTCCTGAATAAGACCGTTACGATCACGGGAAAGGTAACCGATACAGACGCGAATACAATTACATTGGATGATAGTGTCCATTGTACATTTGAAAGTGATATTTCCGAAATAAAACACAACACACAAGTTACTATAAAGGGAAGATGCATTGGGTATGATGACCTTTTTGAACTGGTTAAAATTGATCAATCCACGATTCTAAAACAATAATCAAGATGAAGAAATATGTCTTTTTTCTATTACTTTTTCCGGCTATACTAGTAGCTCAAGATGATTTGTTAGATGCGCTCGAAAAGGATGCAACCATCGATTATACTGTCAGCTCGGCATTTAAAGGGTTGAAAGTAGTCAACCTTGAATCCACAAAACTAGCCGATAAAAACGACTTTTATTTTGTAGTAGCGCACCGCTTCGGAAGTGTAAAATATGGGTTCGATGATCTTTTTGGACTGGATAACGCGGTCACACAGCTCAAGTTTATTTATGGAATTAACAAATGGTTAAATGTTGGGGTCGCTCGAAGTTCCTTTCAAAAAAAATATGGGCTTCACCTCAAATATCGCCTTGTAAATCAGGACAAGGAAGGATTTCCATTTACTGTGGTAGGCTACAACTTAGTCACCATTAATACATCGCTTGAAAAGGAATTTTTTAACAATTTCGAATTTAGCGACCGACTTGTTTACACTTCACAGTTACTTATTTCAAGAAAGATCTCGGAAGATTTGTCATTGCTTATTGCACCTACCTATATTCATGAAAATGTGGCAACGCGAAGTATTGAATTTTTACCCAATGGAGAAATCCGTAACCATGATGAAAATAATGCTCAGTTTGCCGTAGGCTTGGGAGGAAGGTATAAGTTGACAAAACGGTGGAGCGTTAATGTTGATTATGGAGTGCACCTTAATCGAAATGACAATTCGGTGTATAAAAATCCACTTTCTATCGGATTTGATCTAGAGACCGGAGGTCATGTTTTCCAAATGCACTTTACCAATGCACAAGCCATGTTTGAAGAGGGTTATTTGGTTAGAGGGGAAGGAGACTGGGGAGATGGAGATTTCTTTTTCGGCTTTAACCTAAGTCGCGTTTTTTAGTTTTTGTTGAAGTGGGGAGATTCTTCCAAACTAACATCGGTGACAAAATAGTGGGTGTCACCCCAAAAGTAAAAGGTGGTATAGCGTTCTTCGTAGGTTAGTTTGACAAACTTCCCTTGATATTCCTGAAGTTTTTTAATAACATGCTCTTCCTTATCCAAAACAGAGAATGCAAATATTTGAGCGCCACTAATGCCCTGACTTATTTCACCTTCCCACGTCTTAAAAAGCATCCCTTTATTACTGAATTTAATAAGTTCACCGGCTCTGGTTCCTTCACTGTAGGTAACATTGGCAACAAATGCGAAATAAATGAGGTAAATCACCAAAAGGCTTCCAAGAATAATGAATAGAATCTTTTTCATGGGGTTTGCATTTAATTGTGTAAATTTAGGTAAATCTTTTGGCTATGAAGACATTACATTCAATTCTATGTTGTTTGCTGGTAACTACTTTTGGTATAGGGCAGGAGTTTTATTCCGACTTTGAAGATGGAACCTTACAAGGATGGACAAATAAAGATGGAGCTACTGATCAGTTATCTGTTGAAGTTAACGCGAATACAGGCCATCATTTGCTGAAAGAATGCGATGGAACGAATACGGCTGTTGGTGAAATGACGATTATTAATACCGAAAATTGGGTAGGAGATTATTTTTATTCACCAACCGGGCAGGGCGGTGACGAAGATATGCTTACACCCGATGAAATTGTGTTGCGAAATTCGAATAATTTCGATCTATACATTCGCTTTGGCTATACGGGGTCCAATGGCTATATGGTGGTCACAACTGATCCTATAGTTGTCCCGGCCCAATCTGATTGGAATGTCTATTCGAGTCCACATTATATCGTTTTTCCTACAATTCACAATCTTACCATATTAAATGATACCACAGGGCTGCCCTTTGAAGAAATTTACAATAATGTGCATGATATGTTTGAAGATGTGATTGAATTTCGAATTTTTCATAACGATCAAATTGTATATGACGGAAAAGTGGAGAACGGAACCCTTGAAATGGATGATTTGTTCAAGTTGATCCTATTGAATACCGAAGATCAAAACTTACCCAAAGTCAGACTTTATCCAAATCCGGTGAAGGATGAAATGACCGTTGCAATATCTAATTCCGAAAAAGGCATAATTGAAATTTACAATGTACTAGGGGAGAAGGTATTAAGCGCATCTTTACTGAGTGCTACTTCAAATCTAAATCTCTCCGATTTAAAGAGTGGAATTTATTTGGCTACGATAAAAACGAGCACGACGACTACCACTAAAAAAATAGTGAAACTTTAGTCCTCGTCCTCTTCGGCTTTTTTGAGTAATTTTTCATTCAGCTGCTTGCTCGCCTTAGAACCTAGTTTCTTTAATTTTTCAACACGCGTTATTAAGTTCCCTTTTCCGGTGAGCTTCACCATGGTACTGTCGTAAGTCCCTTTTACGGTATTTAACTGATTACCTACTTTTAGAAGATCATCGGTAAGATTCACAAATTGATCGTATAATCTACCCGCCTGAGTAGCAATTTCCAGAGCGTTCTGTTGCTGTTTTTCATTGTTCCACATACTATCAATAGTACGAAGCGTAGCCAATAGGGTAGTAGGAGTTACAATTACAATATTTTTTTCAAAAGCCCAGTTGTATAGATTGTTGTCTTGGTTCACCACCACGGCAAATGCAGGTTCTATTGGAACAAACAACAATACAAAATCGGGACTTTCAATTTTGTAGATATCTTGGTAGTTTTTTGCGCTTAACTGATCTATATGTTTTTTAAGCGAAGTGACATGCTCCTTCAAAAAGGAGGCGCGTTGGTCTTCGTCTTCCTCGTTCACAAAACGCTCGTAGGCGATTAGCGAAACTTTCGAATCGATGATCATCTTTTTATTGTCCGGCAAATGCAATACCACATCCGGAAGAACACGCTTGCCATCTTCGGTGGTAAAACTGGTTTGCACAAAATACTCGCGATCCTTTTCCAACCCACTTTTTTCCAAAACACGTTCCAACACAAGTTCCCCCCAGTTCCCCTGAATCTTGCTATCGCCTTTCAATGCCTTGGTGAGGTTGGTCGCTTCTTTACTCATTTGTTCATTGAGCTCCTTCAAACCAATGATCTGTTGCCGAAGCATAGCATGGCGATCAATACTTTCTTTATGGGTATCGTCTACCTTCTTTTCAAATTTTTCAATCTTTTCCTGAAGTGGTTTTAATAGTAGATCCAAGTTGTCTTTGTTCTGTTTGGTAAACTTTTCCGACTTGGTTTCAAGTATCTTATTCGCTAGATTTTCAAATTTCTCTCGAAAGTCTTCTTCAAATTTTTCGAACTTCTCTTTTTCACCACGCAACTTATCTTCCAAACTTTCGTACTCCGAATTGCGTTTGGTCAATTCCATATTAAGAAAATCCTTTTCCTTCCGAATGGTCTCTCTTTCTTGCATTACGGTTTCAAAACGCTCGTTCAATTTTTCCTCTTGATCGGCCTGTTGCTCCAGTTTTGTCTCTAGTTTTCCGGTCTCACTCTTAAACTTTAAACGCGCAAAGCGAGTGCCTATAAAGGCACCAATAAGCAAACAGATAGCGGCTAACAGTAAAAAAAGAAAGGTTTCGCTCATAAGGGATATCGTTTCACGTAAAGATACTTAATTATTGATGTTAAACCGACCTGTTTTACTATCAAAATTGATGGTTTCCTTCGGAAATAAGGCATCAAACTTTCCTGCTTCTATGAGTCGGCACGGGGTGTCGAAAAAGTTTGATTCGGGGGTCATTACCAGCATTTTATCGCTGAGCTGGATGGCCAGATCGATCTCGTGTGTAGAAAACAATATACACTTACCGGTTTCCGAAGCCAATTTTTTCAAGAGCTTCAAAATATAGGCCCTATGGTACAGATCCAGATGCGTAGTAGGCTCATCCAGGATGATTAACGGAGTGTCCTGTGCCAAAGCTCTGGCAATGTACACACGTTGTAATTGCCCGTCGCTTAATTCGAAACATTTTTGCGAGGCAAGTTTTGCCGTTTCGGTAGCCTGAAGGGCAAATTGAATAGCTTTCTTGTCGGCCTCGGTCAAGGTTCCCATCCAGGAGGTATAAGGCTGTCTGCCCAAGGAAACCAATTCTAATACGGTAAGGTTTTTTGAAACGGCGGCTTCGGTCAACACCATACTTAACTCTGAAGCCAGCTGCATAGCTGTGTATGTCGAAAGCAATTTGTGTTTCAGAAGGATACTACCGCTGATTTTCGGTTGCATTCTGCCCAGCGTTCGCAGTAGGGTAGATTTTCCAATACCGTTGGCACCCACCAAACCTACTAGCTCTCCTTCAGCAATTGAAAACTGAATATTTTCTGAAATTATTTTCGGTTTCTTTTTGCTGAAATAACCAACGGCCAAATTCATAACTTCTAAAACAATATGTCCTTTTTCCGAAGCCATTAGAATAAAAGTTTACGTTTTCGAACCAACAACCAGATGATCACCGGGGCTCCAATAAGTGCTGTAATCGCATTGATGGGTAGCGTATATTCACTGAACGGCAATTGGGCTACCGTATCACATAGCAGCATTAATACACTTCCGCAAAGCAGTACCGCAGGAATCAAGATAAAGTGATTTGAGGTAGTAAAGAACTGCCGGGTAAGATGTGGCACCGCCAATCCAACAAAGGCAATCGGGCCTGCAAAGGCTGTAATACTCCCCGCCAAAATACTCGTGGCCAAAATGATCAAAAAAGTGGTTCGTTTAATGCGAAGTCCCATACTTTTCGCATAATTTTCACCTAATAACAATGCATTTAGCGATTTGCTACAGAAAAAGCTCAACAATAACCCGAAAACACAGCAAATACTCAGAATCAGGACACCCTGCCACGACTGATTGCCCAAACTGCCAAAGCTCCAAAAGATATACTGCTGAAGTTGTTCGGCACTACTGAAATACGACAATACTGCTACGACTGCCGATGTCACACTGCCAAACATCAAACCAATGATTAGGATGGCCATGGTGTCTTTTATCCGAAAGGTGACCGCCAATACCGCCAACAACACTAAAAAGCTTCCAAAAGCCGCGGCAATCACCAGGCTCCATTGACTCACCAGTAGATTTCCGAAGTACCCGCCAAAGGCACCTGCTCCAAGAATCAGAATGGCGACTCCCAAACTTGCACCGCTGCTCAAGCCCAGTACAAAAGGACCTGCCAAAGGATTCCGAAACAGTGTTTGCATAAGAAGCCCTGAAACCGCTAGGCCGCCTCCCGCCAAAATTGCGGTAAGTGCTTTCGGTAAACGATAATCTATGAGAATGTACTGCCAGGAATCTTTCGAAGTGCCACCACCGAACAAGCCCGAGATCACTTCATCCAAGGGAATGGAAACCGAACCCAAACTAATGTTGGTTAAAAAGCTAAGGCCCAAGAGTAGGAGCAATAAAACAAAATAGCCCTTGTATGTTGCAGTTGATTCCACTATTCGAGTTTACTAAAAAAGAATAATTCGTGATCAGGCAGGAGCTCGGGATGTACGATCTTTATAATGTCTTTTAATACGATATCGGGGCGGTTAGGGGCCAATTCGTAGTACAATACGCCACCGGTTGGGCCTATTCGGTTCGTAAAATTATATACCTCGTTCTTTTTATAGGCATCAAACTGTGCGTATACGGTATGTGATTCGGCTAGCTGATTTAAACTGGTAAACTGCCCCGGACCAATCCAAATTTCCGCCTTCCCGCCTTTTTCTAGTACTGCCTCCAAATTGAGAGAGAGGCTTCCGGTCCCTTTTGAATCGTTCCATAGGTAGTCGCCATTGGCATCGGTAATGAATTGGGCGGCCCAACTGCCTCCCTGTGGCAGATACCATACATCCCGATACATAGCACCACTGAGCACCGTTGGTTTTTTGGTGGCTTCGGAAGCAATCTTTTTTGCGGCCAGATATTCGGTTTCAATGTTTTTAAAGATGCTATCGGCTTCTTTTTCTTTATGGAACAAAACACCAAAGAATTTGATCCATTCGGCTTTGCCCAAAGGTGAGGTCTCGGTCCAATCGGCGTTATACAACACAGGAATATCCATCTTTTGAATGCTTGCCACCGTTTTGTTATTCCCTTCTACGGCAAAGGTTACAACGGCACTTGGCGCTAGATCGATCAGGACTTCGGTATTGATGTCCTCATTTTTTCCCAGTTCAGTAATTTTTCCTTCAGCAATTAATTGTCGTGTTGCTTCCGAAGAAATAAATTCAAGGTTGGGAAAGCCTATTAGTTTTTCGGCGACGCCCAGCATCTCCAAAGATGGAATATGTGTGGTCGATGTCACAACGATGTTGGAGAGCGGTATTTCGATTACAGCATCAAACCTATCGGACTGTTCTAGTACACTGCCTTTTTCAATCAAAGCATAGGTAAAGGCCTTATCCGATCCCGGCCAAGGGTTATGTACGGTGATGGTCTTATAGCCATCGAAATGAGCGATGTCGAATCCGTTTGCAAAGGAAACTTCGGTAGTCGCATCGGACTTTTGGATTATGGATGGAGATTTCTGAATTTCTTTACACGATAGAAATAAGCTAAGTAGGAGTATGGTCGACCAAAGTTTTTGCATGCTCAAAAATAATAGTTTTTGTTTGGCTTCGCTACCAATTTAAAACCTTATTTTTGTTTCGAATTATGGTGAGCGTTTTCATTCACTGAAAATACTCGTAATAGGGAATTCGGTTAAAAACCGAAGCTGTACCCGCAACTGTAAGCCATCCGCCTTTGGCGGATTGTACAATTCTTCAAAACCACTGTTCACCTGGAGTGAATGGGAAGGTAGTACAAGGGCGAGCCAGGAGACCTGCCAAGTTCACTATTGTCAAACTTTCGGGATAAAAGTTTAGAGCAAAGAAGGTAACGACCCTACACAATTAAATTTACGGTAGCTTGTTACAATTTTCGCATCTTCAGCTTTTTCCGTTTTAATTATTTAAAATGAAAAAACTAGTTATCACAGCAGTATGTTTAGTAGCGATGGGAAACACGATCGCACAAGAAGTTTCTAAGGTAGAACAATTGGATTCGGTTACCATTATTACAAAAGCGCCCTTGGCACGTAAAAACAGTGGTAAAATCGTCGCCACTATTTCTCAGGAAACTCTTGAAAAAAGTAAAGGAAAGTCGGTCGCGCAACTTGTAAACGAAGTATCGGGCATCGAAATTAACGGTAGCCGTAGCAATGAAGGTCAAAATCTAGGCTATTTTGTACGAGGTGGAAGAAACAGACAGGTAGTAATTCTTTTGGACGGTGTTCAAATGAATGATCCTTCACATATTAACAACGACTTCGACCTGCGATTACTTACACCATCCACTATCGAACGTATTGAAATTATCAAGGGGGCATCGAGTGTGTTGTATGGCAGCGGTGCAGCGACAGCCGTCATTAGTATAACGACAAAGGCAGCTTCTGAAAAACCCATTGCTGCTAGCCTTACCTCCAGCATGGGAACGAATTCGGCTTCGGAAAAAAACGATAGCGAACATACGCTTCAGGAATTTACAAATGCCATTTCCCTGAACGGAACGCTTAATAAGTTCTTCTATGATGCTAGTTTCAGCAATAGATATGCAGATGGTCTCTCGGCCATTGCGGCACCCGAAGGCGATACCCGATTTGAAGCCGACGTATTCAATCGATACAACGGTAGGATAAACTTAGGCTATCGCTTTAATAAGGATATAAGTGTAAGTCGGTTTTTCAGTTTCAATAAATTCAAATCGGGATTTGATGATTTTAGCTATAATGACGCCGACTATCAATCTATTTCGCAGCAATTGAACACAGGGGGACATTTTGAATGGAAATACAAGAACGGCACCTATGTATTTAACGATAATTACAGTTGGATAGAGCGAGAAGTGGTTTCTTCTTTTCCTGCCAAATACGATTCGAGATCGTATACGCTGGATACCTACCTTCATCATAAGTTTACGAAAAGGCTTAGTGTATTGGTGGGGCTTCAATTTATTAGCAGTAGCTTCAATTCCTTTACCATTCCGTTTGGGGCATCCCATTTTGAACAAGAGGTCCATGAAGATATTGCCAAGTTTAGCGTCATCGACCCTTATGTGAATTTGGTCTATGTCTCTAATTACGGACTTAATGTCAATGTCGGAGCCCGATTGAATCTCCATTCGGTATACGATTCGCATCTGGTCTATAACCTGAATCCATCGTATACCTTCGATGTTGGTAACAACAGCTTGACACTGCTGGGATCGTATAGTACTGCCTATATTACCCCCTCTTTATATCAATTGTTCGATCCTATTTATGGAAATGAAGCCTTGCTTCCCGAGGAGAATACAACGATGGAGGGAGGCATCTCTTTTTCTTCTGAAAATAATTTTAATCTAAGTGTGGTCTATTTTAACCGAACTGAGGAAAACTTTGTCGATTTCGTTTTAGTTGATCCCGAAATGTATTCGTATCAATATATAAATACACCCGAAACCTTTGAAGCCAGCGGTGTAGAAGTGGAAGTGTATAAGAAGTTTGGGAAGAAGTTTACGGCTTCGGCAAATTATACCAATACCCAAGCCGATGAACGGTTTTCGCTACGCATTCCGGAGCATAAGTTGAATGCTTCGTTAGGTTTTCAGCTAACCGAAGCATCCTTTATAGGATTGCAGTATCAATTCAATAGTGAGCGGAACGATACTTTTTTCAATCCTATAACTTTCGAAAGTGAAACGATTCGCCTAGACAGTTATGGTCTGTTCGATATTTCAGTAACAACTAAAGTGATAAGCAATCTAACTTTATTTGCGACGGTGAGCAACCTATTAAACGAAGAATACGAGGAATTGTATCGGTATCAAGCACGCGGACGAAATATACGAGCCGGATTTATATTGGATTTTTAAAAAATGGTAGTAAGTCTATATTTTTCCCAACATCCTTCAATACATTGGAAGGCTAATAGTAAGTTTTGGCCTTCAATAGTGTATTCAATAGTGTATTCTATTTCATTGCAGTCATTTACAATAATTTGTTTGTTGGTGGTATCATAAACAGCCGTCATTCCATAGGTCGTTTGAGATTGATCACAGAAAGAAACCGTTGTAGTGACGGTACCATCGGCTAGGAATTCAATGGTTCGCCCATTCTGTACAGGATTGAAGCCGCCGCTTCCATCACCAGGATCGTTATAGTTTTCAATTAACAACCATGCATTAATAAGGTCGGGTGAGGACACATCTTTATCTTTTGAACAGGCAATTAATACCATAATTACCATGATACTGCAGAACACCTTTTTCATAATTCTTAATTTTACACTTAAATATACTATAAAACTTGTTTATCGTAGCAAAAAGTAATTATTTAAAATCATCCCCTTCTCTAATGGTCTGCCACCATTCTTTGATACAACAATGAGGAAGCCTTGCTTTCTGAAATTTCTTTCAGCGACAACCTATTGTTTTGTACAGGTTGAGGTGCCGGAAAAATATCGTTCAATGCAGCTGCCAATAAAGGTTCGTTAACATTTCCAAGGGTTCCTAAATTACTGTAATCTTCGTCCACTTCAATATCCGGGAAGAGGCCGTCGACAAAATCAGTTGTCCCGTTGGCGTTAGCCGTCTTAAATACCAATGGCAACATGGCGTAGGTGTGGCCGGGGTTTGCCTGACTCCGGTCGAATCCGGGAGCAGGAGCATCGTACAACAAAAAGGAAGCCTGAAATTTACCGGTAGTAGTTCCACCTACCTGGATAACCGAAATATACGGATCGAGACCATTAATGACCAATTCGCTTGCTGAGGCTGATCTTTTGGTCGTTAAGATGTACACTCGGCTTAAATTCAGACTGTTGATGGCTTCTCCGGTCTGTATGGTAGTGTCGAATAGCCCGGGACTCGAATACTCGGCTTGTCGGTCTTCGTTCCATATTTCAGAATAAAAAAGTTCTCCTGTAAATTGCCCGGTAATCATGCTGCCTAGGTCAACGGCATTTTCTACCGAACCACCACCATTGTAGCGAAGGTCCAGTACCAGTTCGGTGATCCCATCGGCTTTAAATTGTCCAAAAGCAGCATTGAGTTGTGGTGCGAAGTTTCTGGTAAAGGCGTTGTACATTAAATACCCGATATTTTGTCCGTTTACGTTTAACGTTTGAGCCAGGTGGATCGGGTTTTCAGAAACTTCTGCCTTCGTAAGTGACTTACTTTCTCCGGTTGGTGTAATAGTTTGTCCGTCGAAGGTAGCCAGACCAATGCTATAGGCATCGGGAGCCAACAAGGTACTAAAGTTGGTATCGGTGAGCTGTTGCCCATCAACGGTGTTGAATATCATGCCTCGTTGTAGACTCGCCGCGGCGGCACTTGTGTTGGGAACCACGTAGCGCACATATCCAAAGACATTATTGCTGTTGTCCGGGTAGAGTACAAGTCCGAACTCCATTCCGTTGCTCAGGGTGATGCCGTTTAGTGCGTTTTCCAGTTCGATATAATCGTCTACCAGGATGCTAAAACGGTCCTGAGAAGATTTCAGAAAATCGAATAGAGATTCGGGGGTGCTGTAGTTACTTAAGAAGGCATCCAATTCATTTTGATCGGCAAAGGCATCGTTGGCGAGTTCGGGTGTATCGGCTTTGTACAGGTAAAAGTAGTTGAGTCCGCGATAGATAAAGTTTTGAATATCCAGGGCCGAAGCAACTTGAATGTCATCATCCCGATCTTTAAAACAAGAAGTAAACGTAATGGAAACTGCGAGTAAAACAAGGAGAAGGTTCTTTTTCATCTAATAGGGTTTAAAACGGGATATATCTTGTAAACCCCGAATTTAATGACATTATTGTGAGTAAAAAAATATGTTATTATAAATTTTTGAGTTTATAAGAGAAGTACATTTAATAGATATTGAGCATTGAAAATAAAACTGTAACAAAAATCGAGCTGATTCGTCGTAATGAAAGAACGGCCTCTTAAATTAAGTTCACTAACCAAATAAGATGAAGCAAAGGGAGTTTTTATCGACGGTAATGCCATTTAAAGACAAGTTGTACAGACTTGCCAAAAGGCTCCTTGTTTCAAGTGAAGAAGCCGAAGATGCTGTTCAAGAAGTGTATTTGAAATTATGGAATGGGAAGGATCGTATAAAGAATTATGTCAACCCTGAAGCTTTTGCCATTACAATGACGAAGAACTATTGTTTGGATCGTTTAAAATCGAAACAGGCCGCTAATCTGAAAATTGTACACAGTAATTATCAAAATTCTGATAATCTGGAGAAAAAGGTGGAAGCCAATGACGGAGTTAGCATTGTATTCAAAATAATGGAAACCCTTCCGGAACAACAACGAATGATCTTACAGCTTCGGGATGTAGAGCAATTTGAGTTTGCCGAAATTGCCCAAATGCTGGAAAGTAACGAAACAGCAGTTAGAGTTTCCCTATCGAGGGCACGAAAAACTGTAAGAGAACAATTAATAAAACAATACAATTATGGAGTTAGCTAAAATAGAACAACTCTTGGAAGCCTATTTTGAAGGCACTACCACACTGGTGGAAGAAGCAAGCCTTCGGGATTATTTTTCAGGCTCTGAGGTAGCCCCTCAGTTCGTGATGTATCAACCCCTGTTTGTCGGGCTGAAACAGGCCAAAGGTGAAGTGTCTCATAAAGAGATTCGTCTTCCGTCTCCCGCTTTCAATTTGAATTCATGGTGGTATGGCATTGCAGCTATGTTAGTAGTAGGGGTAGCCATTGGAAGTGTTCTGTTTTCACAACCTCAGTTATCACAGGAAGAAAAAGAAGCAGTGGCTGCCTTTGAAAAATCGAAGGAGACCTTACGCCTGCTTTCTGAAAGCTTAAATAAAGGAACCGAAGAATTGGCCTATTTAAATGAATTTACCAAAGGCACCTCTTCCATTGCACATATCAATCAATTTACAGACACAAAAAACAAAATTTTAAAATAATCTTTAAACACAAGCACATGAAAAAGTTAGCAATAGTAATCGCCCTAATATGTACTCCGCTCGTTGGGTTTTCACAGACCTTCGATTCGTTCGAAGATGAAAAAGACGTGAGCTCGGTCATCGTTACCAAAAATATGTTTAAGCTCTTGAGCAAGATAGATCTCGAATCCAATGATCCTGAAGCACAAGAGTATATGGAACTGGTCAACAATCTTGATAATATTAAGATTTACACCACAGAAAACCCTGAAGTCGCCGCTCGTATGAATACGGCAGTTACAAATTATGTAAGCAAGTCGAAAGCATTGAGTGAGTTAATGCGTGTAAAAGACGACGGTAAGAATATCAAGTTCTATTCGAAAGAAGGTAAGAATGAAAATTTCGTTAGCGAGTTGTTAATGCACCTAGACGGCAATGTAGACGGTAAAAAGATGACCGTTATTATGAGTATTACAGGAAACATCGATCTAAAGAAAATATCTAAACTTACACAGGACCTGAAGGTTCCCGGAAGTGAAGAGTTGAAGAATATTGATAAAAAGAAAAAGTCGTAACATGGTACTTTCAAGATATTTAATTCCGCTGGCTATAGTAGCACTGGCATTGTTTGGATGCAATAGTGAATCCTCACTGCAACGATACCTGGTGGACAAACAAGAAGACAATAACTTTGTAAAAGTAGATCTGGCAACCAGTTTACTGCAAAGCGAGAACGCCGACTTTACCCAAGAGGAACAGGATATACTCAATACGGTTAAGAAAATAAACGTGGTGGCTTACCCTAAGAAAGCGGAGAATATGGCCGAATATGAGGCTGAAAAGGACAAACTGAAGAAGATAATTGGTCAGGAGAAATACAAGACCTTGATTAAGTATGGCTCTAACAATAAGGGTGCAACGCTAAAGTATTTAGGTGAGGAAGATGCAATTGACGAGTTAATCGTCTTTGCCAGTGATGACGATCGAGGATTTGCCGTATTTAGATTGTTAGGAGATAATATGCGTCCGGACAGTATGCTCAAGCTGATGAATTCTATTGACAATGGCGATATAGATGCTTCAAAACTTAAAAGTATTGGAGAATTATTCAATACAAAGGGCGACAGTATTTAAGCAAGTACTGCTCAATAAAAAAAGCCTCCCAAATGGAGGCTTTTTTATATTCCGGTATAATTGGCCGGGCTAATCGCCCTCATTTCATTTTTAATGGCTTCGGAAACATCCAAGATCTCAATAAAATCGGCTATAGATTTTTGAGTAATGGCTTCGTTAGTACGTGTTAATCCTTTCAAGGCCTCATAGGGATTTGGATAGGCTTCACGGCGAAGAATGGTTTGGATCGCTTCGGCCACAACGGCCCAGTTGTTCTCCAAATCTTCGGCAATCTTGGATTCGTTCAATAGTAATTTGTTCAAACCCTTTAAGGTAGACTGAAAAGCGATTACGGTATGTCCCACGGGAACTCCAATATTACGCAACACCGTGCTGTCCGTTAGGTCACGCTGCAATCGGCTAATGGGAAGTTTTGCTGAAAGATGCTCAAAAAGGGCATTCGCAATTCCCAAATTCCCTTCGCTGTTTTCGAAATCGATAGGATTCACCTTATGTGGCATGGCACTGGAACCCACTTCGCCTTTTTTAATTTTCTGCTTAAAATATTCCATGGAAACATAGGTCCAGATATCTCGATCCAGATCTATCAAGATATTGTTGATGCGCTTTAAGGTATCGAATAGAGCCGCCATATGGTCGTAATGCTCTATTTGTGTAGTTGGAAACGAATGGTGCAAGCCTAGCTTTTCTTGTACGAATTGTGTTCCGAAGGCTTTCCAATCGATATTGGGATAGGCCACCTTATGTGCGTTAAAATTTCCGGTGGCACCCCCAAACTTGGCGGCACTTTTAATATCGTTCAACAGATCAAACTGTTCTTGCAGTCGCACCACAAAGACTTCGATTTCTTTTCCCAAACGGGTTGGAGAGGCCGGCTGCCCGTGTGTACGTGCCAACATAGGGATATTGGCCCATTCTTGGGATAATTCGGCTAACTTATCTTTTACAGCAAATAATTGAGGCACGTATACCTCATTCATGGCATCTTTCAGAGAAAGCGGAATGGCCGTATTGTTAATGTCCTGTGAAGTAAGTCCGAAGTGAATAAACTCTTTGTATTTCTGAAGTCCTAACGCATCAAACTTTTCTTTAATAAAGTACTCTACGGCCTTCACATCGTGATTGGTGACTTTCTCAGTTTCTTTGATTAGGATGGCATCCTGCACCGAAAATTCCAGATATAAGGCACGGAGGTCCGAAAAAAGCTGTTTGTCAAATTTATTTAGTTGCGGTAACGGAAGTTCCACCAAGGCAATAAAATACTCAATTTCAACCTGTACGCGATATCGAATGAGTGCTTCTTCCGAAAAGAATGGAATGAGCGCAGCGGTCTTTGTGGCGTATCTGCCATCGATGGGTGAAATTGCTTGTAATGCGTTGGTTGTCATGCGTATAATTTTGATGGTTCTCCGCGCTTTTCCTACGCAGAAGAAAGTGGCAAAGATACTAATTTGTTGGTAGTTTTACAGCAGTAATGCGGACTTATTGCTTACTAATTTTCTTCAAGACTTGTTTCCCTCTTGCCTTATAGGCAGGACTATTTTCATGGATGTTTTCTGAGATGATCGCGTGTAGTTCGAGATGGATCCAATCGAATTCGGTCCCTAAATAAAACAAGGTGGTCATAGCATACACTTTGCAGGCGACTTTTTGATCGGAAATCAACCAGTCAAAGCAACATGTAGTCATCACTTCTTTATGATCTGAAGTAAGCAGTTTAAGAAGCCTTGGCTCTTTGTGTTTGTAATAAGAAACCGCAAGCATTTCACAAATTTTAGCCAAGGGCCGAAGCGCCTGATCCCGGTATACCGTGGGTAGATCCTTAAAAAATCGATCGAGGTACGGATGCAACAATCCGAGTTGTTCAATACAAACAAATTCTAAAATCCAGGTTGCCCGATACGATAATTCGGTTTCAATTTGAAAGCAATGATCTAGCAACTCAGGAAAGGTTTCAGGATGGTCCAATACCCATATAGCTACATCGAGGCGAGATTGTCGATAGGCCTTGGTATTTTTGAGTTTATCTAAAAGTATTTCAGAAGCCATCTTTCCAATCTTTTAACAACCCAATCGCTTTGGGCAAACCGGTAGTGGCCTTTTCAGCAAAAACAGTGATACGTTCGTTCGAATTCATGGATGGTTTCGGATCGATAAAATAGATTGGTGCAGTATACGGAGCAAACTCAACAAGTCCCGCTGCCGGATATACCTGCATGGAGGTGCCAATAATTATAATGGTATCTGCCTCCTGAACAATCTGAATGGCTTCTTCCATCATAGGAACCGGCTCCCCAAACCAAACAATATGAGGTCTCAGTTGATAGTTGTTTTTGCATAGGTCACCCACACAGAGATCGGTTCGCCAATCTAAAATGTTATTTTCGTTGTAGGTGCTCCTTACTTTTAACAACTCGCCGTGTAAATGAACCACCTGTGAACTGCCGGCACGTTCGTGTAAATCGTCTACATTTTGAGTGATGATGCTTACTTCGTGCAGGGTTTCCAGTTTGGCTAGCGCTATATGCGCGCTATTGGGCGCCACCTGCAACAATTGTTTTCGTCTTTGATTATAAAAATCGAGTACGAGTTCAGGATTGCGTTCAAATCCTTCCGGAGATGCCACGTCCATTACGTTATGACCTTCCCAGAGGCCATTGCTGTCACGAAATGTATTGAGTCCGCTTTCGGCACTCATTCCGGCCCCTGTAAGTACTGTAATTTTCATTTTCTGAATTTTTTCACTAAGAATATGACAATCCTTCCTAACTTTATCGATGAAAGCTAAAATTACTTATTTCTGTTGGATAAACAACTTTTTGACTATTTACAAACCTTACTGACCGACCGACGAAGAACGCTATTTAAAGAGGTGTTGGCGCAGCGTACACGGCATTTTACCGTGGTGACCGAAGACGTTTATCAATTGCATAATTCCAGTGCCGTAATGCGCAGTTGCGATGTGTTTGGAATTCAGGACCTACACGTGGTAGAAGAGAAATACGGTAAGAGGATTGACAAGGAAATAGCCATGGGCGCCCAAAAATGGGTGAGCTTGCACCGTTACGATTCAATTCGAGCATGTATTTCAACGCTTCGTGAGCGGGACTACCAAATTATCGCCACCACGCCGCATGATGGATCCACGCTGTTGCACGAATTCAATGTGGATAAAAAGAGCGCTTTTTTCTTCGGAAAGGAAAACGATGGTCTTAGTGATTTGGTGCTAAAAGAGGCCGATGGGGTGTTAAAGATACCTATGTACGGCTTTACCGAAAGTTTGAACATATCGGTCTCTGCTGCTATTATTTTGCAAGAAGTCGTTACGCGGATGCGCATTGAGGAAGTGGCTTGGGAGCTTTCCGAAGCAGAAAAACTTGAAATCGAAATGGATTGGACCCAAAGAACCATTAAAAGTGCTCCCGAAATCATCGAACGGTATTACCAAGAGAAAAATTCGTAATTTTATACAAATAACTAATCACTTATTGAAATGATAGTCGTATACATTCTTCTAGGCATTCTTGCCTTACTGATTCTCCTTGCAATTATAGCTCCAAAAGAATACGAATTTAAGCGAAGTATCATTATAGATAAACCGGTTTCTGAAGTATTTCAATACGTGAAACTGGTCAAGAACCAGGATTACTGGTCTCCATGGAAAAAACGAGACCCGAATATGAAACAATCGTTTACCGGCACCGACGGGACTATCGGATTTATTTCGAAGTGGGAAAGTGACCACAAACAGGTAGGTGCAGGAGAACAGGAAATAAAAAATATAATCGACAAGGAGCGTGTAGAGACCGAATTGCGATTTCTAAAACCATGGAAATCGGTGAGTAATGCCTACTTGATCACAAATGGGGTTGATGACTCCAAAACAGAAGTGATCTGGGGATTTAAAGGAGTTAACAAAGTGCCTTTCAATATTATGATGCTCGTGTATAATATGGACAAGGCAGTTGGAAAAGATTTCGAAGAAGGCCTTACAAGCTTAAAGGAATTATTAGAACAAAAATAAAAAGGATTTATTATGAAGCACAATACATTCGCTTGGATAGAAATTCCTGTGAACGATATGGCTCGGGCCTCAAAGTTTTACGAAAAGGTATTCAATGTTTCGTTGCAACAGGTAGATTTTGGAGGTATGTTGATGGCGTGGTTTCCCAATGCGGGAGAAGAAGCAACGGGAGCCACGGGTACGCTTATCAAACAAGAGAGTTATGTGCCAAGTATGGAAGGCCCAATGGTGTATTTCTACAGCAAAAATGTCCAAAATGAACTTGATCGTGTGGTCGGAGCAGGGGGAGAGATTTATCAAGAAAAAACCATGATTTCTCCAGATCATGGCTATATGGGCGTTTTTATCGATTCGGAAGGGAATCGCATTGCTTTACATTCGAAAGAATAATTTTCAACAGGAATAGCCAGATCTAACAACGTCAATATGCAGCTAGTTTTCGCAACCCACAACGAACATAAGTTTAAGGAAGTAAAAGCCTTATTGCCCCATCACTTAGAATTATTAAGCCTTAACGATATTGGTTGTAAGGAGGACATACCCGAAACAGCCGATACTATTGAGGGTAATGCTATTCTGAAAGCGAACTATGTGAAAAATGTGTACGGTTATGATTGTTTTGCTGATGATACCGGACTAGAAGTTGCTATCCTTAATGGAGCCCCCGGAGTGTACAGTGCCCGATATGCAGGCCCGGAAAACAATGCCGAAGCCAATATGAAGAAATTGCTGGAAAAGCTCAAAGGAATTGAAACAAGAGACGCCCGATTTAAAACCGCCATCGCACTTACATTAAAGGGGGCACATACGGTATTCCTTGGAATATGTGAAGGGTCTATTACCAAAATGCCTCGAGGATCGAAAGGCTTTGGCTACGATCCTATTTTTTTACCCAAAGGTCAATCTGAGACTTTTGCTGAAATGTCCCTGCTTCAAAAGAGTGAGATTGGACATCGCGGAAAAGCCATGCGACAATTGATTGAGTATCTTTCTGAATAACAAGCTGGTAGCAGAAAACTTGACCATTTCATAAAAAACTCCCAACACACTCACAGAATTCAATTTAAAGAGTATCTTTGCCGCTTGAAAATCCTCAGGGTGAGGTAGTACTGTAAGGAGTGATAAGGTTTATTTGTCGTGTTCGCTTCAGTAAGTACAAATAAACATTTTAGCACATTCTATGTCTACATTTACATCGTTAGGCCTTAACGAGAATTTACTCAAGGCCATAACCGATATGGGTTTCGAAACCCCTTCGGAAGTACAACAAAAAACAATTCCACTTCTTTTAGAACGCGAAACCGATCTGGTATCCCTAGCACAAACTGGAACCGGGAAAACGGCTGCCTTCGGATTTCCAATGCTGCAAAAGATTGACGCAGCAAGCAAAACCACTCAGGGACTTATCCTGTCACCAACGCGTGAGCTGTGTATGCAGATCGCCAACGAAATGAACAGCTACGGAAAGTACGTCAAAGGTTTGAACGTGGTTGCTATCTATGGTGGTGCCAGCATTTCCGAACAAGCAAAGCAAATTAAAAGAGGCGCGCAGATCATTGTGGCTACTCCGGGTCGTATGAAAGATATGATTGGGCGCAGAATGATCGATATTTCAAAAATTGAATACTGTGTTCTCGATGAGGCCGACGAAATGTTGAATATGGGCTTCTATGAAGATATCACCGAAATCCTTTCCCATTCACCCGAAAGCAAGAGTACCTGGTTGTTTAGCGCGACTATGCCAAAGGAGGTGGCTTCCATTGCAAAGAAATTTATGCACACCCCGGTCGAAATTACCGTGGGATCTAAAAACGTAAGCACCAATACGGTTTCACACGAATACTACTTGGTGAATGCTCGCGATCGCTACGCTGCTTTAAAAAGATTGTGCGACGCCAATCCCGATATCTTTTCGGTGATATTTTGTCGTACAAAACGGGATACGCAAAAAGTAGCCGAGCAACTGATTACCGATGGTTATAATGCCGCTGCCCTGCACGGAGATTTAAGTCAGAATCAACGAGATATCGTGATGAAATCTTTCCGTAACCGTCAAATTCAGATGCTGGTAGCGACCGATGTGGCTGCGCGTGGAATCGATGTGGACGATATAACCCATGTGATCAATTACCAATTACCCGACGAGATTGAAACCTATACACACCGAAGCGGACGTACAGGACGGGCCGGTAAGAGTGGTGTTTCTATAGTCATTGTTTCTAAGAGTGAAGTGCGAAAGATTCACAGTATTGAGAAGATGATTCAGAAGAAATTTGAGCAGAAAGACATTCCCGGTGGCATGGAGATATGTGAAGTACAATTGTTTCATTTGGCCAACAGCATAAAAAATACAGAGATCAACCACGAGATTGATGCGTATTTACCCAATATCAATGAAGTGCTAGCCGATTTCAGTAAGGAAGAGTTGATCAAGAAAGTCTTTACGGTTGAGTTTACCAGATTCTACAATTATTACAAAAAGACGAAAGATTTAAACACCCTAAGCGGTGGAAATGTGGACTATGCCGAAAGTGACGGAAAAGACTCTACGCGGTATTTTATAAATATTGGTGCGAAGGATGATTTCGATTGGATGACCTTAAAGGATTTCCTTCGTGATTTATTAGACCTTCAGAAGGACGATGTCTATAAAGTAGATGTAAAGGACTCCTTTTCATTTTTCAATACCGATACCGTGCATCAGGAATTGGTAATGGGTGTTTTTAACGACTTTAAATTGGACGGTAGAAACATATCGATTGAAATTTCTAAAGATAGAGGGGGTCGTGGAAGATCCGGTGGCGGTAGAGGCCGCAGTGATAGAGACCGTGGTGGAAGAAGTAGCAGTCGCAGTGGCGGCGGATTTAAAGGAAAGAGTAGCGGTGGAGATAGAGGCGGCTTTAAAAAGCGTTCCGAATCGGGAGATGATCGTCCAAAATTTGCCGGAAAAAGCCGAAGAAGAAATGAAAAGCCTAAAAATGCAGGAACCGGAGGTAAACGGCGTCGCAGAAGTTAAAAATTGCTTAAAACTGATTTTCGTCAAACTTTAGGTCTTTTTTATCGTCTATATTGTAACTCGATTTCCTTATGCTATGAGAAACATTATATTCCTTTTATTAGTTGTTAGTGTCAACTTATCCTGGTCGCAGGAATCCTTAGTGCAACCGCCACTGATTAAAGGAAAGGTGCTCAACGATGCCAATAACGACCCCTTGGAGAATGTGAATATTGTCAACCTGAACAGCGTGGTAGGTGCTACTACCGATGAGAAGGGCGATTTTGAAATTCGTGCTGTGGTCAATGACACGCTGTATTTTAGTTATTTGGGCTTTAAATCAATTCGGGTTCGCGTGACCAATGACTGGATGAAGTTTGGGGAGATTAAAATTAAGATGACTGAATTAGGAATCGCCTTGGAAGAAGTTGTGGTACGTCCTGTACAATTGACCGGTTATGTAGAAGTAGATGCTAAGACCATTCCTATTTACGATAATTACCGTTATCGAATTAGTGGGGTCAATACCGGTTACGAAGGAGGAAACCAACAACCGGGAGCGGTAAATAAGGTGCTCAGTGCTATTTTTAATCCGGCCGATTTCCTCTACAATGTCTTTGGCAAACGACCGAAGCAAATGCGGAAACTTCGTAAGATGAAGGAAGATGATGATATACGAAATCTGCTTCAAAGTAAATTCGATAGAGAAACCTTGATGGCCGTGCTTCAGTTGGAACGAGCCGATATTGATGAAATCCTTAATAAATGTAGCTATTCCAGCGACTTTATACGTACCGCAAGCGACTTACAGATCTTGGATGCGATTAGCGAATGTTATGAAGAATATAAGGTGTTGAACAGAGGGAAAAGCAAGGGTAAATAGGGTATGCTCCAACCTATTGTTCATTACAGTTTTCATTTTTTACTTCCCGGATTAATAGCCTGGGTTTTCTTTAGATCACAGTGGAAAAAAGCTTGGTTGATTATGATTGCTACCATCCTTGTAGATTTGGACCATCTTATCGCAGATCCAATTTTTTCTCCGCAACGCTGCAGTATTAACTTTCATCCCTTACACAGCTATATAGCCATCACAGCATATTTCGGAATGTTATTTTTCAAAAAGACCCGTATTGTTGCGGTGGGGTTATTGTTGCACATGCTCACAGATGGTTTGGATTGTCTGTGGATGAGGTAATTCCCTGTTAGCGATGGTGATAGGGTTCGTTTCGTAAGATGGTAAAAGCCCGGTAGAGCTGTTCCACGAAGAACAAACGTACCATTTGGTGAGAAAAGGTCATCGATGAAAGTGAGATTTTACCAGTTGCTCTTGCATATAATTCATCGCTAAATCCATAAGGTCCTCCAATGACAAATACTAAGTTTTTTAATCCGCTGTTCATTTTTTTCTGAAGAAATTCAGAAAACCCCACCGAACTATACGTTTTCCCCTTTTCATCTAACAGCAAAACGATGTCACTTGGGATTAACCTTTTAAGAATTTCATCTCCTTCGGCTTGTTTTTGAAGTGCTTCGGAAAGGTTCTTGGCATTCTTGATATCGGGAATTATTTCCATGGAAAAAGGCACGTAATGCCCCAGGCGTTTTTGGTAGTCTTCTAATAGCGATTCCAATGCCTTGTCGTCGGTTTTTCCAATGGCCAATACAGTAATTTTCATCTGTTGCTTTTGAGAATTTAAAAATACAAAGATAAAATGGGTTGACTTCCAAGTTCCGGTATCGGTCTTCGAACTTTTTACGTTATTTTTACTAAAAATTGAATCGAATGATTTCAAAAAAACAATTCAATAGAGAAATAGACAAGATCATCTCGAATGCAATTCGCGAAGATGTAGGGGATGGTGATCATAGTTCTTTGGCATGTATCCCCGAAGACGCTGTGGGCAAAGCAAAGCTATTGGTGAAGGACGAGGGGATTATAGCCGGAGTGGATTTCGCCCGACAAGTATTTGACTTTGTAGATCCCGGGCTAAAGGTCGATATTAAGATCACAGATGGCAGTAAGGTGAAGCACGGAGATGTTTGTTTTTATGTTTCCGGACTATCCCAGTCTATACTGAAGAGTGAACGGCTTGTACTGAATGCCATGCAGCGAATGAGTGCCATTGCTACCAAAACAAATGAATATGTGCAACTGCTGGAAGGTACCGGCACCAAAATATTGGATACCCGAAAAACAACACCGGGCATTCGTGCCTTAGAGAAATGGGCGGTAAAAATAGGAGGAGGGGAAAATCACCGCTTTGCCTTGTACGATATGATTATGCTAAAGGACAACCATATTGATTTCTGTGGTGGGATTACAAAAGCGATTCAAAAAACCAAAGAATACCTCCAAGATCATAGCTTTAATCTAAAAATTATCGTGGAGGCTAGAAACTTGAAAGAAATTGAGGAGATCCTTGAAAACGAAGGGGTATACCGTATTCTGATCGATAATTTCAATTATGAAGATACGCGAAAGGCGGTTCAATTAATTGGAGATACCTGCCTTACAGAATCCAGTGGCGGGATCACCTTAGAGACTGCTAGGAAATATGCCGAATGTGGCGTTGATTATATTTCGAGTGGGGCCTTAACACACTCTGTATATAATATGGACCTTAGCTTAAAGGCAGTGTAATGGCAACAGAAGCCGAAGGTTATATCACAAAGATTCCAATACTTAGAAGCCTGGTAACGCTTAGCAGACGCATCAAGCTTCCCGGGTTTAAGGGGTTGTCGTTGTATGATCTATTAGAAATGTATGGACGAGGCATCGTAAAAGGAACATTTTCTTCGAGAGCCAGTTCGATTGCATATAGCTTTTTTGTGGCCCTATTTCCCTTTGTGCTCTTTATGCTGAATTTGATTCCTATAATTCCTATAGAAGGATTTCAAACGCGTTTCTTGATATTTATTGAAGAATTGTTGCCGCCACAGACAGCCGAATTCTTCTATCCTACCATCGCAGATATTGCGGTAAACCCGAGAGGAGGAGGGCTGTTGTCCTTTGTTTTTTTCCTGTCCTTATTTTTGGCCGCCAATGGAGTTAACGCCATCTTTAGCGCCTTCGAATACTCCTTCCATGTGACGATCAATCGCGGGTTTTTTAAGCAATACGTGGTTGCCTTGGTGGTGTCTATCTTTTTGGCATTGTTATTGTTAATCACGGTAGGAGTCATCCTGTATGGAGAATACGCCATTAGCAGTTTAAAAGGAAACGAGTACATACAGAACGATCTCTTTTGGATTTCAGCGTTACAGCTTACGGTCTTTGTTGTCATGGTCTATATTATAATATCGACACTTTATTATTACGGTACAAAAGAAGGAAAGGAATCGAAATTCTTTTCGATAGGCGCCTTGGTTACTACCCTGTTGTTCTTGTTGACAACCTACTTTTTCGGAATCTATATCAACAATTTTTCAAAATACAATGAGTTGTACGGTTCGATTGGTGCTCTATTGATTATGATGTTATATATTTGGATTAACGCAAACCTATTGTTGTTAGGATTTGAATTGAATATTTCCCTACAACGATTGAAAGATAAATGCTAATTTTAACCTAACACTTTTAATTATATCAAAATGAAAAATCTATTGTTACTTATTATCTCCATCGTTACTGTAAATGTTTCTGTAGCTCAGACAGAAGTTGGTAGCGTAACCTTGCCAAATTCGGTGAATTTTGGTGGTGAGGAGCTCGCCTTAAACGGTGCCGGAATTAGAAGAAAGGCAATGGTACTCAAATTGTACTCTGGAGGATTATACCTTGCAAAAAAATCCAGCGACGCAAAAAGTATCATGAATGCCGATGAAACCATGGCGATCAAATTGGTCATCACATCGTCATTTGTTTCCAGTGAAGCCATGAGTGAGGCCGTAGAAGAAGGGTTTGAAGCCTCTATGGGCGGAAATACTTCTTCCTTGGATTCGGAAATAAAAAAATTCATCACCTTCTTCAGCGATGAGATTGTAGAAAACGACACCTTCGATATTACCTATCAGAAAGGACGTGGTGTGGTAGCTTACAAAAACGGGAAGGAACTAGGAACTGTTTCCGGTATGAAGTTTAAGAAAGCCTTATTTGGAATTTGGCTTGGAAATGATCCTGTAGATAGCAAGCTGAAAAAAGGAATGTTAGGCAAATAACAAAAACATATTTAGTAGTATCTTTAGGCTGCCCAATCGGGTGGCCTAATTTTTTTTCAGCACGTGTATTTTATAGATGTTATACTTCCAATTCCGTTAAAGCAAACCTTTACCTATAGTGTAAACAAAGACGAGGCTGCTTTTCTGCGACAAGGCATGCGGGTGGCCGTCCCTTTTGGGAAATCGAAAATTTACACAGGTATAGTCTATGTGGTGCACCAATCGGCTCCTTCGGGCTATGAAACCAAATCCATAGACCATATTCTGGACGAGAACCCGCTTATTACCTCCTTGCAAATAAAACATTGGGAGTGGATGGCTTCCTACTATATGTGTACGTTGGGGGAAGTGATACGCGCTGCGTTGCCCTCTGCCTTCCTGTTGGAGAGTGAAACTATTATTAGGTTAGCTTCGGAAAGGCAGGTAGATGAAACGGATTTTAGCGATGATGAATTCTTGGTATTCGAAGCCTTGCAACATCAAGCGACCCTACACATCAATGATATCCGCTCCATATTGGATAGGAGGCAGGTGGTAAGTGTGCTTCAGAAATTACTTCAGAAAGGAATCATACAGGTACAGGAAGAGGTGTACGAACAATACACGCCAAAACTGAAACGCTACATCAAGCTCGCTCCCGTATATGCCAAAGAAGAAAGTCTACGTGAATTACTCGATAGCTTGTCCAGAGCTCCGAAGCAGCGGCAAATGCTGATGACGCTCTTTATGCTGAATGCACAGGAAAAAAAGCCGGTGGATGCGATTCAGTTACAGCGAAAAAGCGATAGTACTGCGGCCGTTTTAAAAGCACTGATTGATAAGGGTATTTTAGAGGAATACTTTATTCAGAAGGATAGGATGGAATACAAGGGGGATGAAGCCTCAGATCTAAAAAAATTGAATGAGGCACAGTTGCGGGCTTATTCCCAAATTAAAACTTCTTTCGAAACACAGGATGTCACCTTGCTACATGGTGTGACCTCCAGTGGTAAGACCGAGATCTATGTAAAGCTTATAGCCGAAATAATTGCCACTGGGAAACAGGTCTTGTACATGCTCCCTGAAATTGCATTGACGACCCAGCTTATTGGGCGACTTCAGCATTATTTTGCAGATCAGGTTGCGGTCTATCATTCAAAGTATTCTACCAACGAACGAGTTGAAGTATGGAGCAATGTTTTGCACAGCAAACCCAAAGCACAGATCGTGATTGGGGCACGCTCCTCCTTGTTCTTACCTTTTAGCAACCTAGGATTGATCATTGTGGACGAAGAGCACGAGCCTTCTTTTAAACAGTACAATCCCGCACCACGGTATCACGGACGCGATAGCGCGGTAGTTTTGGCCAAGCTTCACACTGCAAAAACCTTGATGGGCAGTGCTACTCCGGCGCTGGAAAGCTATCACAATGCCAGACAAGGCAAGTACGGTCTCGTTCACTTAGCATTGCGTTTCGGAAATGTTATGATGCCCGAAATTGAACTGGTAGATATCAAGGAGAAGCACCGCAAGAAACAAATGACGGGTCATTTCAGTGATACCTTACTCGCCAAAATGAACGAAGCACTGGATAATAACGAGCAGGTGATCCTGTTTCAAAATAGACGCGGGTATGCCCCGGTAGTAGAATGTACCACCTGTGGTGTTTCGCCCCAATGTCCCAATTGCGATGTGAGTTTAACGTTTCATCAATTCAAGAACGAACTGCGCTGTCACTATTGCGGCTATCATATGGCTATGTTGCCATCGTGTATGGCATGTGGAAGTGAAACCTTAGATAACAAAGGCTTTGGTACCGAACAGATTGAAACCGAATTGAAGTCCTTATTCCCGGAGCACCGAATAGCCCGGATGGACCAGGATACCACCAAAGGAAAGCATGCCTATTCGAAACTCATCGATGCATTGGAGAATCAGGAAATTGACATCCTAGTTGGAACACAGATGTTGGCCAAGGGGTTGGATTTTCGGGAAGTTAGTTTGGTGGGGGTAATGAATGCCGATAATTTATTGAACTTCCCCGATTTTAGGGCACATGAGCGTAGTTTTCAATTGTTACAGCAGGTTTCGGGTAGGGCAGGACGTACGCAAAAACGTGGTAAGGTCCTTATTCAGACCTATAACCCCTACCATCAAATCCTTCAACAGGTAAGTGTAAACGACTACGAAGGTATGTATAAGCAACAGGTGGAGGAGCGCTATCAATATAAATATCCTCCCTTTTTCAGAATTATAAAGATCACCTTTAAAGATAAGAATCAGCAGAAAATGCAAAAAGGAGCGACTTGGTTTGGGCAAGCACTGCAATTAAAATTGGATGAGTATGTGTTGGGGCCTGAAGCACCTCCTGTGGGGCGTGTTCGGAATTTGTATATTTCAAATATATTGGTCAAGATTCCAAAAAAGAGTTCCCTTTCAAAAACCAAAAAGTTTATTGATGGGGTACAGCGAAGTTTTAATTCCATCAAGGAATTTTCAACGGTTCGCGTAACAATAGATGTGGATAATTATTAGGTGCGCATGGTAGCGGCAAGGGCTTCTACCAGATCGGCTTTCCTGTTTCTACTCAGCGGCAACTGCTCTTTATCAAGCTCAATCACCTTGCTGTTGTAGCGTTCTACCTTATCTAAATTCACGATATAGGATTTGTGAATGCGTAAAAAACGATCGTTAGGAAGCAGCGACTCGAACGCTTTCATGGTAGAAAGCACCACCAATGCGTCATGTTCCGTCACTAATTTCACATAATCGCCAAGGGCTTCAATATACCGAAGCTCATTAAGAAATACTTTTCGCTTTTTCAGATTACTTTTTACGAAAATAAAGTCCTCTTCATCAAAACCATCATCATTCTTCAGTTTGTAATTGGTTATAGCTTTGTGGACCGCATTTAAAAACCGTTCTTTCGAGATCGGCTTCCGAAGATAATCAACGGCGTCGTAATCAAAAGCTTTAAAGGCATACTTGGTCTTCCCGGTAACAAAGATAATCTGTGGTTTGTGGGTAAGATCGTCTAATAGGTCGAATCCAGAGAGGATCGGCATTTCAATATCTAAAAAGATAAGATCAATCTCTGTAGTTGCTAACCCCATCTTAGCTTCAATGGCATTATTGTACTCGGCTACGAGATCCAACGACGGATGATTCTCAATCAATTTTACAATAGAAAGGCGTTGCAATGTAGAATCGTCTACGATGGCACACTTAAGTATTGGTTTGTCCACAGTTAGGTAGTTTTTGGTACAGCAATTATAAGTAAAAAATCGATGAATGACAAGTTTTTTTAACATTTGTCGTGAAAATTAGTCACTTTATCAATTCTTGTAGGAAAAAAGGCATGGTTTGAAAGAAGTGAAAATAGTGTTTGAAAATATGAAATAAAGTAGTATTTTTGCACGCTCTTGGCAAAGTGCCAGGATATAAATCAATTTTTAATATCGATTTTTTATGAATCATTACGAAACTGTTTTCATCTTAAATCCCGTTTTATCTGAAGAACAGATAAAGGAAACAGTTAAGAAATACGAAGATATTCTTGTTTCTAAAGGTGCTAAGATGATATCCAAAGAGAATTGGGGGCTAAAAAAATTAGCCTACGCAATTCAACACAAAAAAAGTGGTTTTTATCACTTGTTTGAGTACACCACTCCAGGTGACGCAATTAACGAACTAGAAGTAGAGTTTAGAAGAGATGAGCGCATTATGCGTTATCTAACGGTTGCCCTTGATAAGCACGCTGTTGCTTGGGCAGAAAGAAGAAGAGTTCGTGATAACAAAAAAACCGCATAAGCCATGGCAACATTACAACAACAAGCAAAAGGAAAAAAAGACGGAGAGATCAGATATCTTACTCCGCTAAACATTGAGACTTCAAAGGCGAAGAAATATTGCATGTTTAAGAAGTCGGGTATCAAGTATGTAGACTACAAAGATCCGGATTTCTTGATGCGATTCGTAAACGAACAAGGTAAGATCTTACCTAGACGATTGACAGGAACTTCATTAAAGTACCAACGTAAAGTAGCTGTAGCTGTGAAAAGAGCACGTCATTTAGCGTTGATGCCGTACGTAGCCGATTTATTAAAATAAAAAGCAGATAGGATTATGGAACTTATATTAAAAAATGACGTAGAAAACCTAGGTTTTGCAGATGACGTAGTCAATGTGAAAAATGGGTACGGTAGAAACTTTTTGATTCCACAAGGTCTTGCTATTCTAGCAACTCCTTCTGCAAAAAAAGTTTTGGCTGAAACCTTAAAGCAACGCGCTTACAAAGAAAAGAAAGTCATTGAAGACGCACAGACGGAAGCTGATAAGTTAAACGGATTGGAAATTAAAATTACTTCTAAAGCAGGTGAAGGAGACAAGTTATTTGGATCTATCACCAATGCGAACCTTGCCGAAGCCCTTGAAAAAGAAGGTGTGACTGTTGAGAAGAAGTATATTGCTATCGCCGGAGGTACCATTAAACGTACCGGACAGTACGAAGCGACCATTCGTTTCCACAGAGATGTGATTTCAAACTTCACATTCGATGTAATTGCTGAAGCAAAATAATTAGAACAAACATTTATATTTAAACCTCGGCAACTGTCGGGGTTTTTTTTAGCCTTATCATGAAATACACGCGCCTTACTAAAGAACAGTTGGAGGAACTTCACAGGGAGTTTATCAATTTTCTTGCTGCACAAACCATCACTGTTCAAGAATGGGATGCGATTAAAAAGGACAAGCCGGAAGTCGCCGAGCAAGAACTAGATGTGTTTAGTGACCTTATTTGGGAAGGCGTGCTTTCAAAGGCCGAGTTCCTAGAAAATATTTCCAACCACCAGTTGTTTCTTTTTAAATTAGAGGAAACTTCCATGCGTTTAATTGTGGTAAAAGTGACCGATACTTCCATCGATCTAACAACTTCGGAAGGCTATAAATGGCTTCAGCAAAATTTTACCTCAGACGAGGTGGAATTTTTACAGGCTTCCAAGGAATATTCGGAAGACAAGCACAAGGATATTTTTGAATTGGTACAACAAGGCTCCGTAATTACGAAAGGAGACCTATATCAATTTTTTGAACGGCTTGTAAACAATTAATGGTCTCTTTCTTCAAATCCTTCTTTGCCCTTTTTTCCTATCCTTTTTACGATCAAATAAAGCAGAATAGCAGCTATAACACCTAAGAACAGGATATAGCAAATGACAATCGCCAAAGTTGAGTAATCATTCATTATCTCAGTTTTACAGCCGTGCCATAGGCCAATATTTCGGAGGCTCCTTGCATCACCATGCTGGTTGCTAAGCGCACATTTACAATCGCATCGGCGCCTTGTTTTTGACCGTCATCCATCATGCGTTGAATCGCCTGCTCTCTTGCATGTGCTTGAAGTTTGGTATATTCTTCAATCTCTCCACCGACTATGTTTTTAAGTCCGGCGAAAATGTCCCTACCAATATGTCGGGCACGCACGGTACTGCCGCGGGCTACCCCAAGGATCTCAATTATTTCCTTATTCGGAATAGTTTCTGTTGTTGTGATGATCATAGTGAAATTCATTAAAAATTACTCGTATCTCAAACTTTCAATTGGATCTAATCTAGCTGCTTTTGAAGCGGGATACGATCCTGCAATCACAGCGGTTAAGAACGAAATAATGGTTGCGCCTATCAATGCACCCCAAGGGAGTGAAAAGGCAAAGCCCGTAAAGCTTGCAAAGGCCCATCCGGTAATAATTCCAAGAATGATCCCCAAGACACTGCCCAATTGTCCAATTACTATGGTTTCTATAAAAAATTGCGTTGAAATCGTAGATCTTTTGGCACCCATGGCCTTCCGAACCCCAATCTCTCGGGTGCGTTCGGTGACCGAAACCAACATAATATTCATCAACGCAATAGAAGACCCTAAGATGGTAATAATACTAATGATCCAGGCAGCCATTTCCAAAACACCGGTGATTTCACCTATCCGATTGATGAGGTCGTCACTGCGTTCTATTCCGAAGTTATTCTCTTCTACGGGACTGAGGCCGCGTACATTTCTGAAAGTAACTATCGCAGCATCTTCGGCCCCTTGCATCATTTCTTTGTCCTCTACCATCACGCTAATGGTGTAGTTGATATTTGGATCGGTAAAAATACCTCGTGCTACCTGAATGGGGATGAGCACCTTTAAATCCTGATTGTTACCAAAAGTGGCTCCTTTCGATTCGAGTACTCCAACCACTTTAAATTTAACACCTCGGATGCTAATGGTTTTATTTATGGGGTCGTCGTTCCTAAAGATGCTTTTCAGAAAGTCGGAACCAATCAAACACACCTTATTGTTGTTCTCTATATCGAAGACATTGAATTCCCTTCCTTTGTCTACATCGGTTCCCGTATTTTCCAGATAATGTTCGTTTACGCCGTATACCTGTACTTCGGGGTCGGTTTTTTCGTTTTCAAATTTAACTTCTGCCCGATTGGTTCCTCTAAAGGAAACCGAAGTTTGTGTATACGGATAATTATAGATGTCTACAAATTTCCGCAGATCATCGTAACTTATAATTGGGTTTATTTTTTCAACCTCGCCACTATTGTTGCGCTGTACGTTAAATTCATATCGCTGAATATTAAACGTATTTGCTCCCATGGAAGCAAAATCACTCGAAATGGTATTCTCCAATGCCTTAACGGCACTTAGAATTCCTACGAGTGCCCAGATACCAATTCCAATGATGACTATGGTTAGTACGGTTCTAAGAAGCTGACTTCTAATGGAGTCGAGTGCAATACGAACATTTTCCCGAAAAAGTGAAAACATAGTGGTTGGGTGAGCGGTTTATCGTTAGACTATAATCTGTGTATAAAGTTACAATTTCGGCATTATTTTAAGATATTTGCAGGGAATTTAAATCTAAGAATCTAACAATCCAAATATCTAATAATCCAACATTCTAAAAAAGTGGCTCAAAAACCCTCCATACCCAAAGGAACTCGAGATTTTTCTCCTGCCGAAGTCGTAAAACGCAACTACATTATGAACACCATAAAAAGTTGTTTTACCACCTATGGTTTTCAACCTATTGAAACCCCTTCGTTTGAAAATAGCGAGACCTTGATGGGAAAGTATGGAGAGGAAGGCGATCGATTGATTTTTAAGATTCTGAATAGTGGGGATTATCTAAAGAAAGCGGATGATTCAGTTTTAAAAGAAAAAGACAGTGTTAAACTTACATCGAGTATTTCCGAAAAAGCATTGCGCTATGACCTTACAGTGCCTTTTGCGCGTTATGTAGTCCAAAACCAGAATGACATCACCTTTCCGTTTAAACGCTATCAAATTCAACCCGTATGGCGCGCCGACAGGCCCCAAAAAGGACGTTTTAGAGAGTTCTTTCAATGTGATGCCGATGTGGTAGGGAGCAATTCCCTGTGGCAGGAAGTGGAATTGGTACAATTGTACGATGCCGTTTTTGCAAAGTTAAAGTTGGCAGGCGTTACCATAAAATTGAACAATCGGAAGATTTTGAGTGGTATTGCTGAAGTGATTGGTGCCGAAGACAGGCTTATCGATTTTACCGTGGCGTTGGACAAGCTGGATAAGATAGGGAAGGACGGCGTTAAAACCGAAATGCGTTCCAAAGGAATTTCAGAAAACGCCATACAAAAGGTTCAACCCTTATTTGAAGCCAAAGGAACGGCTTCGGAAAAGTTGGCGATGCTTAAAGAATTATTAGCTACTTCGGCAATAGGCTTACAAGGTGTTTCGGAACTCGAATTTATCACTACCACCATAACCACACTAGGATTGGAAACGGCTGGTTTCGAAATAGATGTCACCTTGGCTAGAGGTCTAAACTATTATACGGGAGCCATTTTTGAAGTTTCAGCTCCTGAAGCGGTGAATATGGGAAGTATTGGTGGCGGTGGCCGCTACGACGATCTTACGGGGATCTTCGGACTTAAAGACGTGAGTGGGGTAGGAATCTCGTTTGGTTTGGACCGAATTTACCTTGTATTGGAGGAATTAGATCTTTTTCCTGAAACCGTTTCCGAAGTGACCAAAGTACTCTTTATCAATTTTGGTAAAGCCGAAGCCTTGTATGCCATGAAGGCCATTACAAAACTTCGACGCGCCGGAATCACTGCCGAATTGTACCCTGATGCGGCCAAGATGGGCAAGCAGATGGGCTATGCAGACAAGCGTAGCATTCCGTTTGTGGTCCTAGCCGGTGAAAAAGAACTAGAAAGCCAAAGTTTTACCCTTAAAAATATGAAGAGTGGCGAACAGAATGAGTTTTCGTTCGCTACGCTTCAAAATAAGTTGAAATAAATACAAACTTATCTTTGCACCAGATGATTTTGTTTTTATCTTTGCGCCCGCCTAACCTAAGGTTTCGCACTAATTTGGCGAGGTAGCTCAGGTGGTTACCCGCCCGTACCGAACGCAACGTTCGGGCGGGGAGCGTCGGATTCATAACCCGAAGGTGAACGGAAATAATCACCAACATTTGGCGAGGTAGCTCAGGTGGTTAGAGCGTCGGATTCATAACCCGGAGGTCTCGAGTTCAAGTCTCGATCTCGCTACATTTATTAAACACTGGAAATAACGGTTTAGTTCACGCTAAGCCGTTTTTTTATGCGTTCCTTCAACGTAATAATTACATTTGACTTCAGAAAAGAACACTTTTTTGACAAGATTGGAATTCATAGTGAATTTTTCGGCCTTAAAAATTTATAATACCAACGGTTTTTAACGATGAAATCTTAACCCACTTCACGTTAAATTGATTTATAAAAAAACCCTGACGTCCATTGAATAGCCATCAGGGTTTAAATATTAATTCAACATTATTTTATTGCCACAACCGCGTTATCTTCGCTTTCTGGTTTGTTGGGCTTCTAATTTCAATTTTATCTTCTCCTGTTTTTTTGCTTTTAAATCTAATTTAGGAGCTTTTAAGGTTTTTCCTCTAGCCATGATTACTTTGATTTAAATTATGAATATTCGATTTAGAACCTAATAACAGTCGTTAAGTCGTTAAAAAGACACCCTAACCCGCGAGTTACTCTCTTCTGCAATGCAAAAGAAGAGTTAAATGATATAAGGTTTAACGGACTGTTTTAAGCACACTCGCAGTGCTTACAAAATCGGGAAGATAATTTTCAATTTACCAATTTGAAACTTTGGCCGATGCAAACTAATACCATCAAAGGATGCTATTAATTGAAAAGTGATATGTTGCAATTTATCGGACATAATCGTGCATTGAAAATATTCATTACAAGGCAAACATAGGCCTTATTATTGAAATTAAAAATTAAATATTTCTTAAAATTCTGCGCCCGTTTCTCTTTAAAAATTTTAAAATGATAACAATTGAGACACGCGACAAATTAAAACCTTAAACCGCTTCTTATTACTCTTTTTTGGCAAGAAACAGACGAGTAAAAAAGTATCACTAGGGACATTATTACCCGATTAATCCTTTTCAATAATAATAATTAAATTTTATAAGACACTGTAAAACAGATTATTAATAACATTTTTAAAAGTTAGTTGTGTTGATGGCACATGTATTGAAAATTGGGTCACGTATACTATTAATTGTTTGAAATTTACCGAGAGGATGACGAAACCTAATAACATGATACAGGTATGATATATATAGGGATAGTAAAAGAGCCCGATTTTGAAACAAGAATTTGTCTGCTACCAAAAGAAGTTAGTTTAGTTATAGATCAATTAGGATTGGAAGTTATAATTGAAACTGGCTTGGGGGAGGCATTGGGAGTTTCAAATAGGGACTACGAAGCTGCCGGTGCGGCATTACATAGTCGTGCCTTTGTTTTAAAACATGCCGATTATATTTTGTCGATAAATGATTTTCCCGAAATATTAGATGGTGAAAAATTAAAAAATCGGATTGGTATTTTCAATATGTTATTCTATCAGGAAAGGGTTGATAAATTTCTCGGTAAGAACATTTCGGTTTTTAGTCTGGATCTATTACCTCGTTCAACTTTAGCACAATCTATGGATGTATTGTCCTCTATGGCTTCTTTGGCAGGATACCAAGCTGTATTAAAAGCTACCTCCCATTACAGTGGCTCTTTACCGATGTTTACGACCGCCGCAGGAACCTTGAATCCTGCTAAGGTGCTAATATTAGGCGCTGGTGTAGCCGGGTTACAAGCAATTGCAACAGCCAAACGTTTGGGAGCGATAGTAGAAGCCTTTGATGTGCGAAAATCGTCTGCGGAAGAAGTTAGGAGCCTTGGTGCCAATTTTATTGAGGTAGAAGGATATGAGGATAGTGAGAATACGGGTGGCTATGCCGTGGAGCAATCGGAAGAATATCTCAAAAAACAGAAAAAGTTAATTCACCGACATATTGCGAATGCAAATATTGTTATCTCAACCGCGAATATCCCCGGAAAGAAAGCACCAATTCTAATAGACATCGAAGCGCTCGATGCTATGTCACCAGGCTCAGTTGTGATAGACTTAGCGGCAGAACAAGGTGGGAATTGTGAAATTACACAAAACGGAAAAACGGTTATTTATAATAATGTCACAATTGTAGGCCATTCGTATTTATCGAGAGAAATGTCAAAGGCCGCCTCACAATTATTATCTGCTAATTTTTATAGCTTTTTAAAATACTTGATCAACACTAATAAAGAAGGCGATCCCATAATTAACAGTTGCCAAGTTATTGATACCGGTAAAATTTCGCATCCTCAATTAATTCATAAATTTGAACTTGTATAAGCTATGGAATTTATTCAAAATAATCTTGAACTCGTTTACTTCGTTATATTTTGCATTTTTATAGGAATAGAGGTGATAGCCAATGTTCCGGCAATTCTTCACACTCCCTTAATGTCCGGAGCCAACGCGATTAGTGGTGTTATTATGCTCGGTGCGGTCATCATGTTATTTCAGATACCACCAACCAATTATCTATTGCTTTGTTTGGGTGGAATCGCTGTATTTCTAGGAGCCTTAAATATTTCCGGAGGCTTTTTTGTGACAGGCAGAATGCTGAAAATGTTCAACACCAAAAAATAATATAGATGAATATAATCGTTGAAGTTGGTTATTTAATAGCCACGGTATCTTTTTTGGGTGGATTGAAGTTTATGAGTTCTCCTAAAAAGGCCAAAACAGGAAATATTATTGCAGCATCAGGAATGGTCATTGCTGTTGTTTTTACATTTCTCGCAATAATGTTTAATGCGGTTCCTACCATTAACTTAATTGTCATTCTTGCAGCTATTACGTTGGGAACTTTGGCAGGAAAGCGAATGGCCTCTAAAGTAGAAATGACGGCAATGCCACAGCTCGTCTCATTATTTAATGCCACCGGTGGTGGCTGTGCTATGTTATTGGGATTGATTGAAGCACACCAGTTAGATGTAAATACTTCCTTAACAGGAATAAAAATTTTATTGCTATTGGGGTTAATTACAGGTGCTATTGCTGCTACTGGAAGCATTTTGGCGTATAGAAAGTTAGCGGGCAAAACCAAAGATATCCGAAAAGCATTAGTTGTTGTAAGCTCAAGGCTGCTCTTGGCTTTAATCGTAGTTCTACCAATCACCTACTTTGCTGGAGTCCTACCACTAAGCTTTGAAGTGATGGCTTATTCGATGGCGGTATTATCATTGAGCTATGGAATTTTATTTGTACTCCCCATTGGTGGAGCCGATATGCCTGTAGTAATTTCATTATTGAATTCAATAACCGGAATTGCTACTGCTTTTGCCGGTTTTGTATATGGAAATAAAGCGATGATCGCCGGTGGAATCTTCGTAGGTGCTGCCGGAATTTTACTAACCTTATTAATGTGTAAGGCAATGAATAGGTCTTTACTAAAAGTGCTTGCAGGTAAATTTAAAAAAACAGCGATCTCCGGTGATACCGAAGATCAAAATATAAAGCCCATAAGTATTTCTGAAACCACGATGCAACTGACTTTCGCAAATAAAGTTGCAATAGTCCCGGGCTATGGTCTTGCAGTTGCACAAGGGCAACACTTGTGTGGTCAACTTCAAAAATTGTTAGAAGCCAGAGGAATCCAAGTTGATTTTATTATACATCCTGTTGCCGGACGGATGCCCGGACATATGAATGTATTGCTTGCCGAAGCAAATATTGACTACAAACATTTGAAAGAAATGAACGATGTAAATGAAGATATGTCTCATTATGATTTGGTGTTGATTATAGGCGCAAATGATGTGGTAAATCCCGCTGCCGAAAACAAGCCGGATAGCCCTATATACGGAATGCCCATTATAAAAACCCATGAAAGTAAGCAAGTTATTGTAATGAAAAGAGGAATGAGTACCGGCTATGCCGGAGTTTCGAATGATTTGTTTGGAATGGACAATTGCAATCTTCTATTTGGAGATGCTAAAGATTCGCTTCAAGACATTGTCAATCAACTGAAATTGATTTAATATTTGTTTAAAAATGAAGATTGCTGTAATTTCTTTTGAATTTGCTTTATTCGGCTGAGTGCAATAATTTATTTTCTTTTAAATTTTTAAAAAGCACATTGATATAGCTGTTGATATTTCTCATAACCTTTGTGGCATCCACCACTTCAATCTCAGACCGCCACAGTAATTCTCGCTCTTTTTCCGGGCAAATACAATATAAGGAAGTCTCTGTGGTGTAGACTTGATGACGTTCTAACTGTTTTGTAAGATAGATGTGTTGATTGTTATAGTAATAATCTTCGAAAGTTTGATGTTTTTTCGCGAAATTTCGGTAGGCATCCTCCATACTTATTTTGCTTTCCTTCTTAGAAATTTTGGCAATAAGCGTCGCATCGAAGCCAGCATTAAACAGCTTGTTTTCGATTGAATTGAGTTGTTCTATCTTTTGTTCATTATCGGTAAAAGATGCTTCAAAATAGTCAATACTCCTAATGGCTATTACACCCCTTTTACCTAACTCCTCTGTCATCCTCGTTTCATAGGTTCGCCGCAAATCCTTGTCTGCCGAAACACCGATGATGAAAACTTTTTTTATTTTCAAGTTTACGGCATCCGGATTTTTATAATGCTGAATCAATTTTGTGGGGCTACAGCCCGGCATTAAAATTGATACTAATAGTAAAATTGATAGTGATTTCATTTAGCTCATTTCATTATGCAAGGTTTGACGTTTCTTTAGCCATATAAATCGGTATTTGAGTTCTTGTTTCAGTTTCTTCACCGCTACTATGTATGGTAAATATATCAATAAGATTAAATAATTGAACAACATAGCCTCCGAAAAACTGGTAGCCGGCGATTTATCTAGAGTCAAAAATCGTTACTTCATCAATCTTGTTAGCTGAAAAAATTTTTTATATTCTTGGGGGACGGTATCTATATTTACCAGACACCCTTCTTCTATGTATGGATAAATTTCGTCATAGGTTTGTACATTATACATACCAACCCGTTTACTTATATGATTTCGGGATAATTCTTCCGGCCCATTGAGTCCTGCCGCGGCAATCAATTCTAAAAAGCTATGGATGGTAGCTTCGTGATATTTATTAACCCTAGGCGCCTTATCATCAACATCCAGACCTTTAACTAGCGATTTGTTTTGAGTGGCAACACCCACAGGACACGTATTATTATTACATTGTAAAGCCTGAATACAACCAATGGAGAGCATCATTGCACGGGCACTATTGCAGCCATCTGCACCTAAAGCTATTGCTCTTGCCATATGAAATCCGGTTATAACTCTTCCCGCTACGATTACCTTGATCTCCTTTCTCAATCCAAATCCCACCAGAGTATCATGGACAAAGACAAGACCTTCACGCAATGGCATTCCCATGGAATTGGAAAATTCAACAGGAGCGGCACCTGTGCCACCCTCCCCGCCATCAACAGTAATAAAATCGGGCATTATATTAGTAAATAGCATCGCTTCACAAAAGTCCATAAACTCCTGTTTTCGTCCAAGACATAGTTTGAAACCAATTGGTTTTCCCTCTGAAAGTTCTCGTAGTTTTTGAATAAAACGCATAAATTCTATTGGATCGGAAAAAGCGGAATGAGATGGCGGTGAATGCACGGCAATACCGGGTTGAATATGTCTTATTCTTGCAATTTCTTCAGTATTCTTGATTGCCGGCAGTATACCTCCGTGTCCCGGTTTGGCTCCTTGCGACAGTTTTATCTCGATCATTTTAACTTGAGGTCGAAGGGCATTCTCCCTAAAGGTTTTTTCGTTAAAGGTTCCATCATCATTCCTACAACAAAAATATCCGGTTCCTATTTGCCATATAAGATCCCCTCCGTGTTTTAGGTGATAGTCACTTATTCCTCCTTCTCCTGTATTTTGTGCAAAATTCCCCATTTTAGCCCCCTTGTTCATCGCCAAAACTGCATTTTTACTCAAGGAACCAAAACTCATGGCAGAGATATTTAACAAGCTGGAGGAATACGGTTGTTTACAATCCTTCCCGCCAATTAGTAGTCGTGGAAATTTACCTATTTCCTTGGGGTTATTCTTGGCATACATAGAATGTTCCATCCATTCATAACCCGAATGATAGATGTCCATTTGAGTACCAAATGGTTCGGTGTCATTTTCACCCTTTGCTCTTCGATAAACTAAGGAACGTAGAATGCGATTAATTGGCCTTCCGTTTGTATCGGTCTCAACAAAATACTGCATTATTTCTGGACGAATGGATTCTAAAACATATCTAAAGCGCCCTAATAATGGAAAGTTTCTTCGAATGGTATGCTTTTTTTGGAAAATATCGTAAACCCCCATTAAAATTAACGGGCCTACTAAAAGGAAAAGCCATAAAACAGGCAACCAAAAGAAAGAAATACCGATGATGGAAACACTAACGATTAGTGAAATTAAAATAAACTTTTCACGAACTTTCATACCTTAAATGTACTTAATTAATAGATTAGGGGAATTGTTCAAATATAAATTTAGAAATTCAAACATAAAGATAAGTTTGACAAGTTTGTATATTTATGAACTCAAAATTGATTTTGGTATAACAAATTTTATGAATCAAGCTGTTTGGAATGTAAAAATGTATGGTGGCCGTGGCTCGACACCGGTTTGTGAGCCTGGTTTTCAAAAATATGGAGGTAATACAACCTGTATTTATGTAGATCTTCTCATAAATGACCGTAGTAAAATGATTGTAATCTTTGATGCGGGAACCGGTATTCGACAACTTTCTTCAGATATAGAATCGGGTAAAATTCCAAAAACCGATTTTATTCTCTTGGTTTTTACGCACCTACATTGGGACCATATTCAGGGCTTTCCTTTCTTTTCTCCCGCATATAATCCACAACAGAAAATAGGGATTGTTTATCCCCAAAAGAAGTTACACATTAGTGAGGTGAAAGATCTCTTTGCATTACAGATGCAAAGTCAATTCTTTCCCGTTCAGTTAGAAAATATGGGATGCCAAATACGTTTTATAGATTACCGAGATGCCGAACCAATTTTAAACGCCGATGGCTTGGTAAAGTTTAGTTATCGTGAGCACAACCACCCCGGAGGTGCTTTTAGTTATCGCTTGGAGGCAAACGGAAAATCTATAGTTATTTGCACAGATCTAGAACATGGGATGCGTCTAGATCAAAATGTTGTTGATTTTTGTAAAGATGCAGATTTATTGATCCACGATGCGCAATATACGGATGAAGAGCTCGAATTGCATCGCGGTTGGGGACATAGTAGTTTCAATCAGGCCATAGAGACAGCCGAAATTGCTAATGTAAAAAATCTTGTTTTAACACATCACGACCCATCGCACAATGATGCGTTTCTTACAGAAATGGAAAAACACTGCCAAGCTAGATTTCCCAATTGTGAGATGGCAAAAGAAGGTTTAGAATTCAACATCTAGAAAAATTCTTATTATATATAAAAACTTTAAGTACATTTGGTTCGCGAGTATGCGAACTAAAAATATACTTACTATCATTGCATATAAGCTACTGTAATGGCAAAGGAAGAAGAACAAGAAAAACTCATTGAAATAATAGGACTAGGGATTGAAGAACGCCTAAAGCTTTCTCCACTAGCGTCTCGTATCTATGCACTCCTTATTTTGTCTGCTTATGAGGGACTTACGTTTGACGAAATAAGAGAAATTATAAAAGCCAGTAAGAGCTCTACATCGGTGAACTTAAACGTGCTCACTCAACTCGATTATATTACCTACTACACGAAGCCTGGAGATAGAAAACGCTATTTTAGACTTTCGAAATACTCCCAACTTCAGTCTTTAGAAATGTATAATCAAAACATTGACAAGGAGATGGATATGATTAAACGTATCAATAGCTTTAATAAGAAATACCATCCAGAGAAATTTATGAATCAAGAAACATTGGGACATATATTTCAGGACTATTTGGTTGAAAAGCAAAAGCTCGTAGTTGCAACTATTAAAAAGATGAAGCGCTTTCGCGAAAGCGAAAAATAACTTTTCTAGGGCAAAGGCATCAATCTAAGGGCAGGAATTCTTCACATCAAAAATACCTTACGATCCCGAGTGACCGAATTAACAATTATTTAGCGAATTTTAGTTCGTTATGTTACGAACTAATAGTAATTTTGTTGGAGAATTTAAAACCAAACAAGATGAAAAATTTATTTGTAATTGCACTAGCAATATTAGCTTCCGTAGCGATGTACGGACAAGATCTAAAAACAACTGAAGTTCCTTCAACTTTTACTGAGGGCCTACTAAAAGTTTACCCCAATGCTACCGATATAGAATGGGAACGCAACGGTAACGACTATAAAGTAGAGTTTGATTCTGGTAAGATGGAACACGAAATCTGGTTCAACAAAACAGGAGATATGGTACGTGTTCAAAAGGATATTACTAAAAAAGAACTCCCAACCGCCCTTGCCGAGATAATTAAACGAGACTACGCAGATTATACTATTGACGATGTAGAATCAATTTTTAAAGATGGTGTTACTACCTATATAGTTGAACTTGAAAAAGGCTGGTTCGAAGCAATAAGAATAACATTCTCTACAACCGGAAAGGTATTAAATATTTCTAAAGATTAGTATTGCCCTCAATTAAATAAACGGCTTGGTAAGGAATTATTTTAATTAAAAACCGAACTAGCAGTTTAAAATTTTAAAAACAATAAACACCTGTTAACATTTCTATTATAGCACAATTACCATGAAAAAATTATACACGCTAGTTTTATTTTTAATATCTCTTACGGTTGCTAATTCACAATCAGGAGCCTTGGACACTTCCTTTGGAACCGACGGAATTGTCACTACCGTAATCTCGGGCACCTATAACTATACCACGGGCACCTTAGTGCAGCCGGACGGAAAAATCATCCTTGTGGGTTATGCCGGTGAACCTTCAACCTACAAGGTAGCCGTTGCTCGTTACAACACCGATGGCTCGCTTGATACCTCCTTTGGAACGGCCGGGACACAAATTATTCCAATTGGAGCTGCCAAATCTTTTGCCATGGATGTTGCGCTTCAAATGGACGGAAAAATTATTTTGGCTGCCCGTACCTGGGATGATGTTACCGGAGATTTTGCTGTTGTAAGGCTAAATGACAATGGAACGCTCGACACAAACTTTGGCACCAATGGAATTACAATAGTGAATAACGGTTCGGATGTGGCAGAAACGGTTGCGATTCAAAATGATGGAAAAATTATTTTGGCAGGATTTTCAGATGACACTTATTCCGCCGCCCGATTTAACACAGACGGAACATTAGACACCAGTTTTGGCACTAATGGCTGGGCGAGTACACAATTTGACACCTCTCTCAGTTTCGTAAGAGATATAGCTATTCAAGACGATGGAAAGATTCTAATGGGTGGATTTAATATTACAATGGCAAATAGATTTGAAATGTCGGCTGCGAGATTTAATGAAGATGGAACTTTAGACACTAGTTTCGGAACCGATGGAAAAGTGTGGTTTAATATTGGTGCGGGAAATGATTTTGTAGAAAGTGTTGCCATTCAGGGAGACGGAAAAATTTTAATAGGTGGCCATAAATGGATTTCTGACCTTGAACAGCGACACGATCTGGCCGTAGTTCGATTAAACTCAGACGGAACTTTTGATAACAGTTATGGCAGTAGTGGTGTAGCAACCGCAAGATTAGTGGATGGTTCTAATTATACAGCGGCTATGATACTCCAACCCGACAATAAAGTAGTATTGGCCGGTTCAACCGTATTCCAAGGTGAATATAATATGGCGATGGCTCGTTTCGATGCCGCCGGAATCCTAGATACTAGTTTTGACACGGATGGAATGGTTAGCACCGATATAAATGGAAGAGAAGATTATGGCGATGCGATAACCCTTCAGGAAGATGGTAAAATTATTCTAGCCGGAAATTCGTTTACTGGCGGTGTTTCAGAAATTGTAGTGGCCAGATTCGACAACGATATATTAGGGCTGAATGACAGTACGGTAAATGAAAACCAAATAGTAGGTTTCTACAATTCAGACTCAAAGACTTTTAACGTTCAATCGGAAACCGAAACGATCAAAAAAGTAAGTATTTTCACGATTTCTGGTCAAGGTTTAGCAACAATTGACAACAATGCACTCAGCTTTAGTACAGATGTTTCAGCGTTTGCAGAGGGAATATACATTGTTATTATTACCACCAATAATAATCGATCGAATGCTATAAAGTTTTTGAAGTACTAATTCCGTAATCCTTTCAGAAATAGGGCTTAAACAGTATAAGGTTGTAGGATCTAACCTTATACGTGGAGAAAACGCTCTTTGATAGGAATAGTATTCGTTTTAAAATTTGCGAATACCTAGGAGTTTGCTCGGGTTTAGATCGTAATCCGTCTGAATTTTTCAACGATATTATAACCCGGATAACTACATGAATACAGATGAAGTGTGGTCTATGAATACGAGTAGAAAGGCACCTAGATCCATTTTTGAAGTGGCTTAAACTCAATTAAATTTATTAAGCAATTTAAAACTTGAATAATGAAAACAACCTTAAAAAAACTAAAAAATATTAGTTCTGAAAATTGCATTACTGTGATAATGAATTCACATAGAACGAAACCGGACTACCTAAAGGACGAATTAACGCTTAAAAACCTTGTCAAAGAGGCCGAAAACAGACTTTTGGCAGACTTGCCAAAGCGAGATGCAACAGTGTTAATAGCTAAGTTAAAAACACTTGCAGCACAAATAGATCACAGTCTGAATTTAGATAGTTTGATACTTTTTGTAAATGAAGATATTTCCGAGTTTTTAAGATTACCTATACAGGTGGTGGATCGGGTAGTTATAGACGATACCTTTTCTACGAGAGATCTAATTAGAACCATGCACATAGAATCTAACTATTATGTCTTGGTTTTAAGTCAGGAAAAAGTACGCCTAATTGAAGCTTTAAATGATAAAGTGGTAAAGGAATTTAAATCGCCTTTTCCAATTGTAAACACACAATTCGATAATAAAAATACCATGGAACCCGTGGTATCATCACGCCAACGGAATTTAATTGCTGAGTTTTTTAATCAGGTGGATAAAGAGGTCAATACCATTAGAAACCAAAATCCGCTACCAGTTTTAATAAGTACTGTTGAAGAAAACTATCCCGAATACTTAAAAGTAGCCGATGAGAAACACAGTATTTACAGTATGTTCTTGAATAAAAATAGAATATTAGAAAAGGATCATGCCATTGTTTCAGAAGCATGGAAAATGGTCGAAGCATATAATACGGAAAGGAATAATGAAAGAAAATCAGAACTGCTTAAAGCCGTTTCTGAAAACAAATTTTTAAGTGATACCAATGAGATATGGAGGGCTATTTCCGAAGGTAAAATACAAACGCTTTTTATAGAACAAGGCTTGTTTCAACCCGCTCTTATAGAGGATAACGAAATTGTGTACGTGTCTGAAGACCATAGAAGCGATAAGGATGTTATTGATGATATTTATGACGAAATGATTGTGTTGAACATGAATTTTGGAGGTGATGTTGTATTTCTTCCCAAAGGAGAATTGTCAAAATTTAATGGTTTTGGTGCCATAACAAGATATTAAAAAGTCAATTTAAAAAACGGTAAAATGAGCAATCTAAAGAACCTAATTGTAATTACAGGTGGAGCAGGAGGTATAGGTCAGGCATGTGCCAGAGCATTTAAAGGTCAGCCATTAATTATAACGGATTACTCTCAAGAAAAGGTAGACGAAACCGTGAACCTACTGTCAAAGGAGGGGTTTGATGTTTCAGGGATTTCCTGTGACATCACATCTAAAAAAGATATAGATAGCCTCATAAATTATGTTTCTGAAAAGGGCGCGTTAAAGGCGCTAATTCATACCGCCGGAGTAAGTGGAACCGTTAAAGACTTAAAAAGAGTTTATACGATTGACTTGGTTGCTACAGACCTTTTGGTAGATGCGTTTTATGAGCTTGCTGAAAAGGATTCGGTGGTTATTCTACTATCCTCCATGATGGCGCATACAGTTCCACCGAACAAAGAGTATGATGATGCGCTTATAAATCCACAAGGGCCAGAATCTTTTGATATTGTGAGTCGATATGTAAATAACGACTCCGATATGATGTACAATTTTGCAAAGAGGGGAGTGCAATTGCTAACACATAAAAACGCCGATAGATGGGGAAAAAAAGGAGCGAGAATCGTATCGATTTCACCGGGAGTTATTGAAACTCCGATGGCGTTAAAAGCGGCCGAAGAACATCCCGAGAAAATGGAAATGATTAAACGTGCAACTCCGTTAAAACGCAACGGTCAACCTGAAGATATCGCAGATGTCGCACGCTTTCTGGCAAGTGATGCTGCTCGTTTTATAACAAGTACAGATATTTTGGTTGATGGGGGCGTTATTCAGAATATTAAAAGAATGGGACAAAAGATCTAAATTGGAAGTAATCCGAAAATAGCATTTCAATTATAGAATAATTCAAACCGTATCGCATGCTTTGACAAATAGTTATGCCTATTTGCCGTTGGTTGTTGCAGCATTTTGGAATTATTGGATGGTAAAAGATTTATTATTTAGTGTCTTTTCGGTGAAGTATCCTTAGAATTTAATTTTTCTTTAATAAGGTTCCGGAGAAAATTCCACAATATTTAGCGATGTAAAAGTTGTAGATATATTATCTTACCCTAACAATTTACGAAAGACTACGATACATGAATTGGATTTTACTCGGGGAAATCGCATACATACTTATAGTTATTTTTGTCATCTTTAGAGTTTTGTACGATACGCGAAGCACTACTAAAGCATTGGCCTATATCCTGTTTATTGTGTTTGTGCCTTTTTTCGGGATGGGTTTTTATTTTTCTTTCGGAATAAATTATAGGAAACGAAAGCTATACTCTAAAAAAATTGTAGAGGATGAATCGCTTCGTGAACGCATCCGAAGCAAAATGAACGCCTATTCTGAAGCGATACGTAATTCGGGATTGATTTCGCAAAAAAGTCAGACCTTGGCCGAGTTTATTCGTCGTGCCGGCAACAGTCCATTAACGGCAAACAACGATGTAAAACTCTTGATAAACGGAGAGGAAAAATTTCCGGAATTATTAAAAGAACTTGAAAAGGCAACTTCACATATTCATTTTGAATATTATATATATGAAAATGATATTACGGGAAACCAGATTGCAGATCTACTAATAAAAAAAGCAAGGCAAGGAGTTGAAGTCCGCTTTATGTATGATGATTTTGGCAGTCATAGCCTGGGAAAATCATTCCTTAAAAAACTACAAGATGCCGGCGTTCAAACCGCACCTTTCTATAAAATAAGATGGTATGCCTTTGCCAATCGCCTCAATTACAGAAATCACAGAAAAATTGTAATTATCGATGGCATCGTTGGTTTTGTCGGTGGAATTAATATGAGTGACAAATACCGAAACGATTTAAAGAAGGATAATCATCTGTATTGGCGAGACACCCATATAATGATTAAAGGTCAGGCCACAGCCTATTTGCAATATTTATTTATGGGTGATTGGAATTTTTGTAGCGGAACACCATTTGCGTATTCCGAGTCTTATTTTATAGACAGTACTAATCAGGAAACTATCGAAAATAAAGTAGTACAGATTGCGGCCTCAGGACCGGATAGTAAACTACCCGTTATTTTCTATTCTCTTTTGGAGGCGATTAGTTCGGCCAAAAAAAGCATTTATATAACAAGTCCATATTTTATTCCCGACGAGAGTTTAATGGATGCGTTAATTATTGCCATTCAAGGCGGGCTAGATGTTAAGATTATAATTCCGGGAGTTTCAGATTCTAAAATGGTCAATACGGCGGCAAGTGCCTATTACACCGAACTGCTTCAAGTAGGTGCAAAAATCTATAAGTACAACAAGGGATTTGTTCATGCCAAAACGATGGTCATTGATGATGACTTGGCCATCATAGGTTCCGCAAATATGGATTTCAGAAGTTTCGATCTTAATTTTGAAGTCAATGCAGTGGTTTATAGCAAACATATTGCAGCTCAACTTACGGAAGCTTTTGAAAACGATTTAAAAGTATCTGAGCAAATTGATGCAAACACTTGGCTGAATCGACCAAAGTATATTCATTTATGGGAAAAGATTGTTAGATTATCATCGCCATTTTTGTAATCTTGTTGCGCATTAGAATATTACAAGCAAATTTTTTAAACTGACAGTTACCCAATAAACCACATCAATGACAAAAGATTATTTCCTCACACCGTTTCAAAAATTCGTTAAAATTGAGGGGCTTAGCGGTGTTTTATTACTGCTTACCACCATCGTAGCCTTAATCTGGGCCAATTCCTCTTTTGGCGATTCGTATAGAGAACTGTGGCAGTACGATCTAGGTGTTGTTACCGAAAATTTTGAATTTAAAAAACCCTTGATTCTTTGGATTAATGATGGTTTAATGGCCGTTTTCTTTTTTCTAATCGGCTTAGAGATAAAACGCGAACTGATGATTGGAGAACTCAATTCGATGAAGAAAATGGCTTTTCCATTGGTTGGTGCGCTAGGCGGAATGCTACTACCTGTTGTAATCTTTGTGGTACTTAATCAAAATCCTGAAACAGTTAAAGGTTGGGGAATACCAATGGCCACCGACATCGCATTTTCACTGGCAGTTCTAAATGTGCTCGGGAAACGCGTGCCTATTAGCCTTAAAATATTCTTAACCGCCTTTGCAATAGTAGACGATATAGGCGCGGTCTTGGTCATTGCAATATTTTATAGCGGTACCATTAATGTATCCTTGTTGTTAATCGCATTGGGCATGTTGGCCATATTATATTTTTTATCATTTAAAGGCTTTTATTCGGTATTTCTGTTTTTTTTAACCGGAACAGTGATTTGGTTCTTGTTTTTAAAATCGGGAATTCACCCAACGGTTGCAGGAATTTTATTAGCATTTTCTGTTCCTATTAGACAAAAAATAGATACCTCAAAATTCTTGGCTCAACTTGAAGTAGTGTACAATAACATTAAAAACTCAAGTATTTTGAACAAGCCTATACTTTCGGCAGAGCAGATTGAGCACATTGATGATTTAGAGGATTGGTCTTCAAAATTTCAATCACCATTGCAACATTTAGAACACAATTTGCATGGCTGGGTAGCATTTTTTGTTATTCCAATATTTGCACTTGCCAATGCTGGAGTGCTCATTGATAGCTCTGCGTATATAGATACAGCATTAGTCACTAATATTATTATTTGTTTTGTACTAGGCAAATCCCTCGGAATTACGTCCATGGTAATGTTTGCTAAAAAGCTTAAATTAATAGAAATTCCCACAGACATTAATTTCAATCAAATTTTAGGAGTTGCTTTTTTAGCAGGAATTGGATTTACCATGGCAATTTTTATAGCTAGTTTAGCATTCGTTTCTACACCAGAATATATAGATTCTGCTAAGATAGGAATACTCATCGGGTCTTTTATTTCAGCGATAATTGGTTATCTTGTACTTAGGTTTTCTAAAAGTCCAAAACCGGCGGACGAAGGTTTAAATAATAATTAATTTTTAATGCAAGAGCTTTTCAACATACACAAACTCGATATTATTTATGGTATAATTGTCATCACTGTAATTCTGGTTTTGCGGTTATTAACCAATAAATTACACCACTGGCTCGCCAAAGAAAAACAGAAAAAGTTTCCCGGAGAACCATCAAGGCCTTTAAATTTATTAAAACGTCTTCTCAATACATTGTGGATTGTTTTAGGATTGATAGCATTGACTTTTCTCATTGTAGATGAAAGTCAACAGAACAACTTAGCCGATGATTTTAAAACAGTACTCTATATAGGTGTTGTATTAGCACTTACCGTGATTGCTGCGACAACCGCCAATATGTGGTTTAAGCACGATATTCAAAAAAAGATAGAAACCGAGCAAGACCCAACCAGTTTTAAGTTTCTAAGATACGTAGTCCTTGTTGGTATTTATTTCATTGGTATTATGCTTAGTCTGTTGGCCTTTCCTTCCTTAAAAGGTGTTGCTCAAACCGCTTTGGGTGGGGCAGGAGTTATGGCTCTTATTGCGGGTTTTGCAGCACAAGAGGCACTGTCTAATGTCATAGGGGGTTTATTTATTATTACTTTTAAACCTTTCAGAATTGGAGACCTCATTAAAATTACGGATGCCATGGTAGGCAGGGTGAATGACATTACTTTGCGGCATACTGTAATCCGGAATTTTGAAAATAAGATGATCGTAATTCCTAATGCGATAATCAACAAGGAAAAACTCATAAATTATGATATGGGTGAACTTAAGTGTTGCGAACGTATTGAGATCGGAATATCGTATGACAGTGATATTGATTTGGCAAAAAAAATAATGCAAGAAGAATGTGAAAGACATCCGCTTATTTTAGACAATCGCACAGAATTAGAAGTGCAAGAAGGAAAACCAATAGTGAGGACAGCGCTAACACAACTTAATGACTCATCAATGACAATTAGAGCTTGGACTTGGGAAAGAAATTACAGCGATAGTTTTCAACTTAAAATTGACGTATTAGAAAGTATTAAAAAACGATTCGACAAAGAAGGTATAGAAATCCCATTCCCATACCGAACCGTAGTAATGAAAAAAGACAAATAATGTATAAATTAAAATATTTCAAAAATGAAAAACATCATTATACCAATCGACTTTTCGCAACAATCTGAATTTGCATTGCAAACTGGTGCCATTTTAGCCAAGAAGCACGACGCCAAACTTCATGTGCTCCATATGTTAGAGCTTTCCGATTCTTTAATCTCACAATCTCATACAGCAAATAAAAACGAAATGTTCTTTTTATTCGCGTTGGCAAAAAAGAGTTTTGAAGAATTTCTGGACAAAGATTACCTAAATGGGATAGTAGTTGAGCCTATGATTAAGCGCTATAAAGTGTACAATGAAGTAGATCTTGTAGCCAAAGAGGTCAATGCAGATTTAATTATTATGGGATCTAAAGGCCTTACTCCTCAGGATGGTATATTTGCCGGTTCAAATGCTGAGAAAATGGTGCGAAACAGTAAGACTCCCGTACTAATCGTTAAACAAGAACCAAAAGATTTTGACCTAAAAAATGTAGTCTATGCCACAAGTTTAGAAACCGACAGCATTCCTGCATATAAGAAAGCGGTACATTTATTTTCCACCTTGGGAAGTAAACTCAATCCCGTATATGTTAATAGACCGTTTAATGGCTTCTTAAGTTCAAGAGAGTTTAATGATAAGCGGAACGCATTTGCACTAGCAGGTGGAGCCGAAAAGGTCGACTTTATTGCCGGACACACCGTGGAGGATGGTTTAATTCAATATGCTGAAGCAACGAATGCAGATTGTATTGCAGTGAGTACTCACGCAAGAAAAGGATTGAATCATTTTTTAAAGGGAAGTATTTCTGAAGACCTTGCAAACAGTGCAGAGTTGCCTGTTATAACATTTAAATTGTAGAGTAAATTTTACCTGCATTTTTGAAAGGCTAAATCTCTAAACAGCATTGATTTTTCAGAGGATAATGATTTTTTATTACTAAAGTGAATTAAATATGAGTAATACTGAAGCAGCCTTAAAAGAACGTATCAAAGAGCTCACCTGTCTTTATGAAGTCTCCTCAATTATCGTTAATGCAGATGCGGCAGCAATGGTGGAAACAATCCGTGCCATTGCATTAAGTTTAAAAAAGGGATTTCAGTTTCCAAATGATACAGAGATTGCTATCGAAACACCCATTGAGAGTTTTCAAACGGGGACTATAAACCATGAAAAGTGTATAACGTCCAATCTTATTATTTTCAATAAAATTGAAGGAAAAATTATAGCTTCCTACAATAATTCTGAATCTTTATTTCTGAAAGAAGAGCAGCCTTTGCTGGACAACGTTTCAATTAAATTAGGCAACTTATTGGAGCGTATCGAAATTCAGAAAAATGAAACCTCCTTGAAGAGGCAGATGGAGCGGGCAGATCGGTTAGGGATTTTAGGTGAGATTACCGCCGGCATCGCCCACGAATTAAATACCCCTCTAGCCAATATTCTTGGCTTTGCAGAATTACTGAAGGAGGATCATAAAAAAGATGATCGGGCATCGGGTGATATAGACAAAATTATTCAGAATGCTATTTTCTCTCGTGAAGTTGTAAAAAAGCTAATGTTCTTTGCCTGTGAAATGCCCCAGGAGATGAAGAAAGTCAATATCGTACCGAGCATTAAAAGTGCTATTGCATTACTCGATGCCACATTCAAAAAGGCCGAAGTAAAGTATATCGTAAAAATTGAAGATGAAGCACTTTTTTTGAAGGCAGATATCATACAACTTACCCAAATTATATTTAATTTGACCATCAACGCTATTTACTTCTCTCCGAAAAATGGACTCGTCACTATTGAAGCCCTCCAGACAAATAATCATATTGTTTTAAAAATTTCAGATGAAGGTGCCGGACTTTCAGATGAAGCCTTGGAGAAAGTGTTTCAACCGTTTTTCACAACCAAACCTACCGGAGATGGCTCAGGACTAGGCTTGAGCGTTGTCCACGGGATTGTGGCAAGTCACAATGGTTCTATCGTTGCAGAAAACAACCCAAATAAAGGGGCTACTTTTACAATAAAACTTCCAAAATCTTAATATTTTAGACACGAGATGCAGCTTAAAAAAGAGAACATATTAATAGTAGATGATGATATCAACATATTAGAGCTGCTACAACGGCACTTACAATCTTGGAACTATCATACGTACAAGGCAATTTCGGTAAAGGAAGCCGTTCAAATTTTAAAAGACACTAAAATTGATTTGCTTATTACAGATCTGAAAATGCCAGAGATTGACGGTACAGAGCTTATCAAGTTTGTGTCAGAACATTATCCTAAATTACCCAAACTAGTTGTAACTGGCTACCCGTCGGTTCAAGATTCTTTAACGGCTATAAAATCTGGTGTCGTGGCCTATTTAACCAAGCCGTTTACTAAAGATGAGTTGGGACAAGCTATTGATAAATCTTTAGAAATTAAGAACGATTCTAAAACCGTATTATCGAAGACTGAGACACGAAGAGATAAGGGTTATGACGAAATCATAGGCAACTCAGAAAAGATCAATGATGTTATTCAAATCATTGAACGTGTTAAGGATAATAAGGCTACAATATTTATTAAAGGCGAAAGTGGTACGGGAAAAGAGCTGGTAGCACGTGCTATACATTATCAAGGTAAGTTCTCTAGAGCACCGTTTATTGCCGTAAACTGTGGTGGTATTCCTGAAAACTTACTAGAATCTGAGCTATTCGGCTACACAAAAGGCGCTTTCACAGGAGCAGAAAAAAACCGCGATGGTTTTTTTCAGGCAGCAAATGGCGGTACTATTTTCTTAGATGAGATTGGTAATGCCTCCACAGCGGTACAATCACGTCTATTGCGAGTACTTCAGGAAAAAGAAGTGGTTAAAGTAGGCGCTCAAAAAGCAGAAAAGGTAGATCTGCGTATCATTGCTGCGACTAACAACGACTTACAGGAAATGATTAAGAAAGGAAGCTTTAGAGAGGATCTTTACTACCGTCTTACAGTAGTTGAGATTCACGTAGCCCCTCTTAGGGAGCGGAAAGAGGATATTCCGTTATTGGTAGAGAAATTCCTTTTTAAATATGGGGTAGAGTATAAAGATCGTTTTATCAAAATAAGCCCTGAGGCTTCGGCAATTTTACAAAGGTATGATTGGCCCGGGAATATTCGTGAATTGGAGAATGTGATTCAGCGATCTGTTATCATGAGTGATAGAATAATAGACGTGGAGCATCTACCGGATTCCTTAAAATTTACGATAGATTTTCCAAATGATGAATTCCTTCCGCTGAAGGAAATAGAGAGACGGTATATTCAAAAAGTGCTTAACGCCACAAATAACAACAAAACTAAAGCCGCTGAAATTTTGGGTATCGATCGTAAAACTATTCGGCAAAAACTTTCAGAATAAGCAGTTTGTAGTGGTACATTTTTCCTCAGTTGGGTAATTCTATACCATTCTCTTTTTACTCTTTCTTTTCTGTAAATACACACAAACCCTGATTCAGCAAGGGTTTTGTTGTTTCTACACATTTCTGGCACACCCAATGGCATATAGATTGCCTTTAGTACATTAAATAATAACAAGGTACTATGAAATCAAATGCATTCAATATTTGTCCCGCTTGTATCTATAGAGATACCTGTGTACTAACCACTCAAAAAAGCCAAGTATGGTCTTGTAGTGAGTATGATGAATTAGCCCCCGAAACACGGGTTGAGCTGGCACATTTAAGTGCTAAAAAAGTCCAGCCTGAATTGGCGATGGCATAACTTTTAAAACAGTGAGAAATGATTTTTAACAATCTAGAAACGTTCCTTATCGGAAACAAAGAAAAGCGAACCAAACTAAAATTTGATACAGTACGTACAAGCCCTTATAGGTTTGCGAACAAGCGTCACATAAGAAACAGAGGCTTGATTTACAATCCATTTTAAATAAATGTAATATGAAATCTATAGAAATAGGTAATACCCTTCAAAAATCTGAAATCAAGAAACCAAGAAACAAGTATATCATAGAAAAGCATCGAGAGAGAAGTATTGTCAATCGTCTTTTCAAATAATCACAACTAATAAAAATCCGCAATAACGGTATATAATTATGACAACGATAACAGCAAAAGTAAACAATAATAAAAAGAAAGCAGCTTTAAAAGGTATGATGGATAATGTGATGGAACAATTTAACAGCGCCGCAGATCACATTGAGCTTCATCCAAATATCCGAAAGATATTGAGTATTACTAACAACGAGATTGTCGTTCACTTTCCGGTAAAAATGGACAATGGTGAAGTAGAAATTTTTACAGGATATAGAGTGCAGCACAATAATGCCTTAGGTCCTTATAAAGGTGGTTTACGTTATCATCCTACGGTTGATATAGACGCCGCCAGAGCACTTGCTATGTGGATGACCTGGAAATCATCGTTAGCGGGATTGCCTTATGGTGGTGGTAAAGGTGGTATCCAACTGGATCCCTCAAAATATTCACAGGGCGAACTAGAACGCATTACGCGTAGGTTTACATTTGCACTTGCCGATAATATTGGACCCGAACACGACATTCCTGCTCCCGATGTAAATACAAACAGCCAAACAATGGCTTGGATTGCAGATACTTATATGAGTACAAGACCTCCGGCCGAACGCACTGCAAATCAGCACGTGGTTACTGGTAAACCTGACGGTAGCGGCGGGCTAGAAGGTCGTGATCGCGCTACCGGGTATGGAGTATTCTTGAATATTAAATTCTGGGCAGATCGGAATAAAGTATCGCTTAAAAATAAAAAATTCATCGTTCAAGGATTTGGTAACGTAGGGTATTGGGCTTCTCATTTCTTAGAAAAAGAAGGAGCGAAATTAGTCGCCGTTCAAGATGCTTTTGGAAGTATTAGAAATACGAATGGAATTAAGGTTGAGGATTTGTTCAACTATACAAAAGTTAATAACGGAAGTATCGCAGGATTCCCAGAAGCTTTTAATCTTGACAATGAGAAATTTTTTGCCTCCGAATGTGATATCTGTATTCCCGCAGCACTCGGTAATCAAATCACTAAGGACAATGCTCCAAAAATAAAAGCCCGTCTTATCGCCGAAGGTGCCAACGGCCCTACCAATGTGGAAGCTGAGAAAATTTTATTGGAAAGAGGAATTACCATTATTCCGGACATTTTGTGTAATTCCGGTGGTGTTGTAGGAAGTTATTTTGAATGGCTACAAAACCGCAATGGGGAACTTTGGCAACTTGATGATGTAATAGCCAAGCTTGATAAGAAGATGAAAGAATCTTTTGATAAAGTGTATGAATATGCAGAACGAGAAGGAATGGATCTACGCACCGCAGCCTTCTGTATCGCGATAAAGCGTATAGAGAAAGCGTATATACAAAGAGGGATTTTCCCTTAATAGTAAAATTTAAAAATGAATATCATGAAATACGGAAGTTTAATAATAGAAAAGAAAGAGTATGTCTACATAAAGCGCATACTCAATATCTCTGGCTATGCTGAAGATTTTGAAACACAAAAGTCTTTGCAAAGATTGAGCGAAGAAATTAAGAATGCTCAAATAGTTGATGAAGCCGATATCCCAGACGATGTCATTCGTTTTGATAGTAAAGTTATGGTGTATTCTGAAAATGGTTGGGAGAAAACAATTCAATTAGTTATACCATCAGAAAAAAACACCAAGCAAGACAAGATTTCAATCTTAACCCCTATGGGTGCTGCACTTTTTGGGTATTCGGAAGGAGATTCGATCGAATGGGATTTTCCGTCGGGCAAACAGCTAATAAAAATTGTGGCAGTTTCACAAGATGTAAATCAAAAGAAAACAGAGCTACCTATTTAAAAATTTAAAAAATGAAAACCATACAGACCGAAATTTATCAGCATGACACTGATGTAGATGTAACTCATAAAATCAACTCGATAGAATTGGACAATTGGATCAATCATCTCAAATACATCAAAAAAGAGTTGAACAATTTAATTGGACTTTGTGGAGAAGACCTAAATCAAAAGTTGGATGATGAAAGTGTACTTCAAAAATTTAAGAAGAAAGGTGTTGAAAATGATGCCCTGCTAAATGTACTTCATAAATATATGAGTGCAAGAAGAGATATTATCGAATGTGAAGATACGCAATGTGATATGGTTTACATAACCGAACACGAAAGCTACCGAAGAAACTATTTGTATCACTTAGATAAATATAGAAGGCTGAAAGATGAGTTTTTCAGTAAAGTGCAGGGCAAATTTACCTTGCTGGATATGACCACGTTACCTTAGTTCATTTGGAAATCGAATTGACATACAAAACCAACGAACATAGAAGACTTTGCATTAAAAAAGATCTTATCGAGTTAAGTCAATGGATTGATACGCTGTCCAATATTAATGTGGAGCTAGGCTATTTGATACTAATTGAGAAGCAGCTCCTTAAGGAAAATAGCATTGATGTTGACCTCCACAATTTTCGAAGAAAGAATACCTTGCTAATGGGAATGCTATGCAGGTACGAACAAGAATTGAAAACGGAGTATGAATACGGGAAAATAGAATACAATGTGACACGGGCGAAAGAACACGAAAAAAAACGGGATATCAATGTCGAATTCATCCAAGAATTTATGCAACTTAAAAAAAGAATATACACTAAGTTATGTAAGTATCAACGTAAATAATGAATTAAAGAAAAAGAAAGAGTTTAATTTTCTTTATATTTATAGAGACCTGTAAAATTTTAGCAACTATGAAATTGGATATAATTACTTTTAAAAGCAGTTTAAACATAGAAGGAGTAAAACACGATATCATAAGTCTCGAAAAAGTTGCCGAAACCTATCCACAGATCATAAAATTACCGTTTTCAATTCGGATTTTATTGGAAAACGCCTTGCGGAACTACGATGGCTTTTTGGTAACCGATGCACATATCGAAAACTTGATAAATTGGAATCCTAAAGGAAGCGATACTTCCATACCCTACAAGCCGGCAAGAGTTCTCATGCAGGACTTTACAGGCGTTCCGGCTGTAGTAGACATTGCAGCAATCCGTTCGGAAGCGATCCGCAAAGGGAAGGACGGTGCAAAGATAAATCCAAAAGTACCGGTGGATCTGGTAATTGATCATTCGGTTCAGGTAGATTTTTTCGGAACCGACTACGCCTACAAAAAGAATGTGGAGTACGAATACAAGCGTAACAGCGAACGCTACGAACTGTTGAAATGGGCGCAGAATGCCTTTGAAGATTTTGCCGTCGTACCACCGGGAATGGGTATCTGTCATCAGGTAAACCTCGAATATTTGGCAAAAGGTGTTGTTGCACGGGACGGTTGGGCCTATCCAGATACCTTGGTCGGTACCGATTCACATACTCCTATGGTAAATGGTATTGGAGTTGTTGGTTGGGGTGTTGGAGGTATTGAGGCAGAAGCGGCATTATTAGGCCAGCCTATTTATTTTTCCAGTCCCAAAGTGATCGGATTGCAATTAAAAGGAAAACTCCCTGAAGGTATAACAGCTACCGACATGGTACTCGAAATCACGAACCGAATGCGAAAATATGGCGTAGTGGGTGATTTTGTGGAAGTGTTCGGTGATGCCCTCGACCATTTATCGGTACCGGATCGTGCGACCATTGCTAATATGTCTCCCGAATTTGGCTGTACCATTACTTATTTTCCGATTGACGATCAGACGCTTCGGTATATGAAAAATACCAATCGCGATCAAAAGCAAATAGATTTAGTGGAACAATACTGTAAAAACAATCTGTTATGGCGAACAGGAGAAGAGCAGATGGCCTATTCGGATGTGCTAACCGTAGATTTGTCCACATTACAACCTTCCCTCGCCGGACCTAAGCGTCCGCAGGACAAAATTTTAGTTAAGGACTTGAAAAACCAATTTGGAAATCTTCTAAAAGAAATGCACGGGAGGGAGTATATACCGCTGGAAGAACGTGAAACCTGGTATGCCGAAGGAGGTTCGGGTACCCGCTTCAACAAAAGGTTTCGAAACCAAAAAGTGGCGGACAATATAGAAGTAGCGGTGCAGAAAGATGCTTCTTTGCACTCCGTTCGAATCAGTAAAGGCAATCAAGAATATGCACTTAGTGACGGTTCTATCGTAGTGGCGGCTATTACTTCGTGTACCAATACTTCCAACCCCTCAGTGATGCTAGGCGCTGGATTGGTGGCAAAAAAAGCGATAGAAAAAGGCCTAGATGTAAAACCATGGGTAAAGACTTCCTTGGCGCCCGGCTCCAAGGTAGTGACTAATTATTTACAACGTGCAGGTCTTCTGCAACACCTTGAAGCACTGAAATTTCACGTGGTGGGTTACGGCTGTACCACCTGTATTGGCAACTCGGGTCCTTTGCCACCACATATCGAAAAAGCCATAGATGAATGCGATCTTGTTGCCGCTTCGGTACTGAGTGGAAATCGGAACTTCGAAGCCAGGATTCATCCCAAAATACGAATGAACTTCTTGGCATCGCCCATGTTGGTGGTTGCTTATGCAATTGCCGGACGTGTGGATATCAATCTATTAGATGAACCACTGACACAGGATGTTAATGGGCGAGATGTATTTTTAAAGGATATCTGGCCTACACAACAAGAAATTCAGGAGGCTATCGAAAGCGCAACGACCAAGGAAGATTATGCGCAAGAATATGCTGTGATATTTGATGGAGAAGAACAATGGCAAAACCTACCCGCACCGACAGGATTGGACTATGATTGGAAAGATGATTCTACCTATATCAAGGAAATTCCATTCTTCAAAAATATTAGTGAGATACCGGAACCTTTGCAAAACATAACAAATGCTAGAGTGCTGATGAAATTGGGAGATTCGGTCACTACCGATCATATTTCGCCTGCAGGCTCCTTTTCCGAGGAGAGTCCGGCAGGACAATATCTCAAATCGTATGGAATTGAACGATCAATGTTCAATTCATATGGTTCACGCAGGGGTAATCACGAAGTGATGATGCGGGGTACCTTCGCCAATGTGTATATCAAGAATGACATCGCTTCAAAACAAGGCGGTTTTACGACCTATTTTCCCGAAAACAAGGAAATGAGCGTGTACGATGCAGCGATGAAGTATGTAGAAAATAATACGCCCTTGATAGTACTCGCAGGCAGTGAGTACGGTTCGGGATCTTCTCGTGACTGGGCGGCAAAAGGTGCCAGCTTATTGGGTGTAAAGGCGGTCATTGCCAGTTCGTACGAACGTATCCACCGCTCCAATTTGGTGGGAATGGGTGTTTTGCCCTTGAAATTCAAAGAAGGGGAAAATGCCAACAGTTTAGGGCTCTCCGGACAGGAAACCATGTCCATTACCGGAATTGAAGGAGGTCTAAAGCCGGGCAAGGAACTCGATGTAACCGCTCGTAAAGAAGACGGTACGGAAATTAAGTTCAAAGCATTAACCCGCTTGGATTCGGAAATAGAAGTCGAATACGTAAAACATGGGGGTATTTTGCAATATGTGCTTCGGCAGTTTTTAGAAGAATAGTTTAATCATAACAAATAAAATAAAAATGGCCAGATCTGTAAATAATAAGGGAGTCATATCCACATCAGATAGACAGATAACCCTGTATTATAATTCCAGATCTCAAAGAGGAAAACAGGCGTTGGCATATGCCCAGACGCATGGACTTCCTATAGAAGAAATCGATATTTTAAAGACCCCGTTGACGGGTACTCAAATTACCGAACTCGCAAGCCGCTTATCTATTAATATCAAAGAGATGGTAAATCAGAAACACTACAAATACAGAAGAAAATTTACCTCACAGTGTTTCTCTTCTGAAGATTGGATCACCGTGATTCAGAACCATCCTGAAATCATGAAACAACCAATCGCATTGCGTGGTGACAGAACGATTTTAGTAGAAACACCCACGGATATCATTCGGATATAAAACCTAGTATTGTGTCCTGTCTCAATTAGGTAGTTCCTGAAATAACAATTCAATCGGTGAGTCTGTATCGGTTTGGTCATTTTTAGTGAAGTACTAAAGGCGGTGAATGCCTTGTCTTATGTGATAAGATGAGGGATTCATTTTAGTTCCTATTGTAGTATGACTAATATAGAGTGCTATTTGAAACCAACTATTATTAAAACAGAGTGCTTCGTTCAAAGTATAAATCATTTTAAAAACTAATAAAAATGAAAGAAAAAAAGTCAAAACTCACAAGACAGACCGGAGCACCGGTCGCGGATAATCAAAACGTACAGACAGCAGGATCACGTGGACCTATGTTGATGCAGGATGCATGGTTTCTGGAAAAAATGGCAAACTTCGACCGCGAAGTAATACCGGAAAGAAGAATGCATGCCAAAGGCTCCGGGGCTTTTGGCACTTTTAAAGTTACACACGATATTTCGAAATATACGAAGGCCAAAATTTTCAGTGAAATTGGCAAAGAGACCGAAATGTTCAGCCGTTTTTCTACGGTTGCCGGAGAAAGAGGTGCTGCAGATGCCGAAAGAGACATCAGAGGTTTTGCGTTAAAGTTTTATACCGAAGAAGGTATTTGGGATTTGGTGGGTAATAACACACCGGTTTTTTTCTTTCGCGATCCGCTGAAGTTCCCGGACTTAAACCGCGCTGTAAAACGAGACCCCAAAACCAATTTGAGATCTGCCAATAATAACTGGGATTTCTGGACGCTGCTCCCCGAATCATTACATCAAGTGACCATTACCATGAGCGATCGTGGCATTCCTAAAGGCTACCGACATATGCATGGTTTTGGAAGTCATACCTTTAGTTTTATAAATAAAGAAAATGTAAGGCATTGGGTAAAGTTCCATTTTGTAAGTCAACAGGGAATCGAAAACCTATCAGATGAAGAGGCTGCAAAAGTAGTAGGCATGGATAGGGAATCATCACAAAGAGACCTATTTGATGCCATTGAGAAAAAGGAATTCCCAAAATGGAAAATGTTTATTCAGGTAATGACCGAAGCACAGGCAAAAACCTATCGATTCCATCCTTTCGATTTGACTAAAGTTTGGTATAAAAAGGATTTCCCGTTGATTCCTGTAGGTGAATTTGAGTTGAACAGAAACCCGGAAAACTATTTTCAAGATGTCGAACAGGCTGCATTCAACCCAACCAATATTGTACCTGGAATCGGTTTTTCTCCTGACAAAATGCTACAGGGAAGATTGTTTTCTTACGGCGACGCACAACGTTATAGATTGGGCGTAAATCACTATCAAATTCCGGTAAATAAACCAACATGCCCATACCATTCTAATCATAGAGATGGAACCATGCGTGTAGATGGCAACCATGGTGGCACTTTACATTATGAGCCTAACAGTTATGGGGAATGGCAGGAGCAGCCGGATACAAAAGAACCGCCTTTAGGCTTGGAAGGAACGGCGTACGCACACAATTTTAGGGATGATGATGAAGATTATTTCACGCAGCCGGGTGATTTATTTCGGATAATCAAAGCCGATGGAAAAGATGATGTTTTGTTCAAAAATACTGCCGCTCAGGTGGGTGGTGCAGAAAAATTTATACAAATCCGCCATATCAGAAACTGTTATAAGGCACACCCGGAATATGGAGAAGGTGTCGCAAAGGCACTCGGTTTGACTATGGAAGAAGTAAACAACTTCGATATGACGCCCTATGACCGATGGGCTCCGAAACCTACGAAAGTATAGGCTGCCTTAATAATTCTAGGTACAGGACACTCCCATGTCTTAGCGGTAAGTGATTTGAATTTTAATGGGGTTGGGTAACCAACTCCATTAAAATTAATTGTCAAAACAATTTACACAAAGCTATAATCGAAATAAAAATCATGAATATGAAAAATTCGGCTAAAAAGGTAGTGGAAAAAATGTTCGCTGCTTTTGGTAGTGGTGATATAGAAAAACTCGTAGGAACAGTTTCCGACGACACCGAATGGATATATCACGGTACGCATATTATTCCTAAGGGATCATTTAAAAAGAAAGCAGGTGTGAGCGCCTTTTTTACTAACATACTCGAAAGAACCGAAATCATCAACTTTGAACCCCAACAATTTATCGTTGAAGGGAATATGGTTGTAGTGCTAGGCCAAGAACATCAAAAAGTAAAACGATCGGGTAGGGAACTAAAACAAAAATGGGTTCAGATATATACTGTTGAAAACAATTTGATTACAAAAATGGAGGAGTTCGCCGCTTCGGAAGAAGTAAACTAGCCTGCCATGACCAATTTCATCGCTCGGCTATAGAGCTTTTCAGAAACAATTAAAAATTAAAATTATGAAAGACGAAACAATACAAAGCAATCCGCTTTTATGCGATATAGAAACCGGAGTGTGTGAAACAACTGATGAAAAAACAGATTCTTCATCTCAAAGTACAGAACAATCCACAGAAAAATCTGTAAAACTCATTTATTTCACAGATCCTATTTGTTCGTCCTGTTGGGGGATAGAACCACAATTGCGTAAACTTAAATTAGAATACGGCAACGCTATTGAGATCGAATATCGAATGGGGGGCTTATTACCCGACTGGAGTTATAACAGCGGTGGTATTGGCAAGCCTTCAGACGTAGCGTCACACTGGGACGAGGTAAGTGTTCACTACGATATGCCTATAGATGGTGATCTATGGCTGGAAGACCCTTTAGATTCATCTTATCCCCCTTCCATAGCATTTAAAGCCGCACAAATACAAGACAATGAAAAAGCGATTCTATTTCTTCGGAAAATTAGAGAAATGGTTTTCCTTCAAAAGAAAAATATAGCCAAGTGGCCACATTTAGAAGTGGCGGCTAAAAAAGTAGGATTAAATACAAAAAAGCTAAAAGCTGATTTTGAAAATAGTGCAAGATCCTTGTTTGAAAAAGATTTGAAATTAGCAAAAGAGATGGGAGTAAGAGGATTTCCAACCATTTTCTTTATAGACGAGGCAGGCAATAAAGAGACAGTTTATGGTACCAGACCCTATGCTTTTTACGAAATGGCTATTCTAAAGCTAAATCCGAATGCTACAAAAAGTGAATACAGTAAAAATTGGAAAACACTTTTCTCAAAATACACTACGCTCACCGCAAAGGAGTTTTCTGAACTTTCAGGGACTCCGAGAAATGAAAGCGAAAAACAATTAAACGAGCTCGTTGTAGCAGGAGATTTGGAGAAACGAACCACAAAAAATGGTGCTATTTGGACAAAAAAGAATACCGGCCTCTAAACAGGGATTAACCGGAATGTATTTAATAAAAAGTTGAAGTCGATTAAAAATGAGCGCTGTCAAAACATATCAAAAAGTAAATCCTGAAAGGGAGAATGTAAGTTTTGAAATATCTAAAATGGAGGATATTTACACAAATCGGCACGGAAAAGTTGACGTGCCACACAGGCATAACTACTATACGGTTTTAATTATCAATAAGGCAAAGGGACTGCATAAAATCGACTTCAACACTTATGAGTTATCCAACAAACAAATTTTCTTTGTAGCACCTGGACAGGTACACCAAGTAATTGAGACAGAAAAATCGTATGGATTTGCAATGACTTTTTCTAATAAGTTTTTAGCCGAAAACTATATCCCATTGTCGTTTATAGACAGTTTGAATCTCTTTCAAAATTATGGACAGAGTCCACCTTTAACACCAATTAACGAACAATTTGAAGTCATCGAGGAGTTTGCAAAAAACATCTTTAAACTCAGCCAAAGTGATGCTAATATGAAGCATTTATCCATAGGTTCATTTTTAAAACTTTTGCTTATTGAATGTAATAATATTTGTGCTATCAACCCCATCGAATTAGATATAGATACTACCGGAGACAATCTTATTAGGGCTTTTAAAAGCGCAGTAAACAAAAACTTTAGAAACGAGCATTCTACTACTTTTTATGCCAATGAGCTCGCTATCACACCCGATCATTTAAACCGAACATTTAGATCAAAAATTGGAAAAACTGCAAAAGATTATATACAGGCAAGAATAATCACTGAAGCGAAAAGACTAATCTATTTTACCGACTTGACGAATAAGGAGATTGCTTATGAATTAGGCTTTAATGAGCCCGCCAATTTTAGTGCATTTTTCAAAAAGCACACGAAATTATCTCCTTCAAAATTTAAGAAAATTGAGGTAAGCTACTAGTTTCATTCTAAATGTCGGGTTTTCATACGTTTAACCCTCTTTTTCATATTCCATAGGGTCTAAAACTGTCCCATCTTTGTATTAAACAGTTAATGCAACGTTTTGCATTGATCAACTGCCTTTCAAAGATGCAGGTTTACCAATTTAATACATTATACAATGAACACTGTTATTCATAAAGCAGAAACAAGAGGACACGCAAATCATGGTTGGTTAAATTCATACCACACCTTTAGTTTCGCTAATTATTATAACCCGGAAAGAATGAATTTTGGAGTACTGCGTGTCTTAAATGATGACACCGTACAAGCAGGGATGGGATTTGGTACGCATCCACATGACAATATGGAGATTATCTCCATTCCATTAGAAGGGGATTTAGAGCATAAAGACAGTATGGGAAACGTTGCCGTAATTAAAGAAGGAGATGTTCAAGTATTGAGTGCCGGTACAGGAGTAACACATTCAGAATACAACAAGAACAAAGACAAGGAAGTGAAATTTCTTCAGATATGGGTATTTCCCAATAAGAAAAATATAACTCCAAAATATGACCAAATTTCATTAAAAGATATTGAAAAAGAAAATGAATTTTATCAGATACTTTCTCCAAATAAAGATGACCAGGGCGTTTGGATACATCAGGATGCTTGGTTTCATATAGGAAAATTTACAAAGGAAAAAACGGTAGAACATCAAATTAAAAAAGCAGGTAATGGTGTCTATGCATTTATTCTTGATGGAGAAGTAGAGATTAATAGTGAAAAACTATCTAAAAGAGATGGAATGGGAATTTGGAATACAGACGTCATTCGAATAGAGGCAAAAGAAAAAGCTCGTGTACTATTAATGGAAGTACCAATGAGTCGTTAAAAAAATAAGTCAATAGTATTAATAATTTAAAACAAAGAAATATGAACAACAACACAAAATGGTCAATTGACAGTACACATTCGGAAATTGCTTTCAAGGTAAAGCATATGATGATTTCAACGGTAACGGGTTATTTTGAAGATTTTAAAGCAACTGCAAAAACCAACGGTACAGATTTTAACAATGCTAGCCTGGAGTTTAGTGCAAAAACAGCTTCAATAAATACCAAAAATAAAGACAGAGATACCCATTTAAAATCAGATGATTTTTTCAATTCTGAAAAATTTCCTGAAATGAAATTTGTTTCAAAGTCATTTAATGGAGACAAACTTATTGGCGATTTAACCATAAGAGACGTTACTAAAGAAATTACGTTAGAAGCCGAATTGAATGGGGTAGCAGTAGACCCTTACGGACAAACAAAGGCAGGTTTTGAAATACGAGGAGAAGTGAATAGAAAGGACTTTAACTTAACATGGAATGCCGTTACAGAAGCAGGAAGCATTGTAGTTTCCGACAAGGTAAGGCTGGTAGTCGATGTACAATTTATAAAGCAATCTTAGACAAAGAAACGATAACAGCAGCTGTTAAATCCTATCTGAATGCAGGGCATGGTTTGAATTGATCATACTGAAAGTAATATCAGGAATTTGCCGCGATCATGATCAATATAATGATGCAGTGAAGGTGAAAACCTAGAAATGACGAATGAAGGATGAACAGAATTTTAAAATGAAAACTGCTAATGATGCGGCAAATAGGATTTTAAAAACGGATAATAAGATAGTATAAGCTATTAATTTAAAAAGAGAAAATTATGAAGGTGATGAAAGCAGCACGCTGGCACGCAGCGAAAGACATTAGAGTAGAGGATACCCCAATCCCTTCTCCCAACGACAATCAGGTTAAGATCGCAGTAAAATTTACAGGTATATGCGGTTCAGATCTGCACGAATACACCCATGGGCCGCAGCTAATCCCGGTGGACAAGCCGTATTCCCTCAATGGACATCAAGGAACAACGACTCTTGGACACGAATTTTCCGGAGTAGTTGAAGAAGTAGGCAAGAATGTAAAAAACATCAAAAAAGGAGATCGGGTGACGGTGGAACCTATTTTCAGAAATCCTGAGAGTCCGTTTGTCACTACCGGAGAATATAACCTTTCGGAACCACTCGGATTTGTAGGGTTGACCTCCAACGGTGGCTTTGCTAAATACGTGGTGGTTGAAGATTATATGGTGCATAAAATACCCGACAAGATGACTTTTGAACAAGGAGCTATTGTGGAGCCTGCGGCTGTCGCAGCCTACGCTATCCATCAAAGTGGTATGAAAATGGGTGACACAATATTGATAACGGGCGCGGGTCCCATTGGTCTGTTAACCGTTCAAGTTGCCGTGGCAATGGGTGCTTCTCAAATATTTGTAACAGATATCTCAGAGAACAGATTAAAAAAGGCCAAAGAAGTTGGTGCTACCCACACTTTTGATGCGAGAGACAAAGACATCCCTAAAAATATCAAGGAGCTGACCGGCTGTGGTGTTGATGTTTTTATTGATGCAGCGGGTGTTCAAGCTTCTTTTGATACAGGGATTAACAGCCTTCGCAATGGGGGTACGGCGGTCTTGGTCGCTCTTTTTGCCAAGGAAGTGGTTCACGATGCCTTAAATCATACTTTAAGAGAATTGACCATAAAGGGAACAGCGGCTTATCGCAACATTTTCCCTCAGACCATTGCATTGATCAATAGTGGACGACTGCCAGTTGAAAAACTAATCACCAGTGTTATTTCATTGGATGAGATAGTAGAAAAGGGTTTTGAGGCACTTACCAAAGACCCTTCAGAAGTAAAAATATTGGTTGATATCAGCCGATAGTAAAAACAATAACACAAGTATAAAGCTTAAAACTTAAAATCATGACTAAATTAAATTCAATCGGATTAAACGTAAATAAATCCAAAGTTCTTGCAGAAAAACTGAATGAACTTTTGGCAGATTATTCCATCTTTTATCAGAATGTTAGAGGATATCACTGGAATATTAAAGGAGATAAATTCTTTGAACTACACGATAAATTCCAAGAGCTATACGAAGATTTATTTATAAAAATTGATGAAGTGGCAGAACGAATTAGAACACTTGGACATACGCCAAACCACAAATTCTCAATTTATCAAAAAGAGGCAAAAATCAAAGAAAGTTCCGAAGTGGCAGATGGAGTTCAGGATATGAAAGATACGCTTGAATCATTCAAGATTATCATCACACTTCAACGAGAACTGTTAGACCTATCGGCAGATGCAGAAGATGAAGGAACCAACGCGCTGATGAGTGATTACATTCGCGAACAAGAAAAATTGGTTTGGATGTATTCTGCGTATTTAAAGTAATTATTTTATTTGCCATAAAGCCGATTCTGCTTATATTGAAAGCGTTGCAACAGGCAATGGAGTTAAATATAAAAAAATAAAATTATGCAATACTCAGAGAACATTACAGGAATAAAAATTAACGTTCAGGCGGTAGATATCACCATCGAGGAAGATGTGAAGGATAGAATACGCAAATGTGTCACACGCCTTAGTCGGTTTTATGACAGAATAGAATGGGCAGATGTCTATTTAGAAGATAAATCCGAAAAAAAGACGTTACAAAAGCAGGTGAGTATTCGTTTAGGCATTCCGGGGAATGACCCCTTTGCTTCAGCATATGGAGACAATTTCCATATGCTGTTGACCGATGTAGAAGATAAATTGAAAAGGCAGTTGGAAAAGCGATAAATAAAGCCCTTACTCACTATGTCAAACATCAAGCTAATTATCGAAGAAAGAGCCGCCAGTATAGGGAAATTCATGGTGGGGCGATTATTGCCATTTAGGCAAAAAAGGATGGTGGGACCTTTCATATATATTGATCATATGGGCCCGGTTAAATTAAGTGAACGGGAAAATTTTGATGTATTACCACATCCACATATTGGTCTTTCCACCCTCACTTTTTTATTTGAGGGCAGCATCATGCACCGTGATGCCCTGGGTAACGAAGTGGAAATAAAACCCGGTGCAGTAAATTGGATGACTGCAGGAAAGGGAATTGTGCATTCAGAGCGAACTCCCGAATATTTGCGACACTCTCAATTATATATGCACGGTTTGCAAATCTGGGTGGCCCTGCCAAAAGAACTGGAGCAAATGGAGCCTGAGTTTTTTCATATTGAGGCCGAACACATTCCAAAATGGACAGAAGGAGATCTACAATTTAAACTGGTGGCGGGCGAAGCCTTTGGTAGAAAATCACCAGTTCCGGTATATAGCAAACTGTTTATGTTGGAAATAAAAAGCAAAAAGACACAGTCTATAAATATTGGTGATCAGTTATATGGTGAATCGGGTTTGTATATACTTGAAGGGGCCATTGAAAGTGAAGGAAATGTTTATGGCCCCAAACAACTATTAGTGGCTAAGGACAGCACCCTTTGTGAATTTACCATTCAGGAAAATAGTACTATATATATTTTTGGTGGGGTACCTTTTCCCGAAGAACGATTTATTGATTGGAACTTTGTTTCCTCCAGTAAAGAGCTTATCGAAGAAGCCAAGCAGAAATGGAAGGTACAGTTATTTTCTAAAATTGAAGGAGACGAAATTGAATTTATTCCCTATCCGTCACCGATTAAAAAATAAATTGATAATGGTAAAAAATTGTATCGACTATCACCGTGATAGACTCATAAATCAAAGTTTTCTTTTAATGCTTCAGAATATTGTGAGGCAATAATTATATTGCAATAGCAGCCTTCAACAAGGCTAAAAAACAGAACCTCTTAATAACTATTTGTATTTAATACTAGCAAGACATGAAACATATTATTATTCCCACCGATTTTTCCGATAACGCATATAATGCGATTACATATGCCATGCAACTTTTTAAAGACGCGGAAACTAAATTTTATCTGCTTCACGCTATTAGTGCACCCATTTTTCAAGTGGAATTTTCGGTGCAAGGCAAGAGCCAGGTGGGGCAAGGAGACCCTGACCAAGAAGAGGTGTTAGCACAATTAAATGAACTAGTAGCACGGTTACAGGAAGAATTTAAAAATCCTAAACACAGCTTTGAGACTCGGGCACCCTTTATTAGTTTGATCGATGCAATTCTTATACTGAGCCAAAAAGAAAAGGCCGATCTGGTAATCATGGGAACACAGGGTGTTACCAACGCCAAAGAAATTATCTTCGGCACCAACGCTACGCAGGTTATCAAAAGGACAAACTGCCCGGTTATAGCCGTACCTTCAGGGTTTGAATATGATCCGCCAAAGACCATACTATTCCCTACGGATTATGAAATCGATTATGACAAAGATCAAATGCATCAGCTCTTGGACATCGCCAAAAAGCATAATTCGCGTATAGATGTGTTACATATTTCCTCAGGTTACGACTTAAATGAAGAAGCACTTCAGAATAAGCAAAAACTAAAAGATTTTCTTTCTCCGACGGACCTTATTTTTAACGACTTGCCTAAGCAAGAGGTTCTTGAGGGTATCAATCAATTTCAAAATGAGAAGGCTATTGACCTTTTGGTCATGGTACGCAACAAACGTACTTTTTTCGAACGCTTGTTTGTCGCACCGATCATAAAAAAGATTGGGTTTTTTATCGACATTCCATTTATGGTTATTCCGTACGATAATAAATAATAAATAAGCTTTATTGCTTTCAGAAAAAATGAATGCTACATGATTTTTGTCATTTCAACGCGTATAAGATCATCGTATTTTAACCAAGAATTAAAGTTACTACTATGGAAAAAAGAATATTGTTACTTACGGATTTTTCAAAGAATGCCCTTAATGCGATAAAGTATGCGCTGAGTCTTTATTCGGATAGCGAATGTACTTTTTATTTGCTGTATACGAATTATGTAGATGGATATCCAATTGACAATCCCACCTTTAGCCTTTCGGGACAACGGACTTATAATATTAAAGTGCCAAAGACGGAAGATCGGTATGAAGAGCTAATGCAAGAGCTCCAGCTCTATCGCAAAAATCCAAAACACAGCTTCCAAACCTTAGCTGCCAACAATGCACTACTTGAAAGCGTAAAAGATGCGATTGCAGCATATGATATTGATATTATAGTGATGGGAACTAAGGGCTTGACAAGTTCAAGAACTGTAGTTTTTGGAAGAAACACCATTACTATAATGGAAAAAGTAACGGAATGTCCTGTATTGGCGATTCCTGAAGACGTTGAGTTTACACCCCCAAAAGAAATAGTGTTCCCAACCGATTTTAAAAACCCGTTTAAACGAAGGGAACTCAATTATATGATCAATATAGCACAAATGCATAATGCAGATATACGGGTGCTACACGTAAAAGAATCGGCCGAATTGAACAAGCTACAACAAGGCAATAAAGAATTGTTGGACACCCTTCTTAAGGGTGTAGGTCATAGTTTCCACGAATTGGAAGAAATGACGGTACGTGCGGGGATCAATGCTTTTGTCGATAGTCGAGGCAGTGATATCCTTGCTTTTGTCAATCAAAAACACAACTTTTTTACTAAAATAGTGTCAAAACCATTGGTTGCGGAACTAGGGAACCACTCACGTGTTCCGGTACTTGTATTAAGATATCGTATTAAATAGAGGAAACCGGAGCGACAATATCCCACAAGGAGCATATGGGTTGTAGTGCGGGCATTAGAGTATAATACGCCTTTAATTTTCTATGCCGTATTTCAACTGAAACTATACCGAACGACAATCATAATTTTAATCAAATGGAAAATAATCATACAACTTTGAGCCGACCTCGAAAAATTGAGAAGCTTCATTGGCATATACAACATTGGAAATCGGACCTACAGTTTTTAGAAGATGAGATCATCTTTGTTGAACAGTTGTTGAACTCCAATATTTTTGAATCCAACAAGTCTGGTATGTCCGATAAATTAGAGGACTATCTAACGCGGCTGGCAACTTTCAACGATCGTAAAACAAAGGTGAGACTGCTAATTTCAAAACACGAAAACCAGCTAGGTACAGTCATGGAAAGCACGAACGACAACGTCATTACCGATTTTCACCATAGGCACGACGACCTCGAGCTGGAAGTCTTAGATTGTACGGATAATTTTAAAAGCTTGAAGGCCGAAATCTTTAATTTTGTTAGTGGTATCTTGAAAAATCGAAAATCAAATACTGATTGATATCATTTCTGCTTCACAGATGCAGCCAATTTTAGCATCTTATTACTTAAGGAAAACAGCCATTGCAGTTGCTCCCAAACCAAATGGGCCTCTTGAAGATTGCGCAGGTTTTGTTTTCCCCTAGTTTCTAATTTCTTGAATGCTAACGAATTGGATGTGAGCATCTGTTCCTCAAAAAGAAGATCGCTTTCAGAAGCGTCCAATGCACTATCGCAATTCTTGTCATTCAGGCACTGGAGTACCTTGTCCAAGTTTTCTGCTATATTTTTTGTTACCATCTTGAACCGTTCAGATGCCTCAGTAGTTTTATGGTGCTGTATGTAAGCACTTAAAGAAGCCAAAGAAGCCAAAAAGTTATGGTTCAAGACCACCAGTTCATAGTTTATGTCCATATCATGTTGTTTGGACTTGGGCTCCTGTGCCATACGTTGAAAAGCCGCATTTAGATTGGAGGTTTCCAAAAAAGCATGCTTACGCGCTATATTGTAAACGGTCGGAATGTTTCCTTTTTGCTGATAATATGACGAAATTTTATGGAGGAAATCTTTGTTTGCTTTTACACTCTTTTCGATACTTTTATTTATATCAACAAACTCCCAAGTAGGCCATAGCCACCGCATGGCCACATAAGACAAGCCGGCTCCCACAAGCGTGTCCAAAATGCGGAATTTTATCACGGTCAGCACATCGGGCTGCAAAATAGCATATATGAAAATGACACTCAATGTGACAAAGGTCGCGGACGCCTTGTAGTTCTTTTGTACCATGGAGAAGGCGATGACCAACGATACTACTCCTAAAGCTCCATAAACATACGGATTCTGTATCAAATATACCATGCCAACGGCGATTGCCCCACCAATCAGCGTACCGATGATACGGTCCTTTGCTCGGCTCTTTGTAAGACCGTAGTTAGGCCGCATAATTACGATAATGGTCAGTAAAATCCAGTACGGATTTTGAAGCGGGAATACGGAACCCAGCGCATAACCAATCATGACCGTAACTGCCAGTCGTAGTGAATGTCTAAAAATGGTGGACTTAAAACTAAAATTCCTTACCAATAGTTTAGGGTCATATTCTTGTGGTGCTACAAAGCGTTTGGCGACCTTTCTATCGATAAAATCCACCTCTCCTAAGTTTGGCTCGTCCAACAACCATTTTATTCTTTTTATTTTTTTGAACTGCTTTTCCTGATATTCGAGTAAATTTTGAATCATTAGATATTCCTCGTAATCCAGCGTTTCAGGCAGTGCTGCTATTTCAAGTCGTATATCTTCAAAACATTGACTTAGATTGTCGTTCTTGGGTAATTTTTTTCTATCATTTCCAGCTTCGGAAATCATGTGCAATTGGTGCGACATTTTGAAAATCAGATTCTGAAATAATCTAATGTATTGAGGATGGGCATTAAAGAGCTTATCCATACGACTGTAATTTACCGGATTGGCGATGGCTGTTTCCATCATTTCCACTAATTGCACGAATATCAAGAGCCGTTTATCCTGATAATTTGACCAGCCGGAAGTCTTTTTGGAAAGAATTAGAATCTCTCTCAAGGTAGCGTGGTTTTCGGTAAGTTCGCTTTGTAGTTTTAGAAGTTTGGACTGCAATTTTTCACGGTCTCCATGAGGATCAACTAATTTTCCCCGTGTTTCAATAAACTCGGCTGTAAGCACATAGGTTTCAGACAACAATTCTTCGGTTTCTGCCTTCGGATTTAGACGATGCCAAATCTTGGCCAATAGTAAATACCAAAGTCCACCTACACCTATCAATAAAGCATATTGGTAGATTTTCAGTTCTTCTGAATCGTGTGCAAAACTAAGTACCAAGGCTAAAAGGCCCGAAAAACTGATGAGCGAGGCCCGAAAGCCATAAACCGAAATAAATGCAATGCCAAAAGCAAGAATACCCAAAACGGGAAGAGAGAGCCACGTTTCATAATGCAGATATCCTCCTATAAAACTGACGACCATGACCAATGCGGCAGAAATAAGAATGCCTGTTTTTTTATGTTGAAAACTACCACTGACATCGCTGGGTGAACTCCAAAAGGCACCGAAGCAGAGTGCCAAGCCAATTTCAAAATATCCTAGTTGTATACCCAATACGATGGGAAGGGTAACCGCAATTCCCATAAGAATGGCCCTTGAAAAACTAGTGCTTTTCAAGAACTGCTGCAATTCCTTAAAATTTTCAGAAACAAAAAGTGCGACTGTACTCAATTCAGACGGTTTGATTTCAAAGATAGGGTTTATTGCAAGACAGCTTCTATCTTAATAAAGCAAATATTCAGTACAGGTGGAAGGTCTTTTAAAATAGGAAAGGTAATTGGTACGTTGTTATTTTCTCACCTAAATCTTGTTTCATATGAAGCTTTTATGTTTATAACGACTTTGCCTTTAGTGCGTCCCTTTTTAACGTACAGCAAGGCATTTAATGCATCCGATAAGGGAAATACTTTGTCAATATTTGTTTTTACTTTTCCTGCTTCCACTAGTTCGGTTATTTCACTAAGTTGCTTCGCATTGGCGCGCATAAGAACCAGGCTGTAATAGGCTGATCTCTGCTTTATTTGTTTTGTTATTTTTCGTCTTTTCCAGGCTAGAAATAATTGCGCAATTTTAGGAAGCTTCATTCTGTTGGCAGTTTCTTTGTCTACAGGACCTACAAGCGTTATTACCTTTCCGCCATTTTTAATCACTTTAAAAGCATCCTCGGTATATTGCTTACCAAGCGTGTCTAAAACCATATCAACGTCTTTAACTACAGTTTTATAGTCTTCGGTTTTATAATCGATTACCCTATCAGCACCTAGTAATTTTACCCATTCCACATTGTCTGTACTTGTTGTTGTGTACACATAGGCACCTTTCGATTTTGCATACTGTATAGCGAATGAACCAACACCTCCAGAACCTGCATGAATTAATATTTTGTCGTTTGCCTTTAATTTTCCACGCTTCATCGATTGGATTGCCGTGAGTCCTACCAAAGGTAAACTGGCTGCTTCTTCAAAAGTCGTGTTCTTTGGTTTTAAACTAATCAAATTTTGATTGACAGCTACAAATTCTGTGAAGGTTCCTTGTGTGTTAACGTTAGAATATACTTCGTCTCCAATACTGAAATGAGCTACATTGACACCTTTTTCTATTATAATTCCACTAACATCATATCCTAGGGTTGCCGGCAATTTAAATGTACGTACCCTTTTTAATTTTCCCTCAACAACTTTAATATCTAAAGGGTTTACGCCGGCAGCATAGGTTTCTATTAGCACCTCATCTTTGTTGATGCTTGGTTTTTCGACTTCTGTAATAATAATGTTATTCGAAACTTCTCCGTAAGCTGTAAATTGTATGGCTTTCATTTTATTTACTTTTAATACTCAATACTAATTATTTCTAAAATAACTTCATTCTCGGGTAATTTGAGTTGTACTCGATCTCCAATTTTTTTATTTACCACTGTTTTTGCCAGTGGTGATAGAAATGAAATTTTTTCTTTTGCTATGTCAGCTTCATCAACACCAACTATTTGAAATTTCCGCAACAAGGTAGTTTTCAAATCTTTCAAAGTTATTAGGGCTCCAAATCGGACTTCATCTTTGTTCAAATGGTTTAGGTCGACAACTTTGGCCGAAGCAATTCTATTATCCAATTGTAAAATTTTGGCGTTGATAAAATTCCTTGAAATTCGCAACTCATTGTCTGAAGTACCGGATAAATTCGCTTTTTCCTTTATTAATCCTTTTCGTTCTTTCAATAGGGCATCTAATCCAACTTGTGTCACATAATTCACCGTGTTTTCAGGTAAATGTGCTCTTGGCGGGACAAAAGGAATGTCTTCCTGATCTTCTTCTTTTACAAATCCTCTGCTCATTATTTAACGATGTTAGACTTTTTTAAATTCTTTTTTACTTAGTTCCAAAAATTTTATCTCAAGCTCCAATAGTAGACTATTAATTAGAGGGATAACCATCCTCATTTTTGCTTACTCATGTACCCGAATACCTCTTCAGGAATCTTCACAAAAGCTATGGTCACATTTTTTTTGGAGGAATAATATATGTTAATGTCACTACAAATATTAGCCCTAATGCTAGTTTGAAATTGATAAAAATTAAGAAGAAAGCAATTACTTCTATAAGCGGGCCCTTTAACCAACTTATAATGTCTTCTTTTCTTAATTCTTTAACGGTTCTTTCGGTTTTGTATAACCCGCTTTTGAATATAGCATAATAATGAAGCCATCTAAATGTTACTGCTTTTATGAAGTAAGCACCAACTAATAACATGGTTGCAGTTTCTTGATTATGACCCTGTCCAAGTAATGCAGTTGGATAAACAATAAGCGAAAGGGAGAATAAAAACAATAGATTTAACCAAATAAAAGGAGTATCTACCGCTTTCATTTTACTAAAAAGAAGATGGTGATTAAATAAGTGTACAGCTATTACCAAAAAACTGATCGCATATGGAATTAATTGAGGAATCAGGTTTTCGAGCAGTTCAAAAATTGAATATTCTTTAGTTAAAAAATCTTCTGGAATTTCGAATGCCATAACCAAAATGGTTATTAAAATAGCAATGACACCATCGCTAAAATTTTCCAATCTAGCCTTGTCTATAATATGCTTCTTTTTCATATAATATTCAACTACTCTATTTTAATATTTCTTTTACCAATGAATATTTTAAGTGCGATTTTGTTGCCGATTTTTTATCTCATACTACCTTCTTTGTTGTATCTAAAAAGAGTAAGTCTCAAAACCTTAGACAAGCCATTGTAAATTGGATTTTTGAGAAATAATTTCCAATTGAATAAGAACAATATACAAATAAAGAGGCTATTCACTTGTTGTGAGATAGCCTCTTGAGTAATAAAATTCTAAGTTTTAGATTGCTTTGGCCCCGGCTTCTGCAACTGTGTGGTCATTTTCAACTGAACTTCCGCTTACACCTATGGCCCCTATTATTTCGCCGTTTCCGGTTTTAATTGGAATACCTCCCGGAAAAGTAATAAGTCCATTGTTTGAATGCTCGATATTATATAAAGAGCCTCCGGGTTGTGATAGCTCACCGACAATTCCGGTATTCATATCAAAATAACGGGCTGTTTTTGCCTTTTTGATAGAAATATCAAGAGACCCTAACCAAGCGCCGTCCATACGACCAAATGCTACTAAATTTGCCCCTGCATCTACCACGGCAATATTCATCTTGGTGTCTATTGCGATCGATTTTTGTTTTGCTGCTGCAATTGCTTTTTCTGCTTGCGCCAATGTAATGTTCATAATTTTCTATTTTAATATTAGTGTGATGCAAATATACCAGCAGTACTGTGGCATCTTGTTACTAAAACGGCTCAATAACTTATGAAAAAAGGTCATAACATTAGGCTATCATGCCGTGTGGGTCGATAACAAACTTTTTAGCGACTCCGCTGTCGAATGCCGCATAGCCTTTTGGGGCATCTTTCAGACTTATCACTTCTACATTTACAGCCTTAGCAATATCAATTTTATCGTACAATATGGCATTCATCAATTGCTTATGATATTTCATTACTGGTGTTTGTCCTGTATGAAAAGAATGGGATTTTGCCCATCCCAATCCGAAACGGATTTTCAGACTTCCTTGCTGTGCAGCTTCATCCTTTGCTCCCGGGTCTTCAGTTACATACAGACCGGGAATACCAATTTGACCACCCGCTCTGGTTATCGCCATAGCCTGGTTTAACACAATAGCCGGCATTTCTTTTCCAGCATTGGCACCATGCCCACTAGCTTCAAAACCTACACAATCAACGAAACAATCTACTTCGGGGATACCAACGATCATCGCTATTTGTTCTTCAACAGGAATGCCATTGGTCAAATTAATGGTTTCACAACCAAAGGTTCTAGCATGCGCTAGACGCTCTTCATTAAGATCACCTACAATAACTACAGCTGCACCTAATAATTGACAACCCGCAGCACAGGCCAGTCCTACTGGTCCTGCTCCAGCAATATATACAACCGAACCAGCGGTTACACCTGCCATAACCGCTCCATGAAATCCGGTTGGTAGAATATCGGAAAGCATCGTCAAGTCCAATATTTTTTCCATGGCTTGATCCTTATCGGGAAATTTTAATAAGTTAAAATCGGCATAAGGCACCATTACATACTCTGCTTGACCTCCTATCCAACCTCCCATATCAACATATCCATAAGCCGCTCCCGGACGATCTCCGTTTACATTTAAACAGATGCCAGTTAAACCGGTTTTGCAATTTCTACAACGGCCACATGCAATGTTAAAGGGTACAGAAACCAAATCTCCTTTTTTAATAAACTCAACGTCTCGGCCCAATTCTATAACCTCTCCAGTGATTTCATGGCCCAATACCAATCCCTTTTCGGCCGTTGTTCTACCTCTCACCATATGCTGGTCTGAACCACAAATATTAGTGGCTACTATCTTTAAGATAACACCGTGTTCACACTTTCGATCTCCCAATGCTAGCTTGGGATAGTCTATTTCCGTCACTTCTACTTTTCCTGGTCCCATATAGGAGACGCCGTGATTTTTACACATAATTGTCTTATTTTATTAAGGTTAATAAATAATTTCCATTGAAAGTTACAATTAAACTTTTGGCAATTACTTATGAAAAGAGGTCAATAATTATGAAAAGGGTCTAATGTCCTAAATTTAGAGAAGTATTAATTATATAGGCAATGAATAGGGTAGTGTATTAGCAGACTTCTTTTGGACTAACACCGAATTTATTTTTAAAGGCGGTACTGAAGTTTGAGAGGTTATTGTATCCAAATTCCAAGTATATCTCAGATGGCTTACAAATTCCTTCTTCTAAGAGTCTTTTGGCTTTTAAAAGCCTTTTGTCATGAAACCATTTTCCCGGTGATACGTTATACTCTTTAAAAAAATAACGCTTAAAAGTCGAGAGGCTCATATTGCAGAGGAACGCTATTTCTTCCAATTTTAGGTTAGAGTGTATCTTGCTATCGATCAAAATTTTAAAGGGTGAGCTTTTATTAACTATCAATGAATGTAAATAAAACTCAAATTTTCTTCCGTATTTTTGAAGCAGATAAAGCAATAACTCTTCAAATTTCACCGCAAGTAAATTTTCCATAAAAACGGGTGGAGCATTGCTTATTGTGGATAGTGAATTTAAATACGATGTGATGTATGCATCATTTCTTATAATAAAATAGGGCGTTTCGTCCTTTAGTGGTTCTTTATTTTCGGCATGTCTTTCTAAAAATTCCTTAAGTTTTCTATCTGAAAAAAAGAAGAGTTTGCAATAGTAAATTGCTTCGGTGTCTAACAATTCTGTCCAAAGCCAGTTCCCTTTTTTAAGCAATAGCGATTGGTCTTTATTTACCGCAATCGCTGTACCTGCAAAGTGAACTTGTTTTTTGCCAACTTGTAAAAAGCTAAACATATTCATTCCTAAATTGACTTTGCTTTTTACAACATCATGGGTCATCTTAAAATCATACACAAACAAATCGGGAGTTTTTTTATGGTCCTTTATGTAGATTTCTGGTATGTTTTCTATTGGCATTTGGTATTTTTCATCTTGCAATTAACAGTGCGTAGTTGAGAGGCGACAAATTAATTGCGTTGAGTTTTCGGTTAACAAGGTACTTAATTAAACGCAAAAACGGTCCAGGAATATACCGGGACCGCGATTGCTTTTATAATCTCTAGGTTGATTTTTTGTAAAATTGGTTGCGTTATTTTTAATTTTCCACTAATGGAAAGTCAACATCTACTTTGGTCAGCGCATGGGCATAGTTAGTAAATGTAATAGCGATTACTACCGCAATAAAGTCCATAAGGGCCTTCGCATCGTATCCTTGATCAAAAAAGGATTCTCTAACATCAGCATCAATATGTCCTGCTTTCTCGGCAATTTGTTTTGCCATAGTGGTAAGCACTTTTAATTTTGGATCCTTGATTGTGGCATTTCTCAGTTCAACCGTTTCGGCATCTGAAAATCCGTTCATTTTAGCAATTGCCGTGTGTGCAGATTTGCAATAGGTACAATTATTAACTTGAGATACGGCAAGTTTAATCGCTTCAATTTCTTTGTTTGAGAAGCTACCTTTTCCTGCATTTCCCGAAAAGGTTAGGAAGTTATCTAATGCATTGCTGGAATAACCAATAGTTGCATATAAGTTAGGAACCATTCCTAATTGGGCATTTAATTGATCAAAGAGTTTTTGGCTTTTTTCATTAACATCCTTTTTTGTTGGTACTGAAATTTTTGTTACATTTTTCATGATATACTGTTTTTAATGATTTATTAATTATCTACAGTACAAATGTAAGCTGGAAGGGAGCTTAGAAGGTAATCAATACTACCTACTTTGTTGGCAATACTTCCCGGTTCCGGAATTTTTGTGGAGAATTACCTTCTTGTTTACGAAAAAAGCGACTAAAACTTTGTAGGTCTGAAAACCCTAAATCAAAACCTATTTCGGAAATAGACTTTTCAGAATAAATTAGTAATCGTCTTGCCTCAAGCATTATTCTGTTTTGAATGAATTGCTGAGGCGTTGTAGCGCCATATTTTTTAAATAGGTTGGAAAGGGTTTTTGGTGATTTAAACAACAAAGCTGCATACTCCGTCACCGTGTGCTTGGTTTTAAAGTGTTGTTCTACCAGATAATTGTATTCTCTTATGGCATCTATGCTCTGTGTTCTAAGTTTTGACACCATATTTTGTTCTTTATAAATACGTGTACATAAAATTAGAAGCCGCTTTAGCATCATCTGCAACATTTCCAATTGTAAATTATCTCTGGATTTCATCTCGATATATAGCATCTTAAACAAAGTTGTTAGCACATCAATGTGGTTTTCATCGAGTTTTATGATAGGAACCGTAGAAGCGCCATAATATAATATGCCTTTGCATCCTACCTCGATATCGTGATCCACCACGCAGTAAAATGTCCTATTCCATTTAATTAGTGTCGCCTGTATTATTTGATCTACCCTAATAGTATGAAACTCCGTCAAGCTTATAATGTCATTCGCGTTAAAAATATAGTCAATCGCGTCTATATTAATCTTATTGTTATCGGTCTTGAACCAAATAAGTAATAACTCACTTTGTTTGGATTCATTAAGTATTTTGGCGTATGATTTGTCGATGTCAACAATCTCCAGATATTCACTGTTTTGACCTGTAAATTTCAAGTTTTTCTTGTTTTATAAATGTGAATCATTCTATAGTGTATAAATATACCGACTTCTCACTATTTTTTTGGATATGAGAAATTTTATAGTGTATTTTTGGATCCAAAATGAACGAATATTAATTAGACGACGCGTAGGGCTGGCATCGGAGGACTCATTGAGAAATGCGCAATTTCAGTATCTTCAACATCACATTTTCGGTTATTCGGTCGCACTTGCTAAAACCAAACTCAAAAATATTTTTATCGTTTGTTACTTCGTAAAGTTTTTCTTTTAGCATTTCTTTGGCGCGATACAGCCGTACTTTTACATTGGCGATACTTATATCCAAGGCAATACTAATTTCTTTCAAGCTCATTTCTTCCACTTCTTTTAGTATATAAACCGTTTTATATTTTATGTCTAAATGATCTATCGCATTTTCCAATAATTGTTTTGCTTCATTCCGAATCATTTTCTCCTGCGGATTTAATTGTTTACTGTCTGGAATTTCCAGAATTGTATTGGGTCTTAGATTAGTTAATTGTTCGTTTAAATGAACTAATTTCCCTTTTTCCTTTAAGCGAGCCAACGCCTCATTTATTCCTATTCGAATAAGCCATGTGGAAAATGAAGATGCTAATTTGAATTGATACAGTTTAGTAAAGGCTTTTAGGTAGCTATTCTGCATTATATCTGCTATCTCAGCCTCGTCTTTTAAATATGTTCGAATAATTCGATACAATTTTTGATTATTTCGTCTCACCAAAATTTCGTAGAGCTCTTTCTCTCCAGCCAGAATACGCCTTATTACTTCCGATTCTTTTATTGTATGAGTATTAGAATCATGCATCTTAATAGCTTCCATAGTTCTTTGTGTTTTGCTTTAGATAAGGATTCAGAAAAAAAGTTACAAAAATTTGTATCCTTTTTAATTATCTGCTATCAAAAGAGTAAACAAATTTATAAATAATTAAAAAGTAAAATTATGGATTCGAACGTGCAATTAGTAAGAAACCTGTTAAAGTATACCTTTGGCTTAGTGCCAATAGTTGCAGGATTAGACAAATTTACAAACATTTTAACCGACTGGAGTCAATATATTTCTGAAGGCTTTGCAGCAATTCTTCCTTTTGAACCGGCTACCCTAATGATGATTGTAGGTATAATTGAAATTGTTGCCGGTATTCTTGTGCTAACAAAAACAAAGTTTGGAGCATATGTGGTTTCCGCCTGGTTGGTGGTTATTGCATTAACATTACTGTTTAGCTGGAGTTTTGTAGATGTTGCGGTAAGAGATTTGGTTATGGCTATAGCCGCTTTTTCATTGGCTAAATTATCTGAAAACAATTTAAGTAGAGGTTAATGTACAGTTGTGATCTTAAATTCATCACCTAATGTTAAATTATAACGTGATATTTCTAAACCAGTAATAAACCCCTCAACATGAAGAGTTTTTTTTGTTTTAAACCTCCTTAAAAAAATCTTCGCTTTCGTTCACGGGTTAAGTTTAAAATATATATATTGGGCTTCCACTTACTAAAACTATGGAAGAAAAAATAAAATATGAGATGGAGTTTCCGATACATGTATCTCCTTCTCTTTTATACCAATATATTTCTACCCCAAGCGGGATGAGCGAATGGTATGCCGATAATGTTAACTCTAGAGGTGAGTTTTTTACCTTTATTTGGTCTGAAAGTGAAGAAAAAGCCAAATTATTAGGGAAGAAAAGTGGCGAACGTATCAAGTTTCGATGGGTTGAGGATGACGACACCGACTACTATTTTGAGATGCGCATTCAGGTAGATGAAATTACCAAAGACGTCTCCTTGATGGTAACCGATTTTGCTGAAGAAGATGAAATTGAAGAAGGAAAAATGCTTTGGGAAAATATGATTTCCAATCTGAAACAGATATTGGGATCTACCTAAAAAGTTATAGAATATAGTATCTTTGCACCGTCCCGTACAAAAGGGACGGTTTTTTTATGCTCAATCTCAACGGGAAGCTAATTTCATCATCTGAAATTTCAGAAAACAGAGGACTACTGTATGCCGATGCACTCTTTGAAACCATAAAAGTGTCTGCCGGAAAACTATTTTTTTGGGAGGATCATTACTTCAGATTAATGGCTTCGATGCGAATTTTACGAATGGAAATCCCCATGAATTTCACCATGGAGTATCTGGAGGAGCAAATTCAGAAGACCTTGCAAGAAACAGATAAGTCACAAGCGTATCGAGTGAAAATTTTGATATGGCGCAAATCCGGAGGGAAGTATAGGCCGCACACCAATGATATTGAGTATCTGATTTCGTATGAAAAACTGGAAAATCCATTTTACACCCTCAGTGATCGTCCCTATACAGTTGAATTGTTCAAAGACTATTACGTTAATTCGGGCCTGTTGTCTACCCTTAAATCAACCAGTAAAACGATCAACGTATTGGGTAGTATTTTTGCCAAAGAAAACGATTTTGACAATTGTTTATTGCTGAATGAAAACAAACAGGTTATTGAAGCATTGAATGGAAATTTATTCCTAGTGTCCGGTTATAAAATAAAAACCCCTCCTTTATCCGACGGTTGCCTAAACGGAATTATACGAAAACAACTCATCGCTATTATTGGGCAACTACCAGATTATATATTGGAAGAAGCTTCGGTCTCGCCTTTCGAACTTCAAAAAGCAGACGAATTATTTATTACCAATACCATTGTTGGAATTCAACCAGTTACCAAATACCGTAAAAAAGAATTTGTAAACCTTGTCGCAAAGGACCTATTGGCAAAATTAAATGTAAAAGCTCGCTTGGGTTAGTTGTAAATAGGATTCTCAGGGGCATTTGACCAAATGACATAATCGCCGCCAAATTCGATCATTTTTTCCTTCCAAAAGTTGTCATAGGATTTTCCAATGATGTCATTTTTGTAATTGTTAGGTACAACCACCCAACTATTTACTTCGAGTTCTTGCTCCAGTTGTTGACTTTCCCATCCTGAATACCCTAAAAAGAAACGGATCTGGTCTTCATGTAATGCGTCTTCTTGAAGCAATCCGGTGATCGCATTGAAATCACCACCCCAATAAATCCCGTTTGAAATTTCGATACTGTCGGGAATAATTTCAGGGATTCTATGTATAAAATAAAGATTGTCTTGCTCAACGGGCCCTCCATTATAAACGCGTAGGTTTGAATTGACCTCCGGGATGAAGTCTTTCAGCTTGTATTCTAAGGGTTTATTGAGGATAAAACCTACGGATCCTGTTTCGTTGTATTCTGCCAATAGCACGACCGATCTGTTGAATGAAACATCACCAATGATAGATGGTTCAGCAACGAGAAGTACTCCTTTGGTTGGTTTTAATGAAGTCATCTATAGAGTTTATCGAATTAAATCTAAGTATTAATTTCCGAAAAAGCAACAGATTGCTTTTAAACTATACTTTATTTCAATAAAAAACCCTTCCAAATGGAAGGGTTTTTTGTCAAATTCGTTTGCGCAAAATTAGTTTACACTTTTTGCTAAGTCAGAACCTGCTTTAAATTTAACTACTTTTTTAGCAGCAATTTTAATAGTTTTTCCAGTTTGAGGGTTTCTTCCTTCTCTGGCAGCTCTTTTAGATACTGACCAAGATCCGAAACCTACTAATGATACTCTGTTTCCCTTCTTAAGAGATTTCTGTACATTTCCTAAAAAGGACTCTAATGCTTTTTTTGCAGCTGCTTTAGTGATTCCGGCACTCGCGGCCATTGCATCGATTAAATCTGATTTGTTCATAGTTTACTGTTTAAATTAAATTGTTGGTTAAACTTCAATTAATTGCTCTACAAATTTAATCGGATTATCGGTTCATGCAAGGAATGACGCGGGAAATCGCCATATTTGTTAATAACTTAGAGCCTTTGTTAATAAAGAATGCGATTTTTTCTGAATTTTAACGAAATCAATAGCAGTAAGGCTTTACAACATTTTAGCAGCGTCATCGAATGAATAACCGTTCAATAGATCGCGAATTGCCATTTTTCGCTTTCCGGCTAACTGCATTTCCTCAATATATAGGTAGCCATTCTTTACCGAAATTTTCATTTCCTTTTTAGTCGCTGTAATGCTTCCAATTTCGTCTTGATGGGACGCAATAACTACAGTTGCATGGTGAATTTTTACCACCAACTCTTCTGCGCCATTTCTAAGTAAGGACCAGGCACCGGGATAGGGGGAAAGGCCTCTTATAAAGGTGTCGATCTTTGCTGCAGCTTGTTTCCAATCGATTCTGGTATTCTCTGTATGAAGTTTTGGGGCTTCTTTTAAATGGGTACCCTGCTTCTGTACTTGTGTGACAACAGGCCCTTTTTCCAGTAATGAGACCGTTTTCAGCACCAATTCACTTCCCAAGTGCATCAAGGTGTCGTGAAGGGTTCCTGCCGTTTCATTTGGTGATATAGCCACTTCATCTTGTAAAATAATTTCTCCGGTATCAATCTTGTCATCGATAAAGAAGGTGGTGACTCCGGTTTTGGTTTCGCCATTGATGATGGCCCAATTAATAGGAGCAGCCCCTCTATAATTGGGCAATAAGGATGCATGCAGGTTAAAGGTGCCATATTCGGGTAGGCTCCAAACCACCTTTGGCAGCATTCTGAAGGCCACTACAATTTGCAGATTGGCATTTAGCCCTTTTAGTGCTTCCAAAAAAGCAGTATCCTTTAAATTGGTTGGTTGTAATATGGGAAGCGCTTGGGAGAGCGCATATACTTTTACAGCCGAAGGCCTTAATTTACGTCCCCGTCCCGCCGGCTTGTCTGGAGCTGTGATCACGCCAACAATGTTTTTTCCTTCTTCCACAAGTTTTTGTAGCACCCCAACGGCAAAGTGGGGAGTCCCCATAAAAACGATTCTAATGTCTCTCATTTGTTTCGGTAAAATTGATTTTTGGAATTCCTCCTAATCTTTTCGGCATCCAATAACAATTGCAATACATGCACGATCTTAGCTTCGGTAAAAGTAAGCCTTTCTGAAATTTCCCTCGAATTCAATTCCTGTTCTTCCAATAAATGTAGTATCGCGTCTGCAATAAGCTTCACTTCTTTTTTGGTCGCCTTTGTATCTTGTGATGCACAAACACTGCATATACCACAGGGAGGCACTTCGGTCTCCCCAAAATAACGAACCAATTGAACACTTTTACAATCATTTGAATTTTCAACGTAATTCAAAACAGAAGCTACCTGACTTGCTTTTTTCTCGTTTAGATTGGTTACCTCTTTCGCAATAATGTTAATGGTCTTATCATCTTCACGAGGCACTAAAAAGCTAAGAGTTGCATCGGTTTCATATAAGGTGAGCTCCAACAATTGATCGCGTTCAAATAACTTAAGGGTTTCAATAATCCGTTTTATGGATTGGCCGCTCTTGGAGGCTACGAGTTCGAGATTGATAAAAGTAGGCGTGTCGAAGATCCCGCTGTACAAACGAAGGATGGTCTTTCCAATAACCGATATAGCAGGGTCTTTGCTGAAATATTGAAGGAGTACTTCGGAAGATACTAAAAACTGAAGCTTCGATTTTCGTCCAAACTCCTGTGATAGTTGAAGGACTCCCAATCGGTCCAACGCATTTAACCCATTATAAGTGCGCAAGGTGTTGAGTTGGTAAGTCTGGCAGAATTCTGTAAAACTGAAATTGTGTTCCGTAAATTCACCCTCCCCATATGGAATCTGAAAATAGTTGTTTAACGTGCGATACAGCTTTTTTAAATCTTTTGCCGAAGCCAATGAATCGACAAATTGTTTTCTTACCAGCAACTTGTCATATTCGTTGAAGAGGATGACCGCAACGGCATAAGCACCATCCCTACCGGCCCGACCCGCTTCTTGAAAGTAACTCTCCAGACTTTCCGGGAGTTGGGTGTGAATCACGTATCGAACCGTTGGATGATCAATACCCATTCCAAAGGCGTTGGTGGCTACCATGGTTTTCACCTTGTTCGATTTCCAGTTTGCAAGTCGCGTTTGCTTATCGTTTTTCGAGATACCACCATGAAAATACGTACTGCTAATACCTAGACTGTTTAGCTCATTGGCTGTTTCAACAGCCGCACTTCGGCTGCGCACATACACTATGGCCGATTCGGTATTCGACTTTAATAATTGCTGCATTCGATAGAGTTTGTCATTTTCGAAACACACCTGATACGAAAGATTTTCGCGCACAAAGGATTGTTTGTAAACTCCCGGAAGTTCCATCTGTAGCTGTATAATGGTATCTTGTAGGACTTCGGGAGTTGCTGTGGCGGTAAGGGCAATAATTGGTATCAAGGGATGCAGTTCCCGCAGCAAATGGATATTTTTATAAGCCGGCCTAAAATCATTCCCCCATTGCGAAATACAGTGCGCTTCGTCTACTGCGATTAAATTTACATTCATATGGCGTATCGCATTTTGCACCATTTCCTGCTGAAGTCGTTCCGGGGAGAGGTATATGAACTTATAATTACCGTAAATGGCATTGTCCAAGGCTGTTCGCAATTCGTCAATAGAAATACCGCCGGTAATACTCATGGCTTTTATGCCTCGTTCCTGAAGACTTTTAACCTGATCGTTCATTAGAGCCACCAAAGGAGAGATTACCACACCTATGCCTTCCATCGCCATCACCGGAATTTGAAAACAGAGTGATTTCCCGCCACCGGTTGGTAGCAATGCCACCGTGTCTTTTCCGTCCATCACAGAAGAAATAATCTCTTCTTGCATGGGTTTGAAGGAAGTGAAACCCCAATACTTTTCTAGTATGCTTAGCGGTGTATTCACTGTTTTGGGGTCAGTTGAGAAAGAATATAATCTGCCCTGCTATCTACATTTCCAACAGGCACTTCCTTGACGTGATATCCGTATTTTCGATATCCTTGCAGCAGGTAGTGATAGATTTTTTCGGCCTCTTCGAAAGATTCGTAGCGTTCGTTGTCCTGCTCATAAATATCCTCCCAGGGGGGTAATAAGAAAACGGTATCGTACCGATGGGTCGTGCAGGTTCTGTAGAAGTAATCGGGATAACGAGACTGGATATAGTCCATATAGGCCGTCACATCGGGCATTCCTCTGTCGTAGAATAAAAATGGAATTCGGTGTAAACTACCCTCATTGAATTGTTGTAACCGGCCTTCCAATAACTTCTGACTAAAGAGCAGGGGGTTTTCCAGAAACAATTGCTCTATTCCTTCTTTTTGCGCTGTTTTGATAACGTCTCTGGAGATCTCATGCATACAAACATATCCTTGTTCTTCCAAATGTGATATCAAGGTGGTTTTTCCGGAACCAGGTCCGCCGGAGATCACAATTCTTTTAGTTTTCAAGCGTTACAATTTTGTACAAAGTACGTAAATATTATTGAGACCTAAAGTGTATCTTTGCGCTGCTCTTAATCTTTGAATTGCGAATGAAACAAGACAAGAAAACCACCGAATTCTACACGCGTTTAAAACAACAACTTACCGATGATACTACCTGGCCGGCACCGTATCTGTACAAGTTTATAGTTCCGGCCGACCTCGAGAAGATCGCCGAAATAGAAGCAATTTTTAACGGAACTGGTGCCGTTATTCAAACGCGGGACTCTTCAAAAGGGACTTATACCAGTGTTTCAATCAAAGTAGAGATGCATTCCCCTGAAGCTGTTATCGAGAAATATCTTGAAGTTTCTAGCGTCGAAGGGGTTATTTCTTTATAAATTTAGTATTTTGCATGACAGAATTACTTCAGAAGTACAAACCCTCCTTTTTTAATTAATATATTTTGATAGAAAATTTAGAATACAACACCGAACGACCTCATTTAATGATACCTGAATACGGTCGTCATATTCAGAAAATGGTAGACTATGCCATTTCAAAAGAAGACAAAGAAGAACGTAATAAAGTAGCCAAAAGTATTATCGCGGTAATGGGGAATTTAAACCCACACTTACGCGATGTGCCCGACTTTCAGCACAAACTTTGGGATCAACTTTTTATGATTTCCGATTTCAAACTGGATGCAGACTCACCTTATGAGATTCCTTCTCGTGAAGAATTGATGCAACGTCCTGAACCGTTGGAATACCCTCAAAACTTTCCTAAATATCGTTTCTACGGAAATAATATCAAGCGCATGATAGACGTAGCCAATAGCTGGGAAGATGGCGACATGAAAGATGGCTTGGTATTGACCATTGCCAACCACATGAAGAAGTGTTTCCTTAATTGGAACAAGGACACGGTAGAAGACGACGTGATCTTCAAACATTTATTTGAACTTTCAGATGGTAAGATCAATCTTAAGAATAGCGATGAAGACCTTTCCAAGGCGCACGATTTATTGAAGAGTAAAAAACGATTCAGTAGCAGCAGCAGCAGTAGTGCTTCAAGTAAGAAGAACTACAAAGGCAATCGCAACCGCAAACGATATTAACCTCCCTATAACGCAGTATGGAAACTTTTCAAATTGAGGGCGGTCACAAACTAAAAGGTGAAATACGTCCACAGGGTGCAAAAAATGAAGCGCTACAAATTCTTTGTGCCGTTTTGTTAACCCCTGAAGAAGTGATTATTGAGAATATTCCGGATATCAGAGATGTTAACAAACTCATTGAAATCTTAGGGAATTTAGGAGTCAAAACCCAAAAGCTGGCAAAAGGGAAATACGCATTTCGATCGGATGCACTCAACCTAGACTATCTCGAATCTGAGCTGTTCAAGCAGGAGGGAAGTTCGCTTCGCGGGTCTATTATGATTGTTGGACCCTTACTGTCTCGCTTCGGAAAGGGATATATCCCTCGTCCCGGTGGTGATAAAATTGGGAGACGTAGGTTGGATACCCATTTTGAAGGATTTATAAAACTGGGCGCTACCTTCCGATATAATAAAGAAGAGCGATTTTACGGAGTAGAAGCTCCTAATGGACTTACGGGTACCTATATGTTGTTGGACCAAGCTTCAGTAACAGGGACTGCTAATATTGTTATGGCTGCCGTTTTAGCAAAAGGAACGACTACTATCTACAATGCCGCTTGCGAACCCTATTTACAACAGTTGTGCAAAATGCTGAATTCCATGGGTGCTAAAATTAGCGGCGTGGGATCCAATATGTTGATAATTGAAGGGGTGGAGCGATTGGGAGGCTGTACGCATCGCGTCTTGCCCGATATGATCGAGATTGGAAGTTGGATTGGGTTAGCAGCTATGACCCGCAGTGAAATTACCATTAAAGATGTGAGTTGGGAAAATCTAGGACTGATTCCGGATACCTTTCGGAAATTGGGGATCACACTGGAAAAGCGAGGAGACGATATTTATATTCCATCGCAAGAAAGCTATGAGATACAAGGTTATATCGATGGCTCTATTCTTACGGTAGCCGATGCTCCTTGGCCGGGTTTTACACCCGATCTTTTAAGTATAGTACTCGTGGTATGTACTCAGGCCAAAGGCAGTGTTTTGATTCATCAAAAAATGTTTGAAAGCCGACTCTTCTTTGTTGATAAATTAATAGATATGGGCGCCAAGATTATTTTGTGTGACCCTCATAGAGCAACGGTCATTGGGCATAACTTCGAATCCAACCTCAAGGCGACAACTATGGTGTCACCCGATATTAGAGCAGGAATATCCTTGTTGATTGCAGCACTTTCTGCACAAGGAATCAGCACGATTCACAACATTGAACAAATTGATAGAGGGTATGAAAATATAGATGAGCGCCTTCGAGCTATTGGCGCAAAAATCACTCGAATAGAATCTTAATAAAAAAAGCCTCCAACTGGAGGCTTTTTTTATTGTGCTTTTCTATTCTTGTTAATCTCGTCTTGTAGTTTCCTTCCTAATTGTTGAAGTTCCTCCAAACTTTTTTGTCGGTGAATGTCAAAGTCCAACTCTACTTCATCCAGTTTTTTACGAGCTGCCTTGGTTAATGCATTACTACTTTTATATCTATAAACAAAGAACATCATTCCGGCCAGCAAAAAGAGGATGATACCCCACATAATTGCATTGTATGTAGACTTTTTGGTAAACATTCCAAAAAACTCAATTCCGTCTTCTTTCTCCTTGGATAAAAGCAGGCTTTCTTGAGTAGCTTTCAGATCCTGGCTTAATGAGGCGATCTGTTCTTTTTGGCTTTCAATTTCGGTTTGAATGGTTTCAATAGTAGTTTCCAAAGCGGCCACCGAATCTAAAATATTCTTTCGAAGCAGGTGCAATTTTGCCTTTGAAATTACTTTGAATTCCTGATAGCTGTTCGATTTATCAATCACATTGACAAATTGCGATTCCAGGCTATTTGGATTGGATTCTTGAGTTTCTTCTTGAGCCGTCAGGGAAAGTACGATAAAAAGTATGGGGAGTAATGCAGCTAATTTTCTTTTCATGATTCAGAGTTAGGTTTGGTCTCGTTACTTAACACTGCAAGAGTAGAAAAATTGTAGAAAACTACCCAAAAATTGAACTCAATTAGATTTTATTTAACAGAAACCAATTCGTCATTATAACAAAAATTAAGAGCACCTGAGGGACATTTCTTAACCTGCGCAATAATACGTTCGGTTTCAGCACCATCGAGATCAATCCATGGAATTACACTTGTTTTAAAAACTTCAGAGAGGCCTTTGGCACACTTTTCGGCGTGAATGCATCTTTTGGGCTCGAATGTCACGGTAATTTCACCGTTAGTGAATTCATTGTCATAGGTTTCCATAAGCATAAATTTGGGGGTTATGTAACTACCTTATAATCAATTTAGTCGATAAATATATGTAATTTATCTAATAAATTAACAAAATATTTAGAAAATTCCTACAAATTAATTTTGCAAGGCTATTTTATAGGTTGCCAACGCACGGGTTCTGGCCTCCTTGTGATCCACTATTTTTGAAGGATAATCTTCAGTATCAAACTCTTGCACCCACCTTTTGATATACTTATAATTTTTATCAAATTTTTCAAGTTGGGAGCTTGGGTTAAAGATCCTAAAGTAAGGAGCGGCATCTACACCACTTCCGGCAGCCCATTGCCAATTTCCAACATTGCTCGATAGTTCGTAATCCAAGAGCTTCTCCGCGAAATAGGCTTCCCCCCACCGCCAATCGATCAATAGATGTTTACATAAAAAACTGGCAGTTAGCATTCGAACGCGATTGTGCATATAACCTGTTTCCTTCAATTGCCGCATTCCGGCATCTACAAGAGGGAATCCTGTTCTACCTTCTTTCCAGGCGGTAAATTCAGTTTCATTGTTTCTCCAAGAAATTCGATCGTATTTTTTTCTGAAGGCATTTTCTACTGTTTCAGGGAAATGCCATAGGATTTGCATAAAGAATTCCCGCCAGATGAGTTCTTGCCAAAACACTTCATTTTTTTCCGCTATAGCGTATTTCATCGCTTCGCGAACACTGATTGTTCCAAATCGCAAGTGCGGACCCAGACGTGATGTACTTTCCAAGGCAGGGAAGTTTCTGGTTTCCTCATAATTCTGAATACTTGCTGAAGAAAGATCGTAGCTTGGCACTTGAATCTTTGAAAGTTCAAACCCCATATCCTCTATGTGTATATTCGTTGATGGATTTATCGGAAGCAGATTTCCAACCAATGGTTTTGTGTCGTACACCCTGAGATGTGTGTGCTTCGAAAATTTGGCTTTCCATTTTTTCATATAGGGTGTATAGACCACATAGGGAGAAGCATCCGCTTTTGCGATTTCATCCCTTTCGAAAACGACCTGATCCTTGAAACTTAGAAATTCGATTCCTTTTTTAGAGAGTAGCGCTTTCACTTCGGCATCACGTTTTATAGCATATGGTTCATAGTCGTGATTGGTAAAAACACTTTTTATAGTATAGTGCTTCAGTAATTCTTCGAATATCTCGGACGGTGTACCTTGATAAAGGAGCAAATCACTTCCGTGTACTTGCAGGTCTTTCCGTATATTTTGTAGCGTTTTAAAAATAAAACTGACCCGTGCATCATTTTTTGGGAGATCCTCTAAAATTTCGGTATCGAAAATAAATAGAGGCAGGACTGGCAAATGACCTAGCAATGCCCAATACAAACCGGCATTGTCGTCTAAGCGAAGATCCCTTCGGAACCAAAAAATAGATATATCATTCATATCACAAAAATATGATTGTTTAACATATATTATAAAAATATAAACAAGAATTATAATAAACTTAACAACAATATGTCTCCTTTTCCGGCATACAACCAATCAGCAACTGAGATGTCATTTTTGAAAAGGTGCAAGGTGCTACTTCGAACTGCATCGTTAAGACAGGTGATACATTCTAATTTAAGTTTTTGTTAACTTTTAGAAGCAAGGGTTGTTGTAACTTCGTGACACGTTAAAAACTTTAAAAATTTACACCTATGAAAAAACTATTTCTTTTAGTTTGTGTAGCTCTTGTTTCGGTAGGAGGCTATGCTCAAATACAAACACCAGCACCCAGTCCTTTTCAAAAAATTGAACAGAAAGTGGGATTGACCGATGTAACTCTGGAGTATTCCCGACCTGCCATGCGAGGTAGAGTTATTTTTGACGGTCTTGTTCCTTATGGAAAAATTTGGAGAACCGGGGCAAACGCCAATACAAAAATCACCTTTAGTGATGAGGTTACCATTGGTGGAAAAACACTAAAAGCAGGAAGTTATGCGATTTACACAAAACCCAATGCCGAAAACTGGGAAGTGATGTTTTATAGCGATGCGAGCAACTGGGGTACCCCACAAGAGTGGGACGATGCCAAGGTTGCGGCTACCGTTAAGGCACAGGTATATCCAATGCCAATGAACATTGAATCTTTTACCATGTCTTTTGACGATATCACCAACGATTCAGCTGTACTTGGGATCCTTTGGGAAAAAACCTATGTTGGGGTTCCTATGAAGTTCAATACCGATAAAAAAGTGGCAGCAAGTATCGATCAGGTGATGAGCGGTCCCGGCGCGAACGATTATTATGCAGCAGCAGTGTATTATTTAGAATCGGGCAAGGATATTAACAAGGCTAAGACTTGGATCGATAAGGCGGTTGAATTGCGTTCCGATGCCTTTTGGTATTTCAGACAACAATCCCTTATTTATGCAAAATCGGGAGATAAAAAAGGTGCTATAAAAGCAGCTCAGAAATCATTAGAAATGGCGAAAGCTGCGGGTAATGACGATTATGTAGCCTTAAATCAAAAATCTTTAAAGGAGTGGGGAGCGATGTAAAATTGCTTACACCTTAAAAATGTCTACTCAAAGGCCCCGGAATTCCGGGGCTTTTTTTATGGTTTGGAATCAAAGACTATAAATAAGGAAGTTCAATGCACTAATTTTTTAGTTGTCAAACCATTGTTGAAGTAATGGTAAAATAAAGTATCTTAGTTATGCAAAAAATCAGAAATCATTTCTGAAAGCTAACAACCTAAACTATTTTTTGATGATTGTTTTACTTATTTTATTGGGTGTAGTACTTATTATTGGGCTTTTACTAATTAGTGTTTTTAATCGTTTTGCAAAGAACAGGAATTTAGTGAAAGATGCTTGGAGCAATGTTGATGTTGCTTTGAAAAGGCGCTATGACCTTATTCCGAATTTGGTGGAAACGGTCAAAGGGTATGCGGCACATGAAAAATCTACTCTGGAAGATGTAATTAATGCCCGAAATGCAGCGATGCAGGTTCCAAAAGGAGATATCAATTCGCAAATCAAAGCCGAAAACCTACTACAAAGTGCCCTCCGTAGTATTTTCGCATTGAGTGAAGCCTATCCCGACCTAAAAGCAAATGTGAATTATTTGGATTTGCAGGCTAAGTTGAATGAGATAGAAGAAAATCTGGAGCGAAGTCGGCGTTATTACAACGGTTCTGTACGCGAAAATAATACCTATGGAGAAAGCTTCCCCGGAGTATTGTTTATAGGCGTTTTTAACTACCAGCACTTCGACTATTTTGAAACCGATCAGGCAAGCAAGGAGAATGTGAAAGTAGATTTTTCATAAGTTAGGAAAGACCTACATATGTAGTTCAAATTTTTAAGGTATCCCCGTTATTCATTAGGATTTCAATTTTAAACCTATAACGATGATAAGAATTGTATTTGTTCTATTAGCGCTTATTATATTTCCCAAAAGTTTTTCGCAGGATTTTGACGTGGATTATTGTAAGGTGGATATTTATATTCACAAGGATGGTTATTTTGACGTGGTCGAAAACTATGATCTTCGATTTAAAATTCCAAAACATGGAATTTACCGAAACATCCAAACAAATTACAAGCTGCTTACTTCCGAAGGAGAACAGGAAACGAGAAGAATTAAGATAAGCGATATAGAAGTTCCGGGCTACAAATTTGAAGCCCCTTTTTCCTTCGAACAAAAGCTAAGCGACAATCTGCAAATTAAAATAGGTGACGCCAATGTAACCTTGGTAGGTCCTCAGCATTACGAGATTAAGTATCGAGTGACCAATGCGTTTCTACACGAGGACAACCGAATTGTATTTTATTGGAACATAAAACCCGATGGGTGGTGGGCAGTATTTAAAAAGATAGATTTTACCATACACCTCCCCGAAGGAATTTCGTTGGGTAATGAAGATATATTCGTGTATAGTGGAAATACCGGTACCGAGCAGATCAGCACCGAAATTGGCGTTTCCAATGAAAATGGGGTGATCACAGCCAGAAGTTTTCCAAATTTTGTATCCTATGCCGGCCAAAGCGTGACGGTATTGGTCAACCTGCCACCCAATTCGGTGAAAGAGATCAAACCCCTCTGGCCGTTTTGGACGCAACACGGGTGGTTGTTAGTTATTGGCGCATTGCTAACCGGTTTTTATCTGGTTTGGAGAAGATTTGGAAAGGATGACCGGGTAATCGCAGCTTCCAGTTATTATCCACCGCAGCAAATGGATCCGGCCATGGCCGGCTATTTAATAAATGATCGCGAAGATACTTCCGACCTAATTTCGCTAATTCCGTATTGGGGATCGAAAGGCATTATTACCATGCAAGAAATACCTAAAAAGAATTGGTTTTCGAAGAGCGATACCAAATTGACACGAATCAATGCCTTACCCGAAAATGCCCCGCTATACGAGCAAAAAATATTCAAAGGTCTGTTTGGGAGTACGAACTCCGCGAGTAAAAAAGAAGTACTTGTGAGCAGTCTTAAGGACTCCTTCTATACCACCATGACCAGTGCTAAGACTATCTTAAAGAAAGAGGCGCAGCAGTACTATGAGCCTAAATCAGAAAAGGTTAAAAAAATTAGCTTAGCAGCGCTTATTCTATGGCCTATTTTGTTGGTGCCGCCTGTTTTGTTTATGTGGGGTGTATTTGCTGCCGTTATGGTAGTGGTCACTTGTGTCTTTCTTTTGTTTATGAACAACTTTATGGCCAAGAAGAATGCCAAGGGAAATAAAGTCTTGTCCGAATTAAAAGGGTTTAAACGTTTTATCAAAGTGTCTGAACAAGGTAAGTTGAAAATGCTGTTACAAGACGATCCTGCGTATTTTGAAACTACCATGGGCTATGCATTGGCATTTAATATGTTCGATAAATGGGCTGCTAAATTTGACGCCCTCAATGTACAACCTCCCGAATGGTATAGTTCGACATCCTATAGTTCGATGAATATGAACAATTTTTCACAATCCTTTTCCAGTTCCATGTCATCGGCAAGGTCTACCATGGTAAGTTCGCCATCTAGTAGTTCATCTGGCGGGGGTGGCTCCTCAGGCGGTGGCTTTGGTGGCGGCGGTGGCGGCAGTTGGTAATTTTGCTAGTGCATCGTTCCTAGCACCTAAAGCAGGTAGTTTCAGCCTAAATTTCAAGAGAGGCAGAACAATTAAAACTATCTTTTTCCTATTTTTTTAATTGCTTTCCGGATCATTTTTTTTAGATCCCTGTCTTCAGTATAAAGGACAATCCCTGAACGTTTTAGTGCAGCAGGGGAGTAGATGTCTTTTTCCTGATACTCGTTAAGATCCATATGGCTAATGTTCTCGGCATTAAATTCTAACACCAACGCTTCCAGTTCGGGGTTCTTTTTAAGATCCAAGACCAGTCCTTTCTTTTTGTCGTATATCAATCCGAAACGGATCATGCACTTTGGACTGCAGGAATTTTTGTCAAAACTCTTAGTCCCATCTATATCGGCCGAATCAGAGCTTTCGATTACTGTATAACCATCCAAAATAATTTTATCGATCACCAATTGGACTTTATCTTCCTTTGTTTCGGTGTTTTTATACTTCAGAATCCATGCCTTGTTATCGGGCTGAAAAGCACATTCTCCTTTACCGGTATGTTGGGCAAGGCCTATTCCGAAGCAAAGCAAGCACAGTATAAAAGTAATTTGTTTCATTGCCAATGGGTATTATATCCCAAAAGCATAAGGGTAGAATAAAAGTACAAAAGTGTAGATAGGGCTAAAGCGAAGATACTTAAAAAAATTGTAGGAATTTAAAAGTGATTTAAAAAAATGTAGGAATTATTTGATAGTCAAATCTTTCTAAACTTTGGCACTCACTTTTTTGGCGATTAGAACCGTATGTTTTTCTGAAGTGTTTTCACTTCGCTTATAATCGAATTCCATTCGGTGTAGGATATCGAAATGATGTTTTCTCAATGCATCGACTAGAAAGGAAGTCGTATAGTAATAGAAATATACCTTGTCTCCTGTGCTCCCTGTTTTATAACCCGATTTAGCGTAATCATCATCTAAAAAACTAAGGTAAAGAATGCCGTTATTTTGTAAAAGATGAAAACTATCTGAAAGTAATTTTGAAACCTCCTTTTTCGACAAATAAGGTATACAGAAGCCACACATCATACCATGGAAGCCTGGAGGAAGCGATATTATACGCTTTGCATCCATCACTTGAAAGGCAGCAGTAGGACTGTGTTTTTTGGCAAGTCTGATCATGTTAGGCGCATTGTCTATCCCCAGCATATTGAAATCAGGTCGCTTCTTCAATAGGTATTTTGTAATGTTTCCGGGGCCGCAACCAATATCTAGGATGTTGGGATGTGCTTCCGAGATCAGTTCGCAAAACAGATCGTACGAATCGTTATACAGCTCGAGGTCCATAAATTTCTCGGCGTACAAATCGGCGATCTTGTTCCAGGTGTTGGTAGTTTCTTTACTGCGATCCATTAGCTGATTCGGATAGATAAGTTATTCGTTAAAAATAATGCGAAGCAACACAATTATAACCCCTATCACAAAGAGCGTGGTAAACAGTAACTTATTGTATTTTGCCAACCAATTCGGCAGAAAAATATCAAAATTTGCCTTGTCAGAATTGGAATACTTTCTCGCCAACAACGTAAGTGGACAGAACATCTTAAATAGTAGTAAAACAAGTCCTTCGCCAAGCACTAGTCCTATGGCAATCCAAGTGTAAATGGTAACCTGATTTCGAATGCCACTATAGAGTACATAAAATATGGCTATTACAAAAAACAACCAGATTAGCGTATGTACTAGCTTTATAGTTAAGAGTTTGCTGGATGGATTCATTTTTCTACTATTTTACGCAAAAAAATTATAACAGCGACTATTCGTTGGACCTACTTTTCAGCTGTGCCGTTTTTCATAACGGTCGCCTGTAATAAAAATGCCATGGCCATTACCGTAACACATCCCACAAAGTTAAGCCATAAATAGGGAAGGTTGATGATTTCAAATTCATCCATTAAGTACAGACCAATCACCAAGGCTTGATTAATTAGAGCCGCTATAAAAACAGCATTGCCTTTGATATACTTAAAGAAAAAGGCCAGAAGGAAGACCCCTAATATATTTCCGTAGAAAATCGAGCCGATTATATTCACCAATTGGATAAGGTTGTCAAACAAATTGGCGAAGCAGGCTACTAAAATCGCCATGACACCCCACAAAAGTGTAAACCACTTGGAGGCACGCACATAGTGCTTATCATTTCGTATGCCTACATTCCGGGCATAGAGATCCATAGTAGTTGTGGAGCCCAAGGCATTCAATTCGGATGCTGTGGACGACATGGCTGCACTTAGTATTACCGCCAATAGGAGTCCGATAAGCCCCCTGGGTAGGTTTTCTAATATGAAATGCACAAAGACGTAGTCCTTATCGTTGGTTTCGGCGTCGGGATTGGCCTTTTTGATCACAGCCTTGGACTGCACTCGCAATTCGTCCTCCGTTATATTTATGATCTGTATCTCTTCTTTCAGTAATTCTTTTTCGGAAGCATCCTCAGTTCGCGAAAATTCCAACTGTTTGGTGATGAGTTGTTCGTCCAGAGCCATTTTTTCGGAAACCAAATCCTGATACTCCTGTGCATAGGGCGAAGCCATCACATCTTTTACCGCCGCCGGATTAAAATGCAGCGGTGAACTGTTGAATTGATAGAACACAAAGACCATGATCCCTACTAAGAGGATAAAGAACTGCATAGGTACCTTCATAATGCCGTTGAAGATAAGCCCCATCTGACTCTGTTTTACAGATTTCCCCGAGAGGTAGCGCTGCACCTGACTTTGATCGGTTCCAAAGTAGGAGAGGGCTAGGAAGGTACCGCCAATAATACCGCTCCAAAAGGTGTATCGGTTATTAAAGTCGAAGGAAAAATCGAGGATCTCCATTTTTCCGTTCGCCCCGGCTATTTCCAAGGCATTGGAAAGTGAAATATCGAGTGGTAGGTAATTCAGAATTAATAAAAAGGCAATAAACATACCCGCAAAGATCACCGCCATTTGTTGTTTTTGAGTAACGCTAACGGCCTTGGTGCCACCGCTCACCGTATAGATAATCACTAAAATTCCAATGATGATATTGAGGTAGATCAAATTCCATCCCAGCACCGCAGATAGAATAATCGATGGCGCAAAAATGGTAATTCCTGCAGCCAAGCCACGTTGTATTAAAAAGAGGATGGCCGTTAGGGTTCGCGTTTTTAGATCGAATCGCGTCTCCAGATATTCGTAGGCCGTAAATACTTTTAATTTATGATAAATAGGAATGAACACCAGACAGATCACCACCATTGCAATAGGCAGTCCAAAATAGAATTGCACAAAGCCCATCCCGTCGTGAAAGGCCTGTCCCGGAGTAGAAAGGAAGGTTATGGCACTCGCCTGAGTTGCCATAACACTCAGTCCTATGGTCCACCATTTGGCCTCATTGCCACCCTTGAGGTAGTCGGTTACATTTTTACTGCCACGGCTTTTATAGGTGCCGTACAGCACAATAAACAGGAGGGTACTCCCAAGTACAATCCAATCGATTTGTTGCATATCAGGCGTAGTGTTGCATTAAAAAATAAAAAAGCACAATGTACAGGGCATTAAATAGCAACACCAGCGTGTACTTCCATTTCCAGACGAATTTTTGTTTTTCTTCGGTCATATTAGTTTCCCAAGGACAATAGATTAGCAAACAGGCGATAGGCACCCGGAACCCCGGCAGGGAGCTCTCTAAAGAAGCTCAGTCCTGTGTAAATATAATGTCCTTTTCCGTATTTGGCCACCAATAGCGAACCTTTTGTTTGGGGATAGCCTTTGTCGTGCATTCCCAAAATAGGGGTAAAGGCAGGATCCCACTCACCCGGGAAATAAAGTCCGCGCTCCTGCACCCAGTTCTTAAAATCGTTTTGAGTGATCTTGTTGGGCGAATTGAGTACGGTGTGATTTGGGGCTAAGATTTCTACTTCTGAATTTTCATCGGTAACGCGATCGCGTGAAAGTTTAAGAGGTAAAGGACCTAATTCGGTATCATTCATGCCGCGACTGGTATTGTACTGAAGCAGTAGTGTCCCGCCATTATTTACATATGTATTGAGTTCGGTTTGTTTGAAATCCAATTCGGGTACCGTGTTGTAGGCGCGTATGCCCACCACGATAGCGTCAAATTGTTTTAAATTTTCTGAAGTTATTTCTGAAGGAAGAATCGTAGTCACCGTATAACCAATTTGCTTCAGACTTTCCGGTATTGCATCCCCGGCACCGTTAATATAGCCAATATGCTGTCCCTTTTTCTGAATATCAATATGTACCACTTTTGCTTCCGAAGGCAATAGCACACTTTGAAACGGAATATGATCATAATCGATGGTCACCAGTTCGGTATCGTAATAGGCATCACCTACTTGTACCAAGGGTTTTATATAGCCATCGTGCTGCTCCTTGGGTGGTTGTACCGTAAAGATGACCGTTTGTTGCTGCCCCTTTTGTGAAATGCTAAAGCTGTGTTGCGCAGGTGTCACCACCCAGCCACTTGGATGTTGCAGTATTACGGTTCCGCTGATATTGTCTCGGCCCGCCCGTACGATTACAGGAATCTCTTTGGCATCGTTGGAGGCAAAAATGAGTACTTTTTCTGAAATAGCTGAAGTCACTTCAGGCAACACTTCGAAAGGGCGATACACTTCACCGGCTACCGGGTCATTGTACTTGTACACGATATTTCTTTCATAACTAATTTGCCTTCCATCAATAGTCATATAAAAGGTTACCGGAAATTGGTTGGTACGCTCAGGCACACCTATAAGACTTTTGTCATCTACCCGATACATCCCTAGTGTTCCCTTTTTACTCAGCCAATACGGAGCACTATATTCGGTTCCTGAAAACGTTTGCTCAACACTTTCAAGCGAATACGACTTATTATACGGCAGGGGAGTAGCCATTAATGAATTTGGAAAGGCGATCACAGTAGAGTTTACCGAATTAAGTGTCATGGAAACTTTCGAACGATTGATTGCTTCAATAGTGACTTTTACTTCTCCTTTGGGCGCAACGGTTTGTTCACTTGCAACGGCTTCTAAATACAAACCTGTACAAGCCGCGATAATGTTCTTAATGGCTTCCAGCTTCACCGTTTTCCAATGTCCTTCGGGAAGTTTACGAATAAGATCAAAGGCTTGTAATAATTTTGGAACACTAGCCGAAGGATTTGTAAAATCGAATTCTTTTTCCACTTCAGCCAAAAGTACTCCAATAGGGGCACCTCCCTCCAAACGCGTCCAAGTGGTGTTAATTCCGTCGAATAAATTCCCTTTTTCGGAAGGAAAATCACCTTTTAAGAATTCCAAGTATTCAGTCTGACGACCACGTGAACCCGTACTTCCGAAGCCTTGCGATTTGTGCATACTCCGACTCAAGGAGGCAATTTCACCATTGGACAAACCAAGGGAAGGGTAGTAGCTCCCGGTTTCAACTTCCACGAGATTGGTCTTGTCGGCTTTGTCAAAATTCTCCTGACTTCCATAGAACCACCATGAGGTGTTGAAGAAGAGTCGTTTCGGTTGCCAAATACCAAATTCTTTAGCGGTTTCGGGATATTTTGTGGCATCACCCACCAGGTCAAAGGCATCAAAGCTCAACATGGCCGAAGAAGTGTGGTGTCCATGAGTACTGCCCGGACTGCGATGATCAAATCTGTTTACAATAATATCTGGTTTAAATTTTCGGATGGCACGAACAACATCGCTCAGAACTTCATTTTTGTTCCAAATATCTAGTGTTTCATCAGGGTGTTTGGAGTACCCGAAGTCGTTGGCACGGGTAAACAATTGTTGCCCGCCATCGGTACGACGTGCCGCCAGAAGCTCTTGCGTCCGGATCACGCCAAGTAATTCTCTAATCTCGGGACCTACCAAATTTTGTCCTCCATCACCACGGGTCAACGACAGATAGGCGGTACGCGCTTTTACGTCGTTGGAGAGGTAGGAGATAAGCCTCGTATTTTCGTCATCCGGGTGTGCTGCAATGTACAAGGCCGAACCGAGGAAGTTTAACTTTTGCAGTTCGTGGTATATTTCGGAAGCGGTTGGTTTTGAAGGCTGTTGGGCAAATAGGGAGGTAATACAAAGCAATAAAAAGAATAGAGGTGCCGTACGTATGCGCATAATTACTTCTTTGAATTTTATGGTACTTCCAAAGATACCCAAAATCAAAAAGTAGTTTAATCTATTGGCTGTTCTTTAACATTTTTATCGTCGTCCAATAAAAACTCATTAATTTCATCGGGCTTTATCACGCTTACTCCTTTTTGAAGCATAAGACTATTCGGGTAGGTGATTAGCTCACCTTCTGTAGTTTTTACAATTAGGTGAAAGGTTTTAATATCTTCAATGATGCCTTCATAGGGAAATTCCTTGTCGTGTACCTTTATATAATCACCAATTTTATAAGGAAAGGTAAAAAACATAATCACACCGCTGGTAATATTACTTAGGATGGACCATTGTGCAAATAAGGCTACACCAATTACGGCGAAAACCGAAGACATAACAAAACCCAAGTCGGCAAACTCAACTCCCCATATAAGGAAGAGTCCAAGAACCAATAAGAAAATGGTAAGAAAGTCTATATATTTTAGTATGAGTCCGGTACGGTGCTCTACCTTTTCAGACTTCTTCGCAAAGCGTTTTACCAATCTAATTAAGATCCATCGCAGGATAACAAAGAAGAGTACGTGTGCTCCTGTTTGTACCATTTGAAGTAGGTGATTATCGAAAAATTCTTCCATTTAGTTTAGCCCTAATGAGTCGCGTAAAGCTACATATTTATTACTATTCTTTGTCCAGTATGCAGATCGAATCGATTTAATTTTCGTTGCCGTAGTCTTTAAACGAAGCGTGTCTTTTGGGTCGGTGGCATTGGTTTCTTCCCACTTTTCGATCTCGTACGGGAAAACACTTTTAAAATAGATTGTTAACTGTCGTTGCAACTCGGGATAATTGATGGCATACACAGTCAACGAATCTCCTTGTTTCAACGAGGCATAGGCCGGATAGGCCATAGGGGTTTTGTGTAGCAACCGTATGTATTCAAGAGAAGGGATCACAGAGATATCTCCCGTTGGTAACTCTTCCGGATTCAGTCGAATGAGATTCCACAACTCATTTTCTAACCAAGTTTTCGGTAAGCTGAATGTCTGATCTGCCTCTCCTTCAAAATACGAATGCGACAGCACCTCAAAAGCGGCTTTATTGTTAAGCTGAATATATGCCTGACCACACCATTCTTGTACCGAGTTACTAACTTTTAATGCGTGTTGCTGCGTATTCACCGGGTTAAACGTACTGGTCATAATAGAATAGGGATAAATTCCGGTCAAGAAGTTTTTTGTGCTGTTGAGTTTGAGTACAGGAATGTTTGATTCGGACGCATTGTTGGCCTTTACCTGGGCTTCGGCTAAAAAATCTTCGGTTACAAATATGTTCACTGCCGTCCCTGCTCGTAATTCTCCATATCGTTCTTGCACAAGCTCATAGGAAGTGATTTCTGCCGTACCGTCAAACCAATACGCCTTAAATTGCTCACTCACATTTCGCATCTTGGTTTCTTTGATGACTGCTTTTTTTTCTGAAATGCCTTTGTCCAATGCACTCTTTTCGGAGGAATCGCAGGAAAATAGCAATAGCGGAAGCAGCAGTAGCATTCCAATAGAATTGTGAAATTTCATATTCAATTTATTTTGGAGCAAAAATACTACAAAATTAACGCTTTGCCAGAGCCATTAACGTTTTGTAAACAAGATGTGTTGGCAGGCCCATTACATTAAAATAAGAGCCTTCCAAACGTTCCATGGCAATATAACCAATCCATTCCTGTACCCCATAACTCCCTGCCTTGTCGTAGGGTTGATAAGTGTTGAGGTAATAGTCAATCTCGGCCTCCGAAAGCGGTTTAAACCATACTTTGGTCGTGTCGTGAATGGTTTCCTGAAATTCTTTTCCGGTGAAACACACCGAAGTAATTACTTCGTGCATCTCGTTACTCAAATTTTGAAGCATTTGTTTGGCTTCTTCGTAATTTTTTGGTTTTCCTATCGCTTTTCCATCCTTCCAAACAATGGTGTCGCTGGTAATCACCATATCCCTTTCAGAAAGATCGGTAAAGGCGGAAGCTTTTAGTTGAGAAAGATAGTCGGTAATTTCCGAAGCTTTTAACGATTCGGGATAGGTTTCTTCTATCTCCCTTACCTCAATGGTAAAGTCTAAATCCAATTCTTTAAAAAAGGCCTGCCTTCTGGGTGAGCCCGAAGCGAGTATGATATTGTATTTTTTTAATGCTTCTCGTAACATGGATAGTGTTTAGTGTTCAATATTTATTAAAGGGTACAACCACATCGAGCTAATTCCTAAAAACATGATCACTTTCAGCAAGTTTGAGAGTAACACAAAATCCTTAGGATTTATCGCGCTCCATGCTCTTGTAACAAAGTAGAGCAACGGTCCCACAATCAGCACTAAAAAGTAGATCACCATTAATTGTGAATCATATAAATGGAGGTACATATAATAAACTACACAGCAGATAGTGAAAACACCTAAAATAAAAACCAATGTAGTGGTTCGTTTTCTTCCAATGGCAATAGGAAGGGTATTCAAGCCACCGTTCTTATCTCCGTTGATATCCTGTATATCCTTTACGATCTCTCGAATAAGGTTGAGGAGAAAGGCAAAAAGAGCATAGGCCAGAACTATCTTAAAAATTGCTAATTGTGACGACTGATTTTCGGCCGTGATGGCAGGAAGCAAGTCGAATAAGCCCACAATAAGCAAACTCATGGCAACTAGGCCTGAAACTAGCAAATTTCCTACAATCAGTATTCCTTTTAAGTAGGAAGCATATACATATAATAAGGCTGAAATTACTATGAATAAGGCTGCAAATCCGGGTCTTCCAATGGCATTCGACAAATAAAATCCAATCCCAACACCAAGCACCGTTAGTGCGATATACCATCGATTGGCAATTTTCTCACCCACCATTTTACCTATTAACACCTTGTCCGGCTTGTTAATGCGATCAATATCTACATCGTAAATGTCATTAATGATATTTCCACCCGCGGCTATACACAGTGTAGCGATGACCAAAAGGACAAATCCTAAGGTGCTTAAACTGCTAGCTGAAATACTCGGTTGAAAAAGTGCAAATTTTACAAAAATCTGAGAAAGTGCGATGAGTAGTAAGTTTACCGGACGGACAAGTTTTAAAATACTCATACCAAATAGTTAATCATATTTTGCACTGGCACTGCCATTGCTTATCCATTTGCCTTGTACCTTTAACACCTGCTCGATAACGTCGCGAACACAGCCCTTTCCACCTTTTTTGTGAGAGACATATTTTGAGATCTCCTTGATCTCCGGCACCGAATCCTGTGGGCAACAAGGCAATCCTACTTCTTGCATCACATATAGATCTGGTATGTCATCACCCATAAACAATACATTTTCGCGTTTCAGCCCATTGCTTTTTAGATACTCCGTCAAGGTTTCTGTTTTGTGATGGGCTCCAAGAAAGATATCGGTAAGGCCAAGACCTTCCAGACGCTTACGGACTCCTTCGTTGGTACCTCCCGAGATAATACAGACCCTATAGCCTTGTTCGTGTGCTTGCTTTAACGCAAATCCATCCTTGGTGTTCATGGTGCGATACATTTCGCCTTGCGTGGTGATTAAGATAGTCCCGTCGGTGAGGACACCATCCACATCGAATACAAAGGTAGTGATGTGTTGCAGGTACTCTTTATAACTTTTTTCCATATTTGGTTCGAATCGCTTCCGTTAATTGTCGATACAGTGCTAAATGTTCACTGTCCCGTAACAAATGTAAATGTTTTTCAATTGTTTTTTGGTCATTGCGTTTTGCGGGACCCGTTTGCGCTTCAGAAGGGGATAAGCCTAGTATTTTACTGCTTGTTTCTGAAATGAGCGGTTGTAAAAGCTCGAATGCTATGTTATTTTCTGAAAGAATTTCATGTCCAATCGCATACATATGATTCACAAAGTTATTGACAAAGACGGCTGCTAGGTGGAGTTTCGCGCGTTCTTCGGAAGTTATTTCAACCACCTTTTCAGAAATATAACCACCTAGTTTTTTGAGCAATACCACGTCCGAAGGATTTGCTGCTTCTACACAGATTGGTATTTCAGTAAAATCGACCGCCCTTTGTTTTGAAAACGTTTGCAAGGGATAAAATACCCCTTTTCTGTTTCTATCTGAAAGCACCTCCATCGATACCCCTCCCGAAGTGTGAACTACAAGTTGGTTTTTAAAGGGCAATGAACTCGAAAATGCCGCGATTGCATCGTCCGTTATACCAATGATGTATACATCGGCTTCGACAATTTCTGAAAGTTTATGGGTAAATGGAATTGTGTTAAATGCCGCTGAAACTGCACTTTCACTTCTGTTATATATCTGTACTACAGCAACATAAGGCTGTTTATGTAAGGTATTACATAAATTGTAATTTACATTTCCGAAGCCTAGAAATACAACGCGAATCATACGACGAAGGTAAAAACTTTTTTATGGTTATATTTTAAAATATACAATAACTTTATAGAATGAAATCTACACAAGAACGACAGGATATTAAAAACCGAAACGATATTTTTCTTTTAGTTTCTACTTTTTACGGAAAGGTGCGAAAAGACGCTTTGTTAGGACCAATTTTTAATGGAGTTATTACCGATTGGAAACATCATTTGGAACATTTAACCGATTTCTGGGAAACCAATCTGTTCTTTGCAAAGACCTATAAAGGAAACCCAATAGAAAAGCATATTGAGGTGGATAAGAAGTTTGACGGGAAGATCAACGAGCTGCATTTTGGCACCTGGATAAATTTATGGTACCAGACTATCGACGCATTATTTGAAGGAGAAACCGCTCAAATAGCGAAGAACAGGGCTCGAAACATGGCGAGTCATATTCATATTCATATCTTTCAAGCAAGGAACAAAGGTGTAAATGAAGTATGAATTCCTTAACAATTTTAAGTAGTTAGAATGATAGTAATTACTTAAATTTGCACCAAAATTCGCCTCATGCAAAAGAAAATAGCTGCTGTCCTTTTTTCCACTCGTCTCACCGCTGTTTTATTTCTTGTTTTTGCCGCTGCGATGGCCACAGGAACCTGGCTTGACCGGTTTGCAGAAACGTCTCCAACTCCGCTTACCAGGGAACTTATCTACAATGCCTGGTGGTTTGAAGCCATTATGGGGATCTTCGTGATTAACTTTGTAGGAAACATTTTTAAATACCGGCTTTTAAGAAAAGAAAAATGGGCAACCTTGTCCTTACACCTAGCCTTTATTTTAATATTGATAGGTGCCTTTGTCACGCGTTATATCGGATTTGAAGGAGTAATCAGTATTCGCGAGGGAGCCACCGAAAACGTTATGTTATCGGACGAAACCTATGTGACAGCATTTATTGATGGAGATTATAAAATTGATGGGGTGCCACAACGGCGCAAGGTAGATCCAAAAAAAGTACGCCTTTCAGAGCGCTTGGATAACGATTTTAAAATTACGACCGATTATAACAAAAAACCGGTCACCATCACCTATAAAGACTTCTTTAAAAATGCCAAGGAAGGATTGGTCCCTTCCGATACCGGGGAAGAATACCTTAAAATTGTGGAGGCCGGTGATGGTACACGACATGAACACTGGATTAAATTAGGGGAAGTTACAGATATTCACAACATCCTTTTTGCAATAAATAAACCCACTCCGGGAGCCATAAATATTACCTATTCGGAGGATGGAAGTTATAGTCTTGAAACTCCTTTTGAGGGTAGTTTTTTGAGAATGGCCGACCAAGAAGAGGGACGGGTTGTCAAGGATAGTACCCAGCCGCTAATGCTTCGGTCGTTGTATCAATTGGGAGGAATGTCCTTTGTGATTCCCGAACCGGTGACCAAAGGAGCCTACGGCATTGTTCCTGCGCCAAAAAATGAACCTACCAACCAGGACGCCTTGATTTTGGAAGTAGCTTCAGAAGGAAAAACTAAAACTGTCGAATTACTGGGAGGAAAGGGCTCCAGACCGGATCCTACACTAGTAGAAATAAACGACTTGAAAGTCTATCTTACCTACGGTTCTAAAACGCATGATTTGCCTTTTAGTATTACACTTAACGATTTTATTGCCGACAAATATCCCGGAACGGAAAAGGGCTATTCCGCCTTTAGAAGTAAGGTGACGATCAATGATTCGGACAAGGAATTCTTCGATTACGAAATTTATATGAACCATGTACTGGATCACAAGGGGTACCGTTTTTTTCAATCGGGTTTCGATCCCGATGAGAAAGGGACCATACTTTCGGTAAACCACGACTGGTGGGGCACTTGGATCACCTATTTTGGTTATTTCTTATTGTATTTTGGACTGATGGCCATCCTCTTTGACAAGAATACCCGCTTTGCCTCGTTGAAAAATACGTTGGAAAAGGTGAAAAAGAAAAAATCGAAGTTGTTGCTTTTCTTGCTTGTATTGTTCTCCGCCTCAGGTTTTGCACAACAGGATCAGTTAAATCCGAAGCACAGCAAAGCCACCAAAACGCAAATTGATTCGGTGATTAAAGCGAATATAGCTTCCAAGGACCATGCAGCCAAATTTGCGCAGCTTATCATTCAGGATAACGGACGTATGAAGCCCATCAATACGTTTGCCAGTGAATTACTTCGGAAAGTCAGTAAAAAGAACTCCTACGAAGGACTAGATGCCAATCAGGTGTTTCTTTCCATGACCGAATTCCCTTCCCTGTGGTCACAAGCGCCCATTATTGCCTTAAAACGTGGTAATGACAGTATACGCCATGTGGTGGGGGTACCCGATGACACCAAATATATTTCGCTTTTAGATCTTTTTGATGAAAAAGCCAATTATAGACTAGAGCCCTATCTGGAAGCCGCTACCAAAAAAACCAATCCCAATCAGTTTGAAAAGGATTTTATCAAGGCACACGAGAATTTTTATATTCTGAATCAGGCACTGAGTGGGAGTATTCTGAAAATATTTCCGCTACCCAACAACGAAAACAACAAATGGGTTTCGTACCCTGAGTTGAACGAGGCGAATTTCACCGGAATGGATTCAACGGTCACAAGAACCATCCTTCCTATTTACTTTCAATCGCTTCGCGAGGCCAGAAAAACTGGGGATTATTCCGAAGCCGAAGAAATTTTGGGCGGCATTACCAAGTTTCAGAAAAAACACGGTAACCAAGTAATGCCTTCAGAAAATAAAATAAAGGCGGAAATCATTTATAATAAAGTCGATCTATTTAATCGTCTTTACAAGTATTTCGCAGTGCTGGGAGCGCTGATGTTTATGTTTATCATCATGCAGATCTTTACCGAAGCAAGGATGGTTAATAGGGTCGTCTCGGTTTTCAAATATAGTATCTGGGTACTATTTATCCTAATGACCCTCGGCCTTGCGGTGCGTTGGTACATTAGTGGCCATGCGCCCTGGAGCGATGCCTATGAGTCGGTTATTTATGTGGGGTGGGCTACGGTCTTCTTCGGACTGGCATTTGGAAGGAAAAGTGACCTTACCGTAGCGTCCACTGCTTTTGTGGCCTCCATCATCCTTTGGGCGGCGCATCTTAACTGGTTGGATCCGGCCATTGCGAACCTACAACCTGTTTTAGATAGTTATTGGTTGATGATCCACGTGGCGGTGATTGTAGCGAGTTACGGGCCGTTTACATTAGGGATGATTTTAGCGGCTACCTCCTTATTGCTGATGTTGATGACTACCAAAAAGAATTTTAAACGAATGGACCTCAATATTAAAGAGCTCACCATTATTACCGAATTGTCTTTGACAGTTGGTTTGGTGATGTTGACCATTGGTAACTTCCTTGGTGGGATGTGGGCCAATGAGAGCTGGGGACGTTATTGGGGTTGGGACCCCAAAGAGACTTGGGCTCTGATTAGCATTATGATTTACGCCTTCGTCATCCATATGCGACTGGTACCCGGGTTGCGCGGTAGATGGTTTTTCAATGTGATGGCGCTGTTTGCGTATGCGTCCATTATGATGACTTATTTTGGAGTGAACTTTTATCTGAGTGGATTACACTCCTATGCGAGCGGTGATGCTCCGGCAACGCCAACTTTTGTGTATTACGTTGTTGCCTTTGCCTTTGTATTGAGTATGGCGGCCTATTTTAGATACCGAAAGTTTTATATTTCAAAATAAAGGTGGCTACCTTAAACCAACTTGTCCAGGTGATTGAGCTTTTCTAATAAAGCTCCCTGAATACACACCACCGATGGTTTTGGAATGCCGTCAGAATCGTGAGGCCAAGTACTTGTTAGTGTTTCCAGTGAACCCGATTGTTCTCCGGGATGCTGTACACTTAGAAATAAGGTTTTATAATCTGGCGAAAACCACGGCCCTGTAAGTTCGGCATCCATAGGTGCACTGGCAATTTGAATGATCTTTCCGGCATCTTCCCCATGGCGTATCAAAACAAAAAGCCCATTGTTCTTAAATTCAACATACCAGGGCCGCTTCGGGGTATTCATCCTGCTACCGCTGATATCTGATGTAAACCAAAGATTTCCTGCTAAGTCGAAGACCAGATTGTCCGGACAGCTAAAACCACTTTCAGGGCCACCGGTAACCAAGGCTTCGGCGGTAAAGGTTAACGCATCGTATTGATTATTCGTTTCAACAATCTTAAGGATGCTTCCGTGGTGGTCATTGGTTTCGTAACTATTGGTGAGGGCTATCACCACATGTCCGGTCAAGGGGTCGATCTCAATATCCTCAGGGCGAGCTTGGGGCGTGGCCCCCACTAAACGAGCGGCTTCTCGGGCTCTGATTAGGACTTCGGTTTGGTCTTTAAAGCGTTGCTGAAGTACCGGCTGGGCGTTGTAATCCAACGAAATCCATTTTCCATTGACGGTATCGGCTGCATACAACGTACCTTCTTTCAAAGAACCGGGTTTGGAGCCAATAAATTTATAGATATGCTGATGTTCCATATCATCTCCAGTATAGGCAACAATGCGCTTGTCTTCCAATTCAACCAATGTACAGCATTCATGTGCCATACGCCCCAAGGCAATATGTTTCATTGCGTTTCCGGTAATTGGGTCTACTTCAACCACCCAGCCATAATGTTCGGTAGGGTAGTTGTAGAATTTTTCCCAGCCAATATAGCTGTCCTCATGAGAAGGGTTGTTCACTTCATCGAAAAGGGTTTCTCCGTAATAATCTTGGTAATTTTCTTCGCAGGTGAGGATGGTTCCCCAAGGGGTGATCCCTCCGGAACAGTTGCTGTGCGTGCCTATAACGGTCTTAGCTCCTTTGATAGGGGTATCCCAGTTGAGAGCAATTTCGGTTTTTGCTGTGATTCGTCGGTTTAAGGGGTCATTTGGAATGATATACCAGGCTTCATTTTTTTTCTGAATCCGAATGATACTTCCGCCCAGTTCGTACATTTCTTTGTCAACCTGCTCTAGAGTACGTTCATCACCGCGACGATAACCGGAAACAAACAAACGATTTACCGCTTCGTGATTCACCCAAAGGAGTCCGTCATTGCCCTCTTCATTTAAAGGAATAAAGCAGGTAAAGTCGTTGTCAAACCCAAAGGTGTCTTTGTCGCTAATAGGGTCTCTCCATTTGATAAGGGTGTTATAGTTCAAGGTTTCGGCCAATTCCAGATTGTCCGAACTGATAGGTTTTATGCCCTTTAGCACAACCGATTTTAACTGTTGTATCCTGGTTGAAGCGACTTCGGCTAAATTGGTTACCCTGTTTCTACAGCCAATGTATAAGGAGGGAAGTAAGATAGTACCTGCAGCTCCCTTTCCTAAAAGCGATAGAAAACTTCTGCGTTGAATCATGCTATGAATTTTAATCGAATCGTAGTGGTTTCAAAAGTACAATTTCTATCTAAAATTGGTCTTAAGGCTATTTTAAAATTTGCTTACATAATAAAAGGACACACATAAGTTGTGCATCCTTTTATCTTAGTTGAATTAGGGTAGGTTATATTGAGGGTTAATTATAGATATAATCGGGTTGGTTATCGACCATGAGGTAATCTTCCTGAATGTGTTCGCTGATCTCTAATTTATGATATAATTCGGTAGTTAAATGTTCTATTTCTGCTTCGGTGGTTTTTAACTTTCTCGCTATTTTTGAGTTCTCTTTCCCTTCAGAAATATATTGAAGCAATTTTATTTCCAAACCATCCAAATCGTAATGCATGATAAGATTTTCCAAATAAACGTCTTCCATGAGCTTGGCCGCGTTCTTGCGCGTCATCACCTCCTGTCGCTTCAGGAAGATACGGAGTTCGGTTTGCCGTAATTGACTTTCTTCTTTTATGGCGCGCATTCGATACATAATGGCGTATGTAAGCACCAACATCTCTACCAGTGTGGCTGCTTTGAGATGTGCTGTTTCAGTAGCCAAGAAATTAAATCCGAAATTTTTAAGTACAAAGAAGTCAATTGCGAACAATACTGGAATGGCAGTGGCGATCACATAAAATTTTGCATAGTTTTTCTTGCTGAAAAGGAATACACCCGCCATAAAGTAGGTGGCGATAATCCCTAATGACACAGTATTGGCGAGCGTTGCCAGTAGGTGACTTTCGGTAACCCATGCCAATGCAATAATAATTATAGTAGTACCGAGTAAGGGTGATGCGACCCATCTTATTTTTGGATAGAATTCGGCCAGGTTTAAGTACTTAGAAGCAAACCAGGCACTGAGGGCAGCAGTTGTTAACAGAAAGATAGCTTGTACGACCTCTGTACTTTGAAGTGCTTCAAGTCCGATCAATGTAAATAATCCATCACTTAAAAAGAAAGTGGCAATAATTCCGGTCAGGGCAAGACTGTAGCGCAGGAATACTTTTTCATCAAATAGAAAATAGCACACCAGGTTTAACAGTATTACCATTAAGGCAAAGCCGTAGTACATGCCATTTTTAAAGGATTCAGCTGTATTTTGTGTACCGCTGGAAGCTATAACCTCATTTTTTTCCGAAATTCTCGTATTTCCTCCTGAAATTAGCTCATCATTTTTGTAGGAAAATTCCTCATAATAAGAAATTTTAGGATTTTGGGCGCTAGTCACGTTATGGTAGGCGACACTTGTTTTTGGGGACTGATAGGAGGTGTTTTCCTGTTTAATTTTTGAAAGATCCTTTATGGGTTTTTCATCTTTCACTTTTAACGAAACTGCTTTAAAATCAAAGCTTTTCAGGCTGATTAAAGAGGTGTTATTTTCAGAAAAAGCCATCACAGATTTCACCGAAAAGATACATAAAAGACACAACGCGAGGGGTAAAAATCGTAGCCTCATAATAAGTAGGTTTAATAAATTTGGGTACTCGAATATACGCAAAAATTACATTTCACCTAATTTATTTGCACTTAATCGATATTTAAGACAAAAAATGCTATTCTATAAAGAACAGCATTTTTAACAAGTAGACGTTTTGTTTCGTTTAGAGCGATTAATCGCCAATCATATCTTCCGGCTTTACCCAGGCGTCAAATTCTTCCGAAGTAACATATCCCAGATTAACAGCTTCCTCTTTAAGTGTTGTTCCATTTTTATGCGCTGTATTTGCAATTTCGGCGGCTTTGTAATAGCCAATTTTGGTATTTAAGGCGGTGACCAACATCAATGAGTTGTTCACCAGTTTCTCAATTACTTCTTTGTTAGGTGCTATGCCTTGAGCGCAATGTTCGTCGAACGACACACAGGCATCACCAATCAACTGAGCCGATTGTAAGAAATTCGCTGCCATTACCGGTTTAAATACGTTTAATTCGAAATGCCCTTGCATGCCACCCACCGAAATCGCCACATCATTACCTATTACCTGTGCGCATACCATGGTAAGTGCTTCACATTGGGTAGGATTTACTTTTCCGGGCATGATAGAAGAACCCGGTTCGTTTGCGGGAATTGTGATTTCTCCAATTCCACTACGCGGGCCACTGGCCAGCAGTCTTATGTCGTTGGCAATCTTGTTTAAGGACACTGCCAGTTGCTTTAGCGCCCCGTGTGATGCTACAATGGCATCATGTGCCGCCAAGGCTTCAAACTTATTCTTTGCTGTGATAAAGGGCAAGCCCGTGAACTTGGCGATATATCCGGCCACGTTTTCAGCATAACCTTTTGGGGTATTAATTCCCGTACCAACCGCTGTTCCTCCTAAGGCGAGTTCAGAAAGGTGGGGGAGTGTATTTTGTAGGGCTTTTAAACCGTGTTCCAGTTGCGAAGCGTAGCCGCTAAACTCTTGTCCCAGCGTTAAAGGTGTCGCATCCATTAAATGGGTACGACCTATTTTCACTATATCTTTGAAATCGAATGCTTTTTTTGCCAATGTTTTCTGAAGTTGTTGCACACCCGGTATAGTGGTTTCCACTACTTTTTTATAGGCTGCAATGTGCATGCCGGTGGGGAAGGTATCATTAGAAGACTGCGATTTGTTCACATCGTCGTTAGGTTGTAGGGTTTTGTCTCCTTCTCCTATCTTTTTATCGGCCAATTGCTGCGCTCTGTTAGCAATTACCTCGTTCACGTTCATATTACTTTGCGTACCGCTTCCGGTCTGCCAGATCACCAACGGAAACTGATCGTCGTGCTTACCATTTAAAATTTCATCGCATACAGCGGCGATATAGTCTCTTTTTTCTTCTGAAAGCACGCCTAATTCGCAATTTGAAAAGGCGGCCGCTTTTTTCAGATAGGCGAAGCCGTAAACCACTTCCAAAGGCATGGAGGCCGGAGCACCTATTTTAAAATTGTTGCGGGAACGTTCGGTTTGTGCACCCCAAAGTTTGTCGGCAGGTACCTGTACCTCGCCCATGGTATCTTTTTCTATTCTGTAGTCCATAATTGTAATTTCTAACGCCACACAAAGGTACTTAAAAGCTAAAAGTTACTCAACCTTCCTTTTGGTTAATTTCATGTGAATAATTCAGAAATAATTATTGTTTTTTCTGAAAAAATCCCACTATCTTTGAACCATCTTATAAAAACACGCATTATTATGTTCGAATTTGATCAATACTTAGGATTTTTAGCCTTTTTAACCATATTGACCATTGGGTTTTGGTTGATGATTTTCTTGGTTTCCTTCATCCCTTATTGGATTGGTGGTGCCTTACTTGAGAACTGGAAATTAAAGCGTGAAGCAAAAAAGAAAGAAAAAAACGCCTAACCGGTGTTTCGTTTTATAGAAATAGAAAATCCGCCAATGGGCGGATTTTTTGTTTTACTAGGCTGTGCTGACTAGGGAGTTGCTTTTGTTCCTCCTTCAAATTCAAAACCATCTCCGCCGCTGCCGTTACCGCGCCCACTTTCTCGTTTCTTCTTCTCGTTAAATCGATAGGTAAACGATAGGTTGAATTGTCGCTGTCTCCATTGAAATTCACTTTCACTTCTAAAGGTATCTGAATTCGTAACAGAGGAACGTTTCCGGGTATTCAATAGATCACTCACATTAAATCCTATCGTCGCATTGTCGTTGATAATATCCTTGCTCAATGCTAAATCCACAGATAATATTCCGTCAGATTCGGTTTGTGAGTTGTTAGACGGCCCTCTATAAAAGGCATTGGTCTGCCAATCCACATTTCCGGGTAGGGTCACTTTTACGCTTCCTCGGGCAAACCAGCTGGTATCCTCCGACCCGTAATCAACTCCGTTGAATTCTCCTTCGTTCACGAATTTGTAAAAATTGAAACTACCATTTAATCGCAACCATTTTGCCGGATTGTACAGTACACCTGCTTCAAATCCGTATCGCTGATTGGTAGAAAGGTTTATGGGCAGGGTTCTAAGTATAGGAATACCATTGGCAGTGAGCTCACCCGTATCTTCTTGAATACGCTCAAAGGCATCGGTTTCATATTGATAATAGATGGAAGAGGTCAAAGTAAGTTTGTTCCAGCGTTTTAAATAACCAAGGTCGAAAGCACTGGCATAGGCAGGATCCAAATTTGGGTTTCCTTGAAAGACATTCGCTTCACTGGAACGAGAAGGGAAAGGGTTGATATACCAGTGTCTTGGCCTGTTTATCCTTCTGTTATACCCCAAGGTAAAGTTTTCCCGTTCACCTAATTCATAAATTAGATTTACCGTAGGGAAGAGACCGGTGTAATTTTTATCGAAATTGATATTTAGGTCGTCACTATCATTGGTAACATCTTCAGCAGATACCTTTCCTTTCAATTGGGTGTTTTCCATACGTAAGCCAAGTAGGAAAGAGAATTTCCCAAATTTATTTCCGTATTGAGAATAGACCGAATTCACATTTTCGTTATATGTAAAAATGTTCGATAGGCTATCATTTCGGACAAAGGTTCCCGAAGTGCCTACTTCTTCAAACAGCACATAATCGGTCACCGTCTCTTCAAAATTACCGCGGTAACCCGCCTCAAATTGTGCATTCTCTCCAATGGGCAGGACATAATCTATTTGGGCCAGGTATTCCTTTTGATCCCGGGTGGTGGTAATGTCTTCTGAAGACAGGCGTTCCATAAGTGGATAGGTATTTGCCTCTTCAATAAGCGACAATTCGGTTTCTTTGTCGGTTTCGAATTGAAGATCGGCAGTTAGCTTATGACCATCCTGACTAAAATTATTTACATAGTTCAACGAAAACTGGTAACTTTTATCCTCTTCATTTTCAGATTCCACACGCTCGCGGATCACTGCTAAATCGTTTGATCGATTGAATTCATTAGTGATATTGGTCGTTGTGGTCTCGTTATCTCCCGTTCTGAAGAATCCCACAGCGGTTAGGGAGGAACTATCTGTCAAGAAGTATTCAATTCCCAAGTTGGTATTAAAGCCTTTTCGCAATCGGTCGTATTCACGATCTTCGATTAACAACGGATTGTCTCGGGTATCCGAAAAATAGAGGTTTTTAAAATAGGCGTTCCCGGGTGCATCACTATAGCGAACTCCGGTTGTATTAAAGATATTAAAATGGTCGGTCCGCAGGTTGATATTTGTCGTGATACCACTGTTCAAGGGCCATCCCAAGTTGGTTTGCAAGGAACCATTCAATCCAAGGGTCTTTTCCTTCCGAAGGATAATATTAATGATACCGGCGGTTCCTTCGGCATCATAACGGGCAGAAGGGGAAGTAATCACCTCCACACGATCAATCGATTCGGCCGGTAATTGGCGTAAGGCATCTGTCGATCCAAAACCTGCAATGGCCGAGGGTTTTCCATTGATAAGAATACGAACGTTTTCATTCCCACGCAGGCTAATGGCCCCTTCCACATCTACACTAACAGAGGGTACATTGTTTAATGCATCGCTAACGGTTGCACCACTGGTCGTAAGATCCTTCCCTATATTGTATATTTTCTTGTCGAGCCGTACTTGCACTTCGGTTGTTTCGGCTCTGATAACTACTTCATCCAAACCGGCGGCATCCAAGGCCAATGTGACCGTAGGAAGGGTGGTGTTTTGAAACAACCGCTGATTGGTAAGTTGTTCGGTTTTATAGGAGATAAATTCAAACTGAACGGTATATATCCCGGGTGCTACTTCAATACTATAGGATCCAGATTGATCTGTAATTCCACCAGTGACGATCTTGTTGTCTTTGTCTAGAAACACAACAGTGGCGTATTCTAGCGGAATATTTGTACCTTCTTCAATGATTTTCCCGGTGATAGTTACTGGGGTGTCATTTTGAGGTCTTTGTGCCAATAGGGTGGTGGTCACAAAAAATAGCATAACGAGGATTACATTTTTCATAGTCGGTTTTAGCGAGTTTGACTGCGAAAATAGGCCTAGGTTTAAGCCTAGGTTGCCAAATTTCTGTTAAAATCCCCTGTGCAAATTATAAAATTGAATCAAGTAGCTCGAGCGGCCTGGCAATGATGGCTTTGTCACCAGATACCACAATGGGTCTTTGAATTAGTTTGGGGTGTTTCAGAAATGCGTTAATCACCTGGGAATCTGTCATTTTGCGATCCTTGAACAGCTCTTTCCAAATGGTTTCGTTTTTTCGTACTAACTCGATGGGTTTAATGTCTAACAATGAGATTACCTTGGTAAGTTCTTCTTTGGTGAAAGGGGTTTGCATATAATTTATAACCCGAACGTCTTTTCCGAAAGCTCCTAAAAAAGTTTCGCATTCGCGGGATTTACTGCAGCGGGGGTTGTGATAAATGGTAATCATGTGACGGTGGTTTTTTTGGTTTTTGCGTTGTACTGTGCACAGCGCTTTTTATAATGTAATTTGTTTCAGTTCCAAGCTGTAATCGTACTGAAGATCTTCGTGTAGGGATACGATCTTCTTTGCAATCATTTCCTTTTGTTTTTCAAATACATACACCATGGCTTGGTTTTCTTTAACTGAAGGCCTAAAAGCAGCCATCTTTGTGCAAAAGTAGAGTAGGAGTTCCACTTCCGTCTCTTTATTTTGAGAATAGCGAATGTAACGCTTTAGCGTACGCAGGATCTTCCGAATCCCTTTCTTGATAAAATACATAGTATTGGTATTGACCTCCTCAAACAAGTGGTCTATATCCTCCTTGATATGCGCAATAAAACCGGCTTCATCATCTGCTTCGAACAACAAATAGGTGAGGAGTTCTTTGTTTTCGGTCTTGTGCTTGGTCAATCGAAGCACCAACGCCTCCAATTCGTCACCCGATTTGTGTTTCAGTTCTTTTTTAAGTTGGGCAAGGCTGGCGGGTTTCAATTTAGGCGGTGTGTTTGATATGGGTCACAAAGGTAGCTCATTTAGATTAGTTGTCGTC
>NZ_JAIOHK010000036.1 GCF_019913785.1 Altibacter sp.
TTTTTTAATTCAACTTTCTTTTCCAGGGCAAAAAGATTACTTGTTTAGATGCAGTGTCTTAGCAGTCAAGCCGTCCCTACGATTCGACTTCGGGCCCCGCAGTTTGAAACTTTGAGGACAACAAAAATCTGTTTGAGTACCGCCATAGCGGTGCGAGTTATTTTTGTTGCAAAGTGAAAACGTAGCGGGTGAAAAAGAATCGTCAGGACTAGACCTTTCCCGCCCGTACCGGACAGTACGTTCGGGCGGGTTGGTTCTTTTTTTGGCAATGAAAAAAAGAACAGAAAGAAAAACAATTCAATGCTTTAACACAACTTTCTTTTGCTTCCTCCCTCGCACCAGCAGGCTGTAGGGACGGTTTGGAATTCTGCTAACCGGAAGATTGTACTCCTGGAAATGATATGTAAGTGAGCAGTGAGCAGTGAGTGGTGAGTAGTGAGTAGTGAGAAGTGAGAAGTGAGAAGTGAGAAGAAAAGAACCAAGAGTCAAGAACCAAGGCGCTTTCATGTCACTTCGAGTGTTTTTGAATGCGCAGCGCGAAAAAATGTATCGAGAAGTGGTATCCAGGTGCTGCGACGTCACTACGTTTCTTCTGAATGATTAATCATGGTTTTTTTTATTCAACTTTCTTTTCCAGGGCAAAAAGAAATCGAAGATTCACGAACTCCTCTAAAAAAATAGTATCGAGTGAGCTAAAGTTGCAAAGAAAATGCCCTTCCATCCTTTTCTTAGGTATTTTCATCGACTTGGGTCGATAAAACCGTCGCAGTTTTTCTAAATTCTCTACAAGGCTTCGCGAATTCTTAACGAAAAACTGCTGTCTATACTGAAGAAAAGGATCCTACTGACAAACCTTAATCATGGGAACCTGCTGTCATGTCTGCCAGCAGGCAGTGCGATGAAAAGGCACTATCATGTCACTTCGAGTGTTTTTGAGTGCGCAGCGCGAAAAAATGTATCGAGAAGCATTATATGTGAACAGCGAGTAGTAAGCAGTGAGTAGTGAGTAGTGAGTCGTGAGTCGTGAGAAGAGATTCTTCGCTTCACTTCGTTTGCTCTGAATGACAAAGGCGTTTTGCTGTTTTTTTAGTATTCAAAAAAAATATTTGTCTATGTAAGGAATCCTAACTATATTTGCTTGCTAATTGTTTAACTTAAATAAATTACAATGAAGAAATCAGTTTTTTACCACGCCGGATGTCCCGTTTGTATCAGTGCCGAACATGATATCATCGCCTTGGTGGGCGAACAAAATGTAGAAGTCGTTCATATAGGAACCGAGCGTTCCCGTATTGCGGAAGCAGAAAAAGCAGGAGTGAAGTCGGTACCTGCCATGGTAACACCTACCGGAAATGTTTTACATATTAACTACGGAGCCTCCATGGCCGATGTCAAGGGCTAAATTTTAATCTTAATAGTTAGGATTCCTTTTAATATGGGATCCTAACTTCTAAAACCAAAACATATGAAATCAATTATACTAGTACTATCAGCAACCATACTATTCGGGACCACCCGGTCTTGGGCCCAAGAAAGCAATTACAACAACAACGACTTTACCATAAAAGGCGTGCAGGTGACCAACAAGGCAGATTTAGGAATTAGCGTTTGGGAAATAGAAGTGGCCGGTACCGCAGGTAACACCGTCCCCACCAAAGCAGGACAATTGGATGGCGCACCCGTTTTAGGCTATGTTTTTCCAACGAGTTTAAAACCCACAGATGTAGGATTTAATCAAACCGATGGGATTGTAGCTCTCGCCCTCACTTCGCATCCCGATTTTGATGACACCCCACTTTGGGACGAGAACAACGACCAGATATACAACAATGACGGCGTAGTTTGGCATCCGCATTGGGTTGTTTTGACCCAAGACGAGCGTGTTGCGGGCGGACTTTCGGTAAAGCAATTTAAAAAAGCAGACGAAACCGTAGTTTTGCCACCTACAAACCCCGGCATGCCCATGTATATGGATTCCCCGGGCTATCCCGTCACCACCATTAGCAATGCTATCAAGGTAGTGGTTCCCAATTATCGTATGAACAATCAAACCGATTTCAGCTATGACGGTGTCACTGCATTTATGCGCGTAAATACAAGCGATGAAAATCTACCTATGCTGGGCGTTTACCAAGTGTATAGCGTAGCGAGCGGAGATCTATCACTACCTTATACGGTTAAAAAATAAGCCTATGAAAGTAGCAGTTTGGGATACCTATGTGCCGCGAAAGGACGGCCTTACCATGCACTTCGACATCCTGGTGCCCGATACGGTCACCGATGCCGACACCATCTTTGGCTACGGCCGTGACTACTTGCAAAGCAAGGCCTTCGAAACGGGCGCTTTGACAGCCAAAGAATGCGTCTATTGCCATATGGAACAAGCCACCGATGACATCGTGAGCGCGATCCAACAGCAGGGGTATTATATTATTGAAATGGAAAATTGTCGTTGAATTAATAAGGATTGCTAACTTTGCCTGTCGGTCAATCTCCGACAGGCATTTTTATGAATAACAGTATGTTTCATCCCAATCACCCAGAAAAAGATACTTCGGCCAAGATCGTTGCCGGACTGGAGCGTATTTCCGAAGCCTTTAAGGTACTGCTTTGGGACAAGGCCAAGCAATTGGGTCTAAGTCCGATCCAGATCCAGATCCTTATTTTTGTCGCCTACCACAAGGACGCCCTCTGTAATGTGAGTCAGTTGGCAAAGGAATTCAATGTCACCAAGCCCACCATAAGCGATGCCATCAAGGCCCTGGATGCCAAGGGGCTGATCTTAAAAGACTATTCCTCCAGTGACAGTCGGAGTTATACCATTGTCTTATCCACCAGTGGCAAGGCTGTGGTGGCCAATACCGAACATTTTGCCCAACCCCTGCAACAGGCCATACAACAGGTTCCGGAAGGCGATCTCGAAACTGTCTTCGAACTGATGAGCAAATTGATCTATTCCTTGAATCGGGCGGGGATCCTTACCGTACAGCGCACCTGTTTTGGGTGCACCTTTTACGCACCCACCGAGACCACCCATTATTGCAATCTCCTGCAAAAGGAGTTGTTAAAAACCGAGATACGATTGGACTGCCCTGAGTTTGTGGCGGCGGAGGTTGGTAGTGAGCAGTGAGTGGTGAGTAGTGAGAAGTGAGAAGTGAGAAGAAAGGAACCAAGAGTCAAGAGTCAAGACAATGATGAGTTGTAGAGATCGATTTAGGCACTCTGAATGAAAATCCATTTGTCATTGCGAGGAGCCCTGCGACCTGGCAATCTCTTTGAAAAAGATTCTTCGCTTCACTTCGTTCGCTCTGAATGACAGTTGCTGCTTTGTTCTTTTTACCATTGCCGACCCTTCGACAGGCTCAGGGTGACATCGAACCAAGGCACTATCATGTCACTTCGAGTGTTTTTGAGTGTGCAGCACGAAAAAATGTATCGAGAAGCATTATACGTGAGTAGTGAGCGGTGAGCAGTGAACAGTGAGCAGTGAGTAGTGAGTAGTGAGTAGTGAGTTGTGAACCGTGAGGAGTGAAAAGTGAAAAGTTTAACGCTGGAAGCCTGTAGTGAAAGATGAAGGGTAAAGATTAGAGGATGCCTAGTCGGTGCCAAATAAACGAATCAACAAATCAACTGGATGTACTTTGTCATTTATAAAGGTAATTGATCGAGATGCTTCTCCGCCATGGCCGATCGGAATGACCGTTGGAAAGTGGGTAGTGAGTTGGTCAAAAGAAGTTAGTAATAAGTACCTATCACGAATTTAAATCATTCATCACTAATCACTAATTACTAATCCCCAAACCTTATCGTCCTTCGTTCCATCGCCCTTCGAAATCCTATGATCAAGTAAGGATACTCGTACACTAGGGTATGGATACTGGCAGGTTACTGTATGGATACTAGTACGATACTGTATGGATACTAGTACGATACTGTATGGATACTGGTACGATACTGGTACGATACTGTATGGAAACAGTATCAAATCAGTATTTTCTTACTATTTCAGGTTGGTTTTTAGGGATCTCTTGGTATGCACTGGGGCATAGTGGGGTTAGAGTGGGGTTAGAGTGGGGTTAAAGTGGGGTTAAAGTGGGGTGTAAAAAGCAGTAAAAATTGGTAAATAATGGCCTTTTTGGTAAAAAACGGTAAATAATGACCTTTTTGGTCTAAAAACGACTTTTTGTGACCAAAAGCAGTGTCATGAGACCTAAAGCAGACATCGTCTATCGTCCATCGTATATCGTATCTCTTTTTCCTGCTTCATCCAATATTTTTTTTATCTTAGCTTCTCTCCCTGATTAATTTTACTACGATTTTATGGATTCCCGTAAGGAGGAACGAGTATGGCTCGTTTTATTTGTGGGAGTATAGTGGCATGTTGGGTATTCATTTAATGTGGCGAGATACCTTTTTGAGAATTATGTATAAACTAAATTATTCAAATATAAAACCATCAATTATGAAAAGCTTTCTTATTTTATTTCTATTAGCAGCAACTACTTTCGTGTATTCACAAGACATTAGCATTCCAGAACCTGAATTTATTGGAGAAATTGTATATGTAGCTTCTGACAATAATCCGGTTGATTTAGAGATGCAAACCGCATCAATTAGATCGGGGAAATCTGTAGGGCGAATGGTCACGGGTGCTGGTAAAAATAAAGTATTAGTAGTTGTTAAAGGGGCCAAGTCTCCTGTTAGAATTAAAAAAAGTGATACCATATATTTTGTTTACAATAATGGTTCAAATGACATTACCCCTAGAAAGGTTATACAATTGCTAGAATTTGAATCGGAGAAAAAGACGCGGGAATATTTGTTCGCAAACTCGAGTAATCTAACCGGGCAAACAACGCAAGGTGAATTAAACCTTATCAATTATAAGGCAAAAAAGTACGGAGAAACCTCATACTTAATCATTGTAAGTAATCTACCGGTTGGAGAATACGCATTCTTTTTAGGTGATGAAGAATCGCGAGATGCGTATCTATTTGGGGTTGATGAATAGCAATATTCCATAAGAGCGCATAAAATACAATGGTTATGCGGACCACGGGGATATCGTCCATCGTTTTTTTGTACCAGCAATCCAATAATTTAGTATCTTAGCGTCTCTCCCTGATTACTTTTATAACGATTTTTACGGTTTCCCCTATGGAGGAATGGCCTGGGCTTTGTTTATTTGGTGGAAACTGAGAGCAATAGCGGGTTAGTCTATGCGTAATTAGGGATAGCAAGGATGGATTAGATGATATAACACGTTGTAAGCAAGCTGAAAAACCAGCCGCACAAACAGCACATTTGGTTTTTCCCGACACGAAAGCCAACACATAAAAACCAAAAGAGCAGTTTTCTGCCAACACTAAATAAAAGAAATATGATAAATTGGACGAGTCAAAATATACTTAAAATCAACAATGATATTGATTGCTTTGAATCCGATACTGTAGATGAATCCAAAATAGACAGCTTACGCAAACAAATAGAACCTTGGCTCACAGCTATTTTTCAAAGTGAACACTTTTCTCTTTTGACAGGAGCAGGACTACCAATAGGTCTGACATTTTTAGCTGACATAACTGCTCAAGGTATGGGTAGGATTGAGTTTAGTGAATTTAAAGATGAAATAAAAAAATGGTCTGATGAAAGTGCGGTTGCAATGGGCAGAGGAGCTGCAAATATTGAAGATGATTTTAGAAGTGCAATTGAACTGCTCCAAGGATTAAAAATACAAGGTAGTGCTTCTAGCGTTGCACTTGAAAAAGATATCAATAAAAAACTAGAAGATTTCATTAGGAATATTATCAAGACTGAAAAAGATTTTTTCCACAGTGCTAAATTTAATGGGGCATTGAGAATTTTAAAATCATTTTTAATAAGTTTTTCTAGCCGTACAGCAACTAGAGAAAGAACAAATATTTTCACTACCAATTATGATAGATTTATAGAGTTAGGATTAGATAGTGCAGGTATTTTGAGCATTGATAGATTTGTTGGTAAAATTAAACCTGTTTTCAGAACCACAAAACTTGAACTTGATTATCATTATAATCCTCCTGGTATTAGAGGAGAACCTAGGTATGTTGAAGGAGTTGTGAGATATTCTAAACTACACGGTTCTGTGGATTGGAAATTTGAAGAAAACGCAATTGTTAAACTACCATTACAGTTTGGCATAGATGAAAAAACTCCACTGATACCTGATGAACCTAAAGATTTTTCGGTAATATATCCAAATTCATCAAAAGGTATTGACACTGCATATTTTCCTTATTCAGAACTGTTTAGAGATTTTTCGTCTGCAATATGTAGACCTAATTCAGTTGTCGTGACCTATGGATATGGCTTCGGTGATACACATATTAATAGAGTAATTGAAGATATGTTAACATTACCATCAACTCATTTGGTAATTATTTCATTTGATAACGCTTCAGGCCGTATTCAAAATTTTTATGAAAAATTAAATCCGGCTCAAATAACTCTAATTATTGGTAATCATTTGGGCAGTTTACAAACATTGGTTGAAAATTATTTACCAAAAGCAGCAATAGATAGAATTCAAGAAAGATTAGCAAGAACCTTAGAAAAACGAAATATCCCTAACCAAACAAATTCTGAGGCTGATGAATAATCTATATGATTTTGATGAAATAAGAAATCTGACAATTGGAACAGTTGAGTCTGTTTCTCCAACGGAAATAAAAGTAATGTTGGAGACGAATGCTCCACAAAATGTTGCTATCAACACTGGAGTTCCGACTCATTTTCCAAAAATCAATGGTTATGTCCTAATTCCAAATGAACAGGGAGCTTTGGTTGCTGTAATACATTGGATTGGTATTCAACATTCAAATTATCCTAAACGAAAAGGGTTTAAGGACTTTGACTTGATCGATTTACCATTTCCATTACGCAAAATGTCACTAACACCTCTTGGAGTTTTAAGAAAGAAAAAAGACAACAATTTTGAAATTGAGAGAGGTGTTTACAGTTTCCCATCAGTTGGCGATAATGTTATACTTCCAACTGATAGGCAATTAACTGCAATCGTAGAAAACCCAGATGGTAAATTCGAAATTGGTAGAGCTCCTATAGCGAGTAATTCTCCGATAAAGGTAAATCCTGATAAGCTATTTGGTAGGCATTTAGCTGTTTTAGGCAATACTGGAAGCGGTAAATCTTGTTCTGTTGCAGGAATGATAAGATGGTCCTTACAAGAGGCCGAAAAAAACAAAACGAAAGAACAACTAAATGCTCGATTTATAATACTTGACCCAAATGGTGAGTATTTTGATGCTTTTAATGATTTAGGGGACAAAAAAGTAAGGAAGCTAACTGTAAAACTTGATGAAACAGATTCAGATTTTGAGCAACTAAAAATTCCAGCTTGGATGTGGAATTCTCAAGAATGGATTAACTTTTCTCAAGCAGCTCCAGGTGCTCAGAGACCTTTACTTCTTCAATCTTTATTGGATTTAAAAAAAGGTAGTCAACTTTCAAGCTCAAATCTTGTAAGGCTTCAGAGTTTCCTAAAATCATCAAAAAACACTTTAACCACTTTCCTAACAAGTTTACCTACGACCACTTCTTACGGTCCTTTTATGGGTATGATAGGAATTTTAGAAAACATATCTAGCGATTTAGATTTTCATACTGACTTAATTCCAGCTGAACAAGTCCAATTATCAACGGATTACACAACTGCAAATCAAACATTCAAAGCAATACTTCAAAGTCGTGTATGGGAAAGTAATGGTAGAAGTGGTTATAATTCCTTTTCCCATCAGGATATCAGTAATATGATTTCCCAAATGGATAATGTATTGGCAAATGTAGAAAATACGCAAGTCGAAAAAGGAGATGTAAACCCAGACACACCACTTCACTTCGAATTAGATGATTTAATTCCATATTTGGAACAACTTGCACAAAATCAGGGAGGAAATATTCTTCAATTTGTTCAAATGTTGTCATTGCGAATGCGATTCCTTTTTGCAGATGAGAGACTTAATGGTGTTGTTCAGCCTAAAGAAGATATTTCATTGGTAGATTGGCTAAATTTATATATCGGTTCTAATAATGCTGAGAATGGTCAGATTACTTTAATTGATTTATCTCTTATCCCATCAGATATAATTCACATTGTAGTCGCGGTACTTTCACGTTTAACGTTTGAAGCAATTCAAAGATTTAGAAAAGTATATAAGAAAGAACTGCCAACAACAATTGTTTTGGAAGAGGCTCATACTTTTCTTCGTGAGTTTAGCTTCAATAATTCAAACATTTGTTTAGAAACCTTTGAACGTATTGCACGAGAAGGTAGGAAATTTGGATTGAGTATGGTTCTTTCTTCTCAAAGACCTTCCGAACTTTCTCAAACTGTTCTCTCTCAATGTAACACGTTTCTATTGCACAGAATTGTGAATGATAAAGACCAAGATTTAGTTAAAAGATTAGTTCCCGACAGTTTAAGCGGACTACTAAAAGAACTTCCAATTTTACCTTCTCGAAAGGCTATTTTAGTAGGTTGGGCATTTCCTATTCCTGTCCTTGTAGAAATGAGATTTCTCGAAAAAGAGCATCAACCTCGTTCAAATGACCCAGATTTTTGGAAAGTTTGGATAGGTGAATTAGAAAGGGAGGTTGACTGGGATAAAATTGCAGACGATTGGCAAGGGAAAAACAGAAAAGAAATTATCGAATCGGAGCAAGAGAAACAAGATATTGAAGTTGAAGAGGAGGAACAAACCAATTTAGAACCTGAAGACAATAATGAAAAAGATAACTCTGATGTTGATTTGCCATTCTAAGCCATACACATTTGCAATTCGCACCAGCCAATGCTCAGGCCAAAAATCGCAAAAGAGTATGTCTTGCCAACGCTGAAAACTAAGCTGAATAAGAAAAGCCAGCTTACAACAATGTATAAAAATAATAGCGGTTTAGTCGCTAAAACTAAAGTAAGTAAATATATAAAAAGGTCTATGTTTAACTGAAAAGTTAGTGCGTAAAAATCCGCTACTATTCTTATACTAGACCGTTGTAAACAATTTTGAGAAAAATCCTGACAGCCATATTAATTCTGAATTTAACAGTCGCTTTTTCGCAAACCGAAAAAGATTTGACTGAAATAATTGAATTGGTCATTACGGAATATCAAGCTGATACAATAAGTGTTTATAATAAATTTATTAATGACGAATTGTTATCGGCATTGGTTTTAATAAAAAATCAAAAAGATTCAAATATTCATGAAAAATACGTGACTAAGTTAGACTCAAATGGAAATGACCTTAATTGGGAAATAAAAACGGCTGAAATGTATGACGATACAGTAACCGTAAATATTGAAAAGATGAAGGTGAAATTTTTCCCTGCAATTGAGATAGGGGACAAAAAAGACAATAAGCGAATTAGACGTTACACTAAAATTGACTTAATAAAACATAAGAAAAAACCTTTTGCCTATATTTCTTTTCCCTTGATTTCAATCGATGGAAGTAAAGCTGTTATTTATAGCGGATATGTATGTGGTGGACTTTGTGGAAGTGGCGGTATTTTTTATTTTGAAAAAGTTGATGGAGAATGGAAAATCATAGGATTTGAACGAAAATGGGTCGTGTAAAAAACTGTTTACAACATTGTATAACAGTTTATGGCTACAATCGTTTAATTGGAATACTTAGAAAACATAAATACTATATCTTTAACTAACAAACCTAAGACACGACCTCTGTGTACACTATGAGAGTAGCTTTATCGATATTATTCATCATTTTCGGTTTTACTAACGGAATATCTCAAACCGGTATAATTAGAGGAAAAGTTATTGCTGAAGTAAAAGCTGATTTTGATTTCATTAAGGAAAACATACAGGTTCTAATTTGCACGGGTTGTGAAGAATTTAGCACCCATCTTGATGAGAATTTAAACTTTGAGTTTCACAATGTAAGAACCGGTGCTTTCGAAATTTGGATAGAACCACATTCTACCTATACCTACGATTTTAAATCAGGGAATTTAAAGAAAGATGAAATTTTTGAAATTGAAATACCTGTCGCATTTTCTTGTGTTTATGATCAATCTGAAAATGATAAAACTTGTCCTATTTGCCGTAAACAAAATAGAGTTATTCCAATTAGATATGGTTTGGTAATCGGTAATGGAGCAGGTAGAAAGTACAGAGTGGCTGGGTGTATTAGAACGGATTGTGATCCCAATTGGTATTGTAAACGTGATAAAATCGAATTCTGAAATAAAGGAATAGGCTTGTTTTATTGCTACATAGTGAGCAAACTGGCACCAAATATTTTAACCTACATGAACCATATCCTAACCTATACCAAACCCGTTTCTCCACTTAAACTGATTTTTGGGGCGGTCATTATTCTGGGTGCTTTTTATATCATTGTTTTTAATAGTCTGTTATTCGGACTTTTTATGATAGGCTTTGCCGTTTACTTGACGTCGACCACCGGCTCCCAATTTAATATGGACAATAATATGTACCGGAACATCTGGTCTCTATTTGGGCTCCATTTTGGCAGCTGGCAGGCAAGTCCGAAATTCGAATATATCTCGGTCTTTAAGGGAAGGCAACGTCAGCGCGTCAATTCATTAGGGGCTTCTACCAGCTTTTCGGATGAGGTATACCTTGTCAATCTATTTTACCAACGCAATAAGCATTTGACCTTTTATCGTACGTTTGACAAGGCAGATGCGTTTAAGGTGGCCAAACATTTCCACCTGGTCTTGTATTTGGATATATTGGATGCCACCGAGCGGGAGCAAACATGGATTCGGAAGGAAGATGTATGGGAAGCACCTAAGAAAAATTAAATCAAGCATTGACTATGGTCACCATGGCGAAACGCAAAAGTCCATATCACTAATTAAAAAACGGTATTTTAGACCGCTGTAACACATTACATTTATGAAAAAAGTTGTTTTTAAAAATGATATGTTCTATTCCATTTTGATCATATTTTTAAGTATTCTAATTGTATGGAATATTTATGCCTTGACAACGGGTCGTTTTATTGCAGTTATTTCTATTTTAATACAATCGATATTGTTGATTTTAGTGATAACAAGACATGAAAAGACTAAAATTGGAATTACTGTATGGACCGTTTGGATAATGATTGGTGCATCATTTGGGCTGCTGGGAAAATTTATGAAATTATTTCTTGGGGATGAGATGGGTCCGCTATTGGAGGGTATACTCGAAAATATCATTTTGTTGTTAATCGCTTATGTTTTCTATTCATATAATAAAAGTTCGGTGCGAATTGAATTCGTTGAAAAGGATAAGGATAACAAAGCGATGTAAGAGGGTAGCTCAACATGCAGTAGTTTATGTCCATGGTCTCGCGAATTGAGTATTAACAAAAGCTTAAAAACAATCATATGAAGTATACCTTATCCTTGCTTTTCTTATTTAGTATTCAGATTGGATTTTCACAAGAATACGATACCGTGTTTATAGAAAAAGAAAATATCGATTCAAATAATGAAACCTATAAAATTGGGAACGTTTACCTATTTAATTATGAAATCATAGAGCGTGGACAAAAATTTAAATTGCTTAATAATAAAGGGATAGGTATTAATAGAGTGTTTGAACTTGTTCCATATATGGCTGACACCGTAAAAATTGATCAAATTCATTTAATTGTAAGTCCTGTGGAAGCCGCAGATAGAACCAATGAGAATCAAACTCAGATCTCGTACTTTGAAGCACCATTTTTTAATTCATTTTCTTCCACCGGCGTTGTTGATAATGACCAAAATGTATGGATACATCCCATTAGGAACGGATTTTTTAATGCATTGGAGACCTGTCCATTCCCTTTTGTAAAACTACCCCTAAAAGTTGGCGCTACTTGGAATGATGCAATGATCATTGGAGAAGGTTGGGGCGATGAAAAATGGGGGACATGGGAGGGAAAGCTTTTATTGAATTACGATTATACCATCACTGAAAAAGTGACGCTTGAAACTGACATTGGACCTGTTGTATGTTATGTTGTTGAAAGCACCGCAGAATCAACTATAGGCCTAACAAAATTAAAAAGCTATTTCTCGAAAGAATATGGATTTGTGCGATTGGAATACGACTTAATAAATGATTTAAAGGTGAATTTATGGATCGTTGATTTTAAGACAGGCATGGAATTTAATGATACAAGAACATTTTTCAGAACCAAAGAATATATCAAACAATAGCAAACAAGGTTTGCCGGTTTTTACTAGCAAGTGTCCGATTTGAATATTTACAAATCACAAAAAACTATATCTTTAATTCTCAAACGTTTCGTGCTTTACGGCAGGCAGACCTACCTCCGGAAGGCAAGTGCAAATCCCTGCTAAGCAAACCACCACCATGTTACAAGAAAAATTCCTAGAGTTAATTGGAAAATATTCAGACAACCCGGCCTACAACATGGAGTGTTGGGGTGAACTCGAAACTGCGTATGCCTCCAAGGCGCGTCACTACCATAATCTGGAGCATCTTAAGCAACTATTTTCCGAATTAGATCAAGTGAATGCTCAGGTGAGCGAGCTAGACACGCTATTATTTGCCATTTTTTATCACGATATCGTTTATAAGCCCACCAAAAGCAATAACGAACAACAAAGTGCACTGCTTTTTAAAAAAAGAATATCCCAAACCAGCTTCCCTCGTTTGGAGCACTGTGTCCAACAAATTGAAGCCACCAAAGACCACAAGCCATCCACAGATCACGACACCAATATACTTTTGGACCTAGATCTTTCGGTTTTGGGAAAAGGCCCGGAAGCCTACCAAAAATACCGCGAAAGCATACGAAAGGAATATGGCGTCTATCCCGATTTTGTGTATCGCAAGGGGAGAAAACAAGTCCTGGAAGCTTTATTGGGGCAGGAATCCATCTATAAAACCGACTTTTTTAAAGCCGCCTACGAACAACAGGCAAGAGCGAATATACGGCTTGAATTGGACCAATTGGGTTAGTTTTGTTGTTCGAAACCCGGACTTTATCACCGTATATGGTGAACCCTATTTTTTGATGGCGCCATGAACACAAAAAACAATATCTTTATCTAACCAATAGGTATAATATGGCTTTGCATTTGCCTTGCCATATATGTATAAGCCTAATCAACCTGTAAAAACACCCGGTGTGAATTATCAAGACATCATTCAAGAAGTCTACCAAAAAGTGAATTCCATGGAGGATCCGGGGCAGCCGGCCTCCTATATTCCCGAATTGGAGACCGTGGATGCAGACAATTTTGGGGTCTATCTTACCACCCTCGATCAGGGGGCGTTTGGGGTTGGAAATTGTTATGAGGCGTTCTCGATCCAGAGTATCGCCAAAGTGCTGTCGTTGAGCTTGGCCTATGGGATCCTTGGGGAGCACATTTGGAACCGAGTGGGGGTAGAGCCTTCCGGGACGGCATTTAATTCGCTTATACAGTTGGATGCAGATAACGGGATTCCCAGAAATCCGTTTATAAATTCGGGGGCTATTGTGATTTCAGATATACTGCTAAGCAATTTAGAAAACCCCAAAGAAGATTTTTTAGCCTTTGTACGTAGTATTTCTAAGAATCCCGCCATCAACTATTCGCCAACAATCGCGGCCTCAGAAAAGGCGGTGGGCTTTCGGAATGTGGCCCTGTGTAATTTTATCAAATCGCTGGGCAATATCAACAACGATCCGGCCGAGGTACTGGATTTCTATTTTGACCTGTGCTCCCTAGAGATGAATTGTAAGGAACTCTCGGAACTGTTTTTGTTCTTGGCGAATAACGGGGTCAATGTCTTTGATAAGAGCGCGATCGTTACCAAAAGTCAGTCGAAACGTATCAATGCCCTTATGCAAACCTGTGGGTTTTATGATGAATCCGGCGAGTTTGCGTTTAAGGTGGGGCTTCCGGGCAAGAGTGGTGTGGGCGGCGGTATTATTGCCGTACATCCCAATCAGTATGCCATTGCGGTATGGAGCCCCAAGCTGAATACCAAGGGGAATTCGTATAAGGGGATGCGTTTTCTAGAAGAGTTTACGACGAAATCGCAATTGTCTATATTTTAAATGGCGGGCTGTGCCTTACTTCGGTCTTTATTCTATACACGCATGGCACCACAATAATCAGGGATTTTTTTCTTTTTACCAACAAGGGTTTACTCAACGAAATAGGAGGTTGCCTCATTCTTGTTTTGTTGGCATCTATTTTGAGGTTAGTTTCGAAGTAAATTAGTTTATCATGAAAAAAGCACTACTTCCTTTTATCGGTTTAATTCTTTGTCTCAATATCTATGGCCAGGAATGTGCCGATGTAAAATTTAAAATCCGCGGCTATTTTTATGCGGGCTCTAGTGTGGTGGATACGGTTTCGCCCGGGGGATTCTATGAGGCTAATAACAGCCCCAAACCCATAGATCAAACCATACAGAGGCTGAGTCCTACTGCCGACTTTAACATCATCGCGAAAGTTGATTCTACGGCCTCGCTTTCCACCAAAATTAGATTCTTTAAGGTTTTTATCGTTAATAAAACTGATTCGGTTGTGGCTTTACCCGCACAGGATAGTCGGATTTATTTGAAACGTCAGGTGTTTTACAAAGGAGAATGGCAGGATGTGGAATACTTACCCAGTAGTTGGTGCGGGAATAGTTATCATACAGTAAGCATACGGCCTAATGAATTTTGGGAATTTGATGCGCCCTGCCTCAGCGGAAAGATAGAAGCCAAGTTTCGATTTGAGCTATATGTGAGTAAGGACGTATCTCTCTATTCAAATGAATTTTTGGGTAGTTTCAATAAACGGCAACTCACCAAAGAGCAGGGACATACTCCTTCCGGACTTATGGATTCATATAACAATTAGTATCTTCGGCTTTTAAAATGAAAACGGCTGCGCTTCACTTTTGAATTGATATTCGTCGCTACTGGCCAAGCCCTATGATACAAAAGTTAGATCCAACCACTACTGCCATGGCCCAAAAGATTTGGGAAGTTTTTCAAGTCTCCTACGCGGTAGAAGCCCAATTGCTCAATGCCACTAATTTCCCACCCCTACAAAGAACGGTGGAGGATTTTATAGGGAGTGATACCGCTTTCTACGGTTTTATGCAGGACCAGCAACTTGCTGCTGTGGTGGAAATAGCCACCAACCCCACCATGACGCATATCCAAAGCTTGGTGGTAGCTCCTGCCTTTTTTAGACAGGGGATGGCAGGGAAGTTACTCGACTTCGTCTTTAGTAGCTACCATACACCTGTCTTTATAGTGGAAACCGGCCTCGCCAACGAACCCGCCAAACAACTCTATCTGAAATATGGTTTCGAAGAGGTAGCTGTATGGGATACCGCTCATGGGATACGGAAGATAAGATTCGAGCGACGCCGTGGGTAATAGCCTCTACATCACAGTACCTAAAAAACCAAAGTGCTTCCCCTAACTACGTCCTTTCCTAGAGGTATTTTTTTAAGAATACGCCTTGTTGCAGCCGTCAATTTTATATATTTAGCGAACAACTAAAAAAGAATACGTATTTCAACCCACAACATCATGAAAAGGAATATACTAGTAACATTTGCCATCTGTTTTTTATTTCAAGTCGTACAGGGACAAACCGGCAGGATCGACACCTTATTATTCGAATTGCCCGATGTTGTTTTTACGAAAATTGAAACGGCAACGGATTACGAAGCCACCTATGAGCTGCGCATCAAACAGCCGCTGGATCATTCGGATGTAAAAAAGGGGCATTTTTATCAGCGGGTATTTTTGTCGCATAAGGGTTTTGATCAACCCACCATTATGGTTACCGAAGGTTATGATCGATCTAGTAATAGGGTGAACGAATTGACAACGCTGCTAGAGGGAAATCAGTTGCTAATTGAACATCGGTATTTTGGCAAAAGCATGCCGGACAGTTTGGATTATACCTATCTAACCCTGAAGCAGGTAACAGCAGATCTACACCGTATTAATAGTTTGTTTAAAGATATCTATAAGGGAAAGTGGGTGTCTACCGGTGTGAGTAAGGGCGGCGCAACGACCCTCTTTTACCGGTATTTTTATCCGGAAGATGTTGACGTGAGTGTAAATTATGTGGGGCCTATAAACAATGCGTTCGAAGATCAGCGTATTTATAAATTTTTAGATACCGTAGGCACCAAGGCGTGTAGAGACAAAATAGATAGATTTCAACGGTATATGCTGACAAATAAAAAGGCCATGCTCCCCTTGTTAGAAGCCTATAGTTTGGGAGCTAATTTGAAATTCACCTATCACAATATCGAAAAGGCGTTCGAATTTGCCGTAATGGAATACCCGTTTTCATTCTGGCAATATGGATACAACTGTGAAGAAATTCCGGAAAACCCCACTTCGTATTTGGCGGCCATGAAGTATTTTACCTCTGTTTCCGATATATCCTTCTTTAGCGATAAATTGGTAGACGGTTATGGATCTCATTATTATCAGTCTGCCACCGAATTTGGCTATTACGGTTATGAAACAGCCGAGTTTAAAGGCTTGCTTACCGAATTGTCCGACAGCAAAAACCCGCATGCTACCTTTATGCCCGGCAAGATAACGGCACCCTTTGACGGTTCGCTCCTGAAAGGAATAAACACCTGGCTTCCGAAGCAGGGGAATAAGATCATACATATTTACGGTACGCTTGACACCTGGTCGGCCACCGCAGTTCCTCCTTCTAAAGAGGTGGATGCCCTTTGGTTTTTTATGAATGGAAAGCACCATGGAAATGCGCGTATCAGCAATATGACCGAAGCCGAGAGGAATAAACTGGTTGCTGCTCTAGAACGGTGGCTCTCGTTGAAAATAAGTACGAATTAGTAGGAATACTATTCGAAACAATCCCACCGCAGTAATCTTTAGCATTGCCGAAAAACACATCCATGCCGCTACACATTGTCTTATTAGAACCCGAAATCCCCAACAATACCGGGAATATTGGGCGATTGAGCCTGGCCACCGGTGCTACGCTCCACTTGATAAAGCCCTTTGGATTTGAATTGGACGACAAGCGTGTAAAACGTGCCGGACTGGATTATTGGAAGTATGTGGACCTCGTTATTTACGATAGTGCCGACGCTTTTTTTGAAGTGCATGCCGATAAGCCCATGGCCTTTCTTTCCAGTCATGGCAGTACATCCTATTGGGACATTCCCTATACCGACGACCTGTTTCTAATTTTTGGAAAGGAGTCGGTTGGACTGCCCAAGGCGCTTTTAGAAACCCATCGGGAGCAGCTGTATAAAATTCCGATTCACAGTACGCATATTCGCTCCATCAATTTGGCGAATGCGGTAAGTGTGGTGGTCTATGAGGGGTTGCGGCAACTTGGGAGTGAGAAGTGAGAAGTGAAAAGTGAAAAGTGAACAGTGAGTCAAGAACCAAGAACCAAGAACCAAGAGGAGGTACAATAATGTCACTTCGAGTGTTTTTGAGTGCGCAGCGCGAAAAAATGTATCGAGAAGCATTATATGTGAGAAGTGAGAAGTGAGAAGTGAAAAGTGAGAAGTGAAAAGTGAACAGTGAAAAGTGAATAGTGGGAAGTTTGATAATTGATTTGTTATTTTCTACATACCCTTCATTAATCATTAATCACTAATCATTCATCATTAATCACACATCACCCATCACTAATCATTAATCACTAATCACTAATCACCCATCACCCATCACCCATCCCGCATCGTGCGTCGTCTATTTTACGTTATCTTTGCCACAGCATTCTAAACACCGCCTATGCATTTTACCGAGCTTGCCCTGAACAAACCCATATTAAAGTCGCTTTACGAAAAGGGCTACGAAACACCTACGGAGGTTCAGGAAATGACCATCCCATTGGTTTTGGCGGGGAAGGATGTGATCGCCTCGGCCCAGACAGGGACGGGGAAGACGGCGGCCTTTGCGTTGCCTATTTTACAGCGTTTGTTTCATCAGCAAGATGCCAACAAACATGCCAAGAAGGTACGCGCCTTGATTGTGAGTCCGACACGGGAATTGGCGGTGCAGATAGGGGAGGAGTTCACCAGCTTCGGAAAATATACCAACCTACGAAGTACGGTGGTATTTGGTGGTACTTCTATCGAACCTCAAAAGGATATTCTAAAGAAGGGCGTTGATATTCTAATTGCCACGCCGGGCCGATTGCTGGATCTTCGGAAGCAGGAGATCGTCGATTTGGGACAGGTGGAGATCTTGGTCTTGGACGAAGCCGATCTGATGTTGGACATGGGCTTTATCGACGATGTCTTAAAAATTGAACGACTCTGCCCGGACGACAAACAGATCTTGTTGTTTTCGGCTACCATGCCTGCCAAGGTGGTACAATTGGCAAAGACCATATTAAAAGATGCAGAACGGGTGGCGGTAACGCCTTCGATTTCGGCGGCAGTTTCGGTGCGACAGCTATTGTATTATGTGCCAAAGCCGAAGAAGATCGAACTGTGTCTGCATTTGCTTCGGAATAGCATTAAAGGAAACATCTTAATTTTCCGAAGAACAAAGAACGGGGTAGACAAATTGGAACAAACCCTGCTGAAGAACAATTACAAAGTAGCGAGCTTGCACGGGGATAAGGCGCAGAGCGCGCGACAAGTTGCCTTGAATAGCTTCAAGAATGGGGAGGTGAATATCCTAATTGCTACCGATGTGGCTTCTCGCGGTATTGATATCGATGGGTTGGATGCTGTGATCAACTTCGATCTGCCCAATATTTCCGAAACCTATGTACATCGTATTGGTCGTACCGGGCGAGCCGGTTTGGAGGGTATTGCGTATTCATTTTGTTCGGCCGATGAGAAGGATTATGTTAAAGATATTCAGAAATTAATACAGGGAGCCATTCCTGTGGAAGAAGATCATCCGTACCCGCTTTCACCCAAAGCCAAAGCTCCGGTGCATAAAAAGAAGGGCAGTAAGCACAAAAAAGGTCGGAAATCGGCTGCTTCCAAGAAAAACAAGAAACGTTGGTATTGAGAAGTGAAAAGTGAAAAGTGAAAAGTGAAAAGTGTTTCATCGCTTCACTGCGTTCGCTCTGAATGGTGAAGGGTGAACCGTGAACGGTGAGTAGAAAAGAGATGCAAGAGCCAAGATGTGAAAAGTGAGTGGGTGTGCTTGTGAAAAAGTAGGTAAGCTGCAAATATCACCTATTATTAATTATTCTTCACCAATAACCAATAACCAATAACCAATAACCAATAACCAATAACCAATAACCAATAACTAATCACTAATAACCAATAACTAATCACTAATCACTAATCATTCATCACTAATCCCCAAACCCCAATCCTCAAACCCCCAATTTTACCCTATCTTTGCCAAAAACAAATTTATGGGTCATAAAGCCGGCTTTGTCAATATTATTGGGAATCCCAACGTGGGGAAGAGCACCCTTATGAATGCCTTTGTGGGGGAGCGACTTTCAATAATCACATCGAAGGCGCAAACCACGCGTCACCGTATTCTAGGGATAGTGAATGGAGCAGACTTTCAGGTGATTTTAAGCGATACTCCGGGAATTATCAAGCCCGCCTATGAGTTGCAGACGAGTATGATGAGCTTTGTGAAATCGGCCTTCGAAGATGCCGATGTCCTCCTGTATCTCGTGGAACTGGGGGAAAAGGAGCTAAAAGATGAGGCTTTCTTCCATAAGATCACCGGGGCCAAGATCCCTGTCTTGCTCCTTATCAATAAAATTGATATGGGCGACGAAGCACGTCTGGCCGAAGCGCTAAAACTCTGGCAGGAAAAAGTACCCAATGCCGAAATCTTTGCTATTTCGGCACTGAAGAATTTTGGGGTGGCCGAAGTCTTTAATCGGATCATCGAACTACTACCCGAATCCCCTGCCTTCTATCCGAAAGATCAGTTAACCGATAAACCCGAACGTTTCTTTGTTAACGAAACCATCCGTGAAAAGATCTTGATCCACTATAAGAAGGAGATCCCCTATTCCGTAGAAATAGATACCGAAGAGTTTTTTGAAGAGGAAAATATCATTCGCATGCGATCTGTCATCATGGTAGAACGCGAAACACAAAAGGGGATTATCATTGGACATAAAGGTGCTGCCTTGAAACGGGTAGGTACCGAGGCTCGTAAAGACCTGGAAAAGTTCTTCGGAAAGCAGGTGCACTTAGAATTGTACGTAAAAGTAAATAAGAACTGGCGCAGCGATGCCAGACAGTTACGGCGATTTGGGTATAATAGTTAGTGAGCAGTGAATCGTGAAGCGTGAGTTGTGAGAAGGAAAAGAGCCGAGAGTCAAGAACCAAGAACAAAGACGAGATTCTTCGGTCGCTTTGCTCCCTCTGAATTACACGTCTTGAATTATTTTTTAATTCAACTTTCTTTTCCAGGGCAAAAAGAAAGTTGCAAAGAAAATGCCCCTTTATCCTTTTACTCACACGCTAATATTTTATTGAGTTCGTGAATCTTCGATTTCTTAGGTATTTTCATCGACTTGGGTCGATAAAACCGCCGCAGTTTTTCTAAATTCACTACAAGGCTTCGCGAATTTTTAACGAAAAACTGCCGTCTATACTGAAGAAAAGGATCCTACAGACAAACCTATGTCGTGAAAACCTGCTGTCATGTCTGCCAGCAGGCAGCAGA
>NZ_JAIOHK010000037.1 GCF_019913785.1 Altibacter sp.
CGGCAACGCGCTCAAAAACAAGCTTGAGGTCGTTCTCTAAATATGCATACAAGGCAGTCTTGATAGTAGTTTTCTCTTCATTTGTGAGCTCCCTTTCAGCGACATAAATTATTTTGAAGGCGTCCAATGCGGTTTGTTCAATAATAAATTCTTTTACATTTCCATCGTCTTCGATCACACTTTTGGTCACGTAGTAAAAAGTAAGTCCGGGAACCGTCTTTCCTCCGGGCAATTTTGCAATATCGTTGGTGCGGCCTATTAATTCGCGCAAGAGAGGCGTTTTATGAGTGCTTTTAAGATCCAAAACACCAATATCGCCAATGTCGTATCGAATCATGGGGTGTGCCTTGTTGTATAGGGATGTGATCACAATTCGCCCCGGTGTTCCATCTGCAACAGGCGCACCATTGTCATCCACAATTTCCACAAACAGCGTTTCACTGTTTAGCACAAATTGGCCGGCGATATTTGTAAATGCAATAAGATCGAGTTCACTGGCCCCGTATTCATTGATCACCGGCACTCCAAAGGTAGCTTCCAATAATTCCTTATCACTTTCAAAAAGCATTTCGCTAGTAACGATACAATGCTTCAAACTGGAGCACACATCTTTTAAATGAAGTCCCTTTTTATGTAAAAACTTCGCAAAGAGTACTACCGAACTGGTATACCCATTGATATAATCGAATTTTTTTCTGCGGAATACATCTAAAAATTCTTCCATCTTTTTGTCGGAAAGATCAAAAATCGGGAAACGATACCTATTACTTAACCGATCCTTTAAACGTTCTTTTCGATATCCTTTCTTGTCCAACGGAATCCCATAAAATCTGGCTTCCAACGAACTGCTAAAATCAATGCCATGCCATTGATAGCGATCGATGATTTCGGCCCAGGTTAACGCATGGCACCATTTGTCCTTTGCAAAAACAAAGGGATGACCACTGGAGCCAGAAGTCTTATTTATATATACATTTTTTTCTGAAAACCCTTTCGATAACCTGTCAGCCAAAGGTTTTTGTAAATCGCCTTTTTGCATAATCGGAACCGCATTCCAGTCAGAAATAGGCGCCTTCCCGGCAAAGCGTTTATAAAAAATATTTTCTTGTTGGTGAAATTGTAAAATCTCCATCCGGCGCGTTTGAATATAGGCTTCATAATCGGCTTCAGAGATTTCCTGAATTTTTTTCAATTGTTTCTTCGCTTCCGAAATAGGGAAACCTTTCAAACGCAGCGTAAGTTCAAATAAATTCAATACAAATAATTAGTAGGTCAATTTAGTGAAACTACTTTTCGAAAAAAAGACTTCTTTACTTTTTTGAAAAGTACAGTGGAACTAATCCCGCTGAAAAGCCGGATTCTATGATTGTCAACCTATAAAATTCCCTTATTTTTGAAGCCGAATTAAAATTCTTCCAAAAATGAACATTTTAATCATTGGGTCAGGCGGTCGTGAACACACATTTGCGTATAAAATAGCACAAAGTGAACGTTGCGATAAACTATTTGTCGCTCCTGGAAATGCAGGTACCGCTGCTATAGCAACCAATTTGCCACTCTCGGTAACGGATTTTGAAGGCATCAAAGAATGTGTGCTTCAAAATAATATTGAAATGGTTGTGGTAGGACCGGAAGATCCCTTGGTGCACGGAATCGCGAATTATTTTTCTGAAGACAAAGATTTAAAAAATGTGATGCTTATCGGTCCTTCAAAACGAGGGGCTTTGTTGGAAGGAAGTAAAGAAAGAGCCAAGGAATTTATGATGCAGCACAATATTCCAACTGCGGCTTATGCGAGTTTTACCAAGGAATCATTAGCTGCCGGAAAGCAGTTTTTAGAGACACTTCAACCCCCTTATGTGTTAAAGGCAGATGGATTAGCTGCCGGAAAGGGTGTTTTAATTCTGAAGAATCTAGAGGAAGCAAAACGTGAGTTAGAAAACATGGTGGCACATAGCAAGTTCGGCGAAGCTAGCACAACGGTGGTGATCGAAGAATTTCTCGACGGAATTGAACTCAGCGTTTTTGTGTTGACAGATGGTAAAAACTATAAAATACTCCCAACTGCCAAGGATTACAAACGCATAGGCGAAGGAGACACCGGTCTAAATACAGGAGGCATGGGAGCGATCTCTCCCGTGCCCTTTGCAGATACGGTGTTGATGAAAAAAATAGAAGAGCGAATCGTAAAACCTTCGGTAAACGGACTTCAGAAAGAAAATATTGACTACAAAGGCTTTCTGTTTATTGGATTGATTAAGGTAGGAGACGAACCCTATGTGATCGAGTACAATGTGCGTATGGGTGACCCAGAAACCGAGGTGGTGTTGCCACGTATCAAGAGTGATTTGGTTACCTTATTTGAAGCCACCTTCCAGCAACGATTGGATGAGGTTGACTTAGAAATTGACGCCCGCGCTGCAACTACCGTAATGCTTGTTTCAGGAGGATATCCCGAAGCCTACGAAAAAGGGAAGGAAATTAAAGGAATTTCAGAAATAAGGGATTCGATCGTTTTTCACGCAGGAACCACTCTGAAAGAAGGGGTACTAGTTACTCACGGAGGACGTGTTTTGGCGGTGACCTCTTTGGATGCAGATTATAAATTGGCACTAAAAAAATCCTACCTAAACATAGCAAAGCTATCTTTTGACAGGATGTATTACCGTACCGATATTGGTTTCGACTTAGCCTAAATACGAGTGAGACGTAGAGCTTTTATCCTCTTCACCTTTGTCGTTGTATTTTTTTAGCTCGCCCATCCAATAGAAAAAGGCGATAAAACCAATAAGTGTTAAGAGCCAACTTACAATGTTCGACACCCACCAGCTATCAACTCCTAATCGCAAGGCATCGTAAGGTGCAAATAAAATATTTTCACTCAGTGATTGAATACCTTCAAAAAAACCTTTCCAAGTCATATCTTTATATTTACAACGCAAAAGTATAAATTACCTCCCATGCTCACAAGCTTTTTTGGCAAATCTAATCCGGTTAATTATTTATTGCTTGGCATATTTATTTTTTTGGGCTATGTTATTGCAACCTACCAAGGGGTTTTAGAGTCGTTTTCTGTATTAGGCCTTGGAGAGCACATTATAGTGGCCGGAGCTTGTGTCTTTTCAATGCTTTTAGTTGATTTTATCATTCGCAAGAACGCGCTCACCCGATCGAACACCTTTGGCATTTATCTTTTCAGTTGCTTTCTTCTTATGTTTCCTGTTATTTTTTCTGAAAAGGGTGTTGTACTTTCCAATATATTTTTACTGCTGGCCTTACGCCGAATCCTCAGTTTAAAATCGGAAAGGAACATAGAAAAAAAGGTGTTGGATGCTTCTATTTGGATAGCGGTAGCCATGTTCTTTTATTTTTATGCCTGGCTTTTTTTTGGAGTGCTTTTTATAGCGATTCTTCGGAAAAAACATACCACTTACAAGCACCTACTTATCCCGTTCGCAGGATTAGTAGGGGTTTTTGTTATTTCTACAGCCTATCATTTTATCAGGTACGATTCCTTTGATTGGTTTTTGGAGATGAGAACCGTCCCCGGTATGGACTTTTCGGCATACCATTCAAAAGGGATATTAATACCCCTCACTGTTGTGATAACACTTTTGGTTTGGACCGGTATTTACCGGGTTTTTAGACTTTCAGCCATATCAAAAAAAGACAAACCCAATTATCTTCTGCTGCTTTTCGTTGCAGGAGTTAGCCTGTTATTGATTGTACTTAGCCCTGAAAAAAAAGGAGGAGAGCTTCTATTTTTATTGGCACCAACAGCTATTATTACGGCAAATTTTATTGAGAATAGTAAAGAATTTTGGTTTAAAGAGATGGTGCTTTGGCTTTCGGTCGTATTGCCGGTTATTTTGTGGTTCATTCGATAATGACTGTAAAAGCACATGAAGAAAACATATAAGGGAAGAAGTTGAAAATACGTACCTTTGCACTTTAAATACGGGTAAATTACCTAACTGAAATCAATAACAAATGTTTAGTAAAAAAGCCAATACCATTTTCGCCGAAGTAATCGATGTGTATCATGTAATAAACAAAGTGGATCAATCGTTCTCGAATCCGTATAACAAGGACAGTGAACTCTTAGAACATTTGCTGTATCGAAAGTGCTGGATTGATACGGTGCAATGGCATTACGAAGATATTATTAGAGATCCCAATATAGACCCTGTGGCGGCGTTGAAGCTAAAAAGACAAATTGATGCTTCCAATCAGGATCGCACCGATATGGTGGAATATATTGACAGCTATTTTTTAGAAAAGTACAAAGACGTAACCCCAAATACCGATGCCACGATCAATACCGAAAGTCCGGCATGGGGCGTGGACCGCTTGTCGATCCTGGCGCTTAAGATTTATCATATGCATGAGGAGGCTAATAGGTCAACTGCTTCGGAATCGCACCGTGCGGCCTGTCAAGCTAAACTCAATGTGTTGTTAGAGCAACGCGTGGATCTAAGTACTGCTATAGATCAACTATTGGGGGATATTGCTTCAGGAAGAAAATACATGAAGGTATACAAGCAAATGAAGATGTATAACGATGAGGAGTTAAATCCTGTCTTACGCAAAAAGAAATAGTACCTTTCTGCTAAGAAAAGCGGAATAGTAATGTCCAGCCCAAAACACATATTGGTTATACGTCTCTCTGCAATGGGCGATGTGGCCATGACCGTACCCGTATTAAAAGTGGTTGTGCAAACCTACCCTAAGGTTAAACTCACCGTTGTTTCTCGTGCCTTTTTCAAACCTATATTTGACGATATTCCAAATCTAAATTTTTTAGAAGCCGATGTGTATGGTGAACACAAGGGGCTGGGATTACTAAAATTGGCCAACCAGGCAAAGGCCTTGAACATAGATGCTGTAGCCGATATACACAACGTAATACGCTCGAAAGCAATCACTAATTATCTTAGGATTAAAGGGGTTAAAACGGCAACAGTAAATAAGGGAAGAGCCGAAAAAAAATCCCTAACGAGGGCAGGTGGCGGGACGATACATCCATTAAAAACAACCCATCAGCGCTATGCCGATGTTTTTTCGGCCTTGGGGCTACCTATTCAACTCACACAGTACCAAGCTCCCAAACGAAAACGACTAACACCTAGACTGCTCAGTCTAATAGGAAGACATACTCAAAAAGCGATTGGGATAGCGCCCTTTGCGGCTTTTGAAGGTAAAACCTATCCATTTGAATTAATGAAAGAGGTAATAGCCAAATTAAATAATACAGGGGCGTATCAAATCTTCTTATTTGGTGGGGGTAAAGCAGAAATTAATTCCCTTGCTAAGATCGAACCTTTGTATCCGGCAGTAACCAATGTGGCCGGAAACCTCACCTTTGAAGATGAATTGGCACTGATTTCAAATTTAGACCTCATGCTATCCATGGATAGCGGAAATGGTCATCTCGCCGCCATATTTGGGATTCCGGTGATCACACTTTGGGGAGTGACACATCCCTTCGCAGGCTTTGTGCCCTTCGGACAACCCGAATCCAATCAAATTTCAGTAAGCAGAGAGAAGTATCCCTTGATACCAACCTCTGTCTATGGGAATACATATCCGGAAGACTATAAAAATGCTATGTCAACCATTTCTCCGGAAGTCGTTTTTAATAAGATTTTGAAGGTGCTTGAAAATTAAACATCATCATAGTCCACCACCAAGGTTGCTGTAGTAGGATGTGCTTGACAAGTTA
>NZ_JAIOHK010000038.1 GCF_019913785.1 Altibacter sp.
CCATGCTCAAAATTATCAGAGTGTGGAGGAAGCCACCAGTGAAGCCGAAATCGAAGAAATTTGTAGAAGTGTCTCGGTTGCTTTCACAAGTACCCCTCGTGAAATACAGAAAATTGTAGACCAAATTGTACAAACCGCAGGCGTGGCCAATGGTGGCTTTGAATTGGCTCAGTGTTCGAATATTCAGAATGCGGTTGCCAAAATGGTCACTAATAAAAACGGTGATGTGGTTCGTTATATTATTTATGACGGGGCATGGCTTCAATCTCTTGTTGAAGAAACGTCTAACGACTGGACCGGTAAATTTGTACTGGCGCATGAGATTGGGCATCACCTCAATGGACATAGCTTAAACAATGGTTCTAGTAATCATAATTATGAACTTGAAGCCGATTATTTTGCGGGAAGAGCCTTGGCCAATCTGGGAGCTACGCTCGATGAAACCTTGGCAGTAACCGAAGAAATGGCCGTCAAAGCCACTTTTTCACATCCTGCCAGAGTGGATCGAGCGGCTCAGGCAGAAGCAGGTTGGAAATCGGTTACCAATAAAGAACTTACCATAGTCGTTAAGGACAAAGAAGTAAGTGAAATCGCAAAGGAAATCGTTTCAATGATCCAAGAGAAGTTGTCCAACTCGGCAAGTTTGACCCAAGAAGATTATCAGAAAACACTAAAACAACTTCGATTAGTTCGCGGACCCAAATACTATAAAGGGTATACAGAGGATATACGTTACTTAGAGGCTATCACGCTGAAAGGTTTAAACGAAGACGATAAGGCGATGGAGTCTTACATTAATTATCTGAGCATTGAAGGTTTGGACAAGGAAGAACGTATAAAGCAAATAGGTACCTTATATGCCGAATCCAATTCAAAACAATCTGCCTTTTTTGCCAATCCGTTGGTGGTGTATAATCTCAGTAAAGTGTACTTCAAAAACAAGAAATATGACAAAGCAATAAGTATGGGGAATCAGTTCTTATCAAGATCTGAAGATCCTACCCGAAAAACCGATATCATAGAAATTGTTGCCAAAAGTGAATTTGAGAAAATTGAAAATGAAATCGCCGATCTTACGCCAGACGAAGCAATAACACAGGCCAAGGTACATATTCAAAACTTAGACTATAAAAAAGCCCTTGAACTGCTATCACCAGTAGCGGCCAAAAATGTTTCACAGGCGCAGTACCTTTTAGGGACCTTACATTTAGAAGGCAAGGGAGTCCCTACGAATGCGGTACAGGCAGCCGATCTTTTTGCAAAAGCGGCACAAAATAATAATTCGGATGCGCAACTGAAACTTGGCTTTCTTTATATGGAAGGCAATGGAGTTTCCAAAAGTTTGGAAAATTCAAAATTTTGGCTCACAAAAGCTGCTGAAAGTAACCATCCCGATGCTGCTGCTGCATTGAATACACTAAAAACACTGGAAGATGCAGTTATAAGAAAAAAGGAAGAAGAAAAAGCTGCTGAAATTGAAGAAATAAAAGAAACTGAAGCCGAAATCTTAGCCAAAACATTGGCGAAGGCAGACACTTATTTTAACAACGGACTGTATAGCGATGCCTTTGAAAATTATCTAATAGCGGCCAAGAAAGGCAATGCCAGTGCCCAAGAACGAGTAGGCTGGATGTATTTTAAAGGAAAAGGAGTTGATAAAGACAAAGACCTTGGAATAGAATGGTGGAGAAAAGCAGCCCTACAGGGTAATGGTACTGCCATTAGTTTCTTAACAAGACTAGGGAAATGGTAATCCCCTTCCTATTTAAAATAAAAAACTCCCGATTTCTCGGGAGTTTTTTTATACTCACAACACTGCTTAGTTTTTCACCGGCAGGTTGTTATAATTCTTCGAATACATCAACATTTGCTCTGCAAAAGTAGCAGGCTGCTCCATCATAAAGCCGGTGATCTCCCCAGCATCATCCGTGGTTGGAGTGATTACCGGGTTTACAAATCCGCTATATGGAGCTGAAGTAAACTGCTTGTTACGCTCTAATACCTCTGCATGAAGCGTTTGATCTACTTTAACACCATAGCCTTCTACCAAGGCTTCAACGGCAGCATAGTCTCCTTCCGACTTAATTCGTTGCGTTTCGCGTAACAACTGACCAAACAATTCGTGTAATTTATCATAGTCATTGATATTGTAATACGTCTTACCATCGCGCGTAATCTTTTCGATTACATTATCAGCTTTTCCTTTTTCAAATGCCCATGCAGAAACCCATTGACGGTTTCGCATATGCGATTCTTCTACATCGTCACCAAGGTTTAAACGGATTAACTGAGTCATTAATCCATTTCTTATATAACCGTCAAACGCTGCCTTCCCAACTTTCTTCCAGTCGTCTACCAAACCTAGTTCTTGTAATTTTGGGTTGTACAAATAATACAATCCTACTAAGTCTGCACGTCCTTCTTCCAAGGTTGAGGCATAATTCTTTAAAGTTTCCTTTGTCTCACCCACTCCCGGATTTAATTGTCCCGAAGCATGTCCAATCACTTCATGTAAAGCCGTATGCAATTTATCTCCAATCTGACCGTATTCTTCTTCCAATGCCAATTCTTCTGCATCGTTCACAAACTCTTTCAATCTACCAGAGCTTCCGGCATTGTTATACGAATGAATTATGTTTCCTAAAGAAACAGACTTACTTCCCACTGCGGCACGGATCCAGTTGGCATTTGGTAGATTAACCCCAATTGGCGTGCTTGGAGAGGCATCTCCTGCTTCACCGGCAACGTTCACCACCTTGTAAGAAACTCCTACCACGTTCTTCTTTTTATGCTCCTCCATCAACGGTGAGTTATCCTCAAACCACTGTGCATTTTCAGATAAAACCGACATCTTTTGTGACATGTCAAAATCTTTTATCTGCACAATTGTCTCGTAGGAACCTCTATATCCTAATGGGTCATTATACACCTCGATAAAACTGTTGATATAGTCTATGTTTCCTTCCGTAGCAGCTGTCCAAGCCACGTTGTAGTCGTCCCAAGTTTGCAAATCACCCGTCTTATAATACTGAATTAACAATCCAATAGCATCTCCCTGTGCCTGATTTTCAGCAACACCTTGGGCTTTGTCAAGCCACTCAACAATCTTGTCAATCGCAGCACCATATAATCCTCCCGATTTATATACGCGTTCTTTCAAAACACCATTCTCCTTTACCAATTGTGAATTCAATCCGTATGATAAAGGTTTCTTTGGATCCGGAGATTTCATTTTTCCATAGAAGGTCTCAACGTCATTATTGGTGACATTGGGTCCATAGAAGTTTACTGCCGAAAGGGCCACATTATCAATACCCTTCCCTTGGTTTACCTTTTTGCTATCTGTATCGTTAAATAAAACATCAAATGCTTCACCTTTCAAACTAGTATTCGTTTCTGTTAATAGCGTCTTCAGATAGTCCAAAGAAAACTCAGGTTTTAATTTGTCGTTTGAATAATGGTGGTGGATTCCGTTAGAGAACCAAACACGCTTAAGATAAATTTCAAAATTCTTCCAGTCTTCGGTAGTTTTATCACCCCGATAGTTGACGTATACATTCTCTAAAGCAGCTCGAATCGCCAAATTATGTCGGTAATTCTGATCCCACATAATGTCACGGCCGGCTAAACCTGCCTGAGTTAAGTAATACACGAGCTTTTGTTCTTTCAAAGTAAGTTGCTCCCATCCCGGAACTTGATACCGTAAGACCCTAACATCAGCAAATTGCTCTACATTATAATCAAACTCATTAGTTTCAACTTTGGCGACTTCTTGAGGTTCTTTTTTATTCTTGTCGTCTGCACAAGAAACAAATAGCAACCCGCTCAATGCCATTGCAATAAAAAAAGTATTCTTCATTTTTACAGTTTATTGGTTTTCAGCAAATGTAGCAAAATAATAAATGTCAAAATTGATTATCTTAGCACAAATAACCAACACACCTATCCCTATGAAAATCTTAAAGTACTTGTTGTTTCTTATTCTCATAGTGCTCATTGGCGGTGCTATCTATTTTGGTACAAAAGACGGAAAATTTGATGTAGCCGAAAGCAAGGTTATGGAAGCTCCCGCCGAAGTAATCTATAACAACGTAAAAGATTACAAAAACTGGCAAGAATGGGGGCCATGGATGAAACTCGATTCGGCCATTGTAATTAACTATGCCGAAAAGACCGAAGGTGAGGGTGCTGCCTACTCGTGGAGTAGTGAGCACATGGAAGTGGGTGATGGCTCTATGAAAACGCTTAAAGTTATTCCGAATAAAGAGATCGACCAAAAAATAACCTTCAATACGCCCGTAGGTGATAGTGAGAGTGATGTGTACTGGCGGTTTGAAGCAACCGAAACACCAGGTCAGACCAAAGTTACTTGGGGGATGAAGGGAGAGCAATCGTTTATGGAAAAAGTCTTTATGTCCTTTCAGGATGAAGATATGGAAACCGGTATCAGTAAAATGTTTCAGCAGGGATTAACCGATATAGAAACCATTGTAAAAGCTGAAATGGAGAGCTTTTCTGTCAATGTAGATGGCGTAACACAATACGGTGGCGGCTACTATATGTTCAACTCCACAGCTTCGAAACTTAGCGAGATTGGTGAAAAGATGGGAGCTATGCTCGGACAGGTTGCGGGTTATATGGAGCAGAATAATTTGAACATGGCAGGAATGCCCTTTACCATCTATAACGAAATAGATGAAGCCAACGGCACTACCATTTTTACAGCGGCCATCCCCGTGAAAGAAAAAATTATCACACCGGCCGGAAGTCCGGTACTTTGCGGATATATGGAACCCGTAACCACGGTAAAAACCACCTTGAAAGGACAGTATAAGTATTTATCTAAAGCATATGATAAAGCCCAAGCCTATATAGCTCAAAACAACTTGCAAGTACATCCTACGGCAAAGATGTTCGAGGTATATGCGAACGATCCCGGAGAAGTGCCCAATCCTGCCAATTGGATAACTGAAATCTATATTCCTATTGTTCGGCCGGTAAATCCAGAAAACTAAGCAATGAAGCAGTTATTGTTGGTTTTTGTCGGTGGTGGTTTAGGCAGCACATTGCGTTATTGGATAGGAAATCTTTTTAATAGTACTGAAAATGGCATTCCCTACGGTACCTTTCTCGCTAACATCATAGGAAGTTTGCTTATTGGGATTATTCTTGGATTGGCCCTCAAGAATAATTCGCTCTCACAAAACACGGTATTATTTCTAGCCACCGGATTTTGTGGTGGATTCACCACATTCTCCGCCTTTGCCTACGAGAATCACCTGTTTTTAAAATCGGGAGATTTTACCTCCTTTGCCCTCTATACCATAGCTAGTTTTATTATTGGCTTTGCAGCTGTATTCTTTGGGATGTGGTTGGTAAAGTATTTTTAGTGATGCCCAAAATCCTTCACACCGGCTTCAATTCGCACTTGTAAATCGTTTTGTTTCGGCGGAATTGGACATGAATACCGCTTGTTGTAGGCACAATACGGATTGTATAACTTATTAAAGTCTAAAATCATCGTATCTCCTTCCGGAATATACGTGTCCAAGAATCTGCCCCCACCGTACGAACCATCGCCACTGGTAAGGTCGGTTATCGGCAAAAACAGGTAATCTATATATTCCGGGTCCTCTGAAGGGGTAGTGTTTTGGTATAATTCCAAAGAAAACTGCTTACCGTCCATTGTAAAATGTGCTTCACCGTATTTTACATATTCAGGAAGACGCTCGGTGGTGGTTGGCATTAAGAAAGGTTTTTCGTTGGGAGTACGGACAAAAGTTGCTTCCACTCGGTATTTTAAATCAATGGGATAAAACTCCAACTCCGTAAAGGTTTCGAGATCGGTAGTAGTTAAAATGGATGTTTCGGGATTGGTAAACGATTCGTTTTCCGAAGCTTGGTATGCTTCAATTTCTTTGATGAGCGCTTCGGTATTTTGAGATATCCCAAAACTCGTGCTCAGCAAAACTATAAGAAAAATATAGTGTTTCATAAAATTCATTTCAGTAAAAATAGAAAAGAAATTGATACATCCCATTTATTCTTACTTTTGAAAAAATTTAAAAGTATGCGATATCGGATTCTATTTTTTTTCTTCAGCCTGGTATTTATTTTTCAACATGGTAGGGCACAACATATTGACATTGACAAAAAGGCTTTGGCCTTTTTGGCTTCCGAAGAAAAAGTGAATATTCTATTTACCTATGACGGCTTACTTATTGACGACGCTATCCCGGAAGCCGATTTTCTTAGTAAAATGAACAAAAAAATCACCAAATTCGCGAATGAAGAAGAAGCCATTAATTGGGCTGCCGCATACACTGCACATAAAAATGATATCTGGCCTGCCACATTTACTTCGGTCTTGAATGAAAAACTGGCTACATATAAAAACCCTCCAATTTTTGAAGAAAACAGTCGAGAAGCTACCTACACTATGAAAGTACATAGTAATTGGATGTATTATGGATATGATGCCGGAATTGTTGATCAACCGGCAAAGGTGACCACCGTACTTACATTTTATACCTCCGAAAACCCCGAAACTATTATTTTTTCTACCGAGATTAGTCGGGCGATGGGGCAATATAACAAAGAAGATGGCGATGGCGAAGGAAAGGGTCCCAGCTTAAACAGGATGCGAAAAGCCTATACAAAAAGTGCCTACAAACTGGCACAGGCTCTTAAAAGAGTGGTAGACTAGCAAATGAGACATCCAAAATATCTTTTTAGAACGCTCCTTGTTTTATTGATGGTGCTTGCAAGCACTCAGCATTCGTACTCCCAATGGGTTAAATTCAAAAAGAAAGAGCTTATTTTTTTGGCTTCTGAAGAAAAAATAAATGTAGTTTTTACCTATAAGGGTGTGGAATTTAATGGAGACAATCTATCTGAAACTACCTTTCTAAATCATATCGCCTCAAAAATTACTAAGCATCAGGATACTTCCGAAGCTGTTAAATGGACGCATCGATATCGGCAACACAAAGTGAAACACTGGCCCGAAGCCTTTGTTTCCAGCTTAAATAAAACAGTCGCCCCTTATAAGCACGCACCTACCTTTGTACTAGATGAAAAAAACGCCCGCTATACCTTGGAAGTAAAAGTAAGGTGGATGTATTTTGGATACGATATTAAAGTGTTGGCGCAACCCGCAAAGCTCACCACCGAACTCATTTTTTACCGAACAGACACTTCGCAAATAGTTTCAAAGCTGGAAATTGAGAAAACCAAAGGTCTATCCACTAAGGAAGATTTTCCGAAACTAAGTCTTAAAAGCATGGAGAATTGCTTCGAACGAGCTGCAGAAAATCTTGGACTTTCTTTAAAAAAAGTTTTAAAATAATTAAAAAATAATACTACATTTGGCTTCAATTCAAGTTAATATGAAAGTTAGAACCTATATCAACTCACAAATCTGTGTCGTTTCACCACCGAAACTCAGGCGATGTATGTACTATTTATAGAGAAATAAATTAATTCAATATAAAAGCGTCCCGCCTTCCAGCGGGACGCTTTACTTTTATATAACAACCCATGAAAAAACTGTATACCCACTATATAAATAATTTCAAAGGACTCTCACGAGAGATCTGGTTGCTGTCGCTCGTTACTTTTATCAACCGAGCTGGGGCGATGGTCATCCCGTTCCTATCCCTATACCTTGTCAATGCAAAAGGATTCACTTTGCCGCAGGTAGGTTGGATTATGACCTGTTTTGGACTTGGATCCTTGACCGGAACTTGGATTGGAGGAAAACTGACGGACAGTATCGGATTCTATAAGGTGATTGTATTTAGTCTCCTATTAGGTGGAATGGGATTTGTATTGCTTCAGTTTATCGATACTTTTTTTGGTTTTTGTGTGGGTATTTTTTCCCTCATCCTCGTAGCAGACGCTTACCGTCCTGCTATCTTTGTGGCGGCAGACACCTATAGCAAGCCCGGAAACGTGACGCGAAGTATCACCTTAATCCGATTGGCAATCAACTTGGGTTTCTCTATAGGGCCACTAATTGGCGGAATCATTATTGCCACAATTAGTTATACCTCCCTATTTTGGATCGATGGGGTAACCTGTGTCTTGGCCGGAATCGGGTTGTTTATATGGTTAAAACCAAAACGAAAAAAAGATACAGAGCCGCTTATTACCATCCATAAAAAAGAAGGGGTTCCTCCCTATTTAAATGGCTTGTTTATACTGTTTATCATTATAATGATTGCAAACGGAACCACCTTTGTGCAATATTTTTCGGTAATGCCCTTGTATTACGAGAAAGGACATTTCCTTTCGGAAGATCTCATCGGTTGGCTTATGTTTTTGAACGGAGCCGTGATCGTGGTTTTCGAAATGCCCCTAATTGCATGGTTGGAGCGTAGAAATCTCTCCAAAACGATGGCCACTTTTTGGGGTATTGTATTTATTGCACTAAGTTTTATCGTGCTAAATCTTACCTCTTGGAGTGGCATCTTGATCGTGGGAATGCTTTTGATGACTCTGGGCGAAATGATAGGCTCTCCATTTTCGAATGCCCTGGCACTGGAGATGGCACCTAAAGGCCGGAAGGGAAGTTATATGGGACTCTATAGCATGAGTTTCTCATTCTCACATATTTTTGGGCACAATGGCGGTATGAATCTGGTCGACACCTTTGGTTTTGACGCTACCTGGTACGCAATGTTTTTCTTTTTGACGATTATCGGACTACTTACACTATGGCTGTATCGATTATTGAAAAAATCACCTAAATTTACCTCCTATTAGTTATGAATTATTGGTTATTATTTTTTTGCTTCGGAATTATTTCTTGCGGAACACCTTCGGAAGAAAATAAAGCCATGCCGCCTTCTGAAGCAACAACTGAAATAGCGGAAACATCTTTTCCGAAGCTGGACAGTTCACGCTATAATGTTGCTTTCTTGATCATGGACGGAGTATATAACACCGAACTTACCGCTCCGTATGATATTTTTCAGCATACTGTCTTCAGGGAGAATATTAAGGCCATGAATGTATTTACAGTGGCTAATACAGACCAATCTATTAGAACGTTCGAAGGCTTGCGGTTACTCCCCGATTTCAATTATTTAAAAGACAGCATTCCGAGGATCGATATTTTGGTGGTTCCCAGTGCCGAGCATCATATGGATTCCGATCTGGAAGATGAAGCCATGCTTGGTTTTGTGCGAAAAGCAGACAAAGAAGCATTATTTGTGACATCACATTGTGACGGAGCCTTTGTATTGGCAAAAGCTGGTTTGCTGGAAAAATCTGTCTCGACCACCTTTCCAAGCGATATTGATGCCATGCGGACTATGTTTCCCGACTTGGATATTAGAAAAGAGGTGTTGTTTGTTCATGATGGGAAATATATTACCTCTGCCGGGGGTGCCAAAAGTTTTGAAGCTGCCTTATACCTCTGTGAATACCTCTACGGAAAACAGGTAGCAGAATCATTGGCAGGTGGGTTGGTAATCGATTGGAATTTAGAGACTGTACCGCATCTGATCGTAAAAAAGTAATTATTCGGGTTTTTTAATAGGGTTATTGGAAACCACATGAGATAACACAATCTGTGTTTTGGTTTCGCCATAGGTAATCAACTGATCGATAAAGGCTTCGAGGTGTTTCTGATTTTTAAGCACCACTTCCATCACTATGTTCTCATTTCCGGTAATGCGATAACAATTGAGCACCTCGTCATAGGTTTTCACTTTTTCAAGAAATGGTTTTAATTTTCCCATAAAGGCCCGAAGTGTAATAATTGCCTTTAATTGGTAACCTGTTTCGAAAGGAGAAACCGCTGTCTTATAGCTGTGAATAATTCCGGCGTCTTCCATCTTCTTAATACGCTCGCCAACCGCAGGTGAACTAATCCCAACCAGCCGACCAATCTCTGCATTGGACTGACGCGCATTGGCTTGAAGGCATTTCAAAATTTTCCAGTTGAGTGTATCTATAATCATTTTAAAGGTATATCGTTTAAAAAAAATAATATTTAAAGCTAATATACATTTTTTCTTTAATTCTTAAAGACAAAAATGCTGCGTTGTGCTTACATTTGGGTGTTTTGTGAAACCCCACACATACTTAAGGATGATACCACATATTTCGCACGGTTTGCCCCATTCGCCTATCTATAAGAAGGCGCTGGATATCTTTACGCTTTCCCGTCATATTTCAACCTATCTGGCTCACGATCTTGCACCTTTAAACCAAAACGGGGAAGAAGATTCCCATATTTATTTTTCAGGAGATATTGTACAGCAATCGGTTTCATTGGCTCCAGAAATTTTAAAAGCTGAACGTCAGACTTTTTCCGAAGAAAAATACAAATACGCCGCCTCCGTAAATCGGTTGGCCAATAGTTTGTACAAGAATTGCGAACGACTCGAACGCGTGAACAGTAACGGAAAAGAATTCTTACCCATCCTGCGTGGTGAATTAAAAAAATTTAGACGCTTGCAGCGCACATGGATGATGACGTTGTAAGGCGTTTAATCGTTATTCAAGCCTTCCAATAGTCGGATAAATTCAACCGAATCTTTATATTTTAAAAATGCAGTTGTATTCGTGATATACGCTTTATCTGTGAGTCCTTTTGAGATAGCCAACGAAAGGTTTTCCAACGTTTTATCTTTATTGTTCAAAATAGCATAGTCTTTCGCCAAAAGGTAAAAGGCATAGGGTCTATCTGGTGCAACAAGGCTAGCTATCGTATGACAATAGAGCCTTTTTTTGGCGTTATTTTTATAGAACTGACTCTCGGCTGTCTCTACACCCATCGCATAGATAGCATATCCTATGCGGTAACCCATTTTCCGAAATTGCTCATCTTCAGACAACAGGTATTTTTTTTGTAGGTTCTCAAGTTCTTTATGCCACCAATTGAACTCTTCAGGGGTTTTCAACCCTGAAATTTCCTTATTAAATCTTTCTACAAAAACCTTTCTAAGCTTCGCTTCTTCTTTCTTTACACCTTCCCTTTTTTTACTATCGCTGCTGTATTTCTTGTCTTTTTTTAAATTGCTAATTTTGGTCTTTATCGTGTCTAAATTGTAATATGCTGAAAAATTTCTAACCATCCTATCGTATTCCCAAACGGCAAGTTCGATCTCTGAATCGGATTCCAGTTTTTTTCCTTCTTCATATAATTCGGTGTAAAAAGTGCTAATGATTAGATCATCTTTTGGTTTGATGTTTCTTTTATACGCCTGAAGCTCTAACCAATTAAATGCCTTCAGTATTTGATCTGAAGAAGGCCACCTGTGATCGTCTTCATTGGTAAAAATTTCATTCTCAATACCAAAGGTATCCAGCCATTCTTTTACGCCTTGCATTTCTTGATAGTTCATATCGCTATTTCCTACCAGACCCACGTACGAAAAAGAATCATTTATACTGGGAATATGCGAAGTATTTTGCGAAAAACCGGCACCACAGGCAACAATTCCTTGTATTTGTTTTGTGAGGACAGCCACTGTGGTGGCTAATCTGGAACCACCCGAAAATCCCGCTGTATATATAAGATTCTCATCGATCGTAAACCTCTCAAAAACTGTGTTGAACAATCTGTCGATGATGGTAAAGTTTTTTTCGAATAAACCATTTCTGCTATTGTTTGAACATATTAAAATATGACCAAATTTCTGAGAGGCTTCTATAAATGGTGCTATACCAATCGTTCCTCTTGCTGCTGGTTCAAATATAAAGACGACCGATGCGGGTTTATCTTTGTCAAAATTTTTTGGAAGATATAGCGTAAAGGTATCCGTTGAATTTATAACCGCCACCGAATCGATTATTATTCCTGTTTCAAAACTTAAATTTTGGGCAAACCCAAAAGATGTCATGGCAAGGGCTAAAAGAACCATTATACCCTGCCGGAAAACTGTAATATTTCTAAAAATATAGCCAACCATATCCTATACTATTACAAAACAACATCACAATACTGTAGGTGAAGCACTACAAAATACCAAAGGTATTCATCTCGAAATCGTTACATATTTCTCCTATACTGCCCCCCTACTTCAAACAAGGCAGCTGTAATCTGACCCAATGAACACACCTTGGTCGCTTCCATCAATTGTTCGAACATATTTTCGTTGTGTATGGCCGCTTGTTGTACTTTTTTTATGGCAGCTTCAGACACTTCCTTTCTGCTAGTATGCAGGTTTTTTAAGGTCTCAATCTGCGCCTGCTTCTCCTCTTCGGTTGCGCGAATCACTTCCGCAGGTAAGACCGTTGGTGATCCTTTACTGCTTAAAAAGGTATTTACTCCTATGATGGGGAATTGCCCGTTGTGCTTTAGGGTTTCATAATACAAACTCTCCTCCTGTATCTTGGAACGTTGGTACATGGTTTCCATGGCACCCAAAACACCTCCTCTTTCCGTAATACTATCGAACTCCTTTAAAACGGCTTCCTCAACCAAATCGGTTAGTTCTTCAATAATAAACGAACCTTGAATAGGATTTTCATTTTTTGCCAATCCCAATTCTTTATTGATAATTAACTGAATTGCCATGGCACGGCGGACACTTTCTTCGGTGGGGGTGGTGATCGCTTCATCGTAGGCGTTGGTGTGTAACGAGTTACAATTATCGTAAATGGCATACAGCGCTTGAAGCGTGGTTCTAATGTCGTTGAAATCGATCTCTTGTGCGTGTAGCGAACGTCCCGAAGTTTGTATGTGATACTTCAACATCTGTGCTCTCGGGTTGGCTCCGTACTTGTCTTTCATCGCTTTTGCCCAAATCTTTCGAGCCACACGACCAATCACCGAATATTCGGGGTCGATCCCATTGCTGAAGAAGAATGATAAGTTGGGACCAAATTCGTTGATGTCCATCCCACGTGAGAGATAGTATTCTACATAGGTAAATCCATTGGAAAGGGTAAACGCCAATTGTGTAATGGGATTGGCCCCCGCTTCGGCTATGTGGTATCCACTTATAGAAACCGAATAAAAGTTGCGTATTTTCTTTTGAATAAAATACTCCTGTACATCGCCCATCAATCGCAGGGCAAATTCAGTTGAGAAAATACAGGTGTTCTGCGCTTGGTCTTCCTTTAAAATATCGGCCTGCACCGTTCCTCTCACCTGTTTTAGCGTTTCGGTCTTTATCTTCTGGTAAACATCTTGTGGCAGTACCTCATCAGCTGTCACTCCTAAAAGCATCAGTCCTAATCCGTTGTTGCCCTCCGGTAATTCTCCTATATATTTGGGTCTGTCAACCCCGCTTTCTTTGTACAGTTTCGCAATCTTGGCTTCTACTTCTTTTTCCAGTCCGTTCTCCTTGATGTATTTTTCGCAATTCTGATCGATGGCTGCATTCATGAAAAAACCTAGCAGCATAGGTGCGGGACCATTAATGGTCATACTCACCGAAGTCATCACATTACTAAGATCAAAACCAGAGTACAGTTTTTTAGCGTCGTCCAAACAACAAATAGACACCCCTGCATTACCTATCTTCCCATAAATATCGGGGCGGAGATCGGGGTCATTTCCATAGAGCGTCACGCTGTCGAAAGCCGTTGAAAGACGTTTGGCCGGTAAGCCTGCGCTCACATAATGAAACCTTCTGTTGGTACGCTCAGGGCCACCCTCTCCTGCGAACATACGTGCGGGATCTTCCCCGGTACGCTTAAAGGGATACAAGCCGGCGGTAAAGGGAAATTCACCCGGAACATTTTCCTGAAGCGTCCAGCGCAGGATGTCTCCCCATGCCTGGTATTTGGGTAAGGCCACCTTAGCAATCTGAGTGTGTGATAAGGATTCGGTATGCGTCTCGATCTTAATTTCTTTATCCCGTACCTGAAACGAATAGATCGGCGATTTATACCGATTCACCTTTTCTTCCCAACCGGTAATGACCTCCCAGTTATAGGGGTCGAGGTTGAGTTTTACTCGATCGAATTCGGCTAGAAGTAATTTGACCAAATCGTCCGAATCTTTTGTTTCAGCAAAATCTATTTCAAGTCCGGCCTTGTCCAATAGAGCCAGTTTTCCTGAAATCGATTCGATGGTTTTAAAAATGCCGTAGAGTTTTTGGGCGACCTCAGCTTGTTCGTTTGCTTTTTTGTCGTAGCCTCTATTATTTTCTGAAATTTCGGAAAGATAGCGCGTACGGGCAGGTGGGATTACAAAGATTTTTTCCGACATCTCTTCGGAAATGGCATAGCTGCTGTTGAGATCGGCCTTGGTTTTTTCCACGAGTTCATCCATTACCGCCTTGTACAGCTTGTTCATACCAGGATCGTTAAATTGTGAGGCGATTGTACCGTAGACCGGAAGTGCATCTTGTGGTGTATCCCATAACTGATGGTTGCGCATGTATTGCTTCTTCACATCACGAAGGGCATCTAGGGATCCTCTTTTGTCGAATTTATTAATGGCCACCAGATCGGCAAAGTCGAGCATATCGATCTTTTCCAACTGCGTTGCTGCTCCAAATTCAGGCGTCATTACATATAAGGACACATCGCTGTGGTCTAAAATTTCGGTGTCGCTTTGTCCAATACCTGAAGTTTCAAGGATAATAAGATCGTATTCGGCTGCTTTTAGCACTTCAATGGCTTCGGAAACATATTTTGAGAGAGCGAGGTTGCTCTGTCGTGTCGCCAAACTGCGCATATACACACGAGGGGAATTGATGGCGTTCATTCGAATGCGATCGCCCAATAAGGCCCCTCCTGTTTTTCTTTTGGATGGATCTACGGATATAAGCCCGATGGTTTTCTTAGGAAAATCGATTAAAAATCTACGTACCAATTCATCGACTAGGGACGATTTTCCCGCCCCTCCGGTTCCGGTGATTCCAAGAACCGGTGTCACGGATTTTTCGTTTTTCTTATGTATTTTCTGAAGTGTATTTTTCGCAACTTCCGGGAAGTTTTCAGCAGCAGAAATCACACGGGCAATAGCTCCCGGTACTTTCTTCGTCAACTTATCGATCTCTCCGTTCAATTGATCGCCTATAGGGTAATCTGCTGTTTTTACCAGATCGTTAATCATGCCTTGAAGGCCCATCTCACGGCCATCATCGGGAGAATAGATACGAGTAATTCCATAGTCCATCAGCTCTTTTATTTCTGAAGGCAGGATAACTCCGCCCCCGCCGCCAAAGATCTTGATATGCTCTGCTCCCCTTTCCTTCAAGAGGTCGTACATATACTTAAAGTACTCGTTATGCCCGCCTTGATACGAAGTCATGGCAATGGCATTGGCGTCTTCCTGGATGGCAGTGTTCACCACCTCTTCAACACTTCGGTCGTGCCCTAGATGAATCACTTCCACACCGGTCGACTGAATGATACGGCGCATTATATTGATCGCGGCATCGTGCCCATCGAATAAGGAGGCTGCGGTTACAATTCGGACTTTATGCTTGGGAATATAGGGTGCTGTTTGTTGCATTCAGAAAGATACTTTAAAATAGAATGCAAATTTACGAAAAACAGAGAAGAAATAGCGGATTGAATCACGAACTATCGATTGTGCAAAACGGATCTTATTCATTTTCCATTTTAAATATGTTACGTTATCTTTGAACCCTATAGCATTAAAAACCATCCTATGTTTTTACGAAAATTAACCCTTATCTCATTTTGCTTTATCGCTGTTTCTTGTGCCGAATTACAACAAGTAGTAAATACGTTGCCTAATGGACAGGGCATGGATCCTACCATGATTGCCAACGGTTTACGACAGGCGCTTGATTTTGGAATCAGCAAGCAGGTATCCAAACTGACTCAGAAAGATGGATTTTACAAAAATCAGTTGGTAAAGATTTTACTACCTGAAGAATTGCAAAAGGTAGATAAAACCCTACGTGATATTGGGCTTAGCAGTCTGGCAGATGAAGGCTTAAAGGTACTCAACCGCGCCGCTGAGGATGCGGTAAAGGGAGCTACTCCGATCTTTGTAGACGCGGTAAAGCAAATTACCTTTACCGATGCGAAGAATATTTTATTGGGAAGTGATACCGCCGCCACCTCCTATTTACAAGGCAAAACAAATAGTGCGCTCTATTCGAAATTCAATCCGGTGATTCAAAATTCATTTACAAAGGTGGGCGCAGATCAAATTTGGACGAACATCATTACAAAATACAATGCCATCCCGTTTGTAAACAAGGTGAATCCTGACCTAACCGACTATGTGACCAATGAGGCCTTGAAAGGGGTGTATACCATGATTGGCGTGGAAGAAAAGAACATTCGCACGAAAATTTCTTCCAGATCGACTACCCTATTAAAGCAGGTATTTGCACTTCAGGATTAGCTGCATTTGTTAAACTTTTAACGAATCAAACCGCTTGAAGTTGAATATTTATGACAGTATTAACCAAGCCTTAGTACTTCTTGCATTGTTTCTAAATTATCTTTGTACTTGTTAAATAATCAAAGAAGATGTTTGGCCTTTTCCGAAGAAAAACAAGATTGGAAAAACTGCAATGCCGTTATACGTGGCTGATGCGAAGATCCTATATGATGGCGCTAAAGGATAAGGAAAAAAGTGTCGAATTACATCGCCAAGCCGAACAACTTTTAAAAGAAATTGAGTTCCTTTCCATATCCTACGGCGACAAATAAACTACAAGGTTTTAAAATAGGTAAAGGCATTCTGAAGTCGGGAGCCGTACCAACTGAAATATTCTCCATCTACAATTCTCACATCTTTCTGAAGTGCCGCTTCCAGCTCAACAACATGCTTTTCTTTAAATGGAAATGGTTCGGACGAGAGCAAAATAAGGTCTGCCTCTTTTAGCAAATCCAAAGAAACTTCGGGATAACGAGCTTCCGAAACAATATTTTCAAATTTGTTCAATTGTAGAAGTGAATCTATAAATGTATGCGTTCCTGCAGCCATATAGGGATTTTTCCAAATCAGGTAGACAACTTTTTGCGGAGTTCTGTGGATTACGTATTCCAAAAACGTTTCCCTTTCAGAAGAAATACCAGCTATAATTTTTGAAGCCATTTCAGAAACATTAAATAGTTTACCCAAGGAGGAAATCATTTCCAGACTGTCTTCAATAGTATTGATATCACTCACCCAAACCGGTGCGATCGCTTCACAGGCCTCGACAATGGCTTTGGTGTTCTCTTCCTTATTACAAATGACGATATCTGGACGAAGCCGCTTTATGTTATCTAACTGAAAATCCTTGGTGCCACCAACGACTGCAACTTCTTTCCGAAGTGATTTTGGGTGTACGCAGAACTTGGTGATACCAACCAGCTGATCTCTAAGTCCAAGATCGACCAGTAATTCGGTCTGTGACGGAACAAGCGACACAATGCGCACGGGAGGTTTGGAAAATTGAAGGCTTCTATGTAATTGATCCTTAACGAGCATCTAAAATTTGCTTCATCGCTGTTTGCAGCGTCTGTGCTGCTGTTGCTGCTGCTTCGGCAAAGTTGGTTTCATTAGAAGCGTAAATGATCCCTCGAGACGAATTAACAAGCAGGCCAATGTCTTTGTTCATCCCATATTTACATACTTCAGTAAGACTACCGCCTTGCGCCCCCACTCCGGGGACCAGTAAAAAACTATTTGGGATGATTTTTCGGATATCGGCTAAGAATTCAGCTTTGGTAGCCCCCACGACATACATCAAATTATGAGCGTTTTTCCAGTTCTTTGAGGTTTCCAAAACTTTTTTGTAAAGTTCGAGCCCTTCTATTTGTTGGGTTTGGAAATCGTACGCCCCTTCGTTGGAAGTCAATGCCAGTAAAATGGCATGTTTTCCTTCAAAGGCCAAAAATGGTTCTACTGAATCTTTCCCCATATAGGGTGCTACAGTCACAGAATCAAATCCCAAGTCTTCAAAAAAGGCCTTGGCATACATTTTCGACGTATTCCCAATATCGCCTCGTTTGGCATCGGCAATGGTAAAAATTTCCGGATGATTATCATTTAAATACCGAATAGTTCGCTGCAGTGAGTTCCAGCCTTCTAAGCCGTAGGCTTCGTAGAAGGCGGTATTGGGCTTATAGGCTACCGCTACATGGTGAGTAGCATCAATAATAGCTTTGTTGAAGGCGAAGATGGGGTCTTCTTCAGAAAGTAGGTGTTTCGGAATTTTATCCAAATCTACATCCAGGCCTATACATAGGAAGGAGTTTTTCTTTCTGATTTGTTCAACTAGCTTAGTGGTAGTCATAATTCCAATTTACCTAATCCCTGTATATTAGCCTTTAAAAAGTCTCTCCCGATTCTTTTAACTTTTCGGTATTGCTCACCAATTGCAAGCCATCGATAATCCTTTGAATATCTCCATCGATAATGTTACTTAGATCATAAAGCGTGAGGCCAATTCGATGTTCGGTAACACGTCCTTGCGGATAATTATAGGTTCTAATTTTGGCGCTTCGGTCGCCGCTAGTTACCATGGAACCACGTTTTGCCGCATCTTCGGCCTGTTTTTTGGCCAATTCCATATCGTACAATCGCGATCGAAGCACTTTAAAGGCCTTTTCTTTGTTTTTATGTTGCGATTTCTGGTCCTGACACTGGGCTACTAATCCGGTGGGAATATGGGTTAATCGCACCGCTGAATAGGTTGTGTTAACCGATTGTCCTCCCGGCCCTGAAGAACAGAAAAAGTCAACGCGTACTTCTTTGGGATCAATTTCTACATCAAACTCTTCTGCTTCGGGAAACACCATAACCGTGGCGGCACTGGTATGTACCCTCCCTTGGGTTTCTGTTTGAGGCACACGTTGTACGCGATGTACCCCTGCTTCAAATTTTAGGGTTCCGTAGACATCTTCGCCTTCAATTTCGAATTGAATTTCTTTAAAACCGCCACTGGTCCCTTCGCTAAAGTCAACTACATTGGTCTTCCAGCCTTTGCTTTCGCAATATTTTGTATACATTCTGAAGAGGTCTCCGGCGAAAATACTCGCTTCATCCCCTCCGGTTCCGGCACGAATTTCCATTACTGCATTTTTGGCATCTTCGGGATCCTTCGGAACGAGTAAAAATTTGATTTCTTCTTCAAGTACGGGAATTCTGGTTTTAGCCTCTTCCAGCTGCATTTTGGCCATATCGACCATTTCGGTATCGCTCCCATCCGACAGGATCTCTTCGGCTTCTTCAATATTATTGGTAAGTTCAATATATTCCTCGCGTTTATTCATCAGCACGCGAAGATCCTTGTATTCTTTATTAAGCTGAACGTATCGTTTCTGATCGGTGATGATATCGGGTTGGATAATAAGGTCACTCACCTCGTCAAAACGTTGCTTTACTATTTGAAGTTTCTCTAACATAGATTGAATAGTGCCTTGTCTTTGCAAAGGCAGGTGCAAATTTACGATAAATTCGTGTAATTATTTAATAGGTGAATTCTCCGAATTCAGACTTAATTGTAAGGGATTTTTTTTCGGAAGCTGTTACGCGGCCAACTATTTTTGCATCTACATCAAAGGATTTTGATATTTTAATAATTTCTGAAGCGATTTCTTCCGGAACGTACAATTCCATACGATGTCCCATATTAAACACCTGATACATCTCCTTCCAGTCTGTTTTTGATTCCTCCTGAATGAGTTTAAAAAGTGGTGGCACCTCAAATAGATTATCCTTTATAATATGCAGGTTTTCGACGAAGTGCAGAATCTTAGTTTGTGCCCCACCACTGCAATGCACCATACCGTGAATTTCGGTATTGTCAAATTTCGAAAGGATGGCCTTGATTATTGGCGCATATGTCCGTGTTGGGGACAATACTAATTTCCCGGCATTCAAAGGGGTATTGGGTACCTTGTCTGTTAATTTTTTTGAACCTGAATAGACCAATTCATCCGGAACCGAATGATCAAAACTTTCGGGATATTTTGTTGCCAGATATTTTTCAAAAACATCATGCCTGGCCGATGTGAGTCCGTTGCTACCCATCCCTCCGTTGTACTCGGTTTCATAGGTAGCTTTTCCGAAGGAAGCCAGGCCTACAATCACATCGCCTGCTTTTATGGTTGCATTGTCAATCACATCGGTTCGTTTCATACGCGCTGTTACGGTAGAATCTACTATAATCGTTCTTACCAAATCGCCAACATCTGCTGTTTCACCACCAGTTGAATGAATATGGACTCCAAACTTTGACAAATCGCTGAGCAGTTCTTCGGTGCCATTAATAATAGCGGAGATGACCTCTCCTGGAATGAGATTTTTATTTCGTCCAATGGTAGAAGACAAAACGATATTGTCCACAGCTCCTACGCACAACAGATCATCGACATTCATAATCAAGGCATCCTGCGCAATGCCCTTCCAAACCGAGATATCTCCTGTCTCTTTCCAATACATATACGCCAAAGACGATTTTGTTCCTGCTCCATCGGCATGCATTACCAAGCAATATTCGGGATCGCCTGTAAGGTGATCGGGAACAATCTTACAAAAAGCCTGTGGAAACAAACCCTTATCTACATTCTTAATAGCATTGTGGACATCTTCTTTGGCAGCAGAAACGCCACGCTGCGAATAACGTTTGGAAATTTCCTGACTCATGGAAAAAATTTAGATTACAAAAGTACACCAAAAAAAAAAGCTCACAAAGGTGAGCTTTTCAGTAATTATAAAAAGTTATGATTTACTCCCAATCGGGCATAAAGGCATTCTCATATAATAGTTCTCTAGAGTTTTGATCGCTATCAATTTCTAAGCGATGCACATTCTTCTGTGATATCCCATCGTTAGAAGTATTTGTAAAAATAACAAATGCTTCATTAGGTGAGAATATGGGTTCTAGGTCGTTGGTTCCACTTGGTTTATTCTGTGAAATCTCCGAGGTGGTTTGTGTAACCATATCGTACAGGAATATTTTGCTATCCAATCTGCGGTAATCTGCACTTTGGAAACCAGATTCATCATACGAATACAAAATTTTCTGATTGGTTACTGAGAGGTCTAAGCCGCTAATAGCCCCATCCACTCCCGAAATGATTGTATCGATAAGGTTTCCGTTGAATGAAACAGAAATAATTGAGGCATTATACCCATCGATATTATTGGTTTTCAGCACGATTAAATTGGAGTTTTCACTTACCGCGATTTCTGAAATAAAGGATGCATCGGTTGTTTGATAGATCAATTGTAGTGCCTGTCCATTTGTCCTAATTCTATATAATTTATCGAATACAGCAAAGTAAATTCGGTCTGTACTCGGCGGCCATGCAATATTCAATTCATTTAAATTAAATCCATTCGGCTTCACATTAGAGGTGACCTTAAACTTATCGGTACCATCCCGATTCATAGTAAAGATATCGACCTGTGCCCCGGTAGTTTGCAGATATGCAATCTTATTTCCGGCAACATTTCGGCGAGGTCTATAACTATTCGTCTCTTGTGAGGTAAGCTGAAACTCGGCTCCGCTCTCATCGGCTGAGAAAATAACGTTATTCCCGTTTATATTTCTTACGAACAAGAAACGGTTGTCAATTGGAGCGTTGATGACGTCGAAGGTGCCAACTGGGCTCAGCACCGGATCATTAATATCATCGGTAGCGGATACCTGCCAGAAATACTGTGCTCCTAAAATTAAAGGGGAGTATGTAAATGTTGTTTCAGTAATGTCTTCAAATAGCATCACATCATCATTCTGATCATTGCGAAGTTCCAGCGTATAGGTAATTGGATCCTCTTCGGGATCGGTTGAAGCCCATTCAAAAACCGCCTCGATACTTTGAAGCAATTCGTTTTCGGCGGGTGCTATAAGTTCGGGAGTTGTAGGCGGCCTGTTATTCGCCGTTGAAACTTCTAATTCGAATATTACATTCACTTCTACATTTGCAAGGACCGAAGCCGGCTCGTAGCCTGCTAAATAACCGTCCAATCTTGCTTCAACTGCATAATCGCCAATGGGTGCATTTTCAATTCTAAAATTTCCATCACTGTCTGTAAAGACTGTACTGGTAACCGGTTGTGTTGCAATTCTAACATTCTCAAGGGGCATATTGGTCCCTGTTGCAACTACCTTACCTTTTATAATACCATACTCGTTTTCACCAACTCTATCTTCATTACAAGAAAATAAAAGAATAAAGAGCACTCCAATCAATTTTATATATGTTCTACTGCCTTTCATGTCTTCTTTATTATTGGTTAGTTTTTAATTTAGTTCTATTTGATCCGAAATGATAATTTAAACCAAGACCAAACGTGTAATAATAGTCATCCCTTCTTCCTTGCGGCAGGTTGTCTATTTTATCATTAAAAGTTGCGTTCCATTCACCATTTAGTACGAAGGAAACACGATCTGAAACTGCATATTCAACACCGGCACCAAATTTCAAAGTAAAAAAGGCATCCCACCGTTGTAGATAAAGTTCGGGTGTATCGTCTGCAAATAATAATATTCCCGGGCCTGCATACAGAAATGGCGACAATTTATCGTGCGGAAGAATATTGTATTCAAGATTAATGCTTTCATTGAGCCACCAATGATTTGTATCGTATGTGGAGTTCAGTTTAAATATTTGGAAATCGGCTCCCAAGCTCAGGGCGGGTATTAATCTGTATTTATAGCCTAATCCTGCTTTAAAGTCGTACAATCCGGTATTATAGTCTCCATCGACCATGGCCAAACCAAAATTTACATTGGCAGTATGGCGGTAATTGTGTTTCAGATACTTTCTTTCATATAAAGCTGTAGAGGCTTCCAGTTCCTTCTCGAGCAGATACTCCTCTACAATTTCCTTATCCTTTACTTCTCCTTCGGCTGAACTCCACAAGTTATCTTTTATTCCTTCATAAATAAGGACTTCAACAGCTTTCTCAATAGCTTCCTGAACAGCCATTTGAGTAGGTTCATTTTTGGTAAATCCAGTTTCAACTTCTAGCAATCTTTTAAAATTGACATATCTGAAAATACCAACATCGACTGCCTGTGATAAAATAGTCTTCGAAACATTTACGGTTTTTAATACCTGACCCGTGGAAGTAGAAACAGCTCGTAAATACACGGTGATCCTATCTTGTCGATATTGTGTGGAAGCACCTACGCCAAAATATCTCGCTCCAGAACCTCCTGTAAGTAAATTTGAATCGTACGATATAACCCCACCTTCGAGGAGCATTCCGGCAAAAAGTAATGGATTTAATCGTTGCGCAGGAGCATTAGGGTTGGCAAATTCATCTCTTGTAGAACGAATAATATTCCGTTCGTTCATTAGGTTTCCAAGATTTTCCCGTTCTATAGGTCTAAACCATTTGGAATCTTCAAGTGCTTTTATGAGGATCGTAGTGGCTCCTTGTGTGACCGCAGTACTAAAAGTACTTCCATTCTCAATATTTTTATATTGGCCTGTTTGATCCTTAAAATTATATACACCCACCACAAGCGGTTCGGCCGGTAGGGGTAGGTTCAATAATTTTTCAGTTTGATTAGTATTTTCGCTAATCCTTGCCTCCTGATTTCCCAAAGGTTGGTTGAAATAGGCACCACAACCCGTAAAGAGTAATGGTATGAAAAGAATCAATACTATTTTATGTAGTTGCTTTACCATATTTAGCTGTCTAATTAGGAATCAGTATTTGAGTCTGTTCGCCTGTTGTTATATCGAGGATATTGATAAGCAGGCCTTCAATTGATTCAAACACTTCGTACTCCAGATTTCCATTTGTAGAAGTTCCAACGCCTGGGACCTGATTACCAAATTGTTGTTGTAATAGCTGATTGTTTAGGCTTTCGTTGAGCGAAGTAAATTCGCCTAGGTCGCCAAACTGATTATTTGGATCTTCAAATTTATTTTGGGCATTCGCTGAATTTAGCAACCAAGTATAATGAAAAGGATCCCCACCAAAGGCAGGATTCTTTGGTGTATATACCAATTGTTGCCCAAAACTATAGGACGTTGCAGCTAAAAACAGAATAAGGATTATAGATCTCATACTATCGTTTTTTAATAATGTTTTATACTATTACCACTCTTCTTAATTTCACGCAATCGAAAGTAGACCTTTTTAATAGCAATCTCCGACATGCCTTGTAAATAATCGTTCTGGGGTCTTACAAAAAACTCCAATACGAGATCTCCATCAACTAAAATTTCAAGCTTCGTATTATTTGCCAGCGATAAAGATTCTTTTACTGTGACAATTTTCTCTCCGTTAATGTTATTCGCGGTATACAGACTGTAAAACATCTTATAAAAATCGCGGCCAGGTTTTGTCTTAGTATCTTCAATTACAATACCCCGCAAAACTACTCCATCTTCCTTTTCATGGGATGCATCCTCCGAAACCGGATTTTCCAATAGCAATTTCCTTTTGGCTTCGGCCTTATCTTCTTCGGTCCCGTTTATAACGATACGGTCTTTTCCAAGAAGCTTATCATTTAAATCGTATACCAATAAAAGAAGTATAATTCTATCCTTTTCGTTTGCATTTATAGTCGTGGTCGATAAATTTTTCTTCTGTCCCGGATTGAGGACAACTCTCCCACTTTGATCATTTTTTGACCTATTTGAAGTTATTGGATTGTTTTTTATTACCGAAAGAACATACCGCAAACTTTGGTTTATTTCGGTTTTGTTGAACGCAGAACCAGTAATTTCGATATACTCCGTATTGCTTACCAGATTTATCTTGGCTTCAACCTCGCTGTTGTATATTTGCGAAATCCCGATTGTGCCCACAAATAAGAAGCATAATATGAGTATAGTATGTGATTTAAAAGAAGGCAAAATAATTATCTTTTTATATTTCGAATTAATATGGTTTGATTTTTACCCTTCATGGTAACCATCATTCTTTCAGAAATGGAATTACTTCCATACCAAATTAAATTTTGATTTTGTCCTTTTTGTAAGACAGCGGCATTATGTAAAACGGTTCCTTTTAAACTAAGGTCGATAAATCTATTGTTATTTCCTAACTGAAGCACATTTTCATCAATGATTAATGCGGTTACGTCAAGTAGTACTTCGTTATTATTTCCTCTTTGAAATAAATTTACATCACTATAATTTGACCTTGTATTTGAAACTACATTGTTATTATTTCCTACTTGAAGTATATAAACACTGTTGGAAGCGGAAACATTGTTAGAGTTATTAGGGCTAATAACTTGGGAAGATAAAAAGCTAAGCTTTGCTGCTTTGCTTTGGGCGTTATCAATTCCATTAGCGGAATTGCCAATAGTGTATGTCTGGCCGAAGATGCAACCACTAATCAATAAAACTATTAAGGTGGTGAAATATGTTCTTCTTCTGGTTTTCATCTGTAACACTATTGTTATAGTTTTTAATATGGGGCTTTAATTTGTTGTAATCTTTAATTTTAAAGTATGTAATGTATAAGAATAAACTGAATTACTCCTATACATTACATATTTTATCTAACTTATAGAATTAACTTAATACTATAGGTTATGTTGGTTTGTGATAGATCCGTTACCTAATCCTAATTGAATAACAGTACTATCGTGTCCAAGACCGTGTTGGTGAGTGAACTGACCGTTGAAAGCACCTACTTGAAGTACATCAGAGTCGTTGAAAGCACCAAATTGCTCAGTCCAAGAACCGTTAAGAAGTCCTATTTGCCATGTATCAGATTCGTTAGCAAAACCTACTTGTAAAGTTCTAGAATAGTTACCTACACCAAATTGGAAAGTATCACCATCGTTGAAGAAACCAGCTTGGTCTACATCAGAAATGTTAAACGCACCAATTTGTAATGTATAAGCATCGTTTCCAATTCCTAATTGGTCGATATCAGATGTATTTAACAATCCAATTTGAATTGCATCAGCATCGTTAAATGCACCAACTTGAGTAATATCGGAATCGTTTCCAATACCTAACTGAAATACATTGGCATCATTTCCAATACCTATTTGAAGGTTGTCAGAATCGTTTCCAAGACCTAGTTGTACAACATTAGAATCGTTTCCAAGTCCAACTTGCGCAACAGTAGAACTGTTAAAAGCTCCTACTTGAAGAACATCAGATTCGTTGAAAGCTCCTAATTGAACTACCAAAGATCCATTAAATGCACCATATTGGTCAACTTCAGAATCATTCAATAATCCAACCTGGATAACATCAGAATCATTCAATAGTCCAACTTGATTTACGTCAGACCAGTTAGCAACACCTACTTGAAGGACATCGCTGTCGTTAAACTGAGCGAACCCTACGGTTGCGATCATTAGCGCTAAAGCGCTCAAAACTACTTTTTTCATAATTTAAAAGATTTAAAGATTAATATTGGTTAATAAAAATTGTTTGTCAAATCTATATGAGAACTGTTACATTCTCCTTTACATTATGCTATAAAATCATTATTATAATGATTCGATAACCTAACTATTTACGACTTATATACGCGTAACATATCAGTGAACTTCAAAAGCATCACTTTCTATCAACAGGGGAAATTAAAATTTCAAAAAACTACCATACCATATATCATTGTCAAAAATGACTTTTCATAGCTTAATAAGTATGGTAAAAAATGAGGAGTAAACAATCCAATAATGAATAAATCACTTTTGAATTATACATCAAATATCTGAAATAATTCCGGATAAAAACATACGTGTATCCACGTATATTATTGATATATACTGGTTTGTAGGAATTTTCTTGTTAAATAAAATAGTAGGAATCGACCTACAATATAAAAAGGTCGTTTAACGACACGAAAAACGACCTTTTGTATAAATGTTAAATTTTTGTTAAAATTATTTTGTGAATAGTAATTCGCGGTATTTCGGCAACGGCCAGATTTCATCATCCACTAACAGTTCTAATTTATCACAGTGATAACGAATTTCATCAAAATAAGGTTTTACCTTGTCACAGTAGGCTATCGCCCGCTTTTCGGCATCTACTATTCCATTAGCCTTCTTGCGTTCGTTGATCATATCTGTAATTCCCTTGTTAATTTTTGCGATATGCTCGGAAATTTGTTCAATCAAAGCCATTTGCTCACTAGCCAGTTTTTTAAACCCAGCACCATAGATTGCTTTTAAACCTTGGACATTTTCTATCAGTAAATTCTGATAGCGAATTGCTGTAGGAATTACATGATTTCTGGCAATATCTCCTAAAATCCTTCCCTCTATTTGAATCCGTAACGCGTATTCTTCTACTTCGATCTCATAACGAGCTTCCATCTCTACCTTACTCATTATACCGAGCTCTATAAATAGGTCAATGGCCTTTTTCGAGACTTTGGCCTTTAGTGCTTCAGGCGTCGTCTTGTAATTACTCAAACCTCGCTTCTTCGCTTCTTTTTCCCAAGCTTCACCATATCCATCGCCTTCAAAACGAATTCGTTTCGAGTCTTTGATATATTCACGTAACACATTGAAGATGGCGTCGTCCTTCTTCATCTTCTTACTCTTAATAAGGGCATCCACCTTTACTTTAAAGTCGATCAGTTGCTTTGCAACAATCGCATTCAAGACAGTCATCGGATTGGCACAATTCGCCTTTGAACCTACGGCACGCAATTCGAATTTATTTCCCGTGAAAGCAAAGGGCGACGTACGGTTACGATCTGTATTGTCCAATAAGATTTCGGGGATCTTACCTACCACATTCAATTTAAGATCGGTTTTTTCCTGAGGTGATAGTTTTCCATTTGTTACTTTCTCCAACTCATCCAACACCTCGGTTAGCTGTGACCCAATAAAGGCCGAAATGATTGCCGGTGGTGCTTCATTAGCCCCCAGTCGATGATCATTACTGGCACTTGCAATGGAAGCGCGAATCAGTTCTTCATAGTCATTTACCGCTTTCAAGGTATTGATAAAGAAGGTCAAGAACTGAAGGTTTTTCATAGGTGTACTCCCCGGGCCTAATAGATTCACACCGGTATTCGTAGCCAAAGACCAGTTATTGTGTTTTCCACTTCCGTTTACTCCTTTAAAAGGTTTCTCATGAAACAACACCTTAAAATTATGTCGGTCTGCTACCTTATCCATCACATCCATTAATAAGGAGTTATGGTCTACCGCCAGATTGGTTTCTTCAAAAATAGGTGCCAGCTCAAACTGATTAGGTGCTACTTCGTTATGTCTTGTTTTTACAGGAATCCCCAAATACATACATTCGGTCTCCAGGTCGCGCATATAATTAAGGACACGGGTTGGGATAGATCCAAAATAATGATCGTCTAACTGTTGTCCTTTGGCCGAAGAATGACCCAGCAAGGTTCTACCTGCCAAGGCTAGATCGGGACGTGCCGCTACCAAGGCCTTGTCGATTAAAAAATATTCCTGCTCCCAACCAAGCGTTGCATATACTTTGGTTACGTTTTTATCGAAATATTTAGCTACGGCTGTTGCCGCGGTATCTATCGTTTGTAAGGCGCGCAATAGCGGTGTCTTATAATCCAAAGCTTCTCCAGTATAGGCGACAAAAACAGTGGGTATACACAACGTAGTCCCGTAAATAAAAGCAGGCGAAGTTGGATCCCAAGCTGTATATCCTCTGGCCTCGAAGGTATTTCGAATTCCTCCGTTAGGAAAACTTGAGGCATCCGGTTCTTGTTGTACCAATTGACCTCCTCCAAATTTTTCTATGGTCTGTCCATTTCCTACGGTTTCAAAAAAAGCATCATGCTTCTCGGCTGTAGCTCCGGTTAGTGGTTGAAACCAGTGTGTATAATGTGTGGCTCCCTTCGAAATAGCCCATTCCTTCATTCCGGTTGAAATATGGTCGGCCATGCCACGGGCAATCTTAGATCCATTCTCAACAGCATCCATAACACTTTCGAACGAATCCTTGGTAAGGTATTGACGCATTGCGGCTTCATTAAAAACATTCCTTCCGAAAATAGCAGAGCGACGCTCCAACTCTTCCACTTTTACAGGAACACGGTTAAACGTTTCTTTCAGGGCTTCAAATCTTAATGTTGACATACGAATGTACTTTTTAGTGAATTTTTACGATTGAACTGTGCAAAAATATATTTTTTTTGAAACCACCCCCTAGTTTTATATCAAAAAGTTATTAATAATTTACATTTTTATGTTTACAACCCCCTTATTTTTACAAAATACCTCTTTCCAAACTAATAATATTGAGTAGCACCCCTAAAAAAGGGCGACATACAAAAGTTGAAAAAAGATAATTATGAAACCTTGATTTTTAAGCAGTAATCAGCTAATAAATGCCAGACTAATAAATACAGCATAGGCAATGAAAATAAAGAGTCCTTTGATCCTGCCAATTTCAAATTTTTTCGGAAGAAAAGCCAACGGAATCAACACCAAAGCAAACCCGAGCATCCAGATAATATCGTTGGTAAGTATGGCTTCACTTTTTAGCGCAATAGGCTGAATAAGCGCAGTTATTCCTAGCACGGACGCAATGTTAAATATGTTTGATCCAATAAGGTTTCCCAGAGATATTGCTTTTTCCTTTTTAAGTGCTGCTATCACCGAAGCGGCCAATTCGGGTACGCTAGTGCCAACTGCAATCATGGTCACGGCAATTACACGCTCACTCACACCAAGTGTGATAGCCAAATCGACAGCGCCCCCTACCAATAATACACTTCCACCCCATAGTGCTAACCCGCCAATGACTAACCAGATGATTATTTTTACCGTGGACACCTTAGCCAAGGCCGCATCAATTCCTTCCACCATCGGTAATGTTGCAGGTGCATTTCTAGCACGGCGTAGTAACAAGAAGAGATATGTTAGAAGAAACAAAAATAAAAGCCCCCCCTCCATTCTATCGATTTCAGAACCACTTTTCAGTAAAAAATAGAGTGCAATTGACAAAAACATCATTACCGGCCAATTGAATTTGTAAAAATCTTTGTCGATAGCCAAGGGCGTGATAATCGCAGTAATTCCTAATACCAATCCAATATTTGCAATATTCGATCCTATTACATTGCAAAGTGATATATCACTAAACCCATCCAGAGCAGCCTGAATGCTTACTAATAATTCGGGGGCCGACGTGGCGAATGACACAACCGTCAAACCAATGACCATCTTTGAAAGCCGTAATTTAAAGGACAGCGCCACCGATGATCTCACTAAAAATTCACCCCCAACCACTAACAACAACAGTCCTAAAAAAATGTACAGGATACTCATATAAGTGTTTAAGTCGCGAAGATACTATAACAATTAAGTATACTAAAATGATCCGGATTACAATAAATAACTAAAATTTCAGTTAAATAACTATAACTTTAGTTGTATAACTATAAAAATAGTTTTAAGTTTACTTTATGGAACAACTCACAAACAAGGAAGAAGAAGTAATGCAGGCCCTTTGGAAGCTTAAAAAAGCCTTTGTCAAAGAGATCGTCGCGATCCTGCCCAACGAAAATCATTACAATACTATTTCGACGATCGTTAGAAATCTGGAAGACAAAGGATATGTATCGTATATCGCTTATGGAAAGACTCATCAGTATTTCCCGATTGTTTCTAAGGATGATTACACCAAGCGATTCATGAATATAGCCATGAAACGCTACTTCGACAATAATTACAAAAGCATGGTCTCCTTCTTTGCCAAGGAGGAAAAAATTAGCGCCGAAGAATTGCGTGAAATTTTAGATATCATCGAAAAAAAACAATAGTATGGACATACTTATATATATAGGAAAGTCGGCAGGAATTATAACGCTCTTTTATATCGTCTATTTTTTATGGCTTCAAAAAGACACCCTATTTATTGCAAAACGCCAATTTTTACTAATGGGAGTTATTGCGGCTGTCCTGCTGCCGTTCGTTGAGTTTACGCGAGTGACCCTTGTGGAAGTTCCAAAAATAACCGAATTCATTGCTTCCGAAACTATTCCACTAACTCACAGTATACAGCAAAATGAACAAATTGCAATCTATTGGTGGCAAGTGCTCGCAGTACTCTACATCTTGGGAGTGATGGTCATGACCATCCGATTTTCGAAACAGTTGATAACACTTATTAAAATTATTTCTACTAGACATTCCGAAAAGAAAGGCGGCACGATTCATATTAAAATTTCCGCACAGACAGCACCTTTTTCTTTTTTTAATTATATCGTATACAATCCGTCCTTGCATTCGGAAGCGGAATTAGCAATGATCCTTCAGCACGAACAGGTGCATGTCTCACAGTGGCATTCTGTCGATATTTTACTGGCCAATGTCTTGCTCGTTCTTCAATGGATAAACCCACTGGCTTGGTTGTTCAAAAAAAGCATCGAAGAGAACCTTGAATTTATAGCCGATCAAAAAACGGCACAACAAGTAGCATCAAAAAAAGCATATCAATTGGCGTTGGTAAAGGCCTCATCGACCTTCACCGTACCAGCACTGACCAATAATTTTTATCAATCATTCATCAAAAAACGAATCATTATGTTAAACAAGAGCACCTCAAAAAAAGTAAATGTGTTGAAAATCGGAATTATTATACCGCTTTTGGCTGTATTCCTATGGAGTTTCAACGTAAAAGAAGTGATAACCTACAAAAGTGTTTCTTCTGAAAGTATGGCTTCGGAAGTGGATCCCAATTTGAACGAACCACTCCTAACAGAATGGCCCCACAATGAAGCCAATGTTGCTACCAACGCATCACCTTCGGCAATTTCCGAAGCGCTTCCGGTAGTCATAACGCCTTCTTCTTCAGCAGTGGAAAAAGACCTGGCAAAACAAGTCCAAGAACGAACCGAACAAGGACATGAGATCTTTATTCTTATAACCAAAAACACCACAGAAGCCGATTTAAAGCAACACAAGAAAACCTTGAAGGAAGAGCACGATATCGATTTCGATTACAGTGATCTTCGATATAATTCGGCCGGGGAACTGACGTCTATCGCAGTCAGATTCAGCAACAGCAAGGGATCCAATGGAAATTATCACGTGACCGAAGACGGTCCAATAGAGGATTTCTATTTTTACTTAACTGAAGATGGGAAAGTAGGTTTTGGGTCGGAGGCTTCCGAAGAACGCATGATCGAAAGGGAAGCTAGAGTTAAGGAACGAATGGAAAAATCGAAGGAGCGCCTAAAAGATTCGAAGCGACGTTTGAAAGAAAGCGAGGAGCGCATGGTACGTTCTGAAGAGCGTTTAGTTCTCGCCAAAGAGCGCATGGAAAAACGTAGAGAAATGGCCAAAGTACGTATAAACGAACGAAAAGAAGACCTGGAAAAACGCAGGTATACCATTGCGCGAAGTGGAAGTGAAGATGGAGGCAGTGTGGTGATTATAGGAGATAATGAGGATGACGATATCTATATAATTGATTCAGATCGTCATAGAAAAAGTATTGTAATCACAAGTGATACCACAGACGGAGAACTGCAGGACTTAAAGAACTCTTTAGCCGAAAAAAATATCACTTTTACCTATAAAAATATAAAACGAAATAGTGATGGTAAGATTACCGGAATCAAGATCAGATTAAAAAATGATAAGGGTTCTGAGTCCACATCGAACATCAAATCCACCGGGCAACCTATTTCCCCTATTCGATTGAGTATTGACTAGCCACAAGTACATCACACAATTGAAAAAGCCTCGGTATACGAGGCTTTTTATTTGTATTTTTGAATTATGAAAAAAGCATTTTTTAAGCTACTTGCCAAATGGAACAAGGCACTGCTTCCCAGTTTTACCAAAAAGGGCCTCGACCTTTCAAAAGCTTCCAAATTTCAGCTATTGCTCTTCGGGTATCGGTTGTGGGTCACAAAAAATTCTTTGGACTAGTAGGTAATTAAGGAACGTATTTCGTAGCGATCCAGTTTTTGCGCTCCTTTGAGATACGCAAGTTCTAATAAGAAATTACATTGGACAATCTCCCCTCCTAATTTTTCGATCAACTTACAAGCAGCTCGAGCTGTGCCACCGGTCGCCAACACATCGTCGTGTAACAAAACCTTATCCCCTTTTTGAATGGCGTCTTCATGAATTTCAATTGAATCCATTCCATACTCCAAGGCATACGGCTGTTTCAGCGTGGTATAGGGTAGTTTCCCCGATTTCCGGATAGGAACAAATCCCGCATTCAGTTTATTGGCAAGCAAGGTCGCAAAGAAGAAACCTCTCGACTCGATACCCACTACCTTGTCTATATGCTGTGCTTCGGTTAATTTAACCAATTCTGAAAGGCAAAAAGCAGCAGCTTCAGCATTGGCTAACAAGGGAGTAATATCCTTATAGAGGACACCCTGTCTTGGAAAGTTTTCAATATCGCGAATGAATTTTTCGATTTCGATCATTCTTAAAGGTAGCTAATAAAAGAATTCAAAACAATAGGTGATGAAATTATTAAAGGATTACTTCCAGTGATCCTCAAAAGCTCCGCCTTGAAAAAGCAAGGATTACTTTCAGTGATCCTCAAAAGCTCCGCTTTGAAAAAGCAAGGATTACTTTCAGTGATCCTCAAAAGCTCCGCTTTGAAAAAGCAAGGATTACTTTCAGTGATCCTCAAAAGCTCCGCTT
>NZ_JAIOHK010000039.1 GCF_019913785.1 Altibacter sp.
CTCTTTAACACCTTGGCGCAGCTGCTTCAGAAAGAAAAAAGGGATGCATCGAAAAAAAGTCAGCCCACAACCCAAGGATTTGAAGTAATTCTTTCAGAAACAAAAACCGCCGAGAAGGTGGATGTTCAGTTTGAATTGGAGCGAAAAATAATCGAGTTGCTATTGTTGTATGGAAATATAGAAGAAGACTTTGAGGACCTTATCCTCGAGGCAGATGAAAAAGGGGGAATTGCTTTTAAACCGGAAATCGTAAAAGCGAAGGTGTTTGAAAAGATTTACCTAGACCTTCAGGAAGATGAAATTGAATTTGCCAATGAGAGCTTTAAGGGAGTGTATTACGAACTTATTACAAAGCTAAATCTGGACGAGGAGTTTCAAATTAATAATTTGGTCAACGAATTAGACCCTGAAAAAGCAGCGACGATTAGCCATATCTTAATGGAAGAGGAAAAGTATCAATTGCACAATTGGGAAGGGAAGGAGATCTACGTAAAAGAAAAGGATCAGAGTATTCCGCAGTTGGTGAGCGAAACTATTTTGAATTTAAGAAGACATCTGGTGTCGTTAAAGATTGTAGAATTGGCGGCAGAATTGAAAATGGAAGGAAACGAAGAAAGGCAAACCTTACTTGAACATATACGCGATTATAATACACTTCGAACGGTGCTTTCAGAAAAACTTAACAGGGTATTGTAATTACCCAAACTGAAACATTCTGGACTGATGGATAAGATCGGCCAAATTGTCTACTTTTAATTTTTTTAACAAACGGGTCTTGTAGGTGCTTACTGTCTTTTCATTGATATTAAGCGCATTTGCAATGTCTTTATTTCGCTTCCCACTTGAGAGTAAATTAAGTACTTCTATTTCACGGGAAGAGAGTTTCTTATAGCGACTTATCGCACTAGTTTCACCTACATTTCGGCTGGTAAAGGTAGAGGTAAGTTCTTCGTTTAAGAAGATACCTCCTTTGGCAATCTGTTTTAATGCTTTTAAGAAAACTTTTGTGGAAGCGGTTTTGGGGACATATCCTGCGGCACCCGATTTAATTGAACGCAAGGCATAAATCTCTTCCGGATGGGTAGAAAAAATTAGAACGCGCATTTTTGGAAATTCCGTTTTAATACTTCTCAAGGCATTGATACCGTTTATATGTGGCATGTCGATCTCCATGATTAGGATATCCGGTTCGGTATCTTGTAAACACTTATATAATTCGTCTCCATTATTCGCTTTACCGATAATGGAATAATTAGCGTTCTTTTTTAGCATACACGCTATGCCCTTGCGCGTAACCGGATGATGATCTGCAATAAAGATTTTCTTCATTTTATAGTCTTTTTGTAACAGAAAGACACTTAAAACAAACAACTGCTTGAAGTGTGAGGTTTTTGTAATATTTATACTACAAATCAAATCTAAAAAAAAGATAAATCACTTCGGATTAATTTCGTTCAACTTCATGAAAACTCGTTAAATAACGGTTATTCTTTTAAAGCTGTAGGAATTTCACAGACAGGAATAGGGGTCATCTTGTGTTGGTTGGCTTTATTCAGTTTTGTGTAAAGATCAAAAACGGTCTTTTCACGCCCCGAAAAAGAGGCGCTTTTTCTTCCGGTTTCCAGCATATTCATGGCCCATTCTAATTCGTCATAACTCGCGCCAATTTGGTCTTCATCCGTACGACTATCTCCAAAAAGGCCATCGGTTGGAGCTGCTTTTAAAATAGACGGAGAAATATTCAAATTCCGTCCAATTTCATATACCTCACTTTTTAGCAGAGACGCTATCGGACTTACATCCACGCCGCCATCACCATATTTTGTAAAGAAACCTACTCCAAAATCTTCCACTTTATTACCGGTTCCGGCAACAAGGTAGCGATGTAGCCCCGCAAAATAGTACAGGGTGGTCATGCGCAATCGAGCCCGGGTATTGGCCAGACTTAGGTCTAACAGCGTATTGTCTTTTGAGAAAGGAGCTTGTTTTTTAAATGCTTCAAAAACGGGGGTAAGATCCACCCGTACATCGGTCACATTGGCAAAGCTATTTTTAAGTTGCGCAATGTGGTCCTGAGCACGTGTCACTTGGCTTTGCGCTTGATGAATTGGCATTTCAACACAAAGTGTAGGAAGTCCGGTGCGCGCACAAAGGACAGAGGTAACAGCAGAATCTATACCACCACTCACACCTATCACAAATCCATCCATTTTTGCATTGACAGCATAGGTTTTAAGCCAATTTACAATGTGATCCACTACTTTTTCGGTCTGCATTTTATGTGGTTTATGTGTTTATAATAATACCTTTGCAAAACAAAAGTAAGTTAAAAGTAAAATTTACAAAAGGGAATGACGTTAAACACTTGCCAAACTGTTTCTAATATGAAATATTACATCGTTCTATTACTTATTTTTGGATTTTTAGGATGTGATTCGAAGTCGGGGCTTGAGAAAGAAATTGACATGATTCCCGTGGATGTCACGATCAAACGTTTCGATAAGGTGTTTGGTGCTTCAGGGCCTTCAGACCTTCCAAGACTAAAACAAGAGTATCCTATTTTTTTTCCTGAACAATACCCGGATAGTATCTGGGTGTCGCGCTTACAGGATACGCTGCAGCAACAATTACATCAGGAAGTAGAAAAGAAATTCCCCGAAGAAACCGTCATGGAAGAAGAACTTATGCATCTTTTTCAGCATATAAAGTTTTATTTCCCGCAGTTTAAGACTCCGATAGTCTATACAACCACCTCCGATGTGGATTACAAAAACAAAGTGATTGTTGCCAACGATTTGCTCATCATCTCATTGGATACCTATTTGGGGGAAACACATCCCTTTTATGAAGGAATTCAGCAGTACTTAGTTAAAAATTTCAGAGCGTCTCAGATTATCCCGGATGTTGCCAACGAATATGCGCGACAATTGGTGTCACATCCACGGCAGCGGTCACTCTTAGCACAAATGATCTACTACGGAAAACTGCTCTATTTGAAAGATTTATGGCTGCCTGATGTACCCGATAACGAAAAAATTGGGTATACCAATGAGGAGTTTACTTGGGTAGGCGACAACGAAGTAGAAATGTGGCGTTATTTTGTTGAAAATGAACTTTTATATAGCACCGATGCCAAGTTACCGCCTCGTTTTATTAATCCGGCGCCATTTTCTAAATTTTATCTGGAAATAGACAACGAATCCCCGGGAATGACGGGGCGTTACCTGGGATGGCAAATCGTGCGATCCTATATGGAAAATAACCCAACCACTGTACAGCAGCTGCTTATCCAGGATGCTGAGGAACTGTTTACAAATTCAAAATATAAACCAAAAAAATAATGGCAAAGCATACTTCAGACATAAACATAAAAGTTTCACTAGACGAAAATAAGATTCCTGAAACACTGAAATGGACGGCAGAAGATGGTGGGGTTTCAAACGAAGAGGCCAAGGCCATTTTTCTGTCGGTTTGGGATCATAAGAACAAGGAAGCCCTGCGTATTGATCTTTGGACCAAAGACATGCCGTTGGACGAAATGAAGATCTTTTTTCACCAAACCTTGAGCGCCATGTCCGATACATTTCATCGTGCGACCAATGACGAAAAAATGACCGCTACCATGCGCGATTTTTGTGATTATTTTGCTGAAAAATTAGAACTTAAAAAATAATGGATCGACTCCTTTTTGTATACAACGCCAATTCGGGTAAGATGAATGCCGTCTTGGATAGTTTGCATAAAATCACAAATCCTTCCACCTACAATTGTAATCTATGTACCATCACTTTTGGGGTTTTTACCGAAGACGATTTGTGGAAAACGTTTCGGGAGAATTCGCCCTTACAACTGGAGTTTTATCACAGAGATGAATTTAAAAAGAAATTCAATTCGAAATGGCTTTCAAAATTCGAGTTTCCGATAGTTCTTTCTGAAAAAAATGGTGAGTTTGAGGTGTTTATCACTACGGAAGAATTAAATGGATTTACCACTTCCGAAGCACTCATCGAAGCAATTATGAAGCGTGCAACTCCTGATTGACCGAGTCGATATACCGAAGCAACTCATCTCGTCCCAAAGTATTACTTGCCGAAGTCGCGAAATATAAGGGCATTTCTTCCCAGGTTTCCAACATTTTCTTACTATAGGCTTCGATATTGCGTTTTAATGCGTTGGGCTTTAATTTATCTGCCTTGGTAAAGACGATTCCAAAGGGAATTTGATTTTCCCCCATCCAATGCATGAATTCCAAATCGATGGGTTGCGGCTCGTGGCGACAATCCACTAAAACGAAGGCCATCACCAGTTGTTCTCTTTTGCTGAAATAGTCGGTAATAAATTTCTGAAAGGTCTTCTTTGCACTTTTTGAAACCCTGGCGTAACCATAACCCGGTAAATCGACCAGATACCAGTTTTTGTTTACTAGAAAATGATTGATCAATTGCGTTTTTCCTGGACGACCACTCGTTTTTGCCAAGCTCTTTCGCTGCATTAACATATTGATGAGGGACGATTTCCCAACATTCGATCTGCCGATAAAGGCATACTCTGGAAGTCTATCTTTAGGGCATTTGGCAACATCGCTGTTGCTCATTATAAATTCTGCCGATTTGATCTGCATGCGGTAAAATTAGTAGTTTCGCTTCTGTAACCAGGCGTAAAGTAGGTCGTTGAATTCATCGGGATGTTCCATCATGGCAGCATGTCCACATTTTTCAATCCAAAACAAGTCCGAATCGGGAAGCAATTCATGAAATTCCTTGGCAACTTCGGGAGGCGTTACGTTGTCATTCTCACCCCAAATAATACAGGTAGGTGTCTTCATTTGAGGAAGGTCCTTTGACATATTATGCCGAATGGCACTTTTTGCAATGGCAAGTGTCCGTATTAACTTGTTGCGATCGTTCACTGCGGCGTATACCTCGTCTACTATTTCTTTTGTGGCTACTTTTGGATCGTAAAAGACATTTTCAGCTTTTTTCTGAATGTAATCGTAGTCACCTCGTTTGGGATAGCTTTCTCCCATGGCGCTTTCGTAAAGACCCGAACTTCCTGTAATCACTAGCGCTTTAATCTTTTCGGGGTAAAGTTTGGTGCATAAAAGTCCAATATGACCCCCCAGAGAATTTCCAAGTAGAATTACCTCTTCAAACCCCTTGTGGTCGATAAATTCGGACACATATTTTGCAAAATTCTTGACATTGGTCTTTATCAAAGACATTTTGTAGATGGGCAATTCGGGAATCAAGACCTTATACCCTTTTGGAGGGAAAAATGACGTTACTCCATCAAAATTACTCAAGCCGCCCATAAGTCCGTGAAGCACAATAATTGGTGTGCCTTCCCCCAATTCTACATAGCTGAATTTTCCTTCTTTCTTAAGTTGATTCGTCATTCCGGTTAATGCAATTAGCAATGGCAAAAGTACATAAATTTATTTCACCGATTCAATTAATAATTTACGTATCAGCTTGAAAAATCGTTTCTGTTGGAAACAGTCAGTGGTAAAACTTATCAACATTGTGGTAAAATGTGGTAAAATGTGGTAAAAGTTCTTTATATTTGAATCTAAAATTCACCAAAACAAACCTCTTAATGCTCAACCTAATAGGGACATACGAGTGCAAAGCAGATGTCAAAGGAAGGCTTATGGTGCCCGCTCCTCTGAAGAAGCAACTCACTCCGGTAATGACCGAAGGCTTTGTGATTAAACGGGCAGTTTTTCAACCCTGCCTAGAAATGTATCCTATGGACCAGTGGAATGCATTAATGGGTAAGATGGGGGAGCTCAACCGCTTCAACCGCAAGAACAACGATTTTATCAGGCGTTTTACCGCCGGTGTCAAAACGGTCGAGCTGGATGGAACCGGGAGATTATTGATCCCAAAGGACCTCTTGTCCTTTGCGGGAATTTCTAAAGATATAGTAATCTCATCGGCGATCAATATTGTTGAGATTTGGGATAAAGTTAAATACGAACAGGCCATTGACGATGCTGCCAATGATTTTGCAGATTTGGCTGAGGAAGTAATGGGAGATGCTAGTGATACTGCTAATGGAATATCATAAACCGGTATTATTAAAAGAAACGGTAGACGGTTTAAACATCCAGCCCAATGGGGTTTATGTGGATGTTACTTTTGGCGGCGGGGGACACGCCCGTGAAATTTTAAGCAGGCTTGGAGATACAGGGAAGCTCATCGCTTTCGATCAAGATAAAGACGCGCTTAGGAATGCTATCGACGATCCTAGGTTTTTATTGGTTAATGAAAACTTCCGCTTTCTTAAGCGCTTCTTACGATTTCATGGATATCGCCAAGTAGACGGAATTTTAGGCGACTTTGGTGTCTCTTCACATCAATTTGACGAAGCTGAACGTGGATTCTCTACCCGTTTTGAAGCCGATCTCGATATGCGGATGGATCAGAATAGCGCGTTTTCGGCCTTTGATGTAGTAAATAAATACGAGGAGTCTCAACTACGCAACGTACTGTTTCAATATGGCGAACTAAAAGCTGCGACCGGGATGGCAAGAAGTATCACCGAAGCCAGGTTGCATAAACCCATCAAAACCAGTGAGCAGTTGAAAAAGGCGTTAGGACGTTTTCTTCCGAAGCACAAGGAGAATAAGATCTTGGCGCAAATCTATCAGGCCATTCGAATTGAAGTAAATCAAGAATTGGAGGCCTTGAAGGAGTTTTTGCTTCAAACACCCGAGGTTTTAAAACCCGGCGGAAGATTGAGTTTGATTTCCTACCATTCTCTGGAAGATCGATTGGTAAAACGCTTTATGCGAAGCGGACTATTTGAAGGAGAACCCGAAAAGGATGTCTTCGGAAGAGTAGAGGTTCCTTTTAAACTTGTGGGGAAATTTAAAATCCCTTCCGAAGCAGAAATAAGAGACAACAACAGGGCGCGTAGCGCAAAACTGCGTGTGGCCGAAAAATTATAATGAAAAAGAATTTTTACAATATCGTAAAAGGAAAGTTTTTGGTAAGCGATGATGCGTTCAAAAATTGGCGCTTTATCATTTTCCTATCGGTGTTGGCCTTGATTATGATCGCAAGTTCGCATAGCGCCGACAAAAAAGTTCATCGTATAGCTCAGTTAAACAACGAAGTAAAAGAGCTGAAAAGTGAATATGTAGATGTGCGAATGCGGCTGATGCAAACGAAAATGGAAAGTAAGATTATAGCGGCTATGGCCAAGCGGGGTTTGGAACCTTCGGTTACGCCCCCGCAAAAAATTAAGATAACAACTAAAGAATAGTACGGTGCCCATAGCTGAAAAGAACATATTAAACCGCTTGTATATTGTCGCCGGATGTATGTTCATCTTCGCGATAGCGGTTGTGGTGCAATTGGTTAAGATTCAGTTTGCTGAAGGGGATAAATACCGTGAACTTGCCTTAAAAAACACAACCAAAAACTTCGTAATTCCTGCCAATAGGGGCAATGTATATGCCGATGACGGAAGCCTATTAGCTACGTCGGTGCCCAAATACGATATCCGGTTCGACGCTGTAACCGTTACTGCCGAAGATTTTAAGACACAGCTGGTGCCACTTTCCAAGGAGCTAGCTAAAATGTTTGGAAAGCCGGCTTCTTATTACCAAAATAACTTCCGAAAAGCACGCGCTCAAAAGAACCGCTATATGCTGGTAGTAAAGAATTTAGGCTATTCAGATTATATAAAAGTGAAACAAATGCCGCTCTTCAATCTAGGACCTTATAAGGGCGGGATAATCGTTGACCAGCGAACTGTGAGAGAACATCCCATGGGAAAGATTGCTGAACGCACTGTTGGGAATCAGCGAAAGGATAAACCCGGATATTATTCAGTGGGCTTGGAAGGGGCCTTCGACGAATTTTTACGCGGAAAAGAGGGCAGGAGACTAAAGCAGAAGATTGCAAAAGGACAGTGGAAACCTGTGTACGACGATAATGAAATTGAGCCGATGGATGGGTACGATATTGTTTCGACCATCAATGTGAATATTCAGGACATCGCACACCATGCCTTGTTGAAGCAGTTGGAGTATTATGAAGCCGAACACGGCACTGTTGTGGTTATGGAGGTTTCTACGGGTGCTATAAAGGCGGTTTCCAATTTAGGACGAACAAGCGATGGTACCTATTACGAAAAACTGAACTATGGGGTTGGTGAATCCCACGAGCCGGGCTCTACCTTTAAAGTCATGGCCTTAATGGCTGCTTTGGAAGATAAGGTGATCGATACATCGACCGTCATAGATACCAAAGAAGGGGTAAAAACTTTCTACCGCCGTAAGATATACGATTCGCATCGCGGGGGTTATGGAAAGATTTCGGCTGCGAAGGCCTTAGAAGTCTCTTCGAATATTGGGTTGGCGACTCTTATCGACGAGAATTATGCTAAAAACCCTAATAAATTCATCGACCGACTAAAAAGCTGGCACCTCACTGAAAAAACGGGAGTTGCTATTAAAGGCGAGGGCATACCATTTATTCCCGAGCCGGGGCATTCAAAATGGAGTAAAAATGCGCTACCCTCCATGGCGTATGGCTATAATTTACGACTTACGCCGCTACAAACCTTGACCTTTTATAACGCAATTGCAAATAATGGGGTTATGGTGAAACCTAGATTTATTCAGGAAGTTCGGGCGTGGAATAAAAAGGTGGACGTCTATGGTACAAAAGTAATCAACCCCAAGATCTGTTCTGAAAAAACAATTAAAGAAATACAGGCAATTCTAACAAATGTAGTTAAAAGAGGTACCGGAAAATCTTTGTATTCGGCTGATTTCTCGATGGCCGGAAAAACAGGAACAGCACAGACCGAGTACTGGATGGCCGATTGGCAAAGCAACCGACGTTATGTTTCTTCTTTTGCGGGTTATTTTCCAGCTGAAAATCCGAAATATTCATGCATTGTGGTTATTCACAAACCCAGTATTAAGAAGGGGTATTACGGAGCAGACGTCTCGGGTCCAGTGTTTAAACGAATTGCGCAAAAGATTTTTACCGATGCTCCCGAAGTGATCGAAATTGCCAATGTGGATAGCGAAGACGCCCTAATTAAGCATGATTTTGAAAACTATTTTGCCAAGGTGCAAAAGCAATATAAGAAAATTCCAAATGTGACCGGAATGGCTGGAATGGACGCTGTTTCATTGTTAGAAAATTTAGGACTTAAGGTGAAATTGATTGGAAATGGAACGGTGTCAGATCAATCAATTCCACAGGGGGAACCACTAAAAAAAGGAAGTCAAATTGTTTTAAAATTATCGTGATTCTATTAAAGGACATACTCTATAAAGTAACTATCGAGAAGGTGGTGGGAAATACGTCTGTGGCGATCCGAAATATTGCTTTCGATTCCAGAAAGGTGGGTTTGGATGATGTTTTTGTGGCAATTAAAGGAACGCTTTCCGATGGACATCGGTTTATTAAAATGGCCTGTGACAAAGGAGCTATTGCCATTATTTGCGAGGAACTTCCTGAAACAACCATCAATGGAATTACCTATGTACAAGTAGCAGATTCCCAAAGAGCTTTGGCGTATATGGCGGCCAATTTTTATGACAATCCTTCGGAGACCTTGAAATTGGTAGGTGTGACCGGAACCAATGGTAAAACAACAATTACTTCCTTGTTGTATCAGTTGTTTACCGCTGCAGGATATGAGGCCGGCCTGCTTTCTACAGTGAAGGTAATGGTTGGAAAAACCCAATACAATACAACTCATACCACGCCGGATTCGCTCACCATAAACAGGTTTTTACGCGAAATGGTAGACGCTGGCATCGAATTTTGTTTTATGGAGGTAAGTTCGCACGGTATTCATCAAAAACGAACCGAAGCCTTAAAATTTGCAGGGGGAGTTTTTACGAATCTATCCCATGACCATCTGGATTATCACAAGGATTTTGCCGAATACCGGGATGTTAAAAAGACATTCTTCGATATGCTGCCTAAAAGTGCCTTCGCACTGGTGAATGTAGATGATAAGAATGGGTTGGTAATGCTTCAAAACACCCATGCCAAAAAATATACCTATGCCTTAAAATCATATGCAGACTATAAGGCGCAGATTCTCGAAAATCAGTTTACAGGTCTTTTGCTGAAGATCAATAACAACGAGCTTTGGGTAAAACTGATAGGCAATTTCAATGCGTACAATATGTTGGCGATTTATGCAACCGCCGAATTGCTGGGTTTAGAATCTTTAGAAGTGCTTCAATTAATGAGTACGCTGGAAAGTGTGGATGGAAGGTTTCAATATACGGTTTCTGAAACCAATATTACCGCCATTGTCGACTATGCACATACACCCGATGCATTAAAAAATGTATTGGAAACCATCAATAGCATCCGCACCGGAAACGAAGAGGTGATTACCGTTGTGGGTTGTGGTGGTAATCGCGACGCAGAAAAGCGTCCGGCCATGGGCAATATAGCCGCCACCTTGAGTACCAAGGTAATTTTCACAAGTGATAACCCCAGGAGTGAAGATCCCGAAACGATCATTTCACAGATAGAAGCCGGAGTTTCTCCAGCACATTTTAAGAAGACCTTATCGATTTCCGATAGAAAGCAAGCCATCAAGACCGCTTGTCAAATTGCATCACCTGGTGATATTATTTTGGTGGCCGGAAAAGGTCATGAGACCTATCAGGAGATCAACGGGGAGCGCTTTGATTTTGACGATTTTAAAATAGTGAATCAACTTATTCATGCCCTAAATAAATAGCCTATGCTGTATTATTTGTTCGAATATTTAGAAAAAATGTACCAATTGCCGGGGGCGAGTTTGTTTCAGTTTATAACATTCAGAGCCTCTCTGGCAGTCATACTTTCACTATTTATCGCCACCGTATACGGAAAAAAGATCATCAAATATTTACAGAAGAAACAATTGGGTGAAACAATTCGAGATTTAGGATTGGAAGGGCAAAATGAAAAGGCCGGAACCCCTACAATGGGAGGTGTGATCATTATTCTTGCCACGATCATACCGGTGCTCTTATTCGCCAAATTAGAAAATATTTACGTCATCCTGTTATTGGTCACCACGCTGTGGATGGGTACCATTGGATTTATTGACGACTATATAAAGAAGTTTAAAAACGACAAGGGCGGGCTGGCCGGAAGGTATAAGGTAGTTGGGCAGGTTGGACTTGGTATCATCGTGGGTGTGACCATGTTCTTCCATCCGGATATCACAGTAAAGCGACAGAAGATTAAATCGGTAAACGACACAGAGGTCATCGCACAAAGTGGCGTCCGGGAGTTTTATCCTGAAGAAAAGACATTGTTAACCACCATCCCTTTTGTGAAAGGCAACGAGTTTAACTATGAACGATTGATCACCTGGGCCGGAGATGATTATAAGAGCTATGCCTGGCTGATTTTTATACCCATCGTAATCTTTATCATAACCGCCGTATCTAACGGGGCGAACCTTACCGATGGGATAGACGGTTTGGCGGCCGGAACTTCGGCCATCATCGCAGTCACACTGGCCATCTTTGCATGGGTGTCGGGGAATGTGGTGTTTTCAGATTATTTGAACATCATGTACATACCCAATACAGGCGAAATGACCATTTTCATTATGGCGTTTACAGGAGCACTTATTGGATTCTTATGGTATAATGCGTTTCCGGCTCAGGTGTTTATGGGGGATACAGGTAGTTTAACCATAGGTGGAATTATCGCTGTGATCGCAATTGCCATTCGGAAGGAATGGCTCATTCCTATTCTCTGCGGAATTTTCTTAATGGAAAACCTCTCGGTGGTCATGCAGGTGAGCTGGTTCAAGTATACGAAGAAGAAGTATGGAGAAGGCCGAAGGATATTCAGGATGTCTCCGTTACACCATCATTATCAAATAAAAGGATTTCACGAGAGCAAGATTGTTACCCGATTTTGGATCGTGGGCATATTTCTCGCGATTTTAACGATTGTGACTTTAAAAATTAGATAGACGTGGCAGAACGACTGGTCATATTAGGTGCCGGAGAAAGTGGAGTGGGAACGGCCATTTTAGGAAAAAAGAAGGGGTTCGAGCTGTTTGTTTCGGACTTTGGAAAAATAAAAGAAGCATACAAACAAGTTCTTATACATCATGAGATTGAATGGGAAGAAAGTGGTCATTCGGAAGAAAAAGTGCTTTCAGCAAACCTAATAATGAAGAGCCCGGGGATTCCCGAAAAGGCGCCTATCATAAAAAAGCTCAGAGAAAAAGGAGTACGGATTATTTCTGAAATTGAGTTTGCCTCAGCCTACACCGAAGCTACCATCGTTGGAATTACGGGAAGTAATGGAAAGACCACCACGGCTACTCTTGCGTATGAGTTGCTTAAGCAAGGAGGGCTCAATGTGGCGCTTGGAGGCAATATCGGAAAAAGCTTTGCCGAGCAGGTTTCGGAAGCGCGCTACCAACATTTCGTATTGGAGCTAAGTAGTTTTCAATTGGACGGCATCGAGTCATTTAGACCACACATTGCCGTGCTAACCAATTTAAGTCCGGATCATTTGGATCGGTATGAATACAAATATGAAAACTATATCGCTTCCAAATTCAGGATTGTAATGAATCAGACGAAAGATGATTATTTCATCTATGACGCCGATGATGAAGAAATTGACAAATGGCTTCAGAAGCATCCCATAAAATCTCAACTACTGCCTTTTTCAGTAAAAAAAGAACTCAAAGAAGGAGCATATATAAAAGACAATAACATAATTCTAACAATACAAAATACAAATCTCACTATGTCAATCGCAACACTTGGATTACCAGGACAACACAATTTGAAAAACGCAATGGCGGCTTCTACTGTCGCTACCTTGCTAAAAATTAGGAAAACTACCATTCGGGAATGTTTAGAGAGCTTTCCGGGCGTAGAACACCGCTTGGAAAAGGTGTTAAAAATTAACAAAGTACTCTATATCAACGACTCAAAGGCGACCAACGTCAATGCCACTTTTTATGCATTAGACAGTATGGAGTCACCTACCGTTTGGATTGTTGGTGGAGAAGACAAAGGAAACGATTATACCGAACTTTTACCGTTGGTCAATGAAAAAGTGAAGGCGATTATTTGTTTGGGTGTAGACAATCAAAAGATAATAAATGCCTTCGGAAATGTAGTTGAACTTATGATTGAGACCGAATCGATGAAAGACGCTGTGCAAGTGGCTTATCGATTGGCAGATCGTGGAGATAATGTGTTGCTGTCTCCCGCCTGTGCCAGTTTCGACCTATTTGAAAATTATGAAGACAGAGGCCGCCAATTTAAAGACGCTGTGAGGAACTTATAATATATGAAAACCATTTTTCAACATATACAAGGGGACAAAGCAATTTGGGCAGTAGTTGCGCTACTGGCATTGTTTTCTTTCTTGCCGGTTTATAGTGCCAGTAGTAATTTGGCCTATTTATACGGCGACGGAAGTACACTTCCTTTTTTGTTGAAGCATTTTGCGCATTTATTACTTGGGTTTGCCATATTGTACGGGGTTCATAAAATTCCGTATCACTATTTTAGAGGGTTGTCTATCATTGCATTGCCTATTGTTATTGTGTTGTTGATTATCACCTTATCGGAAGGTGCTACCATTGACGGGGCAAATGCTAGTAGGTGGATACGAATTCCTTTCGTGGGTGTTACCTTTCAGACATCGGTATTGGCTTCGGTTGTTTTGCTTACCTATGTCGCCAGATATCTGTCCCGTATAAAGGATAAAGACGTTACCTTCAAAGAAACCTTGTTGCCGCTTTGGGTACCTGTATTTTTAGTATTGGGATTGATTTTACCCGCCAACCTATCCACCGCTGCCATCATCTTTGCCATGGTTGTTATGCTGGTATTCGTTGGAGGTTATCCTTGGAAATACATGATGATAATTTTAGGCGCAGGCGCCTTGATGCTCACCCTATTTGTGTTGACCGCCAAGGCATTTCCGGGAGTGTTTCCAAACAGAGTGGATACTTGGATGAGCAGGATCGATAATTTTACAAACGATGAAGATACAGAGGCTGACTACCAAATTGAAAAGGCGAAGATTGCCATTGCCTCAGGAGGAATTACCGGTTTAGGCCCGGGAAAAAGTATTCAGAAGAATTTCTTACCCCAGTCTTCCTCCGATTTTATATACGCAATCATAGTAGAGGAGTTTGGACTGTTAGGGGGGCTATTTTTATTGTTCTTGTATCTGTTCTTGTTATTTCGGTTAGTGATCGTCGCCTATAAGGCCACTTCGGTCTTTGGGAGGCTGTTGGTCATCGGTGTTGGACTGCCTATAGTATTTCAGGCACTGATTAATATGGGGGTTGCTGTAGAATTATTTCCGGTAACGGGAAAAACACTGCCGCTTATAAGTAGTGGAGGAAGTGCTATCTGGGTAACCTGTATGGCATTGGGCATGGTTTTGAGCGTCAGCGCAAAACGAGAAATTGTAAAAAAGGAAAGTCAGGAAGAAAATCCATTAGATATTTTAAGTGAGGCCATATAGATTTATCATATCAGGAGGTGGAACCGGGGGTCATATCTACCCGGCAGTCGCTATTGCGAATGAATTAAAATTGCGTTTTCCCAATGCTGAATTTTTATTTGTAGGGGCCAAAGATCGGATGGAAATGGAAAAGGTGCCTCAAGCCGGTTATAAGATTGAAGGCTTGTGGATTTCGGGTTTGCAACGAAGCCTGAGCGCAAAAAATTTAGCATTTCCGATAAAACTGGTTTCCAGTTTGCTGAAATCGGGAAAGATCCTTAAGAAGTTTAAGCCCGATGTGGCCATAGGGACCGGAGGTTATGCGAGCGCTCCTTTGTTAAAAGTGGCTTCAAACAAGGGGATTCCTTGTCTTATTCAGGAGCAGAACAGCCATGCGGGAATCACCAATAAATGGTTGGCCGGGAAGGTGCAGAAGATCTGTGTTGCCTATGAGGGAATGGAGCGATTTTTCCCGCGGGAAAAGATGGTAATAACCGGTAATCCGGTACGGCAGGATCTGTTGGAGATCAATTCAAAGCGAGAAGAAGCTATTCAATTCTTTAAACTGAACAGCGATAAAAAAACATTATTGGTGCTGGGAGGAAGTTTAGGCGCTCGAAAGATCAATGAGTTGATTGAAAAGTCACTTCCGCTTTTTGCTGAACACAACTTGCAAGTGATCTGGCAGTGTGGGAAGTTTTATGAAGCCGCCTATATGCAGAAAACAACCAATCTAGTGCAGATACATGCTTTTTTAAACAGGATGGATCTTGCCTATGCTGCTGCAGATATGATTATCTCCAGAGCAGGGGCTTTATCTGTTTCAGAATTGTGTTTGGTAGGGAAGCCGGTGGTATTCATTCCCTCCCCAAATGTGGCGGAAGACCATCAAACCAAGAACGCCTTGGCAATTTCAGAAAAACAAGCAGCGTTATTACTAAAGGAAAGTGAACTGGACGAGCGGTTTAAAACAGAATTCGTAGCACTATTGCATTCAGAAGAAAAACAGCGAATGCTCGGAGAAAATATAAAGAAACTGGCAAGACCCAATGCTACAAAAGCCATTGTAGCCGAAATTGAAACCTTGCTGAAAATTTCTACATGAAGGATATTAAAGACATACAGCACTTCTACTTTGTAGGCATCGGCGGAATAGGCATGAGTGCCTTGGCGCGCTATTGCAAACTATTGGGGAAGTCGGTGTACGGTTATGATAAAACACCTTCCGAGTTAACCGATCAACTGATCCTGGAAGGTATTGAAATAATTTCTACAGACAGTGTTTCTGCCTTACCTGATGCCATTCAAGCTAAGGAAAATTCATTAATCGTTTATACTCCCGCGATTCCAAAGGCGAGTGAAATCTTAACCTATTTTTTAGCTGAAGGCTATTCGGTAGTAAAGCGTGCTACCTTATTAGGCGAAGTCACCAAAAATAGCGTATGCCTTGCTGTGGCGGGAACACATGGTAAAACAACTACTTCGGCCATATTGGGTCATTTGATGGCTGCTTGTGATATGCCTGTGACTGCTTTTCTAGGTGGGATAGCCGAAAATTACAATTCAAATTTTATCAGCAAGGGTACCGAAATAACCGTTGTCGAAGCCGATGAGTTTGACCGTTCTTTTCTAACATTACGGCCCGATATTGCCTGCGTCACGTCTATGGATGCCGATCATTTGGATATTTATGGTGATGCCGCTACGATCGAAGATGCCTTTAAAAGCTTTGCAAAATTACTGCCGAAAAAAGAAAACCTATTATACAAGAAAGGACTTCCGCTGGAAGGACAATCGGTTGCCGTAGCCGAGGAAGCCGATTATGAAGCACAAAACGTGCGCATCGAAAACGGAAGCTATGTGTTCGATCTAAAAACTCCGAATGAAACCATAAAAAATTTAGTGTTTAATCTCCCCGGACATCATAACCTACACAATGCGGTAACAGCTTTGGGCATGGCCATTCTTTCCGGAATCCCAACACCGGGTCTGCCCGAAGCTTTACAATCGTTTAAGGGAGTACAACGACGCTTTTCATATCGCATTAGGCGAGATGATTTGGTGTTGATCGATGATTATGCACACCATCCCACCGAAATTGATGCCCTGTACCAAGCCGTGACCGAAATGTACCCGGCAGATAAAAAACTGATCGTCTTTCAGCCGCATTTGTTCAGTAGAACAAGAGATTTCGGACAGGGATTTGCAAAAAGCCTTTCTCAGTTCGATGAGGTGATCTTGTTAGAAATTTATCCAGCAAGGGAAGAACCTATGGAGGGTATAAGTTCCAAATGGTTGCTAGATCAGGTTTCGGCATCAGAAAAGCAATTGGTTTCTAAAGGCAATTTACCTCAAAAAATAAAGGAGTCGGATTGTCGTATAAAACTCATGGTAGGAGCAGGAGATATAGGTGTAGAAGTGACTAAACTAACAAAAATATTGAACGATGCGAGTTAACTGGGGCTTCTTTAAATTTTTAGTTTTGACGGCGTTGATCGTGTTCCTTTTCAGCTTTACAAAAAAACGAAATGAAACACGAAAAATCACCAAAATAGATATCGAATTTTTGGATGAAAACGACCCATTTATCACACTTCAGACGGTTAATAAATTGTTAATACAAAATAGTGATAGCCTTACGAGTATCGATAAAGAAACTTTAGTTTTGAAAGAGATGGAGGACAGGCTCTTGAAAAACCCTATGATTCGTGATGCTGAGGTTTTTATGACGGTTGACGGGTTGTTAGGGGCGAAAATTGAACAGCGAAACCCTATTGGGCGGGTTGCCGCTTCGCCGAATTATTACCTGGATTCTGATGGAAAGAAGATGCCGCTGTCGTTAGTCTACTCATCAAGAGTACCGATAATTACCGGATCGTCGGCTTCAAATTTTAAAGAAGTAACGCCGCTGCTATTAAAAATTAATGATGATCCGTTTATGAAAAAGAGCGTCGTTGGTTTGCATGTTAACAAAGATGGCACCATCGATTTAAAGCTGAGAAAGCATGATTTTAGGGTACAGTTTGGACGACCGGAAATGATAGAAAAGAAATTTCAAAATTTTAAAGCTTTTTATAAAAAAACACAATTGGACAGTACGCTTACAGGATATAGCTTGGTGAATTTAGAGTTTGATAGCCAGGTGGTAGCCACAAAAAAATAAGGAATGGAAAACGATAACATTGCGGTAGGATTAGACATTGGGACCACCAAGATTGTCGCCATGATTGGGAAGAAAAACGAATATGGCAAAGTAGAAATTTTGGGTATTGGGAAGTCCAAAAGTTTGGGGGTGCATCGAGGTGTGGTAAATAATATCACCCAGACCATCCAATCCATTCAACAGGCGGTGCAAGATGCCGAAACTTCTTCGGGAATGAAGATTGAAGATGTCATCGTGGGTATTGCAGGACAACATATTAGAAGTCTTCAACACAGTGATTATATTACTCGAAACAACAGCGATGAGGTCATCGATGAAGACGATATTGATCGGTTGTGCAATCAGGTTCACAAATTGGTGATGTTACCTGGCGAAGAGATTATTCATGTTTTACCACAGGATTTCAAAGTAGATGGTCAAGCAGAAATTAAAGAACCTATAGGGATGTATGGCGGCCGATTGGAAGCCAATTTTCATGTGGTTGTTGGTCAGGTTTCCTCCATCCGAAATATTGGTCGATGTGTGAAAAGTTCTGGTTTAGAACTTTCCGGAATTACCCTAGAACCTCTGGCTTCGGCAAATGCGGTCTTAAGTCAGGAAGAAAAAGAAGCAGGCGTTGCCCTAATTGATATTGGGGGTGGGACCACCGACCTGGCAATTTTTAAGGATGGTATTATTCGGCATACTGCCGTAATTCCTTTTGGTGGAAATGTAATTACCGAAGACATCAAGGAAGGCTGTTCCATTATAGAAAAACAAGCAGAATTGCTTAAAATTAAGTTTGGTTCGGCTTGGCCAGGCGAAAATAAAGACAATGAAATAGTTTCTATTCCCGGATTGCGAGGAAGAGAACCAAAAGAGATTACACTTAAAAATCTTTCGAAGATCATTCACGCACGCGTGGTAGAGATTATTGAACAGGTGTATTTGGAAATTAAGAATTACGGTCACGAAGAGCAAAAGAAAAAATTGATTGCGGGGATTGTCCTTACCGGAGGAGGTGCGCAATTACAGCATATAAAACAATTGACCGAGTATATTACCGGCATGGACACGCGTATTGGCTACCCAAATGAACATTTGGCGGGGGATAGTGATGCGGAAGCGACCAGCCCTATGTACGCCACGGCAGTTGGATTAGTGTTGAATAGATTGCAGGTCAAGGCTCGTTTTACACAGGCCAAGCCTTTTAAAGAAATGGAAGCTTCGAAGATGACGAAGGAAGAAGCGATGAAGCAGGAAGCAGAGGAAGAAATAGAAGAAACACCAAAGGAGCGTAAACGCTTTTTTGATAAGTGGGCGGAAAAATTTAAAGAGTTTTTGGATAACGCCGAATAAGAAACAAATTGATATAAAAGCGCCCTAATGAAAATTTCGGCAAAAAAATAGATTATAAAACCTCACAAAACCAAACATATGAGCAGCAAAACTGAATTTGACAACATTTCATTCGATCTGCCAAAAAATCAATCCAATGTGATTAAGGTCATTGGCGTTGGTGGTGGCGGAAGCAATGCCATTAACCATATGTTCAGCCAAGGCATTAAGGGTGTTGACTTTGTTATTTGTAACACAGATGCACAAGCTTTGGAGAACAGCCCCGTCCCGGTTAAGATACAATTAGGAATGTCTTTAACAGAGGGACTAGGTGCCGGAGCCAACCCTAAAATTGGAGAGCAATCGGCCGTGGAGAGCTTCGAAGAGATTAAGAATATGTTGTCTACCAATACCAAAATGATCTTTATTACCGCCGGTATGGGAGGTGGAACAGGCACGGGTGCTGCACCTATCATTGCAAAAATGGCGAAGGAAATGGATATCCTTACGGTGGGTATCGTGACGATTCCGTTTCAGTTTGAGGGGAAAATTAGAAACGATCAGGCGCAGATAGGGGTTGAAAATTTACGCCAAAATGTAGATTCTTTGGTTGTCATCAACAATAATAAATTACGCGAAGTCTATGGGAATCTTGGATTTAAAGCCGGGTTTTCAAAGGCCGATGAGGTATTGGCAACGGCTGCACGTGGAATTGCCGAAGTAATTACACATCACTATACGCAAAACATCGATTTACGCGATGCCAAAACCGTTTTATCCAACAGTGGGACGGCTATTATGGGAAGTGCAAATGCCACAGGAGATAACAGAGCACAGATTGCCATTAGCAAAGCATTGGATTCGCCCTTATTAAACGATAACAAAATTAGAGGAGCCAAGAACGTACTACTTTTAATTGTTTCGGGCAGTGAGGAAATTACCATCGATGAGATTGGGGAAATCAGTGATTATATTCAGGATGAGGCCGGGCATAGCGCTAATATTATCATGGGGGTTGGCGAGGACGAAAGCTTAGAAGGTTCCATTTCGATTACGGTTATTGCTACAGGCTTCAACGCCGAACAGCAGCATGAGATCGTAAATACCGAGTCCAAGAAGATCATTCATACGCTGGAGGATGAACAACGAGCCGAACAGGTGTTAACGGCCAAGCCAACGGCATCTTCGGTAGAACTGCCAGTACAAAGTACCACCGCACCGCAGGTGGCGAAGAAAGAAAAGGTGGCAGGGCCTATTATTAAGCATACCTTGTTTGAAGACGATGACAAGGAAGCCGAAAAAGCACAATTGGATGTACCGTTTGAGGGGTTTATTAAAACTTCCGAATTGATCAAGAATTTGGACGTCACCTACGAGGCGATAGATATTCATCATTTGGCCGAATTTGAGCAAGTTTTTATCAACGAAATCGATGTGAATGATTTTGTAATTGTGAAGCCGAATGCAAAACCCAAGGAGGAGGAAATAATTATTTCTGAAGTTGAATTTGAAGCAGACGAAGAAGTGGTCGATGTAAAAGCTTCAAAAAAACAGGAAGCATCCGTTATTGAGACTCCTTCAGAAAGTGAAGAGCAGATCCTTATGTTCGATCTCCCGGTTTTGGATACTTCCGAAGCAAAAAAAGAACAGAAGAAAGCAGAGGAAGCCCCTGAAATTATGACGTCACGTATCGAAGAGATCGAGGTAAAGGACCATGTAGAAGTGGTGCCTGTTACTGAATTTTCGGGAACGGGTGTGAAGCGATATAGTTTGGACGACTATCAGGAAATGGAAACCATGCTGAACGAAGCAAAGCCTTCGAAAGTAAAGCAGGAAGAAGTAGACGAAGAGATTGTTTTTGAAAAAAAGACCATCGAGGCTCCCGAAGCACCCGAGCCGGATGTCAATGAACCTGTCGATCCGCTCAATGCGCCTATTTCAAAAATTCTCCGTGACCGTACCGAGGAGCGTAAAAAGACAATGAAGGACTTTAATTATAAGTTTAGAAACAGCGCTTCGAAGATTGATGAGATTGAAAAGCAACCGGCTTATAAGCGCATGGGAATCGATTTGGACGATACCAATAAAACCGATACCAATATGTCGCGAACCTCTGTAAATACAGATGACGATGACGATATAGAATTGCGATCCAACAATTCATTTTTACACGATAATGTAGATTAATCCAAACTGTAACACGTTGAGATCCGAATGTTTTTTAAAGGGCATTCGGATTTTTTTTACACCAAAACAACTTTTGCAATACGAGTAGATTGTCTATCTTCGCATTCTATTTAAAAATAGAAAAATGAGCTTACAAGACCAGGTAATGGAAGCCATGAAAACGGCGATGAAAGAAAAGAATACGGTGGCGTTACAGGCATTGCGTTCGGTTAAATCGGCTATTTTGTTGGCACAGACAGAAAGTGGGGCAAAAGCCGAAATATCTGAGGATGAGGAGATCAAATTATTGCAGAAACTGGTAAAGCAACGTAAGGATAGTGCAGCCATTTACAATGAACAGGGACGAGCCGATTTGGCTGAACCTGAAATAGCAGAGGCCCTTGTCATTGAACAGTTTTTACCGGAACAGCTGAGCGAAGAAGAAGTCGCAAAGATTGTTGATGAGGTAATTGCGCAGACAGGAGCTTCCTCTATGAAAGATATGGGACAGGTGATGGGGATGGCCAATGCAAAACTAGCCGGAAAGGCAGATGGAAAAACGATCTCTACTATTGTGAAATCGAGACTTTCTAACTAAATAACACTAAATAAAAGAGGCCGCGTAGTTCAACTGAATAGAATATCAGATTTCGGCTCTGAGGGTTGGGGGTTTGAATCCCTCCGCGGTCACTACAAGCACTAAGTCCTGCAACCAAGGTTGCAGGACTTTTTGTTTTCCGAAGAAATGGAAGCTAGGCTTCCACATTTTGGAGGAAAACAAAAAGCGCAACGCCTATGGCGTTGTGGACTTAGTATTTGCAAAGGGGATCGTTGTAGGGATCTGTAATCCCTTTTTCACGGTTTTGATTCAGCTCTTTTAGCAAATTCACCGCGATTGCTTTCTTTTAAAAGAGATAGGATAAAACAAACCTGACTTATATCATATTATAAGGGTAGAGCGGCTACTATCTTTGGAATCAAAGGGTTCGATACACCATGGCGGCTTCACTTCAAATATTTCAGAAAACGAAAGCATTCTTTATTGAAATAGGGGATATCTCCTTTTTTGCGCTGCGCTTTTTCAAGGAAGTATTCACCAAGCCTTTTGAGTTCAAGGAATTAATGCGGCAGTGTTATCACATGGGTAACCGATCCCTTTTGTTGGTAGGAGTGACCGGTTTTATCCTCGGATTGGTTTTTACCCTTCAGTCCCGTCCTACTTTGATGGAATTTGGAGCCGAATCCTGGATGCCGTCCATGGTGAGTATTTCGATCGTACGGGAGATTGGTCCGGTTATTATTGCGCTTATCTGTGCAGGGAGAATAGGTTCGGGCATTGGTGCCGAGTTAGGGTCGATGCGTGTTACCGAACAGATTGATGCTATGGAAGTATCGGGTACAAATCCATTTAAGTATTTGGTGGTGACTCGTATTGTCGCTACGACACTCATGCTGCCGCTTCTAATAGTTTTCGGCGATACTATTGCACTGATTGGCTCTGCCATTGTTGAAAATTTAAAAGGGGCCGTTTCGTATCAGCTGTATTTCAATCAGGTGTTCGATGCCTTAAAATTTAGTGATATCCTACCCGCTACGGTAAAATCGTTCTTTTTCGGATTTGCAATTGGTTTGATAGGATGTTATAAGGGGTATCATTGTAAAAAGGGAACAGTAGGTGTAGGAGAGGCCTCCAATTCGGCAGTGGTTTATACCTCGATGTTACTTTTTGTGATTGACTTTATTGCAGTGTTTGTTTCCGATATATTTTTTGAAGTCTGATGAATAAACCTACACACATAAAACCAGTTTTAGAATTGAAAGGCCTTCAGAAGAGCTTTGGGGACAATCATGTGCTTAAGGGGTTTGATCTTCGGCTTTTTGAAGGAGAAAATCTCGTGGTGATGGGGAAATCGGGTTCAGGGAAATCGGTTATGATAAAGTGTTTGGTTGGATTGCTGCAGGCCGATGGAGGTAGTATTCATATTCGGAATCACGATATCACCACCTTGGGACAGAAAGAGCTGGATGTGTTACGTACGGAAATCGGGTTTTTATTTCAGGGCAGCGCTTTGTACGATTCCATGACCGTCCGGGAGAATTTGGAGTTTCCCTTGCGAAGACATAAGGCAAAGCTCAACATCACCGAAACGAACGAAGTGTTGGTGTTGGAAGCGTTGGAGAGTGTGGGATTGGCGCATGCGATCGACCTCATGCCCGAAGAGCTTTCAGGGGGAATGAAACGTCGTGTTGCATTGGCCAGAGCGCTTATTTTAAAGCCAAAAATTATTCTGTATGATGAGCCAACAACCGGCCTAGACCCAATCACTTCAAACGAAATTATACAATTAATGCGAAGCATTCAGAAAAAATACGGTACCTCTTCTCTTATCATTACGCATGATGTAGATTGTGCCCGTGTTATTTCCAACCGAATCATTTTATTGATTGATGGAATAAATTATATCGAAGGAACCTATGAGGAACTTATTCAATCCAATGATCCAGAGGTGAAAGCCTTTTTTAAATCGTAATCGTATGCAAAAATCAACATCTCAAAAAATTAAACTAGGGATATTTGTCATCCTGGGAACCGTTTTATTGGTATCGGCACTTTATTTTATTGGAAACAGGCAAAATCTCTTTGGAAAAAGTATCAAATTGCATGCGCAATTTGCCAATGTAAATGGATTGCAATTGGGTAATAATGTGCGTTATTCCGGAATTAATGCCGGAACCGTCATTGGAATCGAAATGACTGGGCAATCACAGATTGTTGTGAGCATGCTCATTAGTGAAAAAATAGGAGGACGTATTCAAAAAAATGCCATTGCTACTATTGGATCGGATGGTTTAGTGGGAAGCATGATTGTGAATATTATTCCGCGGAAAGGTGAATTCCCATCTGTAATTTCCGGAGATACCATTGCAACCTATAGCAAAATTGGCGCCGATGATATGTTAACCACCCTAAATGTCACCAATGAAAATGCGGCGATCCTCACTTCAGAACTTTTGGAAATAACAAACAAGGTGTTGGAAGGCAAAGGGACGGTTGGGATGCTTATTAATGATTCAATTATGGCTGATGACTTGAAACAAAGTGTTTTTCAATTAAAACAAGCCAGTACCAGCGCATCCAAGGCCATGGCCGAGCTCAATGGTATTATTTCCTCGGTTAATTATGAAGAAAGCGTTGCAGGCCTTTTGTTGAGTGATACCGCTTCGGCCCAAAAAATGAGAACCGTTGTGGATAATCTTGAGCAATCTTCTGTTAATATAGAAGCTATGACTAGGAGTTTGGGCACCTATATTTCTGAAATTAAGGAAGGTAAGGGTACTCTAAACTACCTTACACAGGACGAAAAATTTGTAAAAGATCTTGATTCTACCCTCACGAATATAAAGGAAGCTACCTATCGTCTTAATGAAAATATGGAAGCCTTAAAACACAATTTTTTCTTTAGAGGGTATTTCAGAAAACTGGAACGACAGAATAAAAAGAATTAAGTGAACCCCACTACCCCGTATTGTTTAAAACCAATAAAAAAAGGCAGGTTATATAAAATTAACCTGCCTAATTTCAAATCAACAAATTCAAACTAGAAACAACCTAGTTTAGGTTCAATTCTTTCTTGGCCAAATAAAAATCTATTTTTTCGTAGGACGAATTTTCGATTCTTTCCTCCATTTCCTTTAAGGTTTTGGGAGGTGGCACTATGACCTTGTCGCCCTTTTTCCAATTTAAAGGTAAAGCCACCTTATGCTTATCGGATGTTTGAAGTGCTTGCAAGGCGCGTAAAATTTCGTCCATATTTCTGCCTACATTTAGGGGGTAATACATGATAAGCCGAATCTTAAGATATGGATCGATGAAAAAAACTGCACGAACGGCCGCTGTTTCGCTTTCATTTGGTTGTAACATTCCATAGAGTTTGGCCACCTTCATATCAATATCGGCAATAATTGGAAAATCAAGATATACATTGGTTTTCTCTTTGACGTTGTTTACCCACGCCAAGTGAGAGTGAATACTATCAATACTCAAACCAATAAGTTTGGTAGTAAGGGCTTCAAATTCTCCTTTTCGTTCGGCAAAACCACTTAATTCTGTAGTACAGACAGGGGTAAAATCTGCCGGGTGTGAAAATAGAATCACCCATTTTCCTCCTGCAAATTCAGAAAATTTCAACTTTCCATGGGTTGTAACCGCTGTAAAGTCGGGAGCATTGTCGCCTATTCTAGGCATGGTGTTCAATTCGCTTTCCGTAAATTCCATAATACCTTTTTTAAAATCATATAGCTAAATTATAGAAGATTAAGCACTTCTTCAGCAACTTATGTTACATAACAAAATTTTGCCAAGCTTAATTATTTCTGAAAGTTATCCTTATTTATACGGCGTTCCTATGAGATTTGTCATATTGGCTAAGCTGCCGAAAAGCTGATGCTTGTCATTTTTATTGGATAAAATCTAGCCTACCTTGGTATGTTGTTAAAGGGCTTCGTATGAAATGGAAAAAGCGTATAGGAATTGGACTGGTTTCGGTTGTAATACTACTTCTTTTATTTTTTGTTTGGTATAAGGATACCTATTCTATGAAGATCGTAGAAGAACTGGAAATAAATTCCCCGATGGAGAAGTACCGAATGCTTATTGCCACACAGGGTAGCGAGTTTAAAGAAGCGTTATCTACTGCTGTTATCGAAAAGTATAAAGAAGGCTCTTTTTATATTGAAGTGATCGACGTGACCTCATTACCTAAAATTGATTCGAAAGACTACGATGTTATTGTGCTACTTCATACCTGGGAGAATTGGGATCCTCCAATGGAGGTAGCAGCTTTTGTGGGTCAAAACAAATACCAACTTGATAAGATTGTTGTTGTAACCACCTCGGGCAATGGCAGCTATAAGATGCCGGAAGTCGATGCGATTACAGGAGAGTCGATACTTTCCAAGATGCCGGATGTGGCCCGGGAAGTTATTTTGCGAATTGATACAATTCTAGAAAAGAAAAATTAAAGGACAAACAAATATGCAATCCATGAAGACCACGCAATTAATAATAGTAGTCCTGCTTTTTGTTGGACTCACGTACTCGGCAGTTGCTCAAGAACGTTGGATGGCCGAATTCAGACCTGGAATTAGCTTTCCAACACAGAAACTCGATGGTGCCGATCTCACAACGGGTTTTGGATTTGAGGCAAAGGTCTCGTACTACCTTATGCCGCATCTATCTGCCTATGCGGGTTGGGGATGGAATCAATTCAAAATAAAAGACACCAATTTGAATGATCCCAAGATCGACGTAGAAGAGGCGGGTTATACCTTTGGGCTAGAACTTACCATCCCTATTGGAACGCCGCCACTTTCCTATTTTGTGAATGGTGGTGCGGTGTATAATCATATCGAATTGGAAAATTATACCGTTCAATCCAGTGTGGATACAGACCATGGATTGGGTTGGCAAATAGGAGCAGGGATTGCCTACGAATTTGTAGAGAATTGGAAATTACGTCCGGAAATTCGGTATCGATCGCTTTCCCGAGAACTGAAGATAGAAAATAACAACATCGATCTAACGCTAAACTACGTGGGTTTTGGGATAGGTGTTTCAGCAAATTTTTAGCCTGATGTACATGAAGTCGTTGTTTGTTATATTGTTATTATTTCACGGTGCCATACACTCCTTAGGGTTTCTAAAGGCCTTTCATTTTGCCAAAATAGAACAACTCACTCAAACAATTTCCAAACCGATAGGTTTGCTTTGGTTATTGGCAACGGTTCTTTTTTTTATCACCGTCTTGCTTTTTTTATATAAGCATGACAGCTGGCCGGTAATTGCTATAATTGCCGTGATAATTTCGCAGGTGATCGTTGTACTTTCTTGGCAGGATGCAAAATTTGGTACCATTGCAAATGTTATTATTCTGTTAGTTTCGATTCAGGGGTTTGCTGAAGTAGAATTTGTTAAAATGACCAAGCAGGAATCCTTACATTTAATACAAAACGGCAAGGCTGTTTCTTCTGAAATAATAACGGAGGCAGCTATTTCCTCCTTACCGCCAATCGTACAACAATGGATGCGCTTTTCGGGCGTGATTGGTACTGCCGAAGCAGTTTCAGTGCGATTGCAACAAACGGGTGAGATGCGCACCAAACCGGAGCAAAGTTGGATGCCCTTTACGGCCGAACAATACATTGATGTGGCCAATCCGTCCTTTGTATGGACTACTTCGGCAAAGATGATGCCTTTGGTTTCTTTTAGAGGGAGGGACAAGCTTGAAAATGGAAAAGGAGCAATGTTGATCAAAGTGGCTTCCTTGATTCCTGTTGTTAATGAAAAGGCTAATGAAAAAATAAATTCAGGAGCCATGCTTCGGTTTTTAGGAGAAATGTGCTGGTATCCTTCTGCAGCACTTTCAGAATATATCGATTGGGAACAGCTTGATAGTAGTTCGGCAAGGGCAACACTATCCATAAACGGATCAAGTGTTACGGGGACTTTTACTTTTAGCCAAGAGGGTGAACTTATCTCTTTTGAAGCAAATCGTTTTTATGGAGCAGATGATGCGGCAACGCTGGAAAAATGGTATATTGAACCGGTGGAGTTTAAGGTTTTTCAAGGTGTCAAAATCCCCTATAAATGTAAGGTGACCTGGAAGTTGGATGCGGGAGATTTTACATGGTTAACACTTGAGCTTACAGCCTTAGCGTATAATGAATTACAACTATTTAAACCTAAATGATAGACGAACTAAGAGAGGGCTACAGCGAGATTTTTGAAGCTCCTTTATTGCAAGAGATTAGTGAAGTAGGAATTTTTAAGGAGGTTTCTGAAGGGCATAAATTTATCGAAATTGGTGATTATGTGCGCTCCATGCCACTTTTAATTTCCGGTGCTATTAAGATATTACGGGAAGACGGGGAAGGAGACGAATTGTTACTCTATTTTTTGGAAAGAGGCGATACCTGTGCCATGACCATGACCTGTTGTATGGGTCAAAAGAAAAGTGAGATAAGGGCCATTGCCGAACTAGATACCAAACTAATCATGATACCGGTTCAGAAAATGGAAGAATGGACCGGGAAATACAAAAGTTGGCGAAATTTTGTATTCAAAAGTTATCACAATCGATTTAACGAGCTTTTAGAGACTATTGACAGCATTGCTTTTTTACGCATGGATGAACGGCTGCTGAAATATCTTCGTGACAAGGTGAAAGTAACCAACGATATGATCGTACAAAATACCCATCAGGAAATCGCCTACGAACTCAATACCTCCCGAGTTGTAATCTCCCGACTTTTGAAGCAACTCGAGAAATTGGGTAAAATTGAACTTCAGCGAAATAGGATCAAAGTAATTTCTTTATAAACAGGCTGTTTCTTTACTTATATTTTTATAGTATATTGTTGCGTTCTTTTACCCAAAAAAGAATCAACTAACCAGTCGAGTGGAAATAACGGAAGTTTTAGGATATATTGGAGCCCTATTGATAGGAGTTGTTTTGGGACTTATTGGTGGCGGTGGCTCCATACTAACCGTTCCTATATTTGTCTATCTTTTGCATTTAAACCCGGTGACGGCAACCGCCTACTCGCTTTTCGTGGTTGGGGTTTCGGCCTTAGTTGGTGCCTTTCAGAATATGAAAAGAGGCTTGGTCGATTTTAAGACGGCCATTGTTTTCTCAATCCCAGCTTTTATCGCTGTATATGCCACCAGAAAATATATTGTACCTGCAATCCCGGAAGAATTATTCTATGTTGGAGACTATTTAGTCACCAAAGATGTAGGTATCATGGTGTTTTTTGCCATCATTATGTTATTGGCAGCCGGATCTATGATACGTTCAAATGGGAAGGATCTTGGAGAAAGTACCCCGGTTATTTATAACTATCCACTTATAATTTTTGAAGGCCTTGGTGTGGGATTACTGACCGGAGTAGTAGGTGCCGGGGGTGGTTTTCTAATTATTCCGGCGTTGGTATTATTGGCAAAATTGCCTATGAAAAAGGCGGTGGCCACGTCGCTGTTGATTATTGCTACTAAGTCGCTTATTGGATTTATAGGCGATATTGAGAATTTGGATATCGACTGGATCTTTCTTATAAGCTTTTCTGCATTGTCCATTATTGGAATCTTTATCGGAACCGGTATAAACAAATTTATAAATGGTAAAAAACTTAAAAAAGGCTTCGGGTGGTTCGTGCTGTTGATGGCACTCTATATTATTATGAAGGAATTTACCAAATAACTTCAGAATTCAACTTGCAAAATAGTTCATACCTGCTATTGTAAAATAAGCACCATCCTTTCCCCTCCCAAAACGAACTTTTTAATAATACGCCAGTGTAACAAAGGTTACTGACTTGTCCTATTCCTAAGTGTATTTTTGCCCTACACAAAATGGAATAGCCACAATGAAGCAAGTCCTATTAATTTATATGTTACTGTTCGCATCCTCTTTGGTACATGGACAGGAAATTGTTTTAGTCTCGAAACAAGAGATTTTGCAGGCCGTAGCGGAAAATAACAATGCCCTAAAGATTGGAGCACAAGACATACTTAGTGCAAAGGGTGAATATCAGCAGACCCGCGCCGTTTTTTTACCAAATATTACTGCATCGTATACGGGATATGCAACCACCAATCCGTTAATGGCCTTTGGTTCCAAATTAAATCAGGAGATCTTAACTCAAAATGACTTTGATCCAGCTTTGCTGAATGATCCTTCACAGGTGACTAATTTCAGCACGCGTATCGAAATTCAGCAGCCCTTATTAAATATGGACGGACTTTTTCATCGCAAGGCAGCAAAAGCGAAGCTAGCTGCGAGTCGGCAGCAATTGGAACGCACCGAGGCGTATATCACACTTGAAGTGGAAAAGGCCTTTATGCAGTTACAATTGGCCTACAAAACACTGGAAGTGTTGGAAACCGCAAAAAAAGCCGCACAAGAAAATCTGCGATTGGCCTCCAATAGTTATAAGCAGGGGTATTTACAAAAATCCGATGTGTTGGCCGTTGAGGTTCGACTTACAGAAGTGGAGAACCAGCTGCAATACGCGCAGAGTACCGTAGAAAACAGCTCAAATTACCTTTCTGTACTAATGCATGATACCACCTATCGCATTATGAAGCCGTCAGATTCGTTAGTGATTTCTTCTGAAATAATGGAAGACACATCGCTTTCTGAAGAAAGAGCCGACCTACAAGCAAAGAAGTACGTTTCTGAAGCCTACAAAGAACAATATCGAGCCGATAAAATGTCCTTTTTGCCACGGTTGAACGCATTTGGCAGTTACGAATTGTACGATAGCGAGATCTTTCAAGGGGATGCCAGTGGGTATCTAGTGGGCGCTTCTTTGAGTTGGAATATTCTGGAAGGCAGTAAACGGCTGGGAAAAACACAGAAGAGCAAAGCCGAATTTGAGAAGTCGCAATTGGAATACGAACAATATAAGGCCGAGAGTGAGGTAGCATTACATAGGGCAAAGCGCATGCTTTCGGATGCTAAAAACAACCTAAAGCTTACACAACTTGCCCTGCAACAGTCTAAAGAATCGTTGCGCATTAGAACCAACCGTTTTAAGGAAGGGCTTGAACGGACAAATGATCTGTTACTTGCCGAAACTCAGTATGCTCAAAAACAACTGGAATATTACACCACTATTTTTCAATACAACTACGCCCTAGCGTATGTACAGTTTTTAACCAAGAATTAGAAAATCATCTTATGAAAAAGATATATACCATACTCCTGCTATTCATTGGAACCACACTTTTGAGTTGTGGAGATGCTGCTAAGAAATCCAATAGCGAACAAAACCAAGCGATCGCTGTAAAAGTGGATGCAGTTAATAACTCTGCCCAGACTCCTTTTTTGGTGGCCAGCGGAAAAATAGAAGCGACCAACAGTGCTAATCTAAGTACTAAAATGAATGGTTTTGTCACAAAAATTCATGTAAAAGTGGGCGATAAGGTAACCAAGGGACAATTGCTGTTAAGTGTTAATAACACAGATCTGTCGGCGAAAAGCGCGCAGGTAACTGCCGGAATAACAGAGGCTAATGCGGCTTTTGTTAATGCTGAAAAGGATTACCGGCGTTTTCAAAATTTATTTGCCGATAACAGTGCTTCACAAAAAGAGCTGGACGATATAACGGCACGCTACGAAATGGCAAAGGCACGTCTCGAGGCTGCCAAACAGTTAAAAAATGAGGTAAACGCACAGTTTTCATACGTTGCGATTAGAGCACCTTTTCATGGCGTGATCACCAATATGTTTATAGATGAAGGGGCCATGGCCAGTCCTGGAGCACCCCTTTTGGCGATAGAAACCCCCGGAGCTTTTGAAGTAACAGCCATGGTACCGGAGAGTGAGATTTCACAGATTTCTTCGGGAATCGAAGTGAATGTGGTGGTGAGTTCGATCAACACCACCCTAAAAGGCGAAGTTACGGAGGTAAGCGCTTCAGCAAGGAATACGGGCGGACAGTATTTGGTAAAAGTGGTTTTAGATAAAACAGAGGTGCCAATATTGTCGGGGATGTTTGCCACCGTTCAATTTCCGTTAGAAAAGAATACGGCTTCGACCATGGTACTTATACCAAAAGCCGCATTGGTCCACAAAGGGCAACTATCCGGAGTGTATACCGTAAGTGAAAGTAAAACTGCCTTGTTGCGATGGTTGCGCCTTGGGCGCAGCTTCGGAGATCGGGTAGAAGTGCTCTCGGGATTGTCGGCAGACGAATCGTATATCGTTTCGGCAGAAGGGAAATTATACAACGGCGCAAAAATCAATATACAATAATAGAGGCTGCGTTAGGGATAGCAGTGGAAATCCTTTTTAAGGTGTCCGGAGGTGAAATGAATTAGAAGGGACACCTTAAAAAGATTGAAGCGGATAGCCCGCTCGAACGCCAAAAAAAATATAAAAAATGAAAGAAGGTTTAGCAGGAAAAATTGCCAAGGGCTTTATAGGCTCTAAGCTAACAGTGCTTCTTATGATCGTCTTTATGGTGATTGGCGTGTATAGCTCGTTTCAGATCCCAAGAGAAGAAGAACCACAGATCAATGTACCCATGGCCGATATTTTTGTAGGCTATCCCGGGGCAAATCCGACGGAGGTTGAATCACGTGTCATAAAGCCATTGGAGAAACTTATTTCCAATATCAAGGGGGTTGAATATGTGTATTCTACCTCGATGAAAGAACAGGGCATGGTCATCGTGCAATTTTATGTGGGAGAAGATATTGAACGGTCTTTTGTGAAGCTGTACAACGAGATCAACAAGCATATGGATGAAATGCCGGCGGGTGTGACATTCCCTTTGGTAAAAACTAGGTCTATTGACGATGTTCCCATGTTGGGACTTACACTTTGGAGTGAAAATTATGACGACTACCAACTAAAACAGCTCGCACAGGAGCTAACCGATGAGATCGAGAAGGTAGGTGATGTGTCGGCTACTCAGAAAATAGGCGGGAGAAACCGTCAGTTACGAGTGGTGTTGGACAAGGAAAAACTAGCTGCCAGCGGACTCGATTTTTTGAGTGTTTCTGAAATGATTAGGGTGAACAACCAGCAGTTAGTAGCGGGTAGTTTTGATAAAAACGATACTGAATTCTTAATTGAAACCGGAAAATTTTTGGAATCGGCTGAAGATGTTGAAAATCTGGTGGTAGGCGTACAACAAAATCGGCCTATCTATTTGAGGCAGATCGCGAAAATACAAGACGGACCGGAAATTCCAAAAAATTATGTTTCATTGGGCTTTGGTCAGGCGAGTGAGGATGCGGCGCAGTATAATTCGGAGTATCCGGCTGTGACTATTTCGATCGCAAAACGAAAAGGCGCGGATGCTATGAAAATTTCGGATATTATTCTGGAAAAAGTTGAGCATTTGCGTACAAACCTTATTCCGGATGATGTACATGTGGAAGTAACTCGAAACTACGGTGAAACGGCTTCACAAAAAGTGTCCGAATTATTGCTACATCTTCTTGGAGCAATCCTCGCGGTTACATTGGTGGTGATGCTTGCTATGGGTTGGCGTGGCGGATTAGTAGTATTCCTATCGGTGCCCATTACGTTTGCACTTACCTTATTGAGTTACTATATTTTAGATTATACCCTCAATCGGATTACGCTTTTTGCCTTGGTATTTGTGACCGGTATAGTGGTGGACGATTCCATTATTATTGCCGAAAACATGCACCGACATTTTAAAATGAAACGATTGCCTTTTAAGCAGGCAGCCATATATGCTATCAATGAAGTAGGAAATCCCACCATTTTGGCCACATTGACGGTGATTGCTTCGGTCTTACCCATGGCATTTGTTTCAGGTTTAATGGGGCCTTATATGTCGCCTATGCCTATTGGCGCCTCTATTGCGATGTTATTATCTCTTTTTGTGGCACTTACCATTACACCTTATCTGGGCGTACTCTTCCTAAGAGAAAAAGAGAAAAAGGGAAAACCGGTCAAGGAACCTAAGTTATTAGAGGACACCTTTATTTACCGAATGTACGCGAAGTTTGAGACGCCGTTAATTGAAAATAAGAAAAAGCGCTGGTTGTTCCTTGGGGTTACATTCCTTTTGTTGATGGGATCGGTAGGGATGTTTTTTACAAATTCGGTGGCTGTGAAGATGTTGCCTTTCGACAATAAGAATGAATTTCAGGTAGTAATCGATATGCCGGAGGGGACCACCCTTGAAAGAACGGCTGTGGTCGCTAAGGAAATCAGCCAGTTTGTTGCCATGCAACCGCAGGTGGTAAATTACCAGAGCTATGTAGGTACCTCGGCACCCATAACCTTTAACGGATTGGTGCGGCATTACGATTTAAGAGGAGGAAGTAATATGGCCGATATTCAAGTAAACCTAACCGATAAAAAAGATAGAAAGGATCAAAGTCACGATATCGCCAAGGCCTTCCGACCCGGGATTCAGAAGATCGCTGCAAAGTTTGGCGCCAATGTGAAAATTGTGGAAGTTCCTCCGGGGCCTCCGGTATTGTCTACGATCGTTGCCGAAATTTACGGGCCGGATTATAAGACACAGATAGAGGTGGCCGATGCGGTTCAGCAGATACTAATAAACACAGACGATGTGGTAGATGTGGACTGGATGGTTGAAGCAGACCAAACCGAATATCAGTTTGTTATCAACAAGGAAAAGGCCATGCTGTACGGCGTGACCCCACAGCAGATCACACAAACCATGCATATGGCTTTGAGTGAACACGCTGTCACCCAATTGTACGATGAGGATGCTTCTCGCCAAGTACAATTAATAGTATCCTTGGATGAAAAGGAAAAATCCACCCTGCAGGATATATCCCAAATAAAGATACAATCCAACCAAGGAAATATGGTGCCTGTAGCCGATTTGATTGAGATTAAGGAAACGATTCGGGACAAGAGTATTTATAGGAAGAATCAAAAGCGAGTGGTGTATGTGATGGCCGATATGGCAGGCGCACTTGAAAGTCCGGTCTATGCCATTTTAGGAATGACAGATAAACTGAAGCAGATACCACTTCCTGAAGGGTATTCTTTAGAAGAGTTGTATATAAAA
>NZ_JAIOHK010000040.1 GCF_019913785.1 Altibacter sp.
CCAGATTCGGTTCCATAGATTTGCAAGCCGTTGAATACCTGACGGTAATACACGTGGCTTATGTTACTTACTCGGCTTACATTTTGATCTGTAATTGCCCATTGCGCATCCTGTGGAGTAAGTAACGTATTCTCCAAAAGTTGCTCCATTTGATTGTCAATGCTTTGCACTGCGTTTTGAGCTATCAGCTGTCCTGAAAAGACAAATAATATTCCCAAAAACAACCTGAAGGTAATTTTTTTCATTAGAATTTATAGTTAAAAGGTTAGTAATAAGTAGGTATTAATTTCTGTAAATCTATTAAATTAACACTAGTTCACAAACTTTTACAAGCAGATATCTCAATTTTAACAGTAATATACTGGCAAAAGTATAACGCAACCAATGTTCATTCTTATTGCATTTCACACAACTTATTTTTCCCTACTTTAGCAAATCAACAAGAGTTTTCTACATGGAACAACCCGATGCACTTATACTTAAAATGCAAAATAAAAATGAGATTGCATTTTCAAGAATTTATGCAATGTATTCTGATGCGACCTACGGTATTATACACAGTATTGTCTTAGATGAGGCTATTTCACAAGAGGTGCTGCAAGATGTTTTTATAAAAGTTTGGAACAATTCCGGGTCCTACGATAGTAAGAAAGGACGGTTCTTTACGTGGCTTCTCAATATTGCGAGAAACGCTGCTATTGACAAGACCCGATCCAAGGCGTATAAGAACAGTAAGAAAAACCTAAGCACTACTAATTTCGTAGATATACTGGCTACTAGTGATAGTTTAAATCAAAAAGTAAATGCGATTGGAATACAGAAATTTGTAGCTGCTTTAAAACCTGCCTGTATTAAAATAATCGATCTCCTTTTTTTTAAAGGATATACGCAGGTGGAGGCCGCAAAAACCTTGGATATTCCATTAGGGACCTTAAAAACTAGAAATAGAAATTGTATACAGGAGCTTAGAACCTTGGTTTTAGGGTAATTTAAAGATATGAGTGCAGAAGAAATTATAGCATCTGGCAAACTAGAATTATATGTATGTGGAACACTTCCTTCTGAAGAAATTTCAGAGGTAGAAGCAGCCATTGCAACCTATCCGGAAGTACAGCGCGAAATAGAAGCCATTGAAGCTTCCTTGCTTAGCTTGGCCGAAGCTGTGGCACCTACCTTGCCCGCTATGATATGGTCGTATATACTGGCTGCTACCCGTTCGGTTCGGAAAATAGACGGTAGTGCTCCGCGTACCAATTGGTCGGCCATCACAGGCTGGGCAGCTGCCATTCTTTGTATAGTGGGGCTATTTTGGATGTGGAAGCAGCATAATGGGTTACAAGATGATATTCAAATTACAACTACTGAAAACACCCAATTAAAAGAAAGAATACGTTTTACTGAAGGAGAACTCACCGATGCGAACAACTTATTAGCTGTGATTCGCTCTAAGGATTACAAAACCATTACGCTTCCGGGAAACCAGGCGGTGGCTCCCGAAGCATTTGCCAAAGTGTATTATAATCAAAAGGATAAGATCGCCTATATAGATGCCGGGGGGTTGCCCGTAGCGCCAAGTGGAAAAGTATATCAGGTATGGTCCTTAATATTGGATCCGCTGACCCCAACTAGTGTTGGATTGTTAAGTTCTGCAACAGGGACCGAAAATGGGGTCTTTAAGTTTGAGAATATCCCCAATCCGGAAGCCTTTGGAATTACCTTAGAACCTGAAGGAGGAAGTGAAACACCTACCTTATCACAGTTGTACACCTTAGGGGCTGTATCTCCTTAATTTCAATTTGAATACCTATTAATGCTTCTGAAAAAGACATTATGAAATCAATTATACTATTGATATTCCTATTTGTAGCGAATTCTACCTTGTTGGCACAACCGGAAAGCTATATAGGAAACTATACAAAACGAAGTGAGTCTACACAATCAAAATCTATTCTTGAATATTCGCTCACCCTAAATTCAGATAGCACCTTCCTAATTCATATTTATCGAAATCTAGACCCCAGTCAACCCGAAGAAAATTGGTTCGGAAAAGGAACTTGGAAACTCGAAGGAACGCACACACTTGTATTCTATTCGAACGAACAATCAGATTTGGACGAAAAGTATACCTTAAATTGTACTAACACCAAGGCTCGTAGTAATCGCAAATCACCCAGAAACACATCTTTGAAAGTGCAAAAAGAATCGCTTCGTTTTTTCCAATCTGAAATTTTATGGCTAAAAGGGCTGGAGCTTTTTAAAACTGAGTAAATCCGTTTGGTTTAGGCATTAAAAAGAGCGTCCTCCAATGGCAGACGCTCCAACTAACAAAAAAACTCTGAAACCGGTACCACCGGTTGTCAATTAGCTATCGGCTGTCGATAACCAACCGTTATACATTATATACGAAAAACCAAGTGGGATGGTTTTCAGTTTTTATAATTTTTCAATTTTCTCTGTAAGTACGGGTCCTAATTCAAACGCAGCCGTCAAAAGCTCCTTTTTAAGAGGCTTCACCATATCCGATTTTCCATTGGCTTTATACACCAAAGCCGAATAATATTGAGCCATGGGCTCAAACGTTTTGCCTGCAACAAAGTTTTCAATGGTCTGAAGTGCTTCGGCATTCATTCCCGCCATAAGTTGTGCATAAGCCAATAGTGAATAGGTTTCGGGAGTTGCTCTATTTTGAATTTCCTGAGTGGCCAAGGTTAGCGCTTTTTCAGGTTGGGATTCGGCATAGATTTCAATAAGGTAGGCATTGTACATATCGCCGTAATCGGCTTCGGAAGCATTATTTACAAAACTATCTATAAACACTTCTGCTTCGGAAAGTTGATTGTTAAATTCGGCCATTTCAGCTTTCAGCAAAAAATAATCGGGAACCTGGTGATGCACCATAACCGAATCTAATATCCGATTTGCCTCGGTCGTATTTTTTTCAGCAGCATAAGCAATCCAAGCTATTCCTTTTTTTGCGTAGGCATTATCGGGCTGTAACTGCAGTGTTTTTAAATAATGTTGATAGGACGCTTCAAGACGTCCGGCATGACCATAGAAATCGGCTAAATTCGAATAAGTCCACACTTTTAGAGCAATGCTTCCTCTGGACTCGGCAATGCTTTTGGCCTGTTCCATATACTTGATGGCGGCCTCGAGATCACCTTTGTAATCACTCCATTTTGCCAAACGAATTAAGTAATTATAGTCATTGGTATTTTTGATCTTTCCGAGGAAAGCATCTGCTTTATCATAATCTCCCAGCTCCATATATATATCGAAGAGCATCATTTCGGTAGCTCGCTTATTCGAAACACCGGCATAACTTTCCTCTAAAACAACCATTGCCTCCTTAAATCGGTGTTGTGAAATATACGTACGGGCCAAGCCCCTCGCATAATTATCCTTATTATTGGCAGAGATCTCCATCCCCTTTTTGTAGAGAGCTTCGGCTTTTTTAAGATTCTCAACAGCTCCGCTTGCTTCAAATATCCTTGTATAGGCCCCAGCCAGGGGACCAATTTCACCAACTCCAGACGTATCCGGTTTGAGTCTATTGTTCCAATAGTCTTTTTCAGAAATAGCACTTTTAAGACTTTCGTTATTGGAGGTATCCAAAAAAGTATTGTAATGGGCCGGATTGGTAATGACTAGCTTTTCCTCTTTTTTACAGGATGTCAAAAGCAGTACTAGCATACATAATATCAATGCTTTCATACATTTTCAGTATAAAAAAGAAAAGAGCAATTGCTTGCCCTTTTCTTATGATTAATTTGTTGTTTATTCATTGGGGGTTTCTAAATAAGGAAACCCAAGGGAGAAGTCTCGATCGCCCGCATCAACACCATCACTTGTAAGTTGTGGCGTTCCGTTGTTTCCGTCAAAACGTGTTCCACTGGTTCCTCCAAACATTAGGGTAAGTGAAATGTCTATCACATCGTCACCTAAGTTTCGACCGGTTAGTGCATTGGTACCGTCAAAATAGGTGGTTGGACCATTTGGAGCTACTTGTAGCGCATCGAATTGTGCCAATACCGTGGTAAAGGTTGGCGCATCCAATCCTAGAATGTTTGTCTCATAATCGAGGTCGGCAGGATCTATCCCCAATGATTGTGCATAGACATCGTGATATAGTTCTAACGTAGCCTCGAATGTAGGCTGAAAGGATGCTCTGTCACTTACGATACTCGTATTAAAATTATTCTTTACGTTGTCGCTTCCGCTGAACACGGTATTCACACCGGGTCTTCCCATGATGTCTTCTTGTGTATAGGTACCGCTAAAGTCCAATGTAGTGTCACATGGCGCACAGGCGGTTCCTCCACAATCCACACCTTCCTCATCTCCATTTTGGACACCGTCGTCGCAGGTCACTTGCATAATGATATTTCCATTATCGTCGTCGTCGGCACATTGCACAAACAACAGCGAGGTACAGATTGCAATAAATAAGATTCTTAATTTATATGTTTTCATGGTCTTTTCTTTTTTGAATTAATTATTGCTTTCTTTTTGTAGTTACCCATACATTGTATGCAGGAGGCAATCCGTTTATCCCAACCGCAGCACCAACATGTGGGGGTGCAGTTCCCAGCATCGAGTTTGGGACTTCAACGATTACGGCCAATACATTTAGTTCTTCAAAAAAGTCCTCTGCTTGACCGGGAGGTAAAAACCCTTCGGGGGCCACGGCTCCGGAGATCACCTCATTAAAACGGTTAAAATCAAAATAAAAAGCATCTCTACGAGGACCAGCAAAAAAGGTCATTCCATTATTTGAACTGGTTTGCACATCGGCACTGGTAGAAATTTTAACACTATTTCGTGCTACGGAAGTTTCAACAACACTTGAAAGTCCTGTTTGCGTAGGGCCTACCGGACCAAAGAAATACATAGAATCACCTCTTTTGATCGCCTGAATGACCAGATCTTCCACAAAATCACCGGTATTGTCAATATTGAACTCAACCATCACATCTTCATCAAATTGTGCATTATCGGTTACAGCACCCGGAATTAGGGGACCCTGTAAGGTTGCAATGAATACGGTTTTATTAGGATCATCACCTTCAAACGCATAGAAGTCGGCTATATCGGTAGTAGTACCGGCAACATCAGGTGCATCAATGTGATCTGCAGCAATGAGAAATACCGCAAGCATGGCTAATCCCAAGCCTCCGATTGCTGCAAAAAGTTTTGTTTTTTTCATAATTGAAGTTCTTTTTATTAATTATTTTTACTTGTTCATATTCATTTACGACGAAAGTACATAGTTGGTTTTTTTACAACAGTTAATCTTTTGTTAATGTAAATTTACAATTTAAAACCAACGCAAAGTTATCAAAACTAATGAACCCATCAGCAACCGATTGGATTCCGAAGTTTTTAAGTGGTTTAGAGAGGGTTGATCTCACAACAAAATTTAAAAACAGAACGAACTTTTATACCTACCTTAAGGAAACCGGATTTATATACGGTGTTTCTGTCAAGGCTATCCTGGACGAAACGGTGAGTAATTTGGATCTCACCAAGGAGGAATACACCAAGATCAATCTGTTTCATGCACTGCTCTATTTTTACTTTCAGTCCAATCCAAAAGGTTCTTTTGACGATGCCATCGGCTCTATTAATGAATTCTATAACAAGATAGACAAGGGAAAGACCGGGTTTTTAAGGAAGCTGACCCTTTCTCAGAGTAACAGTCAGCATTTAGAAAGTGTTTTGTCGTCACGCCTACAAGAGACCAATACGGCGCTCAAAAAAAACAATACCTCGATTCTTACCTATGCCCTGCTCTTTGTAGATGTGTTGGCCTATATTAAATGGCTGTCTAAACCCAGAGCGATAAAATCTTATGCCAAACAATTGGAAAACTCGGTGATCACCTGTTGTTTCTTTGCACTGAAGGCCAAACAGAATAAGAACAAATACGATCGATTGCTAATTGATCTATTCGAATCTTCCACAGAATATCTGATTGCCGATACATCGGCGCAGGATATTACCTCTTTGCAACAATTAAAGCGTATTTCAAATCGTAGTGATCTCGAAAAAAAATACATTCTGGATATCTGTATTATCGCCGTATGGGATGATCATGAAATGGACGCGAGCGAGTTTAACTTTTTACAAAATCTTACAACCAAGCTTAAACTACCCGAAAAGGAACTCACGACAAGTTTACAAGATCTTACTTCGTTTTCGGACAAGTACACCGAGACCATTCAACTTTTTGAATATTCCAATCCGGTAAAACTATTTTATAAGCAATCTGCTGCTACGGTAAAACTGCTTATACTTCGCAATAAAAAACGATTGATACGTGAATTAGAGGAAAGCGGTGAATTACTGGTGTTATTATCTCAGTCAACACTCAGAGACCTGAATCCGGAAGAAAAGCACAAAGTAAAGGAGCAATTGTTGGATGTGTGCAAAACGATCCCTTCGTTGACCATTTTCCTGCTCCCGGGAGGTACTGTGCTGCTGCCGTTATTAGTAAAGTTTATTCCAAAACTGTTACCTTCAGCCTTTAACGAGAATAGAATTCAGGATAAAAAGAATTGAAACTTTCCCAGGCATATAAAACATCCTTTTCGGCAGTACTGCATATTGCCGTACTATTGTGCTATCCATTGGTCGTTGTGGCAAGTTTGGGTATCGTGTTAATTCCATTTTTCAGGGCGTATTTGAAAGAGACCATTGGGTTTGGCCTGCTTACCGGATTGTTTATCGCTGTATTTTTTTTAGTGAGCAATACATCTTTTCGAAGGACTTTTTTAATCGTGTCATATTTGGTATTGGCTTTTTTAGCCTTTCTGAAACTTAGTTTTTATTATCATTATGGTGTAAAATTAAGTGCTTCGGCCTTATTTGTTATTTTTGAAACCAATACAACCGAAGCTTCCGATTTCTTATCAAATTACTTCGATTTAAAGATTATTTTGTTGTTGATACTGTTCTTATTACCATTGTTTTTCCTGCGTAAATTGTTCAGTTCCAAATCGAATCTTTTTAAGTTTAGGGAAGCATTCCAACTACGAACAAAATCATTAAAATTCAGGATACCCATACTCCTCCTAATAGTAATTCTTGGTTACGGAATTCAGTCAAAGTTTAAAGCTGAAAATATCTTTTTAACCTCTTTTAGTTCATACGAAGAGTATGTAATTACCAAAAATATCCTTAAAGACAATCTCGCAAAAAAGCATAGTGATGTTTTCTCGGATGTCACATCGGAAAAGGGTCGTCAAACCTATGTGATTGTGATAGGTGAATCAACTTCCAGTTGGCATATGCAACTTTACGGCTATCACCGGAACACCAACCCCTTATTGACCGAGATTAAAGATGAACTAACTATTTTCGACAGTATCATTACACCCGATGTACATACCATCTTGGCACTTGAAAAGATACTAACGCTTTCCGATGCAAAAGAACCCAATAAAAAAAGCAATGGTTCCATTGTACAATTGGCCAACCACGCAGGTTTTACTACCTATTGGTTATCCAACCAGAGACCTGTTGGCTTGCATGAGAGTGTTTCTACACTTATAGGCAATGCGGCAACTCAAAAGAATTTTATCGCCACGGATAACTATAACTACGATATCCACGATGAAAATTTATTTCCCTTTCTGGATCAAATTCTTAAGAATTCTATTGAAAAAAAGGTGCTTTTTATTCACCTAATTGGAACACATGGAACCTATAAAAAACGATACCCAGTAGCATACGAACGCTTTACTGAAAAGAGTCCCAATCTAAAGTATCATCATAAAAAGGCTATTTCCACAACGAATGATTATGACAATGCTGTTTTGTATAATGACTTTATTGTTCGAACCATAATTGAAAAGGTAAGAAATGTAGACGATAAGAGTTATGTTGCTTATTTCTCCGATCACGGTGATGAAGTATACGATACCATGGATTTAATGGGCCATAATAGTTATCACGCAACACCGCCCATGCACGAGATACCCTTTATCGTCTGGTTTTCTGAAAAATATAAGGCAAATCGGTCTTTCTCAACGCCAAAGGATTCGTTGTCCAAGAGGCGGTATAGTCTTGAAGATTTTATACATACGTTTTCGGAGATTAGCGACATTACCTTTAAAGAATTTGATCCTTCTAAGAGTATTTTTAACACCGAATTCATAAAGCGTACACGTTTTATAAAAACAGATGTAAATTATGATAAGCGGTAAAAAGTGGAAGTTTTTATTGGTGGGCACAGTATTTGTAATTAGCTGTGTCTTTCTATATCGGTTTAGTCCTCGAAAAATCGAATTTTTAGGATATTATCATAAAATTGGCGCGCATCGTGTAAACAGTCTCGAAAAATTGGAATCGGCACTTTGTTACTTCGATGCTATTGAATTGGATTTGGAATATATTGAAGGGCAAGATTATCTTGACGTAAATCATCCTCCTGCCTCGTCTATTCAGTTAGATTTTGAAACGTATTTGTCTCATTTTGAAATTGAGCAACAGCCTTTTATTTGGTTGGACATCAAAAATTTGAATTCAGGCAACAACAGACAAATTCACGACAAACTAATAGCGCTGCTGCAAGAGAAGTCATATCCGCTAGACAAAATATTGATTGAAACTCGCTATCCTGAAGCCCTGCCTATTTTTTCGGCCTCGGGATTTAAAACAAGTTTTTATCTACCTCAACATTTGTCGGCTAAGGATTCGCAGGTATTACAACAGGAAATAGTTAAAATTGAAAAGGTGTTGGAAGCGCAACCCGATCTTGGAGTTTCAACCACTTTTTCAGAATATGCTATTTTAAAGAAGTATTTTCCAGCTCGAACAAAATACATCTGGTCAATTAATCACTCAAAGCTTAAGGATTATCGTCTTTTACAGGAAATTCTGAAAGACGAATCGGTTCAATTAGTCTTAGTGAGCTATCGCGCTTTTAGAGGAAACAGATAATTGATAGCACAATTATTCCAACCAAATTTTAAAGTCCTTTACCCTCTCACGGGCTACAATGACCTCCTGTGCTTTGTAAGTGGTAAGTTTTAGCTGAAGTCTGGAATTTGTATACGAGATAATATCCTTGATTGCGTTTATATTGATATAATATTTCCGACTAATTCGGAAGAAGGTTTTCGGTTCCAGTTCGTCTTCTAATAGCTCTAAAGTGGTATCGAGTAAGTAATCACGACCATCAATTGTATGGGCATAGGTCCCTTTATTTTCGGAATAAAAACACTCAATTTCATCAACCGAAATCATTTTAATATGCTGCCCGATCTTTGTTGTAAAACGCTTTTTGTATTCTCGCTCTAGAGGGTTGGTCAACAGCTTCCTGATATCGTCGAAGTTAAGCTGAACGTTCTGAGTGGGTGGTTTTAAAGCTCTGTATTTTTTTACCGCAACCTCCAATTCGTCATCATCAATGGGTTTCAACAAATAGTCGATGCTATTCAACTTAAAGGCTTGCAGCGCATACTCGTCGAAAGCCGTTGTAAAAATAATAGCACTGCTCACCTCCACTACGTCAAAAATCTCGAATGACAAGCCGTCGCTTAGCTGTATATCCAAAAATATAAGATCGGGATGCGGGTTGTTTGAAAACCATTCGATCGCTTCAGTCACACTGTGCAGCATTTCGTGCGTACGAACGTCTAATTTTGCTAGCATCCGCTGCAATCGGCGAGCAGATGGTTTTTCGTCTTCGATGATGAGTACATTCATAGGTAGTGGGTTAATCCCATTTATTGGTTCGTTTTAAATCTTCTTCATCCTTCTCCATATACTCTTTGATCTTTCGCTCTTCCCAATTCTTAAAGAATGTGAATTTATCCTGAAATACATGCAACGCATGAAAGGCTAATCCAATACCCCAAAAGAAGGGTGTAGAGAGCATAGACCATGTGGGTGCCTCAAATCCAAATTCAAAAAAAGCCTTACTAAATAATCCCATTTGAATTAGTATCAGGAAAATATTTACTACCACATAGGCCGTCAGGTGTGAGTAAAACCCTTTTATTTCTTTGACCTTCTTTTTAGCCTTCTTGTATTTTTCATTTTCTATATCGTTCATAACTCTGTCTTTTAATTCCAACGTTGTTCGGACTCTTTTTCTTCTTTTTCTACCAAGTCTTTCACTTTCTTCTCTTCCCAATTCTTTAGTATTGTAACCTTATTTTGAAAAACCCATAAGCCATGGACTAGTAACACAATTCCCCATACAAGGGTAATTCCATAGGTATTCCAGTCCAGCCAACTTTGTATATTTGTATCTTCTGCGTTGATGTAGATAATTGGAATAAGCTCCAATCTAATTAGTAAGATGACCAAATTCACAATCAGGAAAATCGCAAGATGATTGTAAAATCCTTTTAGACAATTTACCTTTTTTTTGGCGCGTTCGTATTTTATAGTTTCCATATCTTTCATAACTTCTATTATTAGCTCCATCTATTCCCCGATGATGTATCGTTATCTTTATCCATAAACTCCTTGATCTTACGCTCTTCCCAGCTCTTGTTCATATACGGTAACCAGCGAAATGCCTTGAATGCCTGAATGACAATTCCTATCCCCCAACCAAATGCGGCCCATAAAAACCAGGGATAATCCCACCGATTGGTATAATAATTCAATGCAGCTAAAAAGCCTATAAACACTAAATAGAACATAAGGCTTGTGTAAAATTTCTTGATACAGGTAACACGTTCCTTGGCCTGTAAAAACTTGGCTTCTTTATCTAAATCTTTCATAATTAGTTCTCTTTATCCATAAATTCTTTCATCTTTCGCTCTTCCCAGTCCTTCCCTAAGAAGGGGTTGTAATTAAACACTTCCATCGCATGTCCCATCACCCCAAATCCCCAGCCTACGATTGGAAAGATAGCCCATGGGAACCCTGTCGATCTGAAATTCAAATAAATAAATACCGGGATCATGATAAGGTAGATGGTAATGTGAACGTAAAAGCCCTTTAACGCTTCTACTCTTTTTTTTGCACGTTGGTATTTTTTTTCTGAAATATAAGTTTCTTGTATTTGCATGGCAGTTGTTTCTTTAGTGAGCATTGGTATAGCAATGCTGAATTCTTTCTCGTTTTGCTGAATAGTAACCGGCCTGTTGGTCAATATATAATACCGCTGCCGAATATTCCGAAGCCCTACACCACTACTTTCCTTTAATACTTGTTTTGGTTGTACATTGTTCTTAATGACCAAATTCCCATTTTCTTCGGTAATGCTAATGTGTAATTTTTTTGAAGGGGTTACCTGATTGTGCTTTACCGCATTTTCCAGCAATAACTGAAGCGCCAGTGGTACTACCTTGGCTTCAGGATTTGAAATAGTATCGATAGTAAACACTATACTGTCTTCAAAGCGCATTTTTATAAGTGACATATATAGTTCGGCGAACTTCAATTCTTCAGCAACTGTCACCAAATCCTTGTTTTTTTGTTCCAAAACATAGCGATACACTTTGGACAATGAGGTGGTAAACTTGGTAGCAGCTTCCGGGTTTTCCTCTATCAAACTCGTTAACACATTCAAACTGTTAAATAAAAAATGTGGATCCAACTGATTTTTCAAGGCGTCAAACTTTGCCGAAGCCGTTCCGGCAATGATCTTCTGCTCCTTTACCTTTCGTTCCTGTGTGTATCGGTAGTAGTATACTCCGTAAAAAATCGCGGTTACCAAGGCCGATATAATAAAGGAAACATAATAGTATTGTATGTGTTCCCCGGCTACGAATTCAGAAAGGCTTTCCCCCTCAATGATTATCTCGGTAAATAACCGAAGGAAAAATAAACTCGCCACGGTGATGGCGATTCCACCTAAAATTCCTTTTGATAAATTATTCGTTTTAAAGAGCTCTCCTTTATATCGTTTTAGCAAGAAAATGATGAACAAGGCATTGGCCATATACAGTACCACCGAATACATTTGGTTGTACCCAAATTCGATAAGCAGTTGTTTCCCATCGGTGATTCTGTAGCCATTCATGTATCGGATAATACCCAACACAATAAAGACCAGTGCCCCTAAGGTCAATGCTTTACCAAGCTCTTTTATAAATAACTTTATACTCATTATTTACAGGTTTTTTCGGCGAGTTCTTTGGCGCGATTTTCACCATAACTCGGGTGAAACTCGGTCTCTGGTTTAAAGGTACTAAATAGTTCGATCGCTCTTTGCAAATCGGCACAGTAGGGGTCCAAAGGTTGTCCAAAAAAGCGAGCAGAACCCATATCCCATTCCGCCTTCCCGAAGACCACATGCGGATTGTCCGGCGCCAATTGTAAGGCTTGTTGGTACAGTTGTGCCACTTTCCCGGAATATTTCATTCCGTATTGCTGTCCGTCGTACGCAATCCACACGGTATGCCACAGGGCGTCTAGTACAAGAAGCTCGGCGTTGTCTTTGGAAATTCCTTTGGCTAAGTTTAAAAATTCCAGTGCCTTATCCATTTGTGCCTTCAATTTTGTTGCATCTTTCTCTTCAAAACTGTAGATCACGTTAATTTGCGCTACATAATAGGCCGGCAACCAGTTATCAACTTCGGCGGTCGAAATTCTCTCGAAAAGATTGGCGGCTTCCCATGGTTTTTCAGATCCCCAAAGTTCAAATGCTTTGCGCATGCCATCTTCGTACTTCGATTGACTAATTCCTATACAGGAAATCATCATAAAACAGAATAGTATTAACTTCTTCATTGGTTGTAGGTTTTTTAGTTTACATATGTATAATCAGCTGGCGGGTTTCACCGTTCTTTACTTCAAATTTAGCATCTTCCCATTTTGGTGGACCAAACATAGTCGGTGGGTTGTTTGAGGTTCCGTAGGATTCGGTGGGAAACATTCCCATAAACATATTCAATTTGCCATTACCGTCTTCGTCGTGATAGCAGGAAATCGCGTAAACTCCATCGGGAATATCGGTAAAAGTGACGGTCGCTTCCTTATTCTTAATTTTCGATGTGGCTGCCTTAAACGTTTCTTTCAGAAAATTTGATTCTTTGTCGTACAGCCCAATTTTAACCATCCCCTTATCGTTGTCGAAATCTTGAAAGCGTACTTCAATGGTGTTCTGGCCCTGAAGTATCACAGTTGTAAGTAATAAGGTCAAATATGTAATTATAGTTTGCATGGTCCGTTTGTTTTTTAATGTTGTATCAAATATCAGTTAATTATCAAGAATACTAAAAATAGCCTGACCCAATTGTAGTTTTTTAGTGATGAATTGTGATGTGACATATGGTATATCACACTATCGTTAGAGCTTGTCCAATTGATTATCGCTACCATCATCACTAATCGTCCAAAAGAATCCCACGAAAAAGAATTGATCGGCCGCCGGTTTTAGACTTCTTCTGGAAAAATTTCCCGAGGCATCGGGTGTACTGGCATATTGATACCCATTGACATTCTCAAAAGCGAACACATTATTAATGGAAAAATAAAGGATCTGCTGTTGCGAAATAAGATAGGCCCAATTGAAACTCGTACTGTGATAGTCCCTTGTTTTTTGCTGAAGAAATCCCGGCTCGTTAGGATTGGTGTAGGTACGGCCACTTCCGTATTGGTGGCTAAATCCTATCTGACTCTTCCAATCTTCAATCCAGTACTTTCCTACCACCGAAACATTGTGCGTATTCGCGAAAGATGGGACGGCAGCCGTTGGAAAATTCAGATAGTTTCGCTCGGTATCCAAATAGGAATAACTCACCCAATAATCCACATTTTTTATACTTTTATTATCGCGCCAAAACACATCGACTCCCTGCGCATATCCATCCCCCTCATTGGTAAAATTCGTATCGAATGAGGCCATTTCTGTATTGTACTTAATGAGTTTATCGTACTGCTTTCTATAGGCTTCGGCTCGGAAAATGCGGTTGTTGGCCGAATATTGATAATTCAAAATATAATGCTGCGTCTTTTGAGCTTCCAGCTTACTTTCAAATTTTAAAACATCGCTGTTTGGCTGCTGAAAAAAATCGCCATAGGCCAATGAGAGTTGGCTGTGTTGTCCGGTTTTATACGCCACCGAAACTCTTGGAGAAACGGTAAAGTCGTTGAACAACGCACTGTATTCGGCACGAGCGCCCAACTTCATCGCAAACTTTTTAGAAAAGATCAGATCCGTTTCGGCAAAGGCTGCCGAAATGTTATTCTGAAAACCATAGGTTTCAAAAATCGCTTCCTCCCGAAATGTTTCTTCAAAATCTGTTAGGAATTGCTCTGCCCCGAAACTAAGCTTCACCCGATTGCTAAAACGTTTCCGCAGCTTCAGTTTAATGTGCGCCGAATTTTCGATATCGTTCAAATCGGCGTCAAAAATTCCCAAATCGGTGTTCGAATGCGTAAAACTTCCGCCTCCGAACAATTTCCAACTATCACCTAAATTATCGGTATAGCTGGCATTGGTATAAAAATTTGAATTGTTCAGCTTAAAAGGGATTCCTTCAGAATAATCAATATCTTCCTGTGTCAATTCGAAATTAGTGCCATCGAAGGCCGCGTACAGTTTAAACAGTCCGTCTCCTATTTTTTGCCGAAAAACGGCTTCACCAGCATAGCCCTCAAAAGGTTTTTGCCAATCGTTTCTATCGGGGAGAATTGCTATATAGGGCGCTAGATTGATATAGGTAGCATTGATGCTCAAGGAACTGTTCTTCCACTTCTGCGTATTTCCGAGACCACCTCCTACTGTCATTATAGCAATATCGGTCTTTTCTTGATCGGGTTCATCGATGGTGTTCAATAAAAGAACTGAAGAAAGTGCTTGCCCATATTCGGCCGAATATCCCCCGGTTGAAAACGTAATTCCGTCGAATAAAAAGGGGCTATATCGTCCTCTGGTAGGTATGTTATTGGTGGTGGGTGAATAGGGCGTAAACACCCGAATGCCATCAATAAATATCTGCGTCTCCCCTGCATCACCACCTCGTACAAATAATCGGCCGTCTTCAGACACCGTCGTCGTCCCGGGAAGTGTTTGTAAGGCACCCACAAAATCGCCTAAAGCACTGGCGGTAGTAACTACATCCAACGGTTTCAACACGGAGACCTTACTGTTATCACTGGCTTCAAAGGTTCCGGCAGAGATCACAACGGTGTCCAACGAATTCACATCTTCACGTAATTTTATGGTAAGACGCTGCATCTTACCAACATCGGCAACCAAGGTGTAGGTTTCAAAAGAAAGAAATGAAACTACCAAGGTCTGAGTCCCCGTTTCGGAAGTCTGAAACGAAAAGTTACCATTATCGTCTGTGGACACACCATCATAAGTCCCTTCCAAATAAACATTTGCACCGGGAATGGACACGCCATTATTTTCAGTGACTTTTCCTGAAATTACAGTTTGTCCAAATACGCTTAAGGATAGGGTTGAAGCTAGAAAACTCAAACATACGATTATTTTAATTTGTGCTTTTAAATCTTTCATTGGTAAGCTGGTTATGAATTTACAGTTCAAAAATGCGATCCATGTTTGTCAATTCAGAAAAAATAAAACTGAAGTGTAAATTTAAGGGGGTGAATTGTAAAAAGTATCCAAAAAGAAAGTTGAATTAAGTATCTTAGAGAAATTAATTGCTTTTTTTATGAAAAAACTGACCGTACTTTTCTTCGTTTTTCTGCTTTCAACTATGGGTTTTGGTCAGGATACCTTTTCCATAATCGCTGTGGATCCGGTTACGGGCGAAATAGGCTCGGCCGGGGCCACCTGTATTTCCAGTACCGGTGGTAGTAATATTGCAGATATCATCACCGATATCATTCCCGGACAGGGTGGGGTGAATTCACAGGCCTATGTATGTATCCCAAATATAAATCTTCAAAATGCCATTCTACAAATGGAAGCAGGCCTGAGTCCTTCCGAAATCATCGACTATCTCATGGCAAATGACGCCTGTAATAGTCAGAATTTTGATCCCAACTATAGACAATACGGTATAGTCGATCTGGATGAAAACGGAGATCCAAGAGCTGCGGGATGGACCGGCAGTATGACCGATGATTATAAAGAAGACCGACAAGGCGCCACCTTTAGTATTCAGGGGAATATATTATTAAATCCATCGGTGATCGATCAAATGGAAGCCAATTTCAATACTACTTCCGGAACTTTGGCCGATAAATTGATGGCTGCCTTGCAGGGCGCTAATTTCCCGGGAGCCGATTCCAGATGCCTGGCCAATGGTACGTCTTCCCGTACGGCTTATTTATTAGTGTACAAGGCCGATGACGACCCAAACGACCCATATATAAAAATAGTGGTTCCTGTACAGGCGGTTGGTACCGAACCAATTGATATTCTACAAGACCTATACGATGCGTTTTTAAGTATTAGTGAACCTACTGTAAAAAGTAAGCTTCAGCTATTTCCGAATCCTACAAATAACAACCTCACCCTTGCTTTAGATCCATCGGTAACCTTGACGGCCTATGAGGTGTACGATATTACCGGAAAACGATTGATCAAACACACTTCTCACGAAATGAATTACAGGAGATATCAAGTTTCAGCCGCCAATTTGCAAAGTGGCGTATACTTTTTGAAGGTGACCACCGAGCAGGGTGAAGCGACCTTCAAATTTGTAAAACAATAATTTCTGAAATTAATAAAAACGGAATGAGCGATTCTGAAAAAGTAACGAAATACATATCCAAGCACAGTAAATGGAGTAAACAACTTGCTCAACTCCGAGAAGTTTTTCAATCGACAGCATTGAAAGAAGAGGTGAAGTGGGGTTCGCCTACCTATACACTCAATGGAAAGTTGGTAGCCGGAATGGCCGCCTTTAAAAATCACTATGCCCTGTGGTTTCACCAAGGAGTATTTTTAAAAGATGAGCATAAAAAACTGGTCAATGCTCAGGAAGGTGTTACCAGAGCTTTGCGACAGTGGCGATTTGAAGAAGACGATGTGATCGAACCGAAGATAGTGGCTCAGTACCTACAAGAATCCATTGAAAACTGTTTGGCCGGAAAAGAAATCAAACCCGAACGCAAGCAGGGGGTTCATATTCCACCATATCTGAAAAAAGCATTTCAGGAGGATTCAAAATTAAAAAATGCCTTCAATACGTTAACACCCGGTAAACAACGCGAATATGCGGGATATATTGAAGAAGCCAAACAAGAGAAGACCAAACTTACGAGATTGGAAAAAATTAAACCTATGATTTACGAGGGTAAGGGCTTGCACGATAAATATAAAAACTGCTAAAGCCTCATGAAATTCTTAAAGGATAGACGGTTTTGGTTTTACGTACGCCGTGCCGTATGGATATTTATTACCTGGGTCGTCATTTCCAATTTTATCTTCTTTTACGACTATATTACGCTGGTTAGTCAAAATGCGCTCGGCGCCGATTACGACTTTACCTCTTCTTTTACGGCCTATCTACTCGTAAGTGTCTGTGCGTCATTCATTGGCGGTGTATTTTCGGTAAACCTTATGGAATATTGGTTGCGAAAGTATGCCATGTGGAAGGCGCTATTGCTGATTATTGTAGTCTATACCCTTGTAGCAATATTTGTTGGATCTATTGGTAGTTTGTATATAAACAGCGAAAATATGGAATTACCTATGTTCCATCCTGATGTTATGGAAGAACTTCCGTTTTTTTATGGTAAGGCCATTTTTATAAAAAATTATTTCGTTTGGCTCTTTATCGTTTTGTCCACGCTTATTTTGGCATTGGTAAATGATAAATACGGACCGGGAGTGTTCCCTGATTATTTAATGGGAAGGTATTTTAAACCGAAAAAGGAACGCCGCATCTTTATGTTTGCCGATATAAAGAATGCAACGGGTATAGCCGAAACATTAGGCGAAGAAAAGTATTTTAATTTCCTGAAAGACTTCTTTAAGGATGTTGCCCCGGCCATTGTTCAAACCCGTGGTGAAATATATCAATATGTGGGTGACGAAATTGTCGTTTCCTGGAAGATGAAATGGGGTCTTAAAAACGCAAATGCCTTGCAATGTTTTTACAGTATGCAAGCCCTTATCGCAAAGAACTCGGATCGCTATCTTAAAAAATACAACCTGATACCAAAGTTCAAAGTAGGATATCACTTTGGATCGGTGATGGTGGGTGAAATTGGACAGGTTAAACGGGAAATTGCATTTTCGGGGGATGTCCTGAATACCACCGCCAGAATTGTGGCCCTATGCAATGACTTGGGTGTCGAAATTCTAGCTTCTAAGGAATTCGCCGATGTAGCCTATGAGCTGCCTGAAGGTGTTTCGATTGAGGAAGTGGGCATGGAAGAATTACGTGGTAAAGTGAAGAAAATGGCCTTGGTCACATACAATAGGAATGGTATTTGATTAGATTGTTTCAGTTAACTTTAAATATATCCTTATGAAAACCGATACTTACACAAAAACCCTTCTGACCATTATTGCAGTTTGTTTGACCATTAATTTGGCCAAAGAATTTGAGATTATTCCTTCAGCCCTTGCTTCAGAAAACAAAACCGTTCCCGAAAAAGCAACAAAATACCAGCTGGTTCCTATCAACGAAAGCAACACCATGGACGTGCGAATTGTCGATATCAATACCTACGACGAGCTAAATGTAAACCTGAAAAGCGTAGATACTTACGACGAAGTAAAGGTTAACATTAAAAGCATCGACACCAGTGATGAACTAGACATAAACATCGATGAAGTAGGTGGTAGTTGGGTGAGCAGCGGAGGTCCTTTGCGCGTCGAGGTAGAATAATTCCATGCTACTTTATTTTTACCTTAAACGGCCGAATAATAAGTCGGGCCGCCCGATCGTAATTGATATAATTATAGGTCCAATTAAAAAAAGTAACTACCCGGTTTCGAAAGCCCACTAAAAAATACAGGTGTACAAACATCCAAATAAACCACGCAAAGGCACCACCCAAATGCAGCTTGTAAATATCTGCAACCGCTTTATTCCTACCAATAGTAGCCAGTGTTCCCTTGTCGTAGTACTTAAAAGGAAGCATTTTCTTACCCGCCAACATGCGCTTTATATTCTTTCCTAAATTTCTTCCCTGCTGAATGGCCGGTTGGGCAACCTGAGGATGTCCATTGGGATACGATTTTGTCTTCATCAAGGCAATATCGCCCAGTGCAAATAGAGTTGGATGTCCCTCAATCCTATTATATTGATCTACCAGATACCGATTGGCCCTCGCGATCAAACTCACACCATTGATACCTTCAACCGGAGCACCGGTTACACCTGCTGCCCAAATAAAGGTTGCCGTTTGAAATGCCAGCCCATCTTTGGTCGTTACGATAGCCCCGTCGTAATCTTGCACAAAAGTATTTAGATGTACTTTGACGTCTAATTTTTGCAGTGCCTTGAGCGCCTTCTTCGAAGCTGCTTCACTCATAGGTCCAAGTACGCGATCACCTCCTTCAATCAGGTGTACACACATATCGGCTTCATTCAAATTGGGGTAGTCATTTTTTAGGATTCCCTTTCTGAATTCAGCCAAGGCACCCGCCAGTTCCACTCCGGTGGGGCCTGCTCCGGCAATCACGAAATTTAAAAATCGCTTGCGTTCTTCCGGCTTATCCGTGATATCGGCCGCTTCGATGTTTTGCAAAATCAAACTGCGCATATCCAATGCCTGCGGGACCGTCTTCATAGGCATACTGTTTTCTTCAATATTTTTATTTCCGAAGAAATTAGTGCGCGTGCCCGTAGCAATAACTAGGTAGTCAAACCTCAGATTACCAATGGAGGTCTCGACTATCTTTTTTTCGGTATCGATATAATTCACAGTGGCTAAACGGAAGTGAAAATGTGTGTGTTTCCTGAAAATCTTCCGAAGTGGATACGCTATGGAATCGGGTTCTAAGCCGGCTGTAGACACTTGATACAATAAAGGTTGAAATGTATGGTAGTTATGCTTGTCGAAAAGTACCACCTGTAGTTTGCTCTTCCGAAGCTGCTTAATAAGTGAAATACCTGCAAAACCCCCACCAATAACTACAATTCGAGGGAGTTGGGTTTCTGGAATGTTCATGAATGATTTTGTATATTATAAAGGTACTATTTGCAAGAATAAACAACTAGAATTCCTTTAATTTTTAAGAATTTTGTAACAAACCAGAGGGTCTAAACACTAATGCAGTAACCAACTAAAAGCCTTTGACAAAAGAACTTGAACATAGTTTTGTAAGCCAACTAGAAGAGAACCAAAACATTGTACACAAAATCTGTCGTTTGTACACCAATGATAGTGATGCACACAATGATTTGTTTCAGGAAATAACTATCCAATTGTGGCGTGCATTTCCCAAGTTTAGGGGTGATTCAAAGTTTAGTACCTGGATGTACCGAGTGGCTTTAAATACAGCTATTACGCTGTATCGAAAATCGAAACGGTCTATAAAGACTCAGGATTTTGAAGGGGTGAGTTTTAAAATAACGGCAGAGGTCTACGATGACACTGTCGAGGAACAGCTGAAATTAATGTACAGTGCCGTAAAAGATCTAAACGATATTGACAAGGCCTTGGTGTTTTTATACCTGGAAGACAAAAATTACAAAGAAATATCACAAACATTGGGTATTACAGAAGTAAACGCCCGCGTAAAGATGAATCGAATAAAAGAGAAATTACGAACTATATTAAATCCGTAATCCCTATGGATGAATTAGAATTATTAAAAAAGCAATGGCAGACGAGGGAGCAGGAGTTCCCCAAGTTGTCGTATAAGGATATTTACCAAATGCTCCTTAAGAAATCATCATCCATCGTCAAATGGATTTTCTTGATAAGTATTGGTGAAATCATCCTCTGGACCCTTTTGGCCTTTTTGGTGCCCGAATCGAGTAAAGAAATTAACAATGGTATTGGCCTCAAGACCACCTTCCTCATTATCAACATTATTAATTATGTAGTTTTTGCCGTATTTATATTCCTTTTTTATAAAAATTACCTCTCCATTAAAGTGACAGATTCGGTCAAAGGTCTTATGGAAACTATTTTAAAAACCCGACGTACCGTCAAGTACTTTGTTATCTATAATGTAGGAGCCTCTGTCTTATTGTTAATTGGAGTTAACCTATTCTACTATACAAAAAAAGAGCAACTGTATGAGTTAATGATCGACAACTATGAAGGGTATAGCGCCATACCGCCCGAGAGCTTTACATCGGTATTCTTTATTAGTCAGATAATTGGCGGCGTTATTATGATTGGGTTATTGCTACTTTTCTATCGACTCATCTATGGGATTTTACTGAAACGTCTAAAGAAAAATTATAAAGAACTAGAGGAAATTAACTTGTAGTTTGATTTATTTGGGGGTTCCCTAATACCTCCACTGACGTTGTTTATGCGATTCTTCTTTCGATTGAATTTCTTCGGCGGGAATCACCTTTAAGAAGGAAGGGTGTTGCTCAATGGCATATTCGAGTTTTTCGACAATTTGCTCCATGGTGTCATTTTCGTAATCTATGTCCAAAGGTGCTTTGATCTCCATGGACTGTAAAATACCTCGTTTTTTAATTCGAATCCCCTTTTTATCGAAGGATCGTCTAAAACCATCAATTACTATAGGTACTACAAGGGGTTTATTCTTTTTAATTATATGAGCCGTCCCTCTGCGTATAGGTTTCCAAGGCTTGGTTGTACCCTGCGGAAAGGTAATCACCCACCCATCTTTCAATGCCTTTGAAATGGCACTCACATCGCTCATCTTTACCTGTTTGTTCACCTCCTGCCCTTTTTCTCGCCAGGTCCGCTCAATACTAATCGAACCTGCATAGGCTAAGATTTTAGGCAACAAACCAGATTGCATGGTTTCCTTGGCGGCAACAAAATAGATATTAAGTTTTGGATTCCACAGATAGCCAATGTTCTTAATGCTATCCTCACGCCCGCTTAGGCTGGCATTGAATACGTGGAACATTGCAACTACATCGGCAAAATACGTCTGATGGTTTGAAACAAACAGTACATTATTATCAGGCAAGGTCTTTAGGATTTCACTGCCGTCAATCTCAAGCGTATTAAACCCTTTAAAGCGGCGATGTGTCAATGCCCCTAAAATTCGAATTAACCATCGCTTTAAAAATAATATATGTCCAAAAGGATTTCGTTTAAAAAGCCCCATACAATCTTTTCCTAATTTTAAAATACAGCTTGTTTTGAGTAAAAGCCGAAATGCAAAGATACTAAAAATAGCCCTTTATAGCAGTTGTTTCAATAATTCACGCACTTCACTCAGCATCATTGCTGTAGCTCCCCAAACCACATGTCCATTTAACAAGAAAGCAGGAACCTCGATATTGGTGGCATACGAAGTTGTCAAGGTTTTGGTAACTAAGACCGAATCGTCCATAAAATGCATTAGCGGTACCTCAATTAAGGCTTCCACCTCGTCCAATTGAGGTACAAAACTCGGAGTAAACGGTGTGATTCCTAAAAAGGGTTGTACAAAAAAATTACTGGGTGGAATATAGATTTCGGTGAGTTCTTTTAAAACTGAAATGGATTTTGAAGAAACTCCTACTTCTTCCTCTGTTTCACGCAGTGCCGCTTCTTTTAAATTGGCATCACCTAATTCTAATTTCCCTCCTGGAAATCCAACCTGAGCCGAATGCACGCCCTTATAGGTTTTCCGAAGGATTAGAATAAGGTGTGTTTCAAAGCTTGCCGAAGGATAAAACAGTGCCATGACTCCTGCCTTTCTCGGATTTTCCTGGCCTCTGGCGATCTTCTTCAACTCGAGTAATCGCTCAATAGGTGCCATTTGAAGCTGTATAGCCTCCCCCGGTAGTGCTAAATTTGCTACTTTTACAATCTGTTTTTCAAATTCCTGAAACTGCATCTATGAGAATTTCGTTACTAATCGTCTTAGCTATCTGTAGCATTTTTGCAAGTTGTGAAGATAATAAAAAGGCTTCCGAAGTAAAAACCGAAACCATTTCAAAAAAACTAAAAGATAGTGTGGTAACTCCAATTACTTCAGAAGCAGTGCAAAAGCAAGCCCCAAAAAGCAGTATTCAAGAAATTACCAATGAGAATGTGATTGCCTTTTTGACCGAATACGGAGCCGATAACCCGGAGACCAAAGCGCAAATCCAAACACAACACGGAGAATTAGAGATCGAACTCTTTACCGATACTCCCTTACACCGTGCCAATTTTATTTATTTGGTGAAAAACGGTTATTTTAACGGTACTTTTTTCCATAGGGTGGTGAAGAACTTTATAATACAAGGGGGAAATAGCGATGATGTTTCTACCGTACGTAAACGCAATAAATTGGGTAAAACCTACCTACTCCCTGCCGAAATTATCCCGGGAAGGAATCATAGCTATGGCACCATCAGTGGCGCTAAGGAGTATCGTGAAAATCCGGATAATCGATCCATGCCGTACGAATTCTTTATCTTTTTAGGTCCGCAAACCTCAACCAAACACCTCAATGGCAGCTATACTATTTTCGGGAAAGTCACCAAAGGCATGGATGTGGTGGAAAAAATTGCAAACCTTCCTGCCGATGAGGGCGATTGGCCGCTTCAGAATGTATACATCCAAGAGATTATTCTTCGGTAAGTTCCTTTTTTGAATAAATAGTTGGGAGTGACAAATTAAAATAGACAGCAAGTAATCGTACTATTATCACGATAGTGCCTGAAATAATGATAATAAAATCTTCGGTCAGCGGTGTTTTCAGCAATAAAAAATAAGCGATTCCACCCAAGATACAGGCTGTGGCGTAAATTTCCTTTCTGAAAATAATAGGTATCTCATTGCACAATATATCTCGAATTACACCTCCAAAGCAGGCCGACATTGTCCCCAGCGCAATACAAATGATAGGTGGGAAACCGGCAGCGATCCCCTTCTCTACCCCAACAACCGTGTACAGTGCAATTCCGATGGTATCGAACAAGAATAAGGACCTACGGATATATCCCAACCACTTTCTGAAGACCACCGCGAATACTGCTGCTCCTAAAATTACGTATACGAAAGTAAGATTGCGCATCCACGTAATATCGGCTGCGATCAATACATCACGCAGCGTACCCCCACCTACTGCCGTGACAAAGGCGATGATTAAGATGCCAAACGGATCCATCCTCTTATTCAAGGCAGTCAATACACCTGAAATTGCGAACGCAATGGTTCCTAAAATATCAATGATTAAAAATAAACTCACATGTTCTGGGTATAATAGTTATAATCCTTTATCACCTTGTCGATAAATGCTATAGGTGTTTCCTCTTCGGTAATATCCATCACTTTTGCAATGCGTTTTGACAGCTTTAAAATAACATTGTGATTGCCATTAAATTTCGCGCGGGTAAACACACTTTTGATGGTTTGCATTTCGGAATCGGTAAATACGGTCACCTGTGGGTAGGTGGGTTTGTAATCTTCGGGAATATCAGACAACAGCGTTTCTGAAAAATGAATCGTTTTCTTCTCCGTAATCACGGTTGTGGTAGCTGCTACATCTCCGAGGCGTTGTCCTTTTCCGTTTAGTAAAATGGTAACAACCGCCAACGCTCCACTAGTGACACTCACATCCACAAGGCGAATTAGCCACCGAATAAAATAATTTGAAAACGCCGGCTTGGAGCCATCCAGTTTCACAACGCGTAGTTTCATTGCAGCTTTACCCGGACTTCGACCGTTCCAAAAGGTTTCCCAAAGTAAATGATATACAAACACCGGGAGTCCGAAAGTCATAATGAGCAAGAAAATAAAGCCGTCATCAGACACATCTAACCAAGAAACTAATATCACAACTAAGATCACATAAATAACAATAATCGCCGAATCGATTAGGTAGGCCAAGATGCGTTCTCCAACCCCGGCTACATTTTGAACTATATTGACATTTTGAGCGGTTTCTATTTGAAAATTATCCATTAAATATGTTTCTTTGAGGCTAAACAACTACAATGCGATGCGCGAAGCTGCCTTTGCGAAACAAAATAAGGATAAATGGTTAAGATTTGAAAGTGTTCTGCGGAATAATGTTCAAATTCATCCCGATGAATTGAGTGCCCTGTATATTGAAATTACAGATCACCTAAGCTATGCGCAAACCTTTTACCCGAAAAGCAACACCCTTCGATATTTAAACAGTCTTTCTGTCCTAGCACATCAAAAGATCTATAAGTCGAAACGGGAGTCACGCTCGCGTTTTATTACATTCTACACCCAAGAATTTCCACTTTTTTTTTCGCAATACCACAAACAACTACTCATTGCCTTTGTGACCTTCGCATTATTTTCACTAATTGGTGCCTATTCGGCAGCTACAGATGGCAACTTTGTGCGACTTATCCTGGGTGACGGCTATGTAAATATGACCCTTGACAATATTGAGAAAGGAGACCCAATGGCTGTTTATAAGGAAATGGGCGAAATGAATATGTTCCTGGGCATTACCATCAACAACATCCGCGTAGCCCTTTTGGCCTTTGTCTTTGGGCTATTCTTAAGCTTGGGTACCTTGTTTATACTTATGCGGAATGCCATTATGCTTGGCTCTTTTCAGTACTTTTTTTACGATCAAGGCTTGCTTTGGGAATCGGCCCGAACGATATGGATTCACGGTACTATTGAAATTTCGGTGATTATAGTGGCGGGCTGTGCCGGATTGGTAGTTGGCAACAGTATTTTATTCCCGGGCACCTATACCAGACTGCAATCCTTTGTGCCTGGTGCAAAGGATGGAATAAAAATATTGATGAGTACCATCCCGTTTTTTATTATTGCAGGATTCCTCGAGGGGTTTGTAACACGACATACCGAGATGCCGGACTGGCTGGCCATACTTATTATTGGTGGATCCCTATACCTTATTCTATTCTATTATGTACTATACCCCATAAAACTAAAAAAGAAACATGAACGAAAAGCTAGAGTTTAAACAACAGCGTGAGCTGGGAACCATCTTAACCGATACTTTTAAATTTTTACGAATCTGTGGTAAACAATTATTCGGTCTCATTTTTAGAATAGCCGGCCCTGCCCTTGTAATATTAGTAATAGCCTATGTTTTCTATATGCAAACTGTTTTTGGCGGTATGGGAGGCAGTGGATTTGGAAGTTCTTTTGAAGATTTTACCGGTGGTTTCCTACTTTCCATCTTTTTACTTATGATTTCGGCAATGACCTATTACGCACTGTTATATGGTACCGTTTTGCATGCTATCAAATCGTATATTAAGAACGATGGGGTGATAATAAGGGAAGAAGTTACATCGGGCGTGAAACAAAACTTTTGGAGCCTAATAGGGTTGAGTATTTTGGCGGGTATCATGATAGGGTTTGGAATTGTGTTTTGCATTATTCCAGGAATATACTTGGCTGTTGTATTGGCCCTCACCTATTCCATACATATTTTCGAAAAGCGCGATGTGACAGATAGTATTAGCTATAGTTTTAATTTGATAAAAGGGGAATGGTGGATCACCTTCGCTACTTTCTTGGTGATTGGTATCTTGTATTATATTATTTTGATGATCTTTCAAATTCCGCAATACATTTACTTTTTCATTAAAGGATTCGCCATCGCCGAGACCATGTCGGCCGATCCCAGTGAAATGTTCGACTGGGTGTATATGGCGCTTAGTGCAATAGGAATCATTGCGCAATACTTGCTACAAGCCATTATGGTGATAACCACAGTCTTGATCTATTATAATTTGAACGAACGAAAAAATTTCACCGGAACGATAGAAACAATCGAATCTATTGGTGATCGTGAGGAATAACCTATGCCCATACTCCCTCTTTTAATTACTCTTGTCCTGTGTTTTTCTGAAGGAAAGGCGCAAGACTCACTTGAGGTTGCCCGGCAGGAAATCGTTCGGTACGACACCGACAGTGAGGTTTCTCCTATGGAGTTCAGCGAGGATCGAATTGAGTCATTAAAAAAAGACGAGGCCTTTGATTATACCGAAATTGAACCCGATGAAGATAACTGGTGGGAGAAATTCAAGCGTTGGCTTAGTGATCTTTGGTACCGCTTTTGGGATTGGTTGCTCCCCGACTATGCCGGTAGTCCGTTTTGGTCTTTTATTGTGAGTGCCCTGCCCTATCTTATCATTGCCGGAATTATTGTGTTTATCATCTGGTTGTTTTATCGCCTTAATCCCGGGGCCAAAATTCTAAAATCACAGGAGGCACCCGATGTGTTCTTTACCGAAGAAGAAGAGATTATAAAAACCAAGGATATTCAGAAATTAATTCAGAAAGCCTTGGAAAATCAGGACTATCGCCTAGCAGTGCGTTATTCGTATTTATTGATCCTAAAACGATTGAGCAATGCACATATCATTGAATATGAGTTTGATAAGACGAATAGCGATTATATAGCTGAAATCACTTCAGAAAATATCAACCAACAGTTTAAAAAAGTAACAACCCTATACGATTATATATGGTATGGCAGCTTTTCTGTGACACAAGCCGACTACCAAATAGCGCAAAATACCTTCAACCGATTAGAAACCCAAATTCCTGAAGCCCTTGACTAAACTACAAAAAATAGGGTTTCTTGGATTGCTGCTTATGGTGGCAGCCTTGGTCTATTTGGAGGCTACAAAACCACAGCCTATCAATTGGTTTCCCTCTTACTACAGTGAGGATAAAATTCCCTTAGGCACCTATGTGCTTCACGAGTTATTAGAAAATAGATTGCAGGATACATTGGAGAAGGTGTTACAATCCCCCTTCGAAAAATTAAAGGATACCACAGTAGCTGGAACCTATCTTTTTATCAATGACAGACTGCTATTAGATCGCACCGAAGTAGCGCGTTTGTATCAATGGGTTGAAAAAGGAAATACCGCATTTTTATCTGCCACCTATCATAGTGGAGACCTCTTGGACACCCTTCAGTTGGAAATGCAAAACGCCTGGCTTCCCAATAGAATAGGAACTCAACCAATGCTCAATCTAATTAATAAAAAATTAGCTTCGGAAACACCATATCATATAGAAAGGGATTTGATTGTCCGTTATTTCAAAGAAATTGACACCTTACATCAAACTGTGCTAGGTGTTTCACAGGCGTATAATGACACCGTGAAAATTTCGAGTCCAAAGGTAAATTTCATCAAAGCACCCGTTGGAAAGGGTACATTTTATATTCATAGTCAGCCCGAAATTTTTTCGAATTACTTTTTACTTTCAGAAAAAAATGCAGTCCATACCGAAAACGTATTGTCCTATATAAATAACGCTACGAGAATCTACTGGGATACTCATTATAAATCGGGAAAACCCGTCAATATTTCTCCGCTTTACATTTTGTTCAACAACAAATACCTAAAATGGGCCTACTATTTTGTTTTGATAGGAACTGTGCTTTTTGTTTTATTTGAAGGGAAGCGCAAACAACGCAGCATTCCTATTGTCAATCCGTTGACCAATAAAACATTCGAATACACCCGAACCATTTCGGGTATGTACCTCGACAAGCGAGAAAGCCACGAGATTGCCAAAAAACAGATTGTCTTATTTTTTGAGTTTATACGTACCCGACTGCGCATCCCCACCGAAATTATGAATAGTAGGTTCTTTAATGCCGTTGCATCACGAAGTGGCAATACGGTGGAAGACACTAAAAAACTCTTTACATTTATAGAAAAAGTACAAAATCAACAATTTACCTCTCAAGAAGAGCTCTTGCAATTGAATAAAGAAATTACCTTATATAAAAAGAAACTAGATGGAAAATCCTGAAGCACAAAACGAAGAATTACACTTTGACAATCGTATCCCATTAGACGATTTAAAGCTCGCTGTAGCCGGTATTAAAGAACAATTGGGGAAGATCATTATTGGACAGAATGATTTTATCGAATTACTTATCGTGAGTCTGCTGTCAAGAGGTCATGTGCTTATTGAAGGCGTTCCCGGAATTGCGAAGACCATCACTGCCAAACTATTTGCCAAGACCTTACAGACCGATTTTAGTAGGATACAATTTACACCCGATCTTATGCCGAGTGATGTATTGGGAACCTCCATTCTTAATATGAAAACATCTGAGTTTGAGTTTAAAAAGGGGCCTATCTTTTCCAATATTATATTGATCGATGAGATAAACCGCGCACCTGCTAAAACACAGGCTGCTCTTTTTGAAGTTATGGAAGAGCGTCAAATCACCATGGATGGGCATCGCTATACGATGGAATATCCTTTTATGGTGTTGGCGACTCAAAACCCTATTGAACAAGAAGGAACCTATGCATTACCCGAAGCACAATTAGACCGTTTTTTATTTAAGATCAAGGTGGGATATCCAACTTTGGAGGACGAAGTGATGATCTTAAAAACACACCACGATCGAAAATCGGAAGCGCCTCTAGACAAGATAGAAAGTATCCTCAGCCCCGAAAACCTAAGAAAATTCCGTGCGCAGGTGCAAGAGATTCTCATAGAAGATAAGATCTTCAGCTATATTGCACAAATTGTGGATAAGACACGTAACCACCCGCATTTGTACTTGGGCGGTTCCCCCCGGGCCTCATTGGCCATCATGAACGCTTCAAAGGCCTTCGCCGCTATCAGCGGGCGCGATTTTGTTACACCTGATGATGTTAAAAAGGCATTGGCTCCTGTCTTGCGGCATCGAGTGATCCTTTCTCCCGAACGTGAAATGGAGGGGATGACCCCGGAAACCGTAATCGATATGATATCACAATCCATCGAAATCCCACGCTAAGTGATCAAACTTCTAAAATCCTTATACCTAACACCCCGGTTCTTCTACGTACTGGCCGTCTTTGCCTTACTGTTTTTGGTATCGTACTGGATTCCGGCTTTGTACGGCATCGTGTGGATTTTGGTACTGGTCTTAGGAGTATCTCTATTGATTGAATTCAGTATGCTTTACAGTGCCTTCGGACTGGAAGCTGCACGTATCTTACCGGAAAAATTTTCGAATAGTGACGAAAATGAAGTGCTTATTCGATTGTATAATAAATACAGTTTTACCATTAGTATTGGTATTGTAGACGAATTACCGGTGCAGTTTCAGAAACGGGATTTCTTCAGAAAAATAACGATTCCGGGGAAAAACAGAAATACGTTCACCTACGGCGTTCGCCCGGTAGAAAGGGGCGAATATGTCTTCGGAAACCTAAATTGCTATGCTTCTTCTCGGATCGGTCTCCTTAGGAAGCGGTTTACCTTTAACAACGAACAAATGGTCAAGGTATATCCTTCGTTTATACAAATGAAGAAATACGATTTTCTGGCCATTGACAATAGATTGTCGCATATCGGACTCAAAAAAATACGTCGGATAGGACATACCATGGAGTTTGAACAGATAAAGGAATACGTGGTTGGAGATGATGTAAGGACCATTAATTGGAAATCGACTGCGAAGCATGCAGGCCTCATGGTGAATCAATATCAGGATGAAAAAATGCAACCGGTGTATTCGATCATCGATACCAGCCGTGTCATGAAAATGCCTTTTAACGGTTTGAAATTGGTCGATTTCGCCATCAACAGTGCATTGGCCTTTTCGAATATAGCGTTAAAGAAAGGTGACAAAGTTGGACTGGTAGATTTTTCGAATAAATTAGGCTCATACCTTCCTGCCATTGCTAAAAAAACCTACCTCAACAACATACTGGAAGTATTGTACAATGTAGATACTAAATTCTTGGATTCGGATTTTGGTGTATTGCAATCGTTGGTGAAACGAAAAATCACTCATAGAAGTTTATTACTCCTGTATACCAACTTTGAACATATTTCATCTTTACACCGACAAATGCCTTATTTACAGGCCATCGCGAAGAAGCATGTATTGGTTGTGATCTTTTTTGAAAATACCGAATTGAGGAGCTTAAGCGAAATGGAGGCCACTACGATTCCGGAGATCTTCGACAAGACCATTGCCCAACAATTTGAATTTGATAAGAAAGTAATGGTACGTGAGCTTCAGCAAAGAGGAATACAAACCATCTTAACACCGCCCGAAGCACTTACCGTAAATACCATCAATAAATATTTAGAGATCAAAGCCAAGGGGCTTTTATAGTCTTCAAAATTACAAATTCTACAATTCAGCTATAAAATAAGACAGTTCGGTTGTTTTAATTCTGAAATAAGGATTCAACGTGGCACCTTTACTTCATCAAACAGTAAAAACCATAAAAACGGAACTTATGAAAACTATTATTTTATCCATCACATTGACACTATCTGCATTTTTTGCATACGCACAGACTGATGCTGAAACCACGAACCTAGGAACAACCATAACGGTAACCGTCCCGGTACAAACTAACGAAGGGGAAGTCCTTTTTGGCCTATACGATGAAGCTACCTTTATGAAAACAGCTCCGATTCAAGGGCTGCAAAGTGATATTATAGACGGAATGGCCACAGTAACTTTTACAAATATCACACCGGGAATGTATGCTATCACGCTTTTTCACGACAAGAATGGAAACCAACAAATGGATTTCGACCTTAATGGGATGCCGCAAGAGCGCTACGGTGTTTCCAACAACATCATGAGCTATGGTCCTCCGCACTGGAACGATGCCAAATTTGAGGTTGCCAATGAACCACTTAGTATGGAGATCCGAATGTAAATTATAAGAATCCTATCCTATCCGCCCAATCCCGCCAGATTGGGCTTTTTTATAGATAAAAACTTAAATTTACCTATAAACTATAGATTATCTTGATAGAACATTGTATTTTTGAAGTAAATCAGTTTAGGATGACCATAACACAATTAAAATATGTACTTGCTGTAGCGGAACATCAAAATTTCACAAAAGCGGCACAAAAAACATTTGTAACCCAGCCCACCTTGAGTATGCAAATACAAAAGTTGGAAGAGGAGCTCGACATACTTATATTCGATCGCAGTAAAAAACCCATTGAACTGACTTCGGTAGGAAAAAAAATAGTGAACCAGGCGAAGAATATTGTCAACGAGTCGGAGCGTATGCAGGATGTGGTAGATCAGGAAAAGGGGTTTATTGGGGGTGAATTTAAGCTAGGGATAATTCCCACTGTAATGCCCACACTATTGCCGATGTTCTTAAAAACATTTACCAATAGGTATCCGAAGGTACACTTGAAGATTGAAGAACTTACGACCGATGAGATTATCCATAAAATAAAGGATGGCCATTTAGATGCTGCCATAGCCGCCACCCCGCTTAATCACGAAAAGATTAAGGAACGGGTCCTGTATTATGAACCCTTTGTAGGGTATATTCCCGAGAGTCATCGATTGCATTCAAAGGGGAAAATTGAAAGTAGTGATCTGGATCTCAGTGATATTTTATTGTTAGAAGATGGACACTGCTTTAGGGATGGCGTAATTAACTTGTGTAAAGCTTCAAAACTACATACGGGAGACTCCTTCCAATTGGAAAGTGGGAGTTTTGAAACCTTAATAAAACTATCGAATGAGGGGTTGGGAATGACGCTACTTCCGTATTTACATACATTGGATATTTCTGAAGTACAGAAAAAGCACCTACATTATTTTACAGAACCATCACCGGCACGGGAGGTAAGTATCATTTATAACAAAAGTGAATTGAAGCTGCAAATTATTACCGCTCTTTACGATGTGATAGCAGCAGTAATCCGAGGAGCGATTGCATTTCAGGATGTAAAAATTATAAGCCCAACCAAATAAGGACCAAAATTAAAAAGACCCGTTTACACGGGTCTTTTTTTATGGATTTAGATAGATTAAACATTTATTTAATTGGGGGTTCTGTTTGATAAGAGAATCAATCCAGATTTTAAGCTCCTCTATTTCATAGGGAAGCAATCTCGTCATCGCCTTTTTCAACTCTTTACAGAACAAATTTACATCAAAGCTAACTTTTGCAAGTACAGCCTTAGTGTAGTCAAACATTGCTCTAGCCATAGTTAAACTGTATTTAATTATAGGTTAAGTATTTTTAAACAATAGGCAGTGGGTTTTAGATTAAGCTGTCTAAAGATAACAAAAAAATGTGTTGAAAATTCTATTTAACAGAATTTTTGGTGTTAAAATCGGTTGTCACCATCCAATAAATCACCCAAACCTCCTAAAATACTACCTTCTCCCTTATCCTTACCCCCTCCTTTTGGAGCAGCCGCCCACACTCTTTTGGCAAGTCTGCTAAAGGGTAATGATTGGATATAAACTGTTCCGGGGCCGGTCAAAGTGGCAAAAAATAATCCTTCTCCCCCAAATAAGGTGTTTTTTATACCACCAACGAATTCTATATCGTAGTCTACCGTATGATCAAATCCAATAATACAGCCTGTATCGATCTTAAGTTTCTCTCCGGGTGCTAATTCCTTGGTTGCCGTGGTCCCTCCGGCATGAACAAAGGCCATTCCATCGCCTTCCAATTTTTGCATAATAAAACCCTCTCCGCCAAAGAGACCGCGTCCTAGTTTCTTGGAGAATTCAATTCCTATAGAAACACCCTTTGCGGCACAGAGGAACGCATCCTTCTGACAGATAAATTTTCCGTTAAATTTCTCGAGATCTATCGCGATAATTTTTCCCGGATAAGGCGATGCAAAACTCAGCCGTTTTTTTCCGGATTCTACATTATAAAATGCCGTCATAAATAGGCTTTCACCGGTAAGCAATCGTTTTCCGGCACCAAATATTTTACCCATCACGGTATTGTCATTGGCCGAACCATCCCCAAAAATGGTTTCCATCTTAATCCCATTGTCCATCATCATAAAACTACCCGCTTCGGCCACTACTCCTTCATTGGGGTCCAGTTCGATTTCTACATATTGCATTTCTTCACCGTAGATGGTGTAATCTATTTCATGTGCTCTCATAATAGTCTTTGTGTTGTTTTGTTGATTTTCTTATGCTGCTATATGTTTATTCAGAAAAGATTTTGTTACAACAAATAAGAACTATTCGTTAAATTCTAAGCACAAATCAACTTTTTCTTTTTACCGTCCATTCAAACTCAAAGTGAGAAACCACATCGCCTTTGGCATCTTTGCCCTCTGCTTTCATCCAACAGGTTTGTCCTTCGCCGTTGGCAAGTGTTGCTTCAATGGCCTTTTTTATAAGTGCACCATCAGAACAGGAAAAATAGATTCTTCCTCTGGCCTTTTTTAAGAAAGTAGCCTTATTATTAGCCACTAGCATGGAGACAGGCGTGCCGCTTTCCTTGATATAACTCATTACTAAAGCCCCTGTGCTCAACTCAGCCGCCATGCCTTGAACCGCCCAAAACATTGACTTAAACGGGTTTTGGTTGATCCATCGGTGTTTTACGGTGGTGGTACAGGATGTTCCTGAAATGCTTTTTAATCGCACCCCACAGAAATAGGCTGAAGGCAGTTTGAATAATAAAAAAGTATTTATCTGACTGGGTTTTAGAGGCATTTGTTAGGTGCTAAGAAGTTATGACTTAATGAATCTTTTCGTGGTACTACTACCATCAGAAATAATTTCCACAAAATAAACACCTTCGAAAAGCTGTGATATATCTATTTGTTTTGTTTGCAAAAATTCTTCCACCAATACACCTTGAATGGAATAAATTCGCACACTATCAATTTTTTGTTCTGTTTGGATATTTAAGGTGTAAGTAGCCGGATTAGGGAATAAAACGATATTAGGAATGGAAAAATCTGCAACACCTAGCTCACAAAACTCGCTGTAACTAGCAATTGTATCTTTGCACCAGCCTGTAAAGTAAGGAAAGTCTGTTAGATCGCCACAAACTTGTTCATTAGCGAAGATTTCATCATCTACTTGTATACAACCAAGGTTGGGGTTACCAAAAGCAGTAAACTTTGTAATGCTATTGTTATTATAATTACTAATATTTAAATTCTGAAGGTAATTATCATTTACCAATATCTCAGTTAAATTTAAGTGATTTGAAAAATCTAAATTAATCAAGTGGTTTTCATGACCCCAAACCGCTGTAAGATCTAAATTATTTGATAGATCAATATTTGAAATATAATTTTTATAGAAATATAATTCAGTAAGTAACGGGTTTTGATTGGTGTTCAAATTAATTAAATTATTATCGCTGCAACTTAAAAAGTTCAAATTTGGCACTCCTGTTATATCTAATTGGCTTAATTGATTTCCTCTAACATGAATATATGCTAAACTTTCTGAATTGGGGAGTACTAAGCTTGTCAATTGATTTTCATAACATAATAGTTGATATAGGTTGGTGCTATTAGAAAGGTCTAAGCTTTGTAGGTTATTTTGCCCACAATCTAAAGAGGTTAAATTCAAGTTCGTGGATAAGTCTATATTCTCTAATTGATTTATTGGAATACTAAAATATTCAAGGCTTGGGCACCCACTAATATTTAAATTTGAAATTAAGTTATCTCCAGCTTGAATGTTAGTTAATAATGGATGGTTCCCCAAGACCAATTCTTCAATTAGATTATTATGACATTCTAAGAAATCTAAATTTTGATTTTGTGATACATCTAAAAAAGCAATATTATTGTACATAGCCAAAATGTCAGTTAGGTTTTCATTTTGAGACAAATTAAGAACAGATATTTCATTATGTCTACAACTAAGAACTTCTAGATTACTATTTTGAGATAAATCCAAATTTATCACTTCATTGAAATCAATATTTAACACTTCTAAATTTATAAAGTATTCAATACCAATCATTGAAACTATTCCATAGCCAATATTAAAATTATCCAAATGAAGCCATTTTACATTTTCAGCCTCTGAAGCTTGAATTTCTCCGTCATTATTACTATCTACATCCTGCCATCCACCTCCTACAAATAAAGCAGCAACCGGCTCATTCACCAACGCATTCTTAAAATTGGCGTCCGGGATATTTACAATCTGTGCTTTTGAAAAAAAACTCACAAAAATTAAAATCAATAATAAATAAAATGATTTTGTTGTCATAGGTTTGTATTTATAGGATTTCTCCAACTATTAAAGACAAAGATATTCAATTTAACCAACTATCTATTTGTTAATATTTTGTTAATATTTAGTACTATGCGTAACATATTACCTTTTTTTGTACATATATTTGCATAAGAAATTAATAGACAATGGAAACAACCGTTTCAGAAAATCAAAAAAACCTAGGTGCTTTTATCCACCTTTCTACTTTTCTAAAGTACTTTATCCCTTTCGCAAATTTCTTTGCACCACTGTTATTGTGGACCTTAAATAAGGAAAAGGAATTTGTAGATAATCACGGGAAGCAGGCCATTAATTTTCAGTTAAGTATTTTGCTGTATGTTTTAATCCTCGCCTTACTATGTGTACCATTCTTTATTGTATTTGCAACCGATTTTATTTCGCTTGTAGAAATTATAGATCATCATGCCCGTGAGGTGCGATTTTCAGAAATTAAGAATTTGAGCGGCTATGTGGTACTGTTCTGTATAGTAGCACTACTAGTATTTGGGCTATTCGTTTTAGAACTATACGCCGTTATTTCAGCAACCGTTAAGGCATCGAAAGGCGAGCTCTACAAGTATCCATTTAGTATTCCATTTATAAAAACAACCATAAAAAAGCAATCAAAAGATGAGCACACTAGTTAGTATTTTGTTGGCCATAGTCATGAGCGTACTTTCAGCTGGGGGTATTCAGCGAGAATCGAAAACCATCTCTGAAGTAAAAACCATTCACTGTGAAAGCAGTTTACAAAGCATGGATGCTCATTTCATTATCAAAGACGAACAGTTATTTCAAACAAAGTAAGTCACCTTAAGAAAGGAACCTTAAAGATCCCTAATCAAGATCTAGACACAGGCAAATTTCGACCCAAGTTCTGGGAAAGGCCTTACACAATTAAAACAGGAAAGACAGATGAAAATCGAAAACACAAAAGCGCAAATGCGAAAAGGGGTACTGGAATATTGTATTCTTTCCATCCTAAAAGATGGCGAAGCATATACAAGTGATATTCTTGAGACCTTGAAAGACGCAAAACTGCTTGTGGTAGAAGGGACTATTTACCCCTTGTTAACCCGCCTTAAAAATGCCGGGTTGTTAAACTACCGTTGGGAAGAATCCACCGGCGGTCCACCGCGCAAGTATTATGACCTTACCGAAACCGGTAAATTATTTTTAAAAGAATTAAATTCAACCTGGAGCGATTTGCAACAGGCAGTTAATAGAGTAACTAGCGAAAAAACTACAAAATGAACAAGACAGTAAACATAAATTTAGCAGGCACGTTTTTCCATATCGACGAAGACGCTTTTGGAAAATTATCACGCTATTTGGAGGCCATAAAAAAGTCGCTATCCGATCCGCAAGGCAGTGATGAAATTATACGTGATATAGAAGCCCGTATTGCTGAACTCTTTTCAGAAAAATTAGAAAGCAGTTCGCATGTGGTAACCATCAAAGAAGTGGATGCCGTTATTAAAGTAATGGGGCAACCCGAAGATTATATGGTCGATGAGGAGATTTTTGATGACACGCCTGTAACGGCTAAGTCACGTAGATCTTCATCGTATAAGCAACTCTTCAGAGATATTGACAATAAATTTATTGCCGGTGTATCCTCAGGACTAGGTCACTATTTAGGCATAGACGCAATCTGGGTTCGACTACTCTGGGTACTGTTAACGGTATTCTCCAGCGGATTCTTTATTATTGTATATATACTATTCTGGATATTAGTTCCGGCAGCAGAAAGCACTTCAGATAAATTAAAAATGACCGGAGAACCTATCAATATTTCCAATATTGAAAAAAAGTTCAAAGAAGGGTATGACAATGTCGCGGATAAGGTAAAAAACGCTGACTATGACAAATACGGGAAGAAAGTAAAAAGCGGTGCTTCCGGTTTTTTCGACACACTCGGTAGTATCCTTCTAGCCATTCTTAAAATATTTGTCAAATTTCTCGGTGTCTTATTAATTATCATCTCACTTTCCACCTTGGTAGGCCTTATTATTGGCTTGTTCACTTTTGGGTCAATCGACCTCTGGGGACATGGTGAGGTAATGGATTATATATCGTTAGTAGATACCACCAGTGCACCTATCTGGCTTATCTCGCTGCTAGCCTTGTTAGCGGTAGGAATTCCGTTCTTTGTATTATTTATATTAGGACTGAAGCTACTCATCGACAATTTAAAGTCGATTGGAACACCGGCCAAGATCGTTTTACTGGTGTTGTGGTTCTTATCAATCGTTGGTTTAGGGATACTTGGCATACAGCAAGCTACAGAACAAGCCTATGACGGAGAAGCCGTTGAAGAAATAGTACTTCCTGTACGGGTGGATGATACATTGCGAATTGCAATGCGAGCCAATTCCCAGTATGAGTATACAGTTCGACGAAGTGGTGGCGTGGAAATTAAATATACCGAAAATGACGAAAAGATCATATATTCTAACGATATCAGATTGATTGTGCGTTCTACGAACGATTCCATTGGTAAAATGGTGATAGGCAAAACCGCCGAAGGCAAAAACCTGCTAGAGGCAAAAAAACGTGCCGAGGCCATCGATTATAATTATACTATGGAAAATAACACACTCACCTTGGACGGCTATTTCTTGACCGATATCGAAAACAAATACCGTAATCAGGAAGTTGAGATTATCTTGTACTTGCCGGTAGGTGCTGTTATTTATGCAGAAGAAAACACCTATTCGTTCCATAGAAATAATTCGCATTATCGCGACATCTTAAACAATGGAGACGAAGCCCATTTCATTCGAATTCTCCATAACAAAACCGAATGTCTTGACTGCCCATTAAACGAGACCAACGAATGGGAGTCAAGCTCAAGTACTGAAGGTGACAATTGGGAACAACAACTGGAAGAAGAATGGAGTGATGATGAGCCACACATCATTGTCTTAGATTCAGACGGCGTTAAGATAAATCACGGCAACGACAAAGACACACTAAATATTAAAATTGGAAACTAACACGTAAAGGATTACACCATGAAAACAATTAAAATTCTAATCGCCCTTTTGGTGGCAACTACACTTACCTCCTGCCATTTTGATATCAATCTGGGACAGGAAGATGGCAACGGCAATGTGACAACCGAAAACAGACCTGTTACCGAAGATTTCGATCAGGTAAAAGGAAGTGCCGGTATCGACGTTTTTTTAACGGAAGGCTCCGAGAACAAGATCGTTGTAGAGGCTGATGAAAACCTTATGGAATTCATTGAAACTGAAATTCACAACGGAAAACTCACGATTCGAACTTCCAACAACAAGAGTATTGGTAGATCAAAGGCAAAAAAGGTGCATGTTACCTATGTGAAGCTAAGTAGTATTGCCGCAAGTAGTGGTGCCGATGTGATCGCAAATTCAGTTGTGAAGAATGAAACAATTACCCTGGATGCGAGCAGTGGTGCCGACTTAGAAGTAGAAGTTTTTGCGAAGGAAGTTTATGCCGAGACCAGTAGTGGCGCCGATATGAAAGTATCGGGGAAAGCATCAAAGCTAGTAGCAGATGCTTCCAGCGGAAGCGAACTTAACGCCAAGAACTTGCTGGTGTTAACCTGCACTGCAGATGCATCAAGTGGCGCTGATATTACAGTGAACGTAAAGGACAAATTGAGAGCGGAAGCATCCAGCGGGGGTGACGTAAACTATTATGGTGATCCTGCTGCGGTGACCAACAATGGAAGTCGCTCCGGAAGCGTTCGAAAAATGTAATCGTTGGTTTTCAGAGTAACCAACCTTTAAAACTCCGAGGTTTTCCATGGCCTTGGAGTTTTTTGAATATTAAATAGTTACCTATGAAAACAAGTACACTATTCATCTTTCTATTATCAACAAGTATTTTTGCGCAGGTTTCTGAAACATCCGAGCTATTCAAAACCTTGAAGACTAAGGACAGCCTATTGTTTGAAGTTGGCTTCAACACCTGTGACATCGCACAGTTTGAAGCTTTGGTTACCAATGACCTTGAGTTTTATCACGACCAAGGTGGTATTTTGAAATCAAAAGCAGCATTTCTTGAAATTACTAAAAACGGAATTTGCAAATCGGATGCATTTGTTTCCCGAAGAGAATTGGTAGCAGAAAGTTTGGAAGTCTTTCCATTGTACAACAATGGTGTCCTATATGGTGCCCTTCAGAAAGGAATTCACCAATTCTACGAAAAACCAAAAGGAAAACCCGAAAACAAAGGTAGTATTGCCAAATTTACCCATCTATGGCTTCTGAAAGATAGTCAATGGTATCTTGCTAGAATATTGAGCTATGATCACAAAAATCCCTAGTATTATACAATTACTTTTTTATAAAATAATAAGTGCTGTTAAATCTATAGGCATCTAATTTTACAAAATACATTCCTGACGCCAAGCCAGTCAGCGATATTTTATTCGAAAAACCAAAATGTTCAAAGAAAATAGTTTCAATTAAACGGCCGTTGATATCAAAAAGGGTTATTGTAAGATTTGGTATATCATTTATACTATTAAACAAGAGTTCTTCGTCAGCAGGTACTGGATACATAACAACGCCATCATCACCCCTTGGTGGTATCGCATTTATAGAAAGTTTAAAAGAACAAGAAAAGTCATTACCCGCATGATCAACGGCACTTAATACAACTTGATGGATTCCCGGATTAATAAACGAACCAATAACAGGCACTTGTGTCATGGTAAGAGCAATACTGCAATCGTCTGTTGCGGGATATTGTATGATGTAATTAGGAACTTCATATTCGTAGACCCCTTCGGGTAAGTTTATTACAATATTATCTGGACAATATATTTCAGGTGCAACTGAATCATACCTAACTACAAACTGCTCTTGCGCAATTGAAGCATCCGTACAGGCACTGTCAAATATTTCATAGCTAACCGTATGTGTTCCAATCCCTGCTGCTTCCGGATCCAAAGTATAGGTGTCTCCATTTCCATCATCTGTAATTCCGGGACCACTATACACGCCTCCTCTTGGTGAGCCACCGCTCAAAGAAGTTTGGACTCCAGAGTCTATGCAAAAATTATTCTCTGCCAAAACAAACTCAGCTATTCTTGGAGGGACAATAAACGATTCTGTTCCGTCATATACATTACTTGAATCACCTTGCAGCGCCAAAAAACCAAGACCCCGTTTGGCAAAAGGCTTCCAAAGCACACAATCCAAATCAAGACCATAGATCGATCTACTTGCTTGAAAAATAGCATCTCTCGCATCGACAAATCCAGGTCTACAGGGTGTAAACTTTAGCGCTTCTGTTACTATGGCCATGGCCATCACATTTCCGGCATCACTATTAATATCTCCCGTAAAATTATCAATGTTAGGATCGAACCCGTAATTCGCGATTAATTCCCAAGTCATCTCCCAAAGCATTGTGGCCCAAACAGTCCCTATATGATGAATGGCATCATTTTCTTTTATCGAATCGTATGTCAAAGGATTTACCGCCATATCGGTGGTGTAAGGATATGCTCTCACTCCTTGGCCGTCAGGCCCTGTTCCTTTTAAATAAGTTGCAATTGTTCTAGGCCTTTCGGGCACATCACCCGGCACCATAGTCAAGATTACACCATACCAATCTGACCAACCCTCACCCATTTGTTCGGCATTAAAAAGACAACTTGGATTCATAGGTCCGCCAACACTTCGAATGGTGACTCCATGAGAATATTCATGGATGCTCACTATATTATCAAAACTTCCATCTTTATCTCGGCAAATATTCATTCTCATAAGGGGTCTAACACCATCTTTGGTGATACTAAAATTTCCGTTACAATGGTTTAATTCATTCTGCCCCATTGCCATAACCGAATCTCCACCAAATCCTCCCTTGCCGTAATTATTCTCTTGAAAATTTCCGGCTTGTTCGTCAAATCCGAACGTATAAAATTTATCATGTAAGGTATTACACCAATAAAACAAATTGGTAAGGGAAGCTTTTTCGTATAGATTTTCCGCAGTGACATCTTGGTCAAATGGGTAACCAGTAAAATCCAATTCCTGTCCACCATTGGGTTGAAATCCGAAATGCTCAGGATTTCCAATCTTAGCTTCTACATTATTACCGGTGGTTACTAGGTATTCGGGCCCTGGGATACCATTCGTATCATGCCAACCAAATGGAGATGCAGTTGGGTTATACGGACTTTCAACTATGGTTCTTTCACCGTAATAGGGGCTTTCCAATGGAAATTCAATTACTTCATAGCATTCGGTACAATTGCTTGGTAATACGGAGTTAATTTCGTGATTTGAAATTTCGATTTCCTTGCGAGTAGTGTACTCTTCTTTCACAGTAGCACAGGTTTCATTGTTGCTATTGTTCAGCATTCTGTCAATTTTAGAGATGATGGCCCCACTATGGGCTGCTATGCTATATTCCCAATGATGCTGATAATCCAAAGTGCTAATTAAAATTTTCCATACCAAGACCATTTTATTTTTGTCATTTATTTGATATACCAAACTCACAGGGACCTCAACCAATGAAATTTTATCTGCACGGAATAAGAAATCATTATGAAGGTTCGTTTTGCCTCTTTTTATTTCAACCGGAGCTACCGAAGTATACCCTAGGTCGAATGCACTTCGCCTGATGGCATCGACAGCCGATAAACTTGGTGAAGGTGGGTCAATGGATCTTTTTCTAAAATTCTTTAAAAACTTATTGTTAGATGAAATTATTTGATTTTCAGAAGAAATATGAATACTCGATTCAGTTCCTTTTATTGGAATGTCATGCACAGCCTGATTAAAATAAATGTGTCGAACCTTGCTCATGCTACTCGTAAAATCAGAAGATATAACCCATTGCCTGTCAGCGCTTTCTATTTTATTTTCGTTTTGAAATTGTTCCAAATATACTCTTACATAATCTGTATTCTTTTGGGCTGAACAAAGGAACGGTGCCAAACAAATAAATAGAAAGAGAGTATATTGCATGAATAACTTCATAGTGATGGTTTTATGGTATTTGGTCTACTGAAGGTACACAAATTAATTAAACATGCCATAAACCCGATAAACTCTTACCATCCTTTTCAATTATTAACAAGATTTATATACTATAAAATTGACTCGCTCGTTACTCAATACAAAACTCCCCATGAAAAAGATAGTTGTACTCTTAGCTGTACTAATTTTTGCCGCGTGTAACTCCAACGATGATCCAACAAATCCCGTAAATCCGAATGCCAATATTGTGACCGACCTGCCACAGGGAATGTGGAAGATCTCCTATTATTTTGATAATAATACGAACCAGACCAATACCTTTTCAAGTTTTATTTTCGATTTTAACAGTAATGGTACCGTCAATGTATCCAACGACATTTTCAGTGACATAGGTACTTGGCAGTATGAAGATGCCTCAAACGACGCATCCGATGATGACAATATTGATAATGACGAAGAACTTGTTTTGTTGTTTTCAGACAGCACCTTTTTTGGTGAACTGTCGGACGACTGGCATATTACTTCAGCCAGTGCCAATAAAGTTGAATTATTTGATGAAAGTGGCGACGGCAGTATGCAATTTCTCACCTTTTCCAAGCAATAAAAAAGTCCGAAGCAAAACACTTCGGACATTTATCTAATACTAAATTTTAACGGTATTAAGCAGTCACTTCGCTTTCAACAGTGGTTAGATAACGCTCCGCATCCAACGCCGCCATACAGCCCGTACCGGCTGCTGTTACCGCTTGACGATATTCTTTATCCTGCACATCTCCACTGGCAAAAACTCCGGGTTTATTAGTTTTCGTTGATTTGCCTTTGGTAATCACATATCCTGTTTCATCCATATCCAATTGTCCTTTGAAGATATCGGTATTTGGTTTATGTCCTATGGCGATGAAAAGTCCTGTGATTTTAATTTCTTCTTTCTCTCCGGTTACATTATTTTTCATTCGCAAGCCTTCAACTACTGTATCACCTAATACTTCATCTATTTCGGTATTGTACCGAAGGTCAATATTCTTTGTTTCTGTGACTCTATGCTGCATTGCTTTAGACGCCTTTAAATAATCCTTGCGTACCAGCATCGTTACTTTATTACAGATATTTGCGAGATAGGTAGCTTCTTCGGCTGCGGTATCTCCTCCTCCAACAATGGCTACATCTTGTCCTTTATAGAAAAACCCATCGCAGACTGCGCAGGCTGAAACACCTCCACCGCGTAAGCGCTGTTCGCTTGGCAATCCTAAGTATTTAGCAGTGGCTCCTGTTGCAATGATAACGGTTTCGGCTTCAATTTGTGTGGTATTATCCACTGTGATTTTATGAATGCCGCCCACCTCATTACTGAAATCAACTGCGGTCACCATGCCTATTCGCACTTCGGTTCCAAAACGTTCTGCTTGTTGTTGTAAGTGCACCATCATGGTTGGACCGTCAATCCCATCGGGATATCCAGGAAAATTATCCACTTCGGTGGTGGTAGTTAATTGCCCTCCCGGTTCTAAACCGGTGTACATAACAGGTTTTAAGTCTGCTCTTGCTGCATAAATGGCTGCCGTGTAACCTGCAGGACCCGAACCAATGATAAGGCATTTAATTCTTTCAATTGTATCTGACATAACGATTTGTTTCAAAAATAATTTAGGTTGTAAAAGTAGTAACTTTCAACAAAACCTTACAGTAAAAGTTATTAAGATTCCCTATAGGTTTATTAAGAGCTGTGATGGTTTTTCTTCGGAAAAAAACGCCCAGTACGTTTTTTGTAATTTTTATAATCTGAAAAGTGCTTCAACAAGTCCTTTTCCTCCTGTTTCGATTTAAAATAGAGCAAGATCACCAACAATATAGTAGCCGCTAATTTAATTAGTGAAAGGACATATATTGCATATGAAAACATGACAATTGCGATTCCTATATAAATAGGATGCCGAACATACTTATAAATTCCTCCGAAGTATTCTCCGGTCTTCTTATTTCTGTCGGAGTTAGAAACAGCCAGTCCGCTAAGATTAACTATCCCGAAGAGGATGATTAAAATTCCGAAAATGATGCCTGCGATTAAAACATAGGACAACCAAGGTGGCAATACCCAATCCAAATCATTTTCCCAGGATACAAAATACAATGTAAAAAGCGCGAATTGAAGTAGTAGGTATATAAAATCTTTTTTCAAGAAAAATAATTTTTAATGAATGTTATTTTCTTGGGGAACCCAAAAATACTATAATTTAAATTATCCCAAAGTTTTCTGTATATAAATCCCTACATAGTGAAAACCTCAAAAAAATTTAATACTTTGTTAAGACTATTGTAGTCTACTTTTGACTAGCTTCTAGAGAAGCCCTTTTTTAAGAATTATGAAAACTCACTTATATTTTTGCGCCCTGTTTATTTTTACTACTACTTTTTCTGGTATATCCCAGAAACTAAGTAATGAATACGTAAAAGAACAAATCAATACCTATAAAAATGATGTACGTGGTCCCTATCGGGATATTCGATGGTTTTGTACCGATGGCAGCATTCGCCAACCCAAGGATCCCTGTCCACAGAATATTGGCCCCGGTGTACAACATGCTAGATACAAAGAAAGTGTTGAAAATATCGGTAAGAAAAATCATATCTATCTCGGACAAATACTGGCCTACACCAAATCCGAGGACCTTTGGGACAGCTCACACAGCCAATCTCGCCTAAAGCAATATCAACTAGGGAAATACTTAAGTTCTGTTGACAACGGATGGATTCTCGAAAAAGCCCAATTTTACAGAGGTGCCATCCAGTCTGAAGATGAAGAAAAGGCCGGAATCGATTTTTATAAGTGGTTATTGTCAAAAGATGATGAACTCAATAAGAATTTCTTCCTAATTCGACAATCTCTAAAAGATGTACCCCATAGTGGCGATGACAATCTGGCACAGCTCATGCGAAGCCAATCCAAAGTAGTTAGTGATGTATATCCCGCCTTTATGGATCTTCGGATTAAGATTCACGGGCAACCAGAAGCTTCGGATATACGCAAAGTAATTGATTTTAAGAACAAGCATGCTTCAAAAACATCTACTTCGGTTTCCAACCAATTGTCTGAATTAATTACAACGATGGAACAATTCTACAAACCCATCGACATAAGTACGTTGCTCAAAAAGAACAGCAACCTAAAAGGAACTGCTTTAGGAAATCTGATCGAAGCCTATATTTCAAAAAATAAAAATACCACAGAAGCGGCCACCCTTATTCCCGAATCATCCCAACTTCTTATGGAGATTCGCAAAGGGCTACTCGCCGAAAAACGGGCATCTGCCCGATTACAACTGTTGGATATCTCCTTAAAACTGGAAGAAATTATCTTTAAGAATGAGCCACAATGGAACCCTAAGACAGTAAAAGAGTTACAACATAAAATATATTTTCTGGGAATGGGAACCGCCGCTGCAGGCTATATTGAACTGTGGGAATGGCAACAACTTAAAAAATCATTAAAACCTCAAGAGGTGAATAGTCTCACCCTAGGTGAGCTTACACAGGTGTTGGCCAACGCTCGCTGTGAAGTGGAATGGAGCGCCGGGATGGTAAAGGCAGTCTATGAAGAGATCGTAAATGAATACACCGCTTTCGAACCTAAGGCATATGGTTTTATAGATGATAGGATACGTGGTTCTATCGCGCTACATCTGGGAAAAAGTGTGGGTGAGCTAGGCGATTTTATTGCGGCCGAATCGTCACTGACCAATAAGGTGCTGGATATTTCAAATCAAAGCACCATACGCGGTCTTAACCCGGGCTATGCCTTTGGCGAATTGGTGGTAGTGGCTGGTTCTTCGGAAGACATTGAAGTGGTATCAGACAAAATCTATGTGTTTCAACGACCTCCATCCGATCTAAAACCGATTGCTGGGATTGCTACCGTTGCGGAAGGAAATATGGTGTCACACGTACAATTGCTGGCGCGTAATTTGGGCATTCCGAATGCGGCACTATCTGATGAAAACCTACAAAGTCTAAAAAAATACGATGGACAGCGTGTGTTTTATGCGGTTTCAAATAAAGGGAATGTCATCATAAAAACGGAAGCACAAATGACTTCGGAAGAAGTGGCGTTGTTTGCCAAAAAGGAACGAAAGGATGAAAAAATAGCGGTACCCATCGAAAAGATTCGATTGGATCAAAAAAACGTATTAAACCTGCGCGATGTAGACGCGAGTGCTTCGGGAAATCTTTGTGGGCCGAAAGCAGCCAACTTGGGGCAGTTGAAAAAAATGTTTCCTGAAAATGTGGTAGAAGGACTGGTAATTCCGTTTGGTATTTTTAGGGAACATATGGATCAAACCATGCCGGGGCAAGGCAAATCGTACTGGACTTTTTTAAACGATATGTTTTCTGAAGCGGAAAAAATGCGCACCGAGAATATTTCTGAAGTAGCAGTGGAAAGCTATCAGCTTCGGGAATTGGAAACCCTTCGCGCCGCCATTAAGAAAATGACGCTGAAACCGGAATTCGTTTCAGAAATGGAAAAGGAATTCAAAGCAATTTTAGGCAAACCCATGGGGCAGATCCCCGTGTTTTTGAGAAGCGACACGAATATGGAAGATCTGAAGGATTTTACCGGTGCCGGACTTAATCTAACCCTGTTCAATGTTGCAGATAGAACTAAAATTCTGGATGGAATAAAAGATGTTTGGGCTTCGCCTTACACCGAACGAAGTTTTAAATGGCGTCAAAAATATTTATCGAATCCAGAGAATGTATTTCCTTCTATTTTAGTGATTCCAAGTGTCGATGTGGATTACAGCGGTGTTTTAATCACCAAAGGAATTAGTTCAGGCATTTCCAACGACCTCACCGTTGCCTTTAGTCGGGGTGCCGGCGGGGCCGTAGATGGGCAATCGGCCGAATCATACCTAATACGCATGGACGAAACCTATGAGCTATTAGCTCCGGCTCGGGAACCTTACTACAACAGCTTGCCTCTTTCCGGCGGAACTCAAAAAAAGAGTGCCACTTTCGAAGAGCGCGTACTTACTGAAGCCGATATCAAACAAATCTGCGAACTGGCCGAAAAAATCCGGGAAACGCTTCCGAAAGAAACCCACTCAGATTATGACGGTGCCTACGATGTCGAATTAGGCTTTAAGGAGGGCAAACTGTGGCTTTTCCAAGTTCGTCCCTTTGTGGAAAACAAAAAGGCACTCAGCTCGGGGTATTTAGAATCTATTACACCGGTGGTCAATACCAAAAAAGAAATTTCACTTTCAACAAAGTTATAATGAAAAAAATTATAGGATTACTCGCCATATTAGTTTTAACTGCAGCTTTTACCACTGCAACGCTCTACCCAATTGACGGCTATGAGTATACCGGGATCAAACGATTAAAGCGCCTCGAACTCATTAAAAGCGGTGAGCTTAAAGACGGAACCACCCTGCCTCCGGGAGCCATGAAGTCGTATTTAGACATTCAGCTAAATTTATTTGAACGGCATCAGGACAGTTTGTCTCAGTTTATGACGATAGACCCTGCATTTCAGGAAGAGATCAATGGTTTATTTCGAGGTTTGGACCGAAGCTATTCATTAGCCATTATCGATTTCACCGACCCGAAGAATACGCGTTATGCCGAGCGTAATTCAAGTGCAGGGTATCAACCCGGGAGTGTGGGGAAACTCGCTGTATTGGTTGGACTGTTCGATCAATTGGCGAAGATCTATCCCGACTCTTTTGACGATCGTATCGCTTTGTTAAAATCGAAAGTAGTAAAATCGGGGCCTTGGGGATTAACCGATGTGCATACCATTCCCATTTACAATATGGAGACAAAAAAATTGGTGAAACGACAGGTGATTCCAAGTGATGAGTTCAGCTTGTTCGAATGGGCCGATCATATGCTCTCTGTGAGCAATAACGGTGCAGCGAGTATTGTTTGGCGTGAAACCTTATTGATGGCCGCTTTCGGTAAAGACTACCCAACCTTAACACAGGAACAAGCGGACGCCTACTTCAAAAATACGCCAAAGCAACAGATCACTGATCTGGGTAACGACGTGGTTAATTTACCCCTTCGGGAGTTGGGAATTACTCATGATGAATGGCGTTTGGGAACTTTTTTTACACGAGGTGCAAACCCGTACGTGGGCGCAAAAGGAGGAAGTACCGGCTCTCCAATTGGGTTGATGAAATTCTTGGTGCAATTAGAACAAGGCAATATTATCGATGCCAAATCGAGTCTCGAAATGAAGCGTCTTATGTATATGACAGATCGTAGAATTCGGTATGCTCAATCCCCTGCTTTGAAAGAAGCGGCCGTTTATTTTAAATCGGGAAGTCTCTATAAATGCGACCGTAGCAAAGGGGAAGGATGTGGAAAATACATGGGGAATGTACAGAATTTTATGAATTCGGTGGCTATAATTGAGCATCCGGATAATCATTGTTATATGGTGGTGCTTATGACGAATGTGCTTCGGAAAAATTCGGCCACGGATCATATGAATTTGGCCTCCAGTATTGATAAGATTATCAGAAAATAGTTATTTCTGAAATTGATGTAGTAAGTCTGAAGCTTTATTTCTAATTTTCTCATTAGAATCCTTACTGGCCATCTTTACAAGTGGGAAGAACTTCTTATCGTTGGTTTGTTCAATAAGATACAATACGGCCTGTTTTAGCTTCAGATCCTTTCTGGAAAGCAGTTCGTAATAACACTCTTCTTCACTGTAGACCTTAAGGTTTAATTTTTTGATCTTTTCTTCAGAAATAGTATCCAATAAGACAGATTCGGCAACGGGAATGAGTTCTTTTTTAAGTTGATTGTCTAAGATATTATCTAAGAATTCTATGGCGTGAATTCGCTGTTCCTCCTTTCCTTTTAGGATGGTATTGAGGATGGGATCCACGTCATTGGGCGGGTATTTGATCCCAAGAAATCTAAAAATTCGCTGTAATTGGCGGTCCAATCGTTGTTCCAGCAAATGTATGAGTCCTTTACGGGCTTCCCCCTCTTCGGAAGATTCGGATAATTGGGTTTTTTTTTTGTACTGAATAACAATCTGTGAATGAATAACAGACAGCGTATTTTGGTATAAATGACATTCGTCCAAAATCTTATCGATCACGAATCGGTCTTTAATTCGCAAGTGTGTATGTTTCCATTTTAGGCGTTTTATAGCGTCGATGGCTTCAATCTTTATCGCATGTTCGGTGCCATCCGTTAGCTTCAGCAAGGTCTTAATTGCCTTCTGGGAGGCAAATTTCTCTATGACCAACACGGCCTGTATAGCGTCTTCATTCTCCACTGTTTCAGCAACAATCTTTTCGTATAAATAATGTATGATTGGGTCACCAAAATGAAAAAGGGCGTTGATTGCTGTTTGTCTCACCTCTTTGACACTAAGTTGTGCGATAATAGGATCTATAAATTGTGGATCCAGTGTATTTCCGGCACTAATCAAAGCCATATCGCGCAGTTCAAGATCGGCAGCCGTAAGTTGTTCGTGAACAACCAAATAAAAAGGCGCTAATCTCGCATTCCCTATAACTTCCAAGATGGTTAGCAATTTGTATTTCCTTGCTGCTTCAGTCTGAGGCTCTGACAATTCACCTAATTTACGTTCAACTCGGACCAGAAGGTTGTGTTGATCTTGAAGCTTTTTATTGTTTCTCAATTCGAAGGACAAACCAATTAAGGCGGCATTTGCTATGGTCGCATCCTTGCTATCAAGGTAGGTGTTGAACAAGGCAACCGTATCGGTATTGTTGTTTTTTAGCAGATATCGAAACGCTGCTGTGGTTACCTCTTGATCCTTGTCGTTTACCATCAATTCAATACTGGGACACATATTCTCTGTAGTCAAAAAATAGAGGTTCTCGATGGCCAATGCGCGTACTTTCGCCGAAGGATGCGCCAATAGTTTTCTAATTGCGGCAAAAAAGCGTTCATCTTTTACGGTTAGGGTCTTCTGAAGCATATGCAGGATCTGCGATTCGGATCCTTGCTCAAGCACTCTATTAACAGTACTAACTATAGACGTAATAGGAATTTCCTTCTTAACTGCCTTTTCTTTTTTAAGGTCTGAGGTCTCCAACAACGACTTAAACGCAACAATGTACGCCTTCCGTAAGTGATAAATAAAATACAGCCACAGTAAGATTAGCACTACAATAATCAAGCTGATATAGGTGGAAGCGATATCGAGTCCGTTAATAAAAAAGATCAATATGAACCCTGCCAAGCCGGTAGCTATACTATCTACTACTACATCGGTAAATGTTTTGGTCTTTTTTTTAGTCTCGATTGGGATGGGTATAGATAGTAATTCGGTTGCTGCTTTATTAACCGATTGCTTCAAACTACCATCTACAACTTTGATAAATACAATAACCCATAGTTGGGGTAAAAATAGAAGTAACAGCGAACCAATAAGAATTCCTGATGGCAACCAAAGTAGTGATTTCCCCACTCCAAACGTCCCAACAATACGTTTGGTGAGAAACAGTTGAATAGCCAAGGAGATTACACTTAGCGTCGAAAACCAAAATCCAAAAAAGGACGCAAGTTCTTCGGGGTCTTCAATAAATCGTGAAGCATAGTCACTGTACTGGTAGTCCACCAGTTTTGCAATTAGCACGGATATCCCTATTACCACGGCGATAAGGCTGAGCAATTTGGATTGTCTAATTAGTTTGAAGGGGGAATCGGCCTTTGGATTTGAACGAATTGAAACCTGAAAGGTATTCAATGAAACAACTTCATTTTTCCATATATATCTGGTAATAGGAATACATCCGGCCAATAAAACAGCCGCTACAAAGAGTAGGTTTTCAGTATTTATAATACTCGTTAATAGCGAGGTTAAGTACCCTCCAAAGATCCCTCCAGCAATCGCTCCGGCACCAATAAAACCAAACACTCGTTTTGCCTCGCGCACATTGTACACCAAATTCGCCAGGATCCAAAACTGGGATGCTGTCAACAGGCCGAAGATGGCCACCCAGATATAGGGTATATAGAGAAGAAGGCCGTTAGCCAGATTGAAATTAAATGCAATACCAAAAAGAACCAAGGAAATGACCGAACCCAGGATGGTTCTTTCGGTGATTAATTTCAGACTATACCTTTCAAGTGCTTTATTGTAAAAATAGGACCCTAGTATGGCCATGATGGCTGTAAGCACATAACCTACCGGTAACGCATCTGATGTAAGCTCGGAAAGAAATAAGGAGTTTATGGTGGGTTTTACAATGAGTAAAGTGGTAATCAGTAAAAATATATTGAGCTGAAGTAATAGGGTTTTATGAAGTTCTTCTTCTTTTAAATCAAAAACCCGTAAAATATACTTTTTGATTGTACTAAGCTGCAGCATGCATTCAATACTTATTGATTGTAGTTCCTATAAATTATGGTCCATAAAGTGAAATCAATTAAAATAAACAAATCGAATTTCACTCTATAAAGGTAAATTAATTTTGGTTCGGACAGCTGCAAAAAAAAGGAGATTGAAAAAATCTCCTTAATCGCTAATGCTTCTAGAATGTATGATGCCGAATCAAAATTCTTATTTCATACTTATAGCCGGGCGTTTCTTTAATACCTTTTCTACAGGTTTCACTAAACTTCGTATAATATTTTCTCCGTTGGGGTCGTCAATTAACGCAACTAATATATAGCGTCGATTAGGTTCTTTTCCCCATACCAGAATAGAATCGGAATGGTAATTCTTCCAGGAGCCCGATTTTCTGAACAGGCGC
>NZ_JAIOHK010000041.1 GCF_019913785.1 Altibacter sp.
GCAGAGTATGATCGATGACGCCAATTCACAAGTGGATGGTATTATCGCCAACTATAATATGGGATTAATTACCAATAACGAACGTTACAATCAGGTCATTGATATTTGGACCGCTACCAATGCCGAGTTGACCGAATTGTCAATGAAGCGTATACGTGAGGATCAGCAAGGATTTAACTCTGTGTATATGATGCTTGATTCCGGGGCGCGTGGATCGAAAGAACAGATTCGCCAGCTTACCGGAATGCGTGGATTGATGGCAAAGCCAAAGAAATCGAATTCGGGTGGTGGTGAGATTATTGAAAACCCGATTCTTTCTAACTTTAAGGAAGGACTTTCTATTTTAGAATACTTTATTTCTACGCACGGTGCGCGTAAGGGTCTTGCAGATACCGCGTTGAAAACGGCCGATGCAGGTTACTTAACACGTCGTTTGGTGGATGTTTCGCAAGATGTTATTATCAATATCGAAGATTGTGGAACCCTTCGTGGCATTGAGGTTTCGGCCTTAAAGAAAAACGAAGAGGTAGTGGAGTCGTTGCGCGATCGTATTGTAGGTCGTACTGCATTGAATGATGTATACAATCCATTGACTAAAGACTTGATTGTAGGAGCCGGTGATCATATTTCGGAAGCGGTAGCTACCGCCATTGAAAACTCTCCGGTTGAACAGATTGAAGTTAGATCGGCACTTACTTGTGAAGCGAAGAAAGGTATTTGTGCACAGTGCTACGGAAGAAACCTTGCTACCAATAAAATGGTGCAACGAGGTGAAGCTGTTGGTGTTGTAGCGGCACAGTCCATTGGTGAACCTGGAACGCAGTTAACACTGCGTACGTTCCACGTGGGAGGTATTGCCGGAAACATTTCAGAAGAGAACAAGCTTACCGTTAAATTTGATGGTATTGCCGAAATTGAAGAATTGAAAACGGTAAAAGGCGAAGATTCAGACGGAAAAACAGTTGATATTGTTATTTCACGTACTTCAGAAATAAAACTCGTCGACAAGAAGACCGGAATTGTTTTGAGCACCAATAACATTCCGTATGGGTCTACCATATTTATAAAGGACAAACAATCCCTGAAGCAGGGTGATGTTGTATGTCAGTGGGATCCTTATAACGGGGTTATTATTTCTGAATTTGCCGGTAAGATCAAATACGAGAACATTGAACAAGGAGTTACCTATCAGGTTGAGATCGATGAACAAACCGGTTTCCAGGAGAAAGTGATTTCAGAATCGAGAGATAAGAAGAAGATACCAACCTTGCAAATCCTCGGTAAGAAGGACGAAGTAATTCGTTCGTATAACTTACCGGTAGGGGCTCACTTGATGGTGGACGATGGAGATAAAATTAAGATTGGTAAGATCTTGGTGAAGATTCCTCGTAAATCTGCGAAAGCAGGGGATATTACTGGAGGTCTTCCACGTGTTACCGAATTGTTCGAAGCACGTAACCCATCGAATCCAGCTGTTGTAAGTGAGATAGATGGCGTTGTTTCCTTTGGAAAAATAAAACGTGGTAACCGAGAGATTATCATCGAGTCTAAATTAGGTGAAGTGAAGAAGTACTTGGTGAAGTTGAGTAACCAGATTCTTGTTCAAGAGAACGATTATGTACGAGCAGGGATGCCGCTTTCTGATGGTTCTACTACTCCGGAAGATATTTTACGAATCAAAGGCCCATCTGCGGTTCAACAATACTTGGTGAATGAAGTTCAGGAAGTATACCGCTTACAGGGGGTGAAGATCAACGACAAGCATTTTGAGGTAGTAGTACGTCAAATGATGCGTAAGGTGCAGATCGTAGATTCGGGAGATACCACCTTCTTGGAGAACCAGTTGGTTCATAAAGACGACTTTATTGAAGAGAACGATAAGATCTTCGGAATGAAAGTGGTAACCAGTGCAGGAGAATCGGAAACTATTAAAGAAGGACAAATCATTACGCCGCGTGAGTTACGTGATGAGAATTCAATTCTGAAAAGAGCCGATAAGGCGTTGATTGAGGCACGTGATGCCGAAACCGCCACTGCTACTCCGATACTACAAGGTATTACGAGAGCTTCACTACAAACCAAATCGTTTATTTCGGCGGCTTCCTTCCAGGAAACCACCAAGGTATTGAACGAAGCGGCTGTTAGTGGTAAAGTAGATGATCTTGAAGGATTGAAGGAAAATGTAATTGTTGGTCATAGAATTCCTGCCGGAACCGGAATGCGAGAATACGATACCATTATCGTAGGCTCGAAGGAAGAGTTGGAAGAAATGACACGCGAGAAACAAGAAGTTAATTATAATTAACATAATTTTTGAAACAAACGCTCCGATGGGAGCGTTTGTTTTTTAAAACAGCGAGATATGGCAGATACAAAAAAACCGAAGCAACAACAGGGACAGATCAACATAGAATTAGACGAAGCCGTTGCGCAAGGGACCTATAGTAACTTAGCAATCATTAATCACTCTGTTTCGGAGTTTGTGGTGGATTTTGTCACGATTATGCCGGGAGTTCCAAAGAGTAAGGTGAAATCGAGAATTATTTTGACTCCACAGCATGCCAAACGTTTTTTAAAGGCATTAAGTGATAATGTGAAACGTTTTGAGAATTCCCATGGTGAAATAAAAGATTACCAACAGCCTCCTATTCCAATTAATTTTGGCCCTACGGGAGAAGCCTAATAAAAAAAAGCCTTGCAAATTGCAGGGCTTTTTTATTACCTATACGTAGGAAAACTATTTTGAAGTGGCTTCCTAATTATTTGAAAAAGTAGTGGATATGGAAATTCACACAAAAAAATATGCATTATAATCGCTAAATAAATTACTAATTAATACACTTTAACGAATATAAATAGCAATACAACGAATAAGTATATCTTGATGTAGGAAAAATCAACAATTCAAAGTTATATTTGCTGAGTGTAACAAGAGCCCCCCAATAAATTCTTGTTACCATGCCCAAATTGAACTTATGAAACCTACAGTGCCTACATGTCTTATTAGAAGACTATTTTTAATGCTTTCTGTTTTGATGGTTTTTTCTTTAGTTGAAAAAGGCTATGCTCAAACTCAGAAGCCTTCTGTTACTACTGGAGTTACATTTCAATGGGATGATGTTCAAGCAGTTCCCAGCAATCCAGCTACTATTAAATCCATTACCATAGACGGAGAGATTTTCGAAGCTTTTGCGGCACCTACCTCCTATGAAATGACGAGAGTAGGTCCTGCGGGACATAGTACAAACAATATTATTTTAAATGGAGTTATCGTTAATAATAATAGCTCAAACCCTACTTGGAATCTAAACGCTCAGGCGGCCTATCAAGATAAAAATTTGAATCATTATTTTGTTGCAAATCCCAATGGACGTGACATTTGTGGAGATTTCAACGCTATTGCTACAACCGACGCACAATTGCAAACACTTTATTTTAACCCTGGGATACCTTCCAATGAAGGTGGTCTTTTAGCGGTTTCAGAAAGAAATGCAAATAACTGCTACTATATAGCAGTATATGGTACCCCGAACGGTGGAGGTGCGGAGCAATTTTTAGGAGATACTTTTGTACGAGCCAATTCAACGCAATGGGGGCCATTGTTTAATGCACCACCGGCAGGCGTGGACTATTGGAATTCCGGAAGGGTTCAAGAAAATAATGGAACAATAGGGATTGCCATTTTTAAATTGGACGATCTAGCGCCAACAGGATCGATAATTACAAAGGTCGAATTAGTGGGAGCTACTCTTGACCATGCCGATGGTAAAGTATTCGTCGTTCAGAAATATGCACAAGCGATAAATGAAAAGGCTTGTTTGGATACCGAAATAAATGGAACAGTAGCTACTAACAATATTCCAGCGGGCTCAACCTTTTCTTTATTAACAGGTCCTACACCGGCGGGTCAAGATTTTACATTTAATTCGGATGGAAGTTATTCGTACACTCCTGAAACAGGATTTTTAGGAGATGTTGTTTTTGAATATAAGGTTTGTTTACCCTTTCCTAATGCAGGAACCTGCGATACGAATACGGTAACAATAACTTATGTGTCTTGGGCCGATGCATATTGCAGCTGTGCTAGTGGAAATGCCGATGGTCCCCTTTTACAAAACTAATTTGAAGATTCTATTAAGATTATAATTATGCATACAAAATATTCAATTATGAAAAATACAACTACTTTTTTTGCACTATGTCTTTTTACCGTGTTCACAGTCAGTGCTCAAGTTGGAATTGGAACTACAGATCCTCAAGAATCTTTACATATTGCAGGAAATGGTAGTACTATACGAGTTGAAGGACTTAATAGCGAAAACAATAATAAAAACCTAGGAGGGACTTCAAAGTACAATGTCTTGGTCGATGCAAATGGGACGCTTTCCCTTGGAGATTTATCTGGTGAAGTTGTATCGGAATCTGGTATTTCTTCACCCGTCGTGGTTCAGACAACCGCTAATTCTGGGTTAAATTCAGCTGAGCTGTATCAAAAGAATTTTACACTAACTCAACGGGCGTTGGTTGTAATTACGTATTATATATCTATTGATTTTGATGGATATGATGGTATCGCAAAAATAGATGACGGAAGAGCTAAGATTGCGCATAATTACTTTTATTTAGGAGATGGCAGCACGGCCAATACGTCCAAGGCATACGGCATGACAAGTTCGGTATATTCAAATTCAAATTGTGATACCGCTACAGGATATGTGTATAATTCTCGATCGACCACTATTTCTTTGGAAGCAGGAACCTATAGTATTCATTTAAACGGTGCTGTTTTTGGAGGTGATTTAACAGCTGACGCAGCATTTAGAGCAACCTTCGGAGATTTAGATAGAATTGATATTCAAGCGATTTATTTGTAATAGCAGATAACCTTATTTCGCTTTTTCAAATTCGCTTACGAAATGCAGTTTTACATTTGGGTATTTGGATTGCGTCATTTGTAAGGTAAAGGCCGAATCGGCAAAGAATACCAATTGCCCTCGTTTATCCTTTGCTAAAAACTTAGATTTTACCCTTTTAAAATCGGCAAACTCCGCACTTTTAGGGTCTTTGGGTTCCACCCAGCAGGCCTTATGCACATTTAAGTTTTCGTACCTACAGGTGGCACCGTATTCGTGTTCGAGTCGGTATTGAATCACTTCGAATTGCAGCGCGCCAACCGTACCAATTACTTTTCTTCCGTTAAGTTCCAAGGTGAATAACTGCGCAACGCCTTCATCCATTAATTGATCTACTCCCTTTTCAAGCTGCTTGCTTTTCATAGGGTCGGCATTGTTTATGTATTTGAAATGCTCCGGAGAAAAACTGGGAACTCCTTTATAATTCATTACTTCACCTTCGGTCAAAGTGTCGCCAATTTTAAAATTCCCGGTATCGTGAAGGCCTACAATATCACCGGGATATGAAATATCCACAATTTGTTTTTTTTCAGCAAAAAAGGCATTCGGACTCGAAAACTTCAGTTTTTTATTAAGTCGTACGTGCAGATAGGGCGTATTTCGCTCAAAGGTTCCGGATACGATTTTAATAAAGGCCAAGCGGTCCCGATGTTTGGGATCCATATTGGCATGAATTTTAAACACAAAGCCCGAAAATTCTTTTTCATCCGGTTTAACCAATCGTGTATCACTTTCTTTTGGGCGTGGTTTTGGCGCAATTTCAACAAAACAATCCAATAGCTCCCGGACTCCGAAATTATTCAAAGCAGAACCAAAGAATACCGGTTGTAGTGTCCCTTCCAAATATTCCTCACGATTAAAGTCGGGATAGACTTCATAGACCAATTCAAGTTCTTCCCGAAGTGTATTCGCTGCTTTTTCACTTATAATCTTTTCCAAATCGGGGTGGTTAACATCCTCAATCCTGATGGTTTCTTCGATGTTTTTCCGACTATCACCGCTGAAGAGGTTTACATTTTTCTCCCAGATATTGTAGATGCCTTTAAAATCGTATCCCATTCCTATAGGAAAGCTCAGTGGGGTAACCCGAAGATTCAGTTTTTGTTCAATTTCGTCTAGTAATTCGAATGCATCTTTTCCTTCCCTATCCAACTTATTTATAAAGACGATCATAGGGATGTTGCGCATGCGGCAAACTTCCACCAATTTTTCGGTTTGCTCTTCCACGCCTTTGGCGACGTCTATCACTACAATAACACTATCCACTGCGGTGAGTGTTCTAAAGGTGTCTTCCGCGAAATCCTTGTGACCCGGCGTATCCAGAATATTTATCTTAATGCCTTCATATTCAAATGCCAAGACAGAAGTAGCCACCGAAATACCTCTTTGGCGTTCAATTTCCATAAAGTCACTGGTAGCCCCTTTTTTAATCTTATTATTTTTTACAGCTCCCGCCTCTTGGATGGCACCTCCAAAGAGCAATAATTTTTCGGTTAAAGTTGTTTTTCCGGCATCGGGATGGGAGATAATTCCAAAGGTTCTTCGGCGATCAATTTCACGTTTTAAAGACATTTATTCTATAACAATTTAACTGCAAAGATACAGGTTGTTTTTAGTGAATCAAAGGGTATTTTTACAATCAAAAAGTAAGTGTAATTCCTACAAAAAATATTCTTCTAAAACCCTTAATAATAAGGCGTATACGTATAAACACGTATATACATTTCCTACAAAAATACGTTCAAATAAGGGTGATTTAACGTCATTGACCGATTTTTTATTACACTTCAACTAATAGTTCAAATTTTGTAAGACTTTAACATTTTTTCCTACGTATATTTGATTTGGAAATCACAAAATCAATGCTGTTGGGGCATTCTTTTTAACATTGATATTTTAACAAATTTATGGATATGAAAGTTACTACACTCAATTCCCTTTTGGGAAAACCGAAGTTGTTTTTATCACCCCTTGTGGTGACATTCCTTTTTAGCATGTTTTGTTTCCAAAGTTTTGGACAAAACTGCGATGCGAAAATGAAGGTATACAAGGGCAGGGATATGAAATCTGCTACTGTAGATATGCCGGCAAAATTTAAAGTGGAGCTAACTAATAATGCTGCTTCTTCTCAGACCTATATTATTGAGTCGGTTAATTCGGCTAAATCCTTTACGGTAGAACAAAAAGTCGCTTCGCGTTTGGCTTCCAATTATAAATTGAACACCACCATTAATTATAATGGATCGGTTGGTTCTAGTATTACCGTACCAGCTCGCTCAACTGTTACCTTTTTAGCATTTGTGGCGGTCCCTAAAAACACTCCTTTGGATAAGTGGGGAGCTGTGGAATTAAAAGCAAACAGCAAGGCATGCGGAGATGGATCGGTGTCAGCGCTTTTAAAAGTGTACCATAGAAATCCAGACGAAAACTAGAATACATACGTAAGGACACTGTCCTAATTTATAAGACTTACTAGGTTAAAACCTAAAAACTCATTTTATGAAAAAGCAATTACCCACCGAAAGATTAACGTACACGAAAAGCTTAGTTCTGCTATTGACTTTTTTTGTATTTAATGTTGCTTCCTTATTTGCACAGGATCCAATCACATTGAATAAGGTTGCTATTGAAAGTGCATTGTGTAATCAGTTTGATATTACCTTGACAATTACAGGAGATGCTCCTGATCTTGCTCAGGATGTTATTTTGATTATTGACCGTTCCGGTAGTATGCAAGGTGATCCATTTGACGAGGCACTGAATGCCGCCGAAGAATTTGTCAATACTTTTTTCCTTCCGGCAAACAATCCAACAGGGAATAACCGAGTTGGAATTGTCTCGTATTCTACTTCAGGTAATTTGGAAATAGGATTAACTACGAATCAAACTGCCATTATCAACGAAATTAATAATGGTATCTCATCACCTTCAGGAGGGACGAACATTGCAAGAGCCATGGATGTGGCTGATAATGAAATGACGGCCAACGGCCACTTCGATTGCGCTACAGGTAGAAGTATGATACTTCTTACTGATGGTGTTACAAACAGAACATTAAGTGGTAGCTCCTGTAGTGGAACACCATCACCACCTTTTCCAGCTGGAAATACGGCTTGTATGAATGATGCCATTAATGAAGGTCAGGGTGCACAAACCACTACCATAAGTTCTGTTGTATATGATCAGACTATTTTTTCAGTAGGACTTTTTGGAGATATTAGTGGAAATGCACAGGCTGCAGCTACGTATACCTTAGACCAAATACAAAATGGTGGCTTATTCACAACAGAAAATGCAGTTGATCTAACAGGGATATACAATACAATATTAGGACAGATAGCATTAGCGGCAAAAGATGCGGTGGTTACAGACATGCTGGGTGCAGGTTTTCAAATGGTGCCGGGATCATTAAGCGATCCTGTTAATGCCTCTTATAATGGTGGTACGAATACCATTACTTGGGACGTGGGTGATGTTTCAAGCGAAGTTTTAACCTTAGAATATTCCATTGAGGCTATAGGAATGCAAGGTTGCGGTATGCAAGATGCAGGGATGAGTGAAATGACATTTATAAATGCAATTTGTGAACAAGAAATATTACCATTTCCAAATCCGGAAGTCTGTGTACCTTGTCCAATTATATCAGATCCTAGTATAGACCAAGTAGATTGTTCAAAATCTGTGGACTATTCTGCGACTTTTAATCCGGGAGAATGTACACCATTCTCTGTTGGATTTGTATGGGAATTCTTCCTTAATAATGTTTCTGTTGGAACCGTCTCTGGAAACACCATGGGTGATCTATCGGGAACGTTTACTTATACCGGAGCGAGTCCTTTTCAGGGTGATTTCAGAGCTGAATTAACATACAACGGAACTTATAATAATAACTGTAATCTACCTCCGGTGATGGTAGATTCCAATATTCAAATTTATTTACCACCAGATGCTCCAATGAGTGGCGGTGATCAGGCCGAATGTGCTGCGTCGCCCATTCAGACGTTAACAGCATCTGCTTCGGTATTAGCGAACCAAACCGTTGTTTGGTACGATCAGGCTACGAACGGAAATGTGGTAACTCCAACCTGGAATACCATAGGTTCAATAACATATTATGCTGAAACCGTTGATAACACAAGTAACTGTTCTAGTTTAGATAGAACTCCGGTGACTTTGACGCTTTACAATTGTTTAATTGCAATTGAAAAGACAGCGACTAATACAACAACACAAAATTGTAATCCTATAGCCCCGGGACAATCTATAAATTACGATTTCACAGTAACCAACCAAGGAAATATTGCTATCTCAAGTGTTGAGGTGAATGATCCTTTGATCGATCCTGTGAATCCTATTCCCGGACCTGCTTCAGGAGATACAAACAACAACAGTATTTTAGATGTAGGCGAAGTATGGACCTATACAGCCTCTTATGTGGTACAACAATCGGATATCATCAATGGGCAAGTTGTTAATACAGCCGAAGTGGATGGTACTGTAACGGGATCTTCTTCTTCGTTCAATGTACACGATGAAGACACAGAAACTGTTGCCTTATGTCAAGACGCTGAAATTTCCATTACAAAGGCTAGTACGAGTGCGACTGGTAATTGTATCAATTTTGATGTAAACGATACTATTGAGTATACATTCGTCGTGACCAACGAAGGAGATGTCGATATCTCTAATGTGGTCGTGACAGATCCAATCTTAGGTGGCGTCATTGCCGGACCTGCAAGTGGTGACACAAATAATGATTCTATTTTAAATGTAGGCGAAGTTTGGAATTATACTGCAAGTTATTCGGTAACACAATTAGATATCGATAACGGTTCAATAGTTAATACTGCTGAAGTAGATGGCGATACTGCACTAGGTGCAGTGAATGATCCGAGTAATCAGGTAACGGTAACTATTTGTCAAGATCCAGACATTGCTATTGTAAAAACAAGCGATCAAATACCTGGAGCAAACAACTGTGTTGACCTTTCAGAAGGAGATACAGTAACGTATACTTTCACAGTAACTAACCAAGGAAACCTATCGATTGACAATGTAGTGGTGACCGATCCACTAGCTGGATTGTCTGCTATTGCAGGACCAACCGGTGATACAGGTAATGATGGAATCTTAGGCTTAACTGAAGTATGGGTCTATACGGCTACTTATGTGGTGACACAGGGGGATGTTGATGCAGGTCAGATTACCAATCAGGCGACAGTCAACGGACTGGCAATGAACCCTGCAAACACTCCGGTGACTGATCTTTCAGGATCAACCACTACGACAGATGATGCAACAGTCGTTGTGATCTGTCAGGATGCAGACATTGCTATTGTAAAAACAAGCGATCAAAACCCAACGGGAGGTAACAACTGTGTTGACCTTTCAGAAGGAGATACCGTAACCTATACCTTCACGGTAACTAACCAAGGAAACTTATCTATCGATAATGTAGTGGTGACTGATCCATTAGCTGGACTGTCTGCTATTGCAGGACCAACGGGTGATACAGGTAATGATGGTATCTTAGGCTTAACTGAAGTATGGGTCTATACAGCTACCTATGTAGTAACACAGGGGGATGTTGATGCGGGTCAGATTACCAATCAGGCGACAGTCAATGGACTGGCAATGAACCCAGCGAACACTCCGGTGACTGATCTTTCAGGATCAACCACTACGACAGATGATGCAACAGTCG